>CALNXP010000018.1:0-576195 GCA_942490555.1 uncultured beta proteobacterium | reverse complement strand
GCTTTACCATTGACGACACCAGCCATCGGATTCTGACCGAAACCGAACGACTCAAACCCGATCGAAAAACCGGCAAGAACAAACGCCGTACCGGGGTTAATACCTCCGGATTGATCGCCACATTGGACACCGATCAAATCGTGGTGCTGATTCAGACCAACATCGGCCATGCCGGTGAATGGTTAGATGAGATTCTTAAGCCGAGGGCAAGCAATCTATCGCCACCATTGTTGATGAGTGATGCGTTGAGTCATAACCGGCCCACGGTTACCGAGGTAATCCATGGCCTATGCAATGCCACCATGGTCGGCGTCAATTCGTGGACATCATTGAATCCTTTCCGACGGCGGTGCCACCGGTATTGGAGCAATACAAACGGATCTGGAAATATGATGATAAGAGCCGGGAGCAAGGACTATCCCCTGAACAGCGACAGGCTTACCATCTGAAGCACAGCTTACCGGTGATGGCCGCGCTCAAACAACAGTTTGAACAGCAATTGGCATCGAAAGACGTGGAAGAAAACAGTGGTCTGGGTCAGGCGATGGGTTATTTTATCCGTCACTATGACGGGCTGACGCAATTCTGCCGTGCCCCCGGTATGCCACTGGATAATAACCGGATGGAAACCGAACTCAAGGTGCTGATTCGCAATCGCAAGAACGCGTATTTTTACAAAACACTCACCGGTGCGCACATTGGTGACATGCTGATTTCAACCATCACCACCTGTATCCACAATAGCGTCAACCCCTTTGACTACCTGACCTGGGTACAGCAAAACAAGGCATTGGTGAAACAAAACCCCCACGCCTGCTTGCCGTGGAATTATCAACAAACCGCTGAGAAAATCGCGGCATAACAGATAAATCATTCCCAATCACGCTAACCTGCCGGAAGGTTACGAAATACTGACAGCTTAAAGTGCTGGCAGATTCTGAGAAAAAAGAGTGGATTGCAAAGTACGAAACAGCGATTTCTGATAAAGAGCACTGGATCGGTAAATTCCACACCATGAAAAGCCTCACAATCTCTCTAGTAATCATTTGACTGTTTGTTATCGTGGCACTGATTTTAGTAGTGATGTGAGTCATAAAAATTTAGCCTAAAGTTAATTTTCAGGCTTCTTTACTGACTCGCTAGATGTAACGGCCTGCATTTATAAATCGCCCGACCTGCAAACAAGCCGTTTTTCGGCTCAGAATAATTGAATCTATCGGACCTAGCGGACTCACGGTAAATGCAACTGAACCTGCAATCATAAATCCCAAGCTCAGTTGCAATATCCTCGACCCAAATTAACTGGGAATAGATCTATCAAGCATCATTATTACCCAAGGTTTAAAGAAGCTCCTGTTTTGAAGTTGAAGTGCTCGGCCATGTGCTGAAATTTATTTTTAGTAATACTTATAGGTAGTTCAGGTAAAGCATGAATTTCCGCATATCTAACAATTGCTAAATGAGCGATTTCGGTACCATGAACGATGCTAGATCGGCTGGAGTCTCCTTGCCAAGAAACTTTAACCCAATCAAGCTCATCGTCCAAATCAGCTCCTTCTTTATCTAAAACTGGGGAAATTAAAGTGCCGTCATATACAGATCTAGCACAATCTAAATCATCTACCTTTTCGTACATATATAGAGGCGATAGTTTGCTGATGAAATATACGATACGTTGACTTAAGTTTTCAGCCATTACTTTTCCTTTATATTTAGTTATTTTTGAGAACCTGAATTTATGAATTCGCTGAACTGGAAACCATAATTTTTTAACTCAAATTATGTATATTAATCTTTATTATTCAAATAGATTAATCAATGAATGAGTTTAACTCTTTAAATACTTTTTCAAATTGATCTAAAGACTTATTTACCGATTCGTTATCCTCATCCAAAATTGATGGATTCCGTAATAACCATTCAGCAGGCACGTAATGACCAAAAGAAGGACACTCTGCTGGTAAAACATTACAAAGAGCCTCTATTTGCTTTACCAAGCGTGGTGATTTAATCGCGGCTTCAGATTTACTAGGAGTGACTTTGTTTTCGTCTTCTAACTCCATTGATGCGTTTACTAACTCGCAATATAATGCGGAGTCAAATAAGTCCTCTACATCACTTTCTGATTTGCCAGTGAAATCAGCAGCCGTCAGAATACGCTCAGACTTCAAAATTTGACTCTGCCTTAAGCGCTCAACCTTCTTTTTATCCCCATCACCAAAGTCACATAAGACAACAATATTTAGTTGATTACCAGAGAATAATGAAGCAAACGATGAAACCTTATCCAAACCGCCCGTAGGGCAGATTGTCCACCTTGCATCAAGGTGAATTCTTTTGCGTTTTCGTAATGCCTCAGACATTACTTGTAAATACACAATGTCGGATGGGCCTTCTACAAGAATGCAGTTTTTTCCAACGAAAAGAGTCTGGGTAATTTCATAACCTAGATGAGCCTGTAAAGGAAATAATGTATCTTTATCAACTGATAATACGTCAGCCCTTACTTTGGTGCCCTTAACTATTGGTTTACGAGGATTCCTGTAATCAATAACATCTTCTACCACTCGAACATCTGAAAGTCTTTGTGCTGGAACCATAAACGGTGAGTGAGTTGTATATATCACTTGATGCTCAGGTAAAATTCTTTCCTCTATATACCTTAACAAGTCAGATTGAGCTTTGCCGTGTAAAGTTAAACCAGGTTCATCAAGCAATATAATAGCTTTTCCTGTCGTTTTCTTTAACTGTTTAAATTGAGATAGGAATGAGAAAAACCATACAAAACCAGCACTCCTCTCTGATAAAGGAACGGTTACTCGATGATTTTGATTTTCAATCCGAATTTTTGCAATAGTCCCAGAATCAAATGGGTGCGGATCTTCAGGCCTCCCCTGGTTCATATCAATTTTTACTGATAGAGCTTCATTCTGGCTCCAGTACTCAAATATTTCGTCTGTAATTTCATTTGAAGCGCCTTCACACTGAGAAACTAAGTCCTCGTACGTGCTTGCATTTTCTAGTTCTTCTATAGTCGTTCCCGCATATTCCAAAAAATCCATAAATATTTTGTCACTGCTGCTAACTGTATCGTGAGCTTTGTCAGTAGTTAGCTTATGCAATGACACTTCTCCAGACATACGCTCGAAATGTGACGTATAGAAGAAACCTGGTTTTCTTTTGCTGAGTAGATCTATAGCGGCCAACATTGCTGAATTATTTCTAAAACCTTTGACTACATTTACAAATGCGCTTTGTGCAGGAGTGAGCTGATCGGATATTTCGGCTAATAGCTCTAAAGCTTGTTCAGTAGTTTTACAGGATTCAATAGGCTCTTTATCTTCTTTGGTTAAGCCATGACGGTCTATTAAATTATCTAAACACTTCTTATTATCTAACGGAATTGACCATATATTGTTATTACGGCCAATATAACTTGTAACCTCAATGTTATTACTACTAAGAACATCTGAACCAAGTAGCTTTTCTATTTCAGCTAAGTCACACTCCTCTAATTCCCACCATGTTTTAGCAGTTTTTGATTCCCCATCACTATGACGATCACCAAATTTGTTTATGTGTCTTCTGGGATAATCTCTAGTCTTGTCATATTTAAAACCATCAATTGGGCTTAATCCATGTAAAGCTTTAAGGATTGCGGTTTTTCCTGCCTCATTTTTCCCAACTAAGCATGTTAAGTCTCCAATTTCAAATACTTCACTATCTTCAATTGAACGGAAATTTGTAACTTGCGCTTTTATTAATTTCATATACAGCCTTTTCCTTGGTTAATTGTTTTAAAGTTATAGTAGTAGCTCTTAAACCGGTAGGCCAATAGCCCGAATCCGATCCTGTATTTCTGTAGCCCTATTGGGATTAAGTTCCTTCCTAAACAATGCTCTGATCTCTGCTGCCTTGGCATTAAATTGCTCGGTCATATCTTTCAGACGATAGCCGTGTCTGGTCAGAATAGCTTCTAAGTCATCAATATCACGAGATAATATGCTTTCAACCAACTCGACCGAGACAGGACTTTCACCAGTTTGATAGCCAGCTTCTAAAGCTAATGCCAGGTGTTGTTGTACTTGTAGTGGTGTACGAAGCTTATCTGCCAACAGGTCAATTGCCTCGATGGATAACAGGGATTCAGGATCTGTTTCTTGTGATGTACAGGCTTTCAGCAACCAAAAAATATACTCTCTTTGACTACCTGTAATTGCATCTAATGTGAATGTATCTGTTCTGTATCCAATTTCTTCCATTGTCGATTTACGAAGATCATTCCGTAATTTTGGATGACCAGAAAGCACTACAGACAAACGCCCTCCGCCTTGCTCTACCACTTCCATTAGGCGTTTTAATCCAACTAGTGTGTGGCCGTTCAGATCGTGGGCTTCATCAACAAATAATGCGACCGGCTTCTTATTTTGCTTAAATTTTTCTTGTAGTGCGCGTTCTCGTCGTTCACCTTGTTTGGGTATTTGAGGCTCTTTATCGCTAGATAAGTCATAAAACAACGCGCTGATTAATGTTGCCAGTTTTAAACTGTGTTTTTCAACCGACAATGACCTGGCCACAGTGATACGCTTTTCTTTTTCAAGTATTTCTTGGAGCCTTCTCATAGTGACCGTTTTGCCACTACCCACAACGCCAGATACTGCGATTAGACGCCCCTCTAATATGGCCGCCTTTATATCGGATAATAACTGCTGGTGTTGTTCTGTTTCATAGTATCCAGCCTGGCTTAACGGCTTCGTCAGTCCATAATGCTCCATCACTTCAACTCGCATGTTGCTCTCCCTTGGTTTTATTACGGAAATAATGACGAACCTTTTCCAATATGACTCGGCGAACTAACGTTTCTTCTAGTAATTGATTAATGTAGTCGCGATCTGCTTGAGATAACTTGGATAAAGGTTTGGCTAGATCATCAGCAATAGCTAACTTAGCCGTTGTTGGGTTCTGAAACTCAAATTCTTGAAGTTCGGCTTCAAAAGGCTGACTTGGTATTACCTTCTCAGGTTCAGTTGGGGTAACCGATAAATCATTGCCGGTGAGCGCACTAATAGGTAAACCAATTTGCTCTGCCAAGTCACGAATACGATCTGCTTTCTCATCCGCTTTGCTCCGCTTAAATGACCGATAGCGGTGTAGTGGTATTGGCCCAGAAACAGGGAAGTATGGCCCAAACTTCTGTCCTTCAAATTCAACATACATTTCATCATCGAACAGTCCCCATAGTAAAACGACATTTTCGCCTGCCATATCGGGTTCAACCTCATACTCTGTACCTGATATTTTAAACCGGGCATCTGCCCCAACTTTTCTACGCTCGGGTTCGCGAGCGAATTTACAGAATTGTTCCCAGGAGCACATTTCTAGAAAACCGGCGGCGGGTAAATTTTGTTCCCAGTCTTGTATTCGACTATGCTTTTCAGTTCGGTGTTTTTGCGTGTTGTATCGTTTAACCAAGTAGTTCAGTAACCACTCATTAGCCTGTAGCTCTGTTTGTGGTTGGTGAAAGTGGTAAAGTGTTTCGTGAGCTTCTTTTACTGTGCGAAACGCTCGCTCTACCTTACCTTTGGATCTTGCGGTTGTACGCCGTCCATCTTTCCCCGCTGGTATATGAGTTTGCCATTTAATATTCAAGGAAAGCATCACGTTCTGGAATACTCGACTTTTAGCAACAGGCCCGTTATCCAGATAAATCATTTGAGGTCTGCCTTGAAATGGGAAATCACTTGATTTAGCTGACATGGCATTAAATAGGAATCGTAATGCCGATTCAGCATCTTCTCCATAAACACAACGATATTCCTGATAACAAACACCACTTCGATCATCAACAACACTAAATAACATCAGTGTTGGCGTTCCTTTGTTTGGATCTATCCACTCTGGGTAGTCAATATGCTTTAAGTCCGATGGTGACATATCAAACTGCCAGCAATCATTGCTATGTTCCGCTTGAAATCTGACAGAAACAGGTTCACGTAATAATCGAGATTGATCTAGTCCCAGCTGAGCTATATGCCGATTGATGGTTGATTTACACAATACGCCTTTCGGCGGTTTTACTAATCCTTGGGCTGTTTCAACGCCATGTTCTTCGATAATTTCAATCGCACGAACAGTCGATATGTGGCGGTTTTGCTTGTTGGTAGTGCGCATTTTCAATGCGGCAATCAATTCACAATAATAGGTGAGCTCTTTATCTGGTAAACACCTAGTTTTTCCTCGATCAGAGCGGTGGGCCGGTTTAGGTTGATTAAAAGTTTTTAAGTAACGATAGATCGTGGTTGTAGATACAGCATATAAGCTAGCAAAAGCTTCAACTTGTTTTTTTCTTTCAGGACTACGAACAGGCAGGCAATCAAGACGCTGCTGCAATTGCAGCAGCGAATCAGGTGGAATAATGTTACGCTGCTTGGTCATGGCGGGCTAAGGCCCGATAAACTGAGGCTCGACTGATATTGAGCCGTTGAGAAATTTCTGTTGCGCCTAGTTCTTCCTCTTTTGACAGACGAAATACTTCTGCGTCATCGACAGAGGGTTTCCTTCCTTTATATACCCCTCGTTCTTTTGCGTTTGCGATACCTTCAAGTTGGCGTTCTCGACGCAAGTTAGTTTCAAATTCAGCAAATACGCCCAGCATATCTAAAAATGCTTTCCCGGCAGCGCTATCTGTATCAACTGGCTGTTCCACTGCTTTTAATGCTATGCCTCGTTCTTTTAATGTATGTACGATGTCCTGAAGGTCTTTAATACTTCGAGCTAAACGATCAACACGAGTGACAACTAATGTATCACCAGCTCGTAAAAACTCCAGAAGGGTTTCAAGCTCAGTTCGACCTGTGCGACTGGTTCCGCTTACTTTTTCAGAGCGAATAATATCGCAGCCTGCTTCTCGCAGCGATCTCTCTTGAATCGTAAAATCTTGGTCTGTGCTTGAAACACGTGCATAACCGTAAAATGGCATTTTTGTCTCATTTAGTTCTAGACCCGAAAATTTATCATGTTTCAAATTTGCAAACAACCCTATTGAGACGCGATAAATGTCTCACAGTGCTGTCTCATTTAGGTACACTTTAATGAAGCAGTGGTTAACAAATTTTAAAAATACACCTAGAACGTTGCATACAGAATGTACACTTTTCGTGTGGTTCTATAACCTAATAATTTAGGAAAATAATGGCCGATAAAAATATAAATATTCATCATGATTTGGTTGAAATTTCTTTGGAAAAAGTAGAAGGATTTGCATTTGAAAAGTTTGCTCAAGAGTTTCTATGCTCTTTAGAAGGGAGAGATTTTATTCCTCTTGGGGGAGTACACGATGGAGGTGCTGATGGAATTTATGATTCAGGAAATGGACGATCCTATTACCAAATCACTAGGCAAGAAAATCACAGGAATAAAGTTAGAGGTACCGTGAAACGCTTGAAGGATTTCGGTAGAGATGTAAAAACTCTCTATTATTTTACAAGCAGACTTATCCCTCATATCGATCAAGAAGAAGATTTGCTGACGGATGAATTAGCAGTCAATGTAAAAATAAGGGATAGGAAATATATCCTTAGTCATATCAATGATTCTATTGGGACTATTGCAGCATTCAATAACAATTTAGCCGTATATACCCAATTTTTGACGAATGTAGCAAGGGGGGACACTTCATTTTCTTCGACGCATGTTACTGATCCAACAGCATTCGTTTTCTTACAGCATGAAGTGACTAACAGGCTTGGGGACAGAAAACTTGTTCACTCTCTTGCCGATACCATGATCCTTTGGTCTCTATCTGGCACTGACCCAGACAAAAGGATATTTATGAATGAAGAAGAAATTAGTAAAAAAATATTTTATGAATTTCCTTGGTCGTTAAAACTTCTAAAAGGGCACATAAGAAAAAGACTAGAAGTTTTAAGAAAAAAAGATAGCTTAGGGAGGGAGGTAAGATGGTACCGCAAGGAAAAAAAATATTGCCTACCTTTTGAAACTAGGGAAATAATAAAAGATGAAAACAAGGTCGATGAGTCATTAAAAATTCGATTTATAGAAGAGTTAAAATTAATCGCAAGTGATCTTTTCGATTCAGATGATGGAGAATATCAAATTATTGCTGAATTATCTGAAAAGGTAATCCATAGAATTTTCGAAAAGCAAGGTTTATTGTTTTCGCATTTTTTGACTTCAAATGATGATAATGAAGCCCCTCTAGTTGTCTCCGATTGCATTGATAAAGTGTTAGAAAATTCACCTATACAAGTAGATGATCTATCGAAATATCGAGATTATATAGAATTAATAATACGAAAAATATTTTATCAAGCATCTCCAAACCAAAGAGAATATTTAAATAATCTTTCAAAAACGTATGTTCTTCTTTTTACACTACAGGCTGAGCCTAAAATTATCGAATATTTTAGTTTTATGAGTTCCTCTTTTCAGCTTTTCCTTGGTAGCGATATTCTTGTGAAGGCTCTATCAGAAAGGTATTTAGATGAAGAAGATCAAGTAGCAAGAAACTTGATTAGGATGGCTTCTGCTTCTGGAATGTCATTGTACCTATCAGAATGTGTTCTTGATGAAATTTATACTCATATATTAGGTACTTACTTTGAATTTATTAATCATTTCTCTGAGATGGAGCCTTATATAACCAAAGAAATCGCAAGACATAGTAATAAAATACTTATAAGAGCCTATTTTTACGCTAAGCAGGAGCATAAAGTTAGGTCCTGGACTTCATTTGTTGAGCAATTTATAACTTATAAAAATATTCGTTCTCCTAAAGGAAAAGAGGAACTGCGTAAGTACCTTATATCTGAATACAAACTTAAGTTTATTGAAAATAGTGAGTTGGAGATAAAATGCAATATTGACGATGTTAAGTCACTATCGAATTCGATGCTAGAAAATGATGACAAAGAAAATGAACTTCTAGCATATAACTCTGCATTACTTGTACATGGAATATATGGGTTGCGTAAAGCTAACAATGAAATAGGGTCAGTTTCAGAGTATGGGCTAAAAACCTGGTGGATGACTAATCAAAAGCGGGTTCTAAATCATACTTATGATCTTGTTGAGAAGAACAATTCACAGTACATAATGAGGCCTGAGTATGTTATTAATTTTATTGCCATGTCTCCCAAATGCGAAGAAGTAAGAAGAAGCTTTGGTAGTATTTTTCCAAGTAACTTCGGTGTTCAGCTAGGCCATCGCCTTAAAGAAGAGGTTTTTAGGCAAGTAATGTCAGATGTATCCAAGTGGAAAGACTATGAACCAGGACGAATTACAGCACTAATGTCTGAACTTTCTGACAATTTAAAAAGTGATCGACTGAAGCGGTATGAACAAAACTTGTAGCAAGGTCTATACAATATTGTGAAGGCAAAGAATAGCATTTAGCAGTAGCCGTCTGCAATAAAAAATCGTTGAACAATGATGGCTAAAAACTATTTTCAGTTAATCTGGGTCGAGGATATTACAATTGAGCCTGTGATTTATGATTGCAGGCTCATTTCCATTTAATCTGGGCTTGAGATGCTGGATAGAATCAATTATTTTGAGCCAAGAATTTCTCTGTTTTCAGGTCGGCGAATTTATAAATGCAGGTCGTTACAGCTAGATCGAACTGCTATTTTTTTCGTTCCCGCGTGTCAGGGCACTGGTTCAGTTTGGCTTTTAAATATTTGATTATTAAATACTAATTTCTATTTATTTCACAACAAAGCAAGCCTCTTTCACTGTAATTGGCGCATTGGATAAGGCTTTGCGCAGGGAAGGGATTTTTCAAATACAAATTAATTGCCTTAATTCCTAATAAGAAACAATAGTGTAGCTATTTACTCAACTGAACCAGTGCCCATGTCAGTATTGGCGGCATAAATTTAAAAACAGCTTAGCCTTTGTTCAAAAATCACTCAAAAACACTAAAAATTTATGTTTTGGTGCTTGTTTTGATGTTTTTACCTAGTTACCTACTGTATTCCATTAAAATTCATTAGAAGGCAATTTTTGCCTATTTTTCTTTTTGAGCAGCAGGCGTTTATTTTGGGGTTTGGTGATTAGTAAAAAATCAGTGGTGCAAAGTTAATTAAGCTGTTGTTTGCTTGGTTTGTTAGCAACATTAAAAAATTATTAAATTTTAGCTTTTTAGCTGATTTTTGATACTGTATTTTATTCAGTTAACTCTTATTCAATTAACTCTTAAATACTGAGACTTTTTAACATTGCTGGGTTTTGCTTTTTATAAAGCCCTGTCTAAAAATCTAATTTACACATAGGGTCGAAGAATTATTTTTTTGGATCGAATATTTTTCTAACATTTCAAAAATAGATCGAAGATTTTCAATCCATTTACATACAGGATCGAAGATTAAACAGAGATTTAATCTTCAGGGAAAAACTGGTTTTCTGGTCTATATTTACAGTTTTTATCACAGGCCTTAATCCACGCTTTATTCAGTTTATGGCATAGCGTGTGCATAATCGCCGTAAAGTAGCTTTGCTTGTTCTGTATAGTTCCAATCTCTACCAGTTCCTTATATTCACCAATGACACGGCGGATTAGATTTTCTGAATAATGCAGTGCAAACAGGTTATATAAACGACTGTTTTGTTTTCTGTCTCATACGGTATCAACGATCAGATCAACCAGGTAATCACGGAACTGAGCATCTTTATTTATAATCGGTAGGGAATTGGATTTAGCTGCAGGCTTATCCAGTTGTTTGATAAACACACACTTCCAGTCTTGTTTATTACTGGTTTCGATTAAATCCACTTTCAGTGTGGCATTAGGGCTGGATAGGGGTAAACCATCAAGGTTTTTTTGTATCAGTTCAGCAAAAGCTTTACGCTGGCTTTTATAACGATAGCGATTTAATGTCAGATTAGCTTCGGTAATCAAATTCATTGCGGTTTTTTCATGCCTATCTATCTTGGCAAGAATACTGTCCTCACGATTATATATAGCTTTGGCAACTTCTGATTTTATGGATTTACGCGCAGTAAAATTAACGGGAATCGTGACACGGTTACGAATATTGGTCATGATGTGATCTGAAAAACGCACGGTACATTTACCGCTAACGGTTCACTGGCTACGTTCTTTGACTTTGGTGTAGTGAAATATGCTCAACACTCTTTGGCCTTTGTAAGTTTCTTCAGAGCCAGTTTTTGTTTTAAATGAAAACACCCAAGAGGTTTTAGTCTCTTCAAGACAACGTAACTCTTCCAATATGCTGTTTAATGCTTTACCACTGGGCTTTAAATCCAACTTTCTGGCGATTTCACTTAAAAACAGCTCCATTGGGGCATCTGGCATATGACGCTCTTTCCAAATTGCAATCAGTGCTAAAAATACATCATAGGTTTTCGTGGTGTAGCTTTTGGCATCTTGTGCGGGTATCACTTCAATCATAGAATCCGCAATACGACCATTAGGTAGCTCTGCTTTCCATTGCATAGCACGTCTTCCGTAAATATTAGGGCTTTTGCTATGCGGGAAAAGAAAGTTTGACCAACGGTCGTAATTGGCTTCAGTGCTGATAATTTCAAATACCTCACCATCTGCGACAGGAATAATATTTTTTTGTGGATCAAGCTCTGCTGACTGGCTGTTATCTAGCAAGCTTGTTTGTCATTGACTCATAAAATAATGATTAAGAAATATACACTACCATTCAGGTACGAAAACCTAACACGATAGATCGAGAATCATTATTTTGATTATAAGGAAATAGCTTAAAAAGCAAGTTTTAATCAGCAAACATCAAGCTTGCTTTGAAATTACTGACTATGACCGCGAGAATGTGAGTGCTCTTGGCTTGAATACTGCGATTGCATTTCCTGCATCCGCTTTTCTTGAATAATCTCGACCATTTCATCTTTGCTCAGTAAACCTTGCTCCTGAGCTTGTTGTAACTCACTCTGATCAATATTTTCTACTGCCATCTTGAGGCTTTTGACTGTGGCGTTATAAGCATATTCAACCTCTTCACGCTCACCAAGGTAATCATCAAATTCAGAATCACCCACTTCTTTCATGCTAGCCTCAACATTCATCCACGCCTGATGCACCTCGCGATAAGCACGAATGCGTTCCGCTAGGGAGTCATTAGAAGGATTGTAGATATGATCGGTATCAGCCATACTGTGATTATAATATAATCATCAAAAAAACTCATTTTGCCACAAAAACTTAGTCAGAATGCAAACACTTTCAGATAATGAACTTAAAGAAATAGCAGACAGTATGGGTATTGCGCTTTATCAGCGTTTTACATTGAATGAAGCTGCGCTATTTCTACGTTGCCCCTTATCTGATCTAGAAAACCTGGTTAAGAAAAAAGAAATTCAATATATCCAAGTTAGCAAAACAGAAGTACAGCTATTTGGATATCAGTTATTAAAACACCTGCTAAATAATGTCATTGGAAACACTCCAAAAACTGTTTCCGTCCCGGAAAATAGCGAAGCTGATCGCATACTCAGAACACAAGAAGTCACCAAGTTGGTTGGCTTATCTCGCAGTACCATTTGGCGACTGGAACGTAAAGGTGACTTTCCTGCACGAGTGCCACTTGGTGTGAGTAGTGTCGGCTGGTTGAGAAGTGATGTTGAGGCTTGGCTACATACAAGAAGATAGCCCCCTCTTACACCACAGGCTAGCCGAATTCATATTTAGGAAAAACACCTGCTTTTGAAAGCTGGCATACCAAGATCCGCACTTATATTTACAAGAGGTGCAACTCTTTCAGCCATTTTTTCTAGCGCCTCTCTTCGCTCACTTAGATAATCATAGCGGTCATAAATACCTTCTACGCCCTTAAGCTTGTGATTTAAACAGCGTTCCGCCACATGCCCGGCAATCCCCATATCAGCAAGCAAAGTCCGACAAGTCCGCCTTAAATCATGCAAGGTAAAATGCTCAACTCCAGCCTTTCCTAAGTTATTATCTGAGGCTTTACCAGAGCGAACCTTTAACCCAAATTGCTTAGCTAAGGCATGATTAAGAGTATCAGGACTAATATGACCAAATCGCTTGCTTGCTCGACGGTTAGGAAAAACAAAATCTGAGCCACATGCCCGCAAATACAACTCCTCTAACCACGCGATAGCAACATCAGGAAGCGGAATACTAATCGCCACGCCTGTTTTACTTCGCTCCTTAGGCATGTGCCATATACGCGCCCCTATATCAAACTCACACCATTTAGCAGCAATTAACTCTCCCTTACGAACCCCCAAAATTAGAAGCAGAGCTACTGCCAAATAATTCTCACGTCCAAATTGGTTATCACTATCACTTAACACTTTGAATGTAATTTCCAGCTCATCCATAGTTAAAGCTCGACTGCGACTCTTTTCCACCCCTCCAGCATGCTGAATACTAAAAGCTTCAGCAGGGTTAAATCTCATTAAGTTAAGTCGTATAGCATGCCTGAAAAGCTGCTTGCTATACATCAGAGCATCATTTGCTATCGTTGGGCGGCCGCTATTTGCAATTTGCTCTATGGCAGCACGTACATCCATGGGGGTTATACGCTCTAAGCTTAATTCTCCCAACACAGGAGCAAGATCCTTTTGATATATTCGTCGAGGTATTCTTGGATGCTTCAGTCGCTTTTCAAGATCATTAACTATCCAGTCAGCTGCCAAATCATCAACCGTTTGTATTCCTATACTGTCAGGCCGCTTCTTTTCAGCTAACGGGTCGATACCATCTTTTACATCCACTTTAAGCTGTGCAGCTTTAGCTACCGCTTTTGATAAGGTAAGCTCATCTGCTTTGCTTCCATATTTACCAAGCGTTATTTCACGACGTTTATTATTTATCGTGTAGCGACAAACCCAAAAACCTGAGCCTTCATCACTTACTCGGAAATAAAGTCCGTTTCCTATCGAAAAACGCCCAGCCTCTTTTTTACGCAAAAGTGACTTAATTTGTTTATCGTTTAGTTTCATAAAGATAGCCCTTGCAATCATAACAAATGGTGACAGATTATGATATTTTGTTAAATCATCATGGTGACAGAAAAATCTGTCACCATTTCTGTCACCACCATTCTGAAACAAGATGACAAACCTGTAAACAGACAGAAACAAAAAAACCTCGCAAAAACGAGGTTTTTCAATAAATTAAAGACACTTTGAAACGTCATGAAACATTATTCGAGATTTTGAACCTGCTCGCGCATTTGTTCAATAGCTACTTTCATATCGACCGCGGCTCTGGAAACTTCAGCATCCACCGATTTGGAGCCCAAGGTATTTGCCTCCCGATTCAACTCCTGCATCAAAAAATCCAAGCGCTTGCCCACCGGGCCACCCTTATCCAGCACCCGCAATACCTCGGTCAAATGTCCGTCAAGCCGGGACAACTCCTCATCCACATCAATTTTCGCAGCATAAACACTGATTTCCTGAGACAAACGCTCATCATCAATCTGCTGCAAAACATCACTCAATTTAGCCAATAAACGCTGCCGATACGCCTCGATTGCAGCGGGCAAACGTGGCATCACCTGCTCGCGCAGTTGCTGCATACGTGCCACCCGCTGCAATAAAAACTGCTTAAGCTTATCGCCCTCACGCTGACGCGATGCATTAAATTCATCCAGCACACTATCCATCAACGCTAACAACTGCTGAGTCTGCTGCGCCATATCGGCCGCCGGCTGCACCAGCATACCGGGCCAGTTTAACAGCTCCGCCACACTCAACTCCCTAGCCTGAGGAAAATATCCCTGCAGCTTACCGGAATGCTGCTGCAACTGCTGCAGCAATGCCGTATTCAACGCTTGCGAATCTGCAACGGCACGAGCCTGCACACTTAACCGGCACTCCACCTTGCCTCTAGCCAATTTAGCGGCAATACGCTCACGAAAACCGGCCTCCAAATAACGCAAATCATCAGGGATACGAAACTGAATATCCAAATAACGATTATTCACCGCCTTGAGTTCCAGAACAAAAGAAACTTGTGGCAACTCCCTACTAACGTTAGCATAGCCGGTCATACTACAGATCATAACAATACTTTCTTAAAATTAATGCTGTGCTCGGACGACACATTATATTACGATTAGGCCTCAGGTCATTTGACGTGCAAACATGAATTTCACTATCCATCAGGCCACACATATTGGCAACCGAAAATACAATCAGGACCGGGTAGCCCATGCCTACACCGAGCATTGCCTGATGCTGGTATTAGCCGATGGCATGGGCGGCCACCTGCACGGCGAACAGGCTGCAGAAATTGCCATCGACACCTTTGTGGAGTCATTTGAACAATATAGCACCCAACAGAAGCTCAGTGACCCACAGGCATTCCTCAGCAAAACCATGGAATGCGCCCATAAACGCATCTTGCAATTACCGCACCCCGACACCAACAGCCAACCCGGCACCACCTGCGTTGCCGCCCTGGTGACCGATAATACCCTGTATTTTGGTCATGCCGGTGATTCCCGGTTGTATTTATTCCGCAATGCTCAAACGGTAGTGCATACCGAAGATCATTCACTGGTCAATCTATGGGTCAAACAAGGGGTAATCAAGCCTGCCGAGGCCCACACTCACCCCATGCGTAACCAGATCACCAATTGCCTGGGTGGCGCCAACCATGATTTTTTTATGGAGCCAGGCACCGTCACCGGCCTTAACCCACAGGACACCATACTGCTGGGCAGTGATGGTTTATGGGCCATGTTTTACAACAAAGAACTGGCTAAAGGCCTGCAACAACCACCGCTGGAGACCACTTTACAGCAGCTGATTAAAGAAGCGGTAGAACGTGCCGAGGGGCATGCCGACAACACTACCGGATTGGCCATGTGCTGGCAGCCACAGCCCCCCGAACAACCCACAAACAACACAGAACAACCCGTTATCAATATTTTATGGATACCTTAATGCGACCTAGCAAACGACAAGCCGACCAACTACGCCAAATAACCATTACCCGCCAGTACACCAAACATGCCGAAGGCTCGGTACTGATTGAATGCGGCGACACCAAAGTGCTATGCACCGCCAGCGTTGAAGAACGCGTTCCCCCGCACAAAAGAGGCAGTGGCGAAGGCTGGGTGACCGCCGAATACGGCATGCTGCCGCGCTCCACACATAGCCGCATGGGACGCGAAGCCGCGCGCGGCAAACAATCCGGACGCACCCAGGAAATTCAGCGCCTGATCGGCCGCAGCCTGCGCGCCGTGGTGGACCTGGGCAAACTGGGAGAGCGCACCATCCAGCTGGACTGCGATGTTATTCAGGCCGATGGTGGCACCCGCACCGCCAGCATCACTGGCGCCTTTGTGGCGCTACAGGATGCGGTCAACTATCTGCTAAAACAGAAAAAAATCAGCGAATCACCGCTAAAGCACCAGATTGCAGCCATCTCCGTCGGCATCTATCAGGGGCAGCCGGTACTGGATCTGGATTACGATGAAGATTCGGATTGTGACACCGATATGAATGTGGTGATGCTGGACAACGGCAGTTTTGTAGAAATCCAGGGAACCGCCGAGGGTGATGCCTTCAGTCGCCAGGAAATGAACCAGTTACTGGAACTGGCCGAGCATGGCATTCAGCAGTTGATTCAACAGCAACAGCAGGCACTGGCACAAGCATGATAGGTAAAATTGTTCTAGCCTCCAATAACCCAGGCAAACTGAAAGAGCTGACCAACATGCTGCAACGTGTCGCCATTGAGGTCTGCAGCATGGGAGAACTGGGCATCAGCAGCTGTGACGAGCCTTACCCTACCTTTATCGAGAACGCCTTAACCAAGGCTCGTCATGTCAGCAAAGAAAGCGGCCTGCCCGCGCTGGCCGATGATTCGGGCATCTGCGTACCGGCGCTGAATGGACGCCCCGGCGTCTACTCAGCGCGCTATGCTGGAGAAGACGGCAACGATGCGGCCAACAATCAGCAACTGCTGCAGGATATGCAGGGCATCAGCCAACGCGATGCCTATTATTACTGCGCCCTGGTATTGCTACGCCATGCCGATGACCCGCAGCCCATCATTGCCGAAGGTATCTGGCACGGCCAGCTACGGGAACAGCCTCAAGGTGATGGCGGGTTTGGCTATGACCCGCTTTTCTTCCTGCCTGCGCTTAATAAAACCTGCGCCGAACTGACCCCGGAACAAAAAAACCCTATCAGCCACCGCGGCCAGGCCCTGCAGCAATTGCTGAACAAACTGCAAGCCATATAGCCCGGCCAGGTCAACTCCAGCACTACGCCTCCAGCGGGGGCGGTGGTGCATTCAGCTCAATACAATCTCCGCCCTTATCATGTGCCCGCTTGAGTGCGCCATCGGCTCTAGCAAACAAACTGCTCAGATCATCTTCCCAGGCACGAATTTCGGTAACACCGAATGATGCCCGCACCGGTGGCAGTGCATCGCCACTAGGCAGCACCACCATCGCATTGGCAATCACCGATTGAATTCGCTCTGCCGCAATCTTTGCATTTTGCATAGGCGTTTCTGGTAAAAACAGCGCAAATTTACGCGAGGAATAACAGCCGGCATGATCGGCAGGGCGCAAGTAATATAAAATATTATACGCCACCCCCCGCATCGCCTGATCGGCGCCTAAACGGCCATGCTCGGCAGCATAATCATCCAGTTCATCAATATCCAGAATAATCAGACTGGACATACGCTGGGAGTACAGTGCCCGCTTTAATAGCCGATCAAATTTTTTCTTGGTCCAATGATCATTATATAAACCGGTCAGATCATCGACGATAGTCGGACCGAGAAAGCCTTCACGCTTCTCAAAACTGTCCGCCATAAATTTATCGGCAACTCGAATACGCTGCGCCAGAATACTCAGCATATTGCGCGCGGCCACATGCGAACCGATAATCAGCGCCCAGATCTGGGCATGGCCTATCACCAGCAACTCACAATCGGTGGCCGCCACCACATAGGCCGAGGTATAGCCCTCACCCAGCACCGTCATTTCGCCCACACACTCACCCTCGCCCAGCATGGCAATCGGATCGACATGCGCTTTACTGGCCTGCACCTTAAGATGCCCACTCAAGACAATATAAACATGGTCGTTAACCTGCCCGGCCTCAAGCAAGGTTTCACCACCTTGCAGGCTTAACACATCGGTCTCATTTAATGTACTCGCCAGCAGTTTGCGAGGGACATCATGAAATAACGAAGAAATTTCTAATGCGCGTAAAATTTTCGGTGAATCGATCACGGCCGGGTCCCCCCATCACTGGAATTCTGAGTATTCGCGGGCACAATCCTGACCTTAACAGTCAAGTTACGTTACCATACAAGGCTATTGTATAACACTCAATCACTGAATAGATCATAGATGAGCACATTTACCCTGCATAATTTATCTTCGGCACAAACCCGACTGCAACTGAGCAGCCTGCCACCGCTTTCACTATACGTGCATATTCCATGGTGCATACGCAAATGCCCTTACTGCGATTTCAATTCCCATCAAGCCGACAACGCCATCCCAGAACAGCAATATATTGCCGCGCTGATTAACGACCTGGAGTCCGCGCTACCCTTGATCTGGGGCCGAAAAGTCCAGACGGTTTTCTTCGGCGGCGGCACCCCCAGCCTGCTCAGCGGTGAGGCCATGCATCAGCTACTCACCCAGCTACGCATGCTGCTGGCATTAAAACCTATGACCGAAATCACCCTGGAAGCCAACCCCGGCACTACCGACAGTCAGCGCTTTGCCGATTTTCGTCAGGCAGGAATTAACCGGTTATCACTGGGCATACAAAGCTTTAATGATCAGCACCTGCAACAGCTGGATCGCATTCATGACAGCAGCCAGGCAAAAACCGCCATTCAGATGGCGCAACAGCACTTTGATAATATTAACCTGGATCTGATGTACGCCTTACCCCAACAATCGCTGGATCAGGCCATCCACGATATCGATAGCGCACTCAGCTTCCAGCCACAGCATTTGTCCTGCTACCAGCTGACCCTGGAACCTAACACCCTGTTTCACCACAGCCCGCCGGAGCTGCCGGATGATGACAGCAGCTTTGCCATGCAACTTGCCATTGAACAAAAGCTGGCAGCCCACGACTATCAACACTATGAAACTTCGGCCTTTGCCCAAGCGGATAAGCATTCACGCCACAATATGAATTACTGGCAATTTGGTGACTATCTGGGAATAGGTGCGGGTGCACACAGCAAGCTTAGCTTTCATGACAAAGTGATTCGCCAAATGCGCTATAAGCAGCCGCAACAATATATGCAGCAGGCCGAACAGCGGCAACCCATACATAACGAACAGCAAGTCAGCGTTAAAGAAATCAGCGGGGAATTTATGATGAATGCGTTGCGCCTGAACCAGGGATTTGATCCAGCCCTGTTTCAACAGCATACTGGCATCCCTATTGCCCTGATCAATACACAACTGCAACAGGCTGAACAACGTGGCCTGATCGAACGCCAGGCGGCGCTAATCAAACCTACCGCACAAGGCCGGCACTTCTTGAATGAACTGCTAACCCTCTTTATCTAATCGACGCGTGCAAGCTGCCTATAGACACCTTGCACGCATTGGCTTAACAACAACCCCGCACCACCCAACGGCACGGTCAGCATTTATTACACCGAGAAGGAAGAGCCGCAACCACAGGTACTCACCGCATTCGGGTTCTTGATCACAAACTGAGAGCCTTCCAACCCTTCCTGGTAATCAATCTCGGCCCCGATCAGATACTGATAACTCATGGGGTCAATCAACAACTGCACCCCATTCTTATCCAATATAGTGTCGTCGTCATTGGTCAACTCATCAAAGGTAAAACCATACTGAAACCCCGAGCAGCCGCCACCACTGACAAATACTCGCAATTTCAGATCGGGATTCCCCTCTTCATCAATCAGTTCCTTTACCTTATTGGCCGCATTATCGCTAAAGACCAGTAAGTCCTGATCAAAAGCATCATCTGTTTGTGTTTCCGCGTTCATAATTTCTCCTTTAACTATCTGCCGTGCCTGCCTTAAGAGGCACTACTTTTTCACTTTCCGTCTCGCTCTCGGCACTATGTGTTAATTGACCATCAATCACCGCCCCAAGTTGCATATCCAGCGCTTTATAATGCACTTCCCCTTCAATCCTGGACTTATCCTGTAATTCCAGCAACTCGGTTGCAAACACGGAACCCTGAATAATTCCATTTGAAATCAGGTGATCAACGACCACTGAGCCTTTAACTACGGCCTTGTCACTTAAGATCAAGGTACTGGGCTGATCCTTATCGGCGCGAATATCGCCGTTGACCTTACCCTCTATCCGCATTCCCCCTCTGAAATGCAAATTTCCGTCCACCACAACATTCTCACCTACCAGCGTATCAATCCTTACCGGAGCGACTTTCTGCTGTTTCTTCTTCAACACTGGCTCCTCCCCGCTTACTTGCATCATCTACAAAACTGGCATTATGCCGGATAACCTCATCTTTATCCTGATCAAATATCCGCACCTGTATATTACTCACCTTATCGGCCGTCATCAGCTTGATATGCTGCTCCACTCGCTGGTAATAACGAAAACTCAACTCATAAGGAGCCGAATCTTCATGCCCCTGTGGCAAAATCAGGGTCTTCTGGCCATCACCCAGGGTAACCACCAGCTGAAAATACCCCTCAAACACCTTGAGACGCTGGCCACGGCGAGTCAACATCATTTGCAGATGATACTCCCCCGGCAGCTGGTCGGCAGCCACATCCAGGCGCTGCACCTGCATTTTACTTTTACTGCTGCTGCCCGCGGTAATATCCTGGAAAAAAGCCAGATCCTGCTGCTGCGACTGATGCTCACGCCCTAACGCCTTTAATTGCTCCAGCGTAGCCGCTGTGGCCGCCTGCTCAATTTTAATTTGCTGCTCAAATTCTGCAACCCGTTTATTAAGGCGGCTATTCTCATCAATCAGCACATCATTGATCAGATTCAGCTGTCGCACCTCCTGCTCCAGGCTCTCCCGATAGAAGCCGGCCCTCTCCTGCCCCAACAGATGCGCCCACCAGAGCAGCACACTTAGCAGCAACAGCCCTAAAGGCAGCAGCCAGATCCAAGGCAGATACCAGCGTTCACCATAGCGCTGCTTCAATCGCTCAAGAACAGACTGCACCCCAGCGGACATTACGGCAACAGCGGCGCGCGATCCAACGACGCTTGCTCCGGCAGATCAAACATAATATTCATATTCTGAATTGCCTGACCAGCCGCCCCTTTCACCAGATTATCAATCACCGACAATACCACCACCGTATCTTCACCCTGCGGCCTATGCAGCGCAATACGACAAATATTGCTACCACGCACAGAGCGCGTTTCCGGATGGCTACCGGCCGGCATCACATCCACAAACGGCTCATCACGATAACGCTGTTCAAATAATGCCTGCACATCCACCTCTTTACTCAGCTTGGCATACAAGGTGGCATGAATCCCCCGTATCATAGGCAACAGATGGGGAACAAAGGTCAAACCCAGTTTTTCATCGGTCATCGCCGCCAGCCCCTGACGAATTTCCGGCAAATGACGATGCCCAGCAGCCCCATATGCCTTAAAGCTATCTGACGCCTCACATAACAAGGTACCGACATTGGCCTTGCGCCCGGCACCGGAAGCCCCCGATTTGGCATCCGCAATCAAGTGCGAAACATCCACCGCCCCCGCCTCCAGCAATGGCATAAAACCCAGCTGCACCGCCGTTGGATAACACCCTGGATTTGCGACAATCTTAGCCGTTTTGATCTGCGCGCGGTTCATTTCCGGCAAACCATAGACCGCCTGCTCAACCACGTCTGGGCAGGCATGCGTCATACCATACCATTGCTGCCAGAGAGCCACATCTTTGATACGAAAATCCGCCGCCAGATCAATCACTCGCACCCCGGCCTGCAATAACACCTCAACCTGCTGCATGGCAATACCATTAGGCGTAGCAAAAAATACCAGATCACATTGCGTCAGATCGGCTTCATCGGGATGCGTAAACGGCAAATCAACATAGCCCCGCAGACTGGGAAACATCTGACTCACCAAGGTGCCAGCATCGGAACGGGAGGTAATCACCTGTAACGCCACCTGAGAATGCGCACTTAATAAACGCAACAGTTCAACACCGGTATATCCGGTACCACCAACAATGCCTACTTTTATCATTTCACACGTCCTGTTTCATCATTACCAATGCAAAAAGCCACCCAAAGGCGGCTTTTGACACGTCGATACAACCAAGCAACCTGGCCGATATTAACGCTTAGAGAACTGCTTACGACGACGGGCTTTACGCAGACCAACTTTCTTACGCTCAACCTCACGTGCATCGCGAGTAATCAGACCGGCTTTTTTCAGCGCAGGCTTCAAATTCTCATCATACTCAACCAATGCGCGAGCAATACCATGACGTACTGCACCGGCCTGACCGGATTCGCCACCACCGTGTACATTTACCAGGATATCAAACTTGCCGGCCATTTCGGTTACTTCCAACGGCTGCCTGGCGATCATACGACCGGTTTCACGTGAGAAAAACTCATCAATCGGCTTTCTGTTAACCGTAATCTGGCCGGTGCCTGATTTAATGAACACACGTGCCACAGCACTCTTACGACGACCCGTTCCGTAGTTATAAGTTACGCTCATAATTATGCTTTCATCAAGTTAACAGGTTGAGGTTGCTGAGCGGCATGTGGATGCTCTGAACCCGCATACACTTTCATCTTGCTCAACATTGCATAACCCAACGGTCCTTTAGGCAACATGCCTTTTACCGCGTTGTGCAACACGCGCTCTGGATGGCGCTGCTGTAATTTTGTAAAATCTGTTGTATACAAACCGCCTGGATACCCGGTGTGGCGATGGTACAGCTTTGCTTTAGCCTTGTTACCCGTCACGCGCAGCTTCTCAGCGTTCACGACAACAACATAATCACCTGTATCTACATGCGGCGTATAAATCGCCTTGTGCTTACCGCGCAAACGCGCAGCAATCTGTGCTGCCAGGCGACCTAACACCTGGTCTTCTGCATCAACCAGAACCCAGTCATGCTGGACATCCTGTGCCTTAGCGGAAAATGTTTTCATAGCCACAATTCCTAAAAATCAATTAGTAAACCTCGAAGGGGGCGCATTCTATACAGCAACAGAATAACTGTCAAACACTATTTCTCTTATAATGTCAGCAGCATAGCCCGCCAACAAGGTTAATTTTTCACCTGCACCCGATAATTCAGTTTCACACTACCCCGTGCGGGCACCGTCAACTGCCACAATGCCGTACGACTATCCAGTTTTTTATGCGGCACATTCTCCAGCAACATGCGCCATTCACCGGGAATAGGCTCCTGCACATCCACAACCACGGCTTCATCCTTGGCATTACGCACCTCAAGCTGATATTCGCTCTCATACATCTGCGCAGAAAGCTTGCGAAAATCGGTCTGATGCTTTTCGGCAACCACATCAAACGCATTGCCCAGTTTAAGGCTCAGACGCTCATTACGCGGCGTATGGGCTATCCTGTCTTCCCCAACAAACTGGGCATTCCCCTGGGCATCACGCTGATACACCCTGACCACCCCCTTGGGCAGCGGCACCCCCAGCCCCTGCTGCTCACGATTTTCAAACTCCAGCATCACCGCGGCCTTTAGCGGCTGCCCCAGATGGGCATATTGCCCACGATAATAGTAATCCGCCCCCTGAATCAACAAGCGCTTACTGACCGCCACCTGCTGGGCCGACAACAAGGCCACCTGCTTGCTCTGATTGTCCTCCAACGTGGTCGGGCGACTCAAGGTATACAAGTGATATTCCAACAACGCCTGCTGCTCCATCATGGGTGGTGCCGCCATCGCTAGCATTTCCGCCCCACCCCGGTTTTGCCGGCTCACCGCCGCCACCTGATTGACCTCACCCGCCACCAGCTGCAATCTTGCATCGGCATAGCGGCTACCACTGCGATTACTCAAGGTAACCCAGCCCGACAGATCCAGCGTAGACGCATCGTGTGACAATTCGGCCACATAATCCGCCCGCCAGCCCAACCCTCGGGTCAAGTATGACAGTTCCAGTTGCTGCGATACATCACCCTGGTTATCCAGCCACATCGACAAGGTAGGTTTATCACGCAGATTGGCCGGCAAATCCGGATAAATCACCCGCTCTGGCAACCCGGTTTCCAGGCGCCCATCAATTTCCAGCACCACACCCTGGTTGGCCGACAACACCTTGGCGGGCACATGCGTCTGCTCACCCGTTGCCGGATTCATGCGAACCACTTCTATGCTGCGCCCCACATATTTTTCCAGCAATTTATCCGGCGTTAACAGATCAAAGTCAAAATTCTGCTCCAGCAAAAACAGCTTACCCGGCTGATTCAAGCTACGCAGCAACGCGGTTTCTGGGCGTATTTGCGCACTGACATCACGAAATGCCAGCTGCAATTCACCCTTAGGCAGCTCAAGCTCACGCCGGTCCTTCACCAACGCCAGATTATCGTTATAAATGGTAATCATCAGCCGCTGCTGATCCTTCAACGTAGTACGCACTTGCTGTGCATACCCGGCCGTTACCATGCACATAGCCAACAGTCCCACCATCGCTCGCATGCTGCCCTCCTTAATCGAGACGACACACCCGCCGCAGTTCGGCCACATCGGCCGCACCCAAGCTCAACGGCTGCTCATTATTCAGGTAATACATAATCGCCGCTTCATCGTCCACATGCTGCAACATCAACGCATGACCAAATTCATGCACCAACACACGCTGCAAATCATCCTCGGTCTGGTATTGATAAATGGTGATAGTACGCGTCTGGTAATCATACTCCCCACCTTCAAAACGGTCACCCACACCTTGCTGTAATTTATTCAAAGTATTATTCATATCATCGGCAATTTCATTATGCAAACTCACCTCCTGATCAAGCTGTCGCTCCATCTGACGCAATTCATACAACAATGCATTAATTTCCCGCTGCTGCTGCCCAAGCAGATACTTTTCGTTCTCCAACTGGTGTACCGCTGCCGCATCGGCACCTCCTCTGGCATTCCAATAAGCCACATCGGTATTGTAACGCTGCAGGGCCAATTCATAATCCTGTTTAAGCCGCTCAAACTCCGCACGCTGACGCTGATAATTCCGCTGCCGCCATTGAAATGACTGTTTAACATTATCCAGATCCAGGCGCCGCCCCTCTATCTGCCCGGCAAGACGCAGCTTTTCCTGAGTGCGCTGCTGACGCTCATCATAGATAAACTGGAGGCTAACCTGCCCGCCCAATCCTTCGACAAATACCGGCTTTCCTGCCGCCTGATTCCACATGGCCACCGCGTCACGTGCCTGCCGGGCCACGTCGCCATGACTCAGACCAAAGCCGGGGTCCACCTGGCCAATTGAGTAGACAATCGGCTGATCACAAGGCGTACGGCTAAAATGCTGATACAACAACAGCATCAGCCCGCCAAACAGCAGATAGAACAGTGCCCGCGCCACACTCATGGCTGGTGTTATTTTTTAGTAAACACCAGATCCCATACGCCATGCCCCAGTTTTAAGCCGCGCTGCTCAAACTTGGTTAACGGCCGGTAATCCGGACGCGGCGCATAATCGGCCGCGGTATTTTGCAAGGCCGGCTGATCGGACAACACCTGCAAAATCTGCTCGGCATAATCCTCCCAATCCGTGGCCACATGGATATAACCACCGCTTTTCAGCTTTGGCATCAGACCGGCAATAAAGGGCGACTGAATCAAACGCCGCTTTTTATGGCGCGCCTTATGCCAAGGATCAGGAAAAAATACATGCACCCCATCCAACACACCATCAAGCAACATATCACGCGCCACCTCTACCGCATCATGTTGAATAATACGAATATTGTTTAGCTGCCGGGTCTCAATCAACTTCAGCAGATTACCCACTCCTGGTGTATGCACTTCCAGGCACAAATAGTCGTTATCCGGATTGTTATAAGCGATTTCGGCGGTGCTATCACCCATACCAAAGCCGATTTCCAGGATTTTGGGTGCCTCACGACCAAACGTCTGCTGCAGCTCCAGTGGCTGCGCAGCATAATCAATACCAAATTCAGGCATCAAGGTTTCACAAGCGCGCTTTTGCGCGGCAGACAAATGGCCCTGACGCAACACATAGCTACGAATATGGCGGTGACGAAAATCGTTCTGTTCTGGAGTATCTGTCATCGAATTTAACACTAAAAGGAAAACACAAGGCGGAGCGAGAACCGCTCCGCCCGCTATAGCTTAACGCGTAGAAGCAATCACCCCGGTGGTCGGTGAACTGGGACTGGCAGTATAGAATTTTTTCGGCATACGTCCGGCCAGATAGGCATTGCGTCCGGCCGCTACCGCCTGCTGCATCGCCGTGGCCATCATTACCGGTTGCTGTGCTGCCGCAATCGCGGTATTCATCAACACACCATCACACCCCAGTTCCATCGCAATTGCCGCATCGGAAGCGGTGCCTACCCCGGCATCTACAATCACCGGCACCTTGACCCGCTCCATAATCAGCTGCAGATTCCAGGGGTTCAAAATCCCCATACCCGAACCTATCAATGAGGCCAGCGGCATAATGGCACAACAGCCGATATCTTCCAGCTGCTGAGCCACGATAGGATCATCCGAGGTATACACCATCACATCAAAACCATCGGCCACCAAGGTCTTAGCGGCCGCAATCGTTTCTACCACATTCGGATACAGCGACTGAGGATCGCCCAGCACTTCCAGCTTGACCAGCTTATGTCCGTCCAGCAACTCACGCGCCAGACGCAGGGTACGTACCGCGTCTTCGGCACTGTAACAACCGGCCGTATTCGGCAACAAGGTATATTTAGATGGAGGAATCGCATCCAGCAGATTTGGCTCATCGGGGTTCTGGCCAATATTACTGCGACGGATGGCAATGGTGACAATCTCGGCACCACTGGCTTCAACCGCGGCAGAGGTTTCGGCAAAATCTTGGTATTTACCGGTCCCTACCAGCAAACGAGAGTTATAGTTTTTTCCTGCGATAGTAAATTGTTCGCTCATATACAATCCTGTGTTATTCAATACTCTAATCTAACCACCACCTACGGCGGTTACAATTTCCAGCTTATCGCCCTCATGCAATTGCTGTTCAGCAAAACCGGCACGAGGCACAATATCGCCATTACACTCAATGGCAATCCGTTTTCCGGTCAGATTCATCTGCTCAACCAGTTGCGCCACGGTTAACGACGGTTCAACCGATTGCGCTTCACCGTTAATACTAATGGTTATCACATCGCTTCTCCAATTAGAATAGCGCTATATTTTACACGATGTCATCCCACAGATATGCAATACTCCATACAGCAACTATTAAACAGCCATAAAAACACCTTACAACAGCAACTGGCAATAGACACTAGCAGCGCCCGCATTGAAATACAAATGTTGCTACAGCGCGCACTAGAGGTCGATCGGGCCTATCTGCTTACCCACCCCCAACAGATACTCAGCCCTCAACAGCAGCAGCAGTTTGACCACCACTACCAACGTCGACTGGCCGGTGAACCGTTAGCCTATATTCTGGGAGAGCGCGAGTTTTTTGGCCTTAACTTTATCGTCAGCCCGGCCACGCTGATACCCCGCCCGGATACCGAACTGCTGGTTGAACTGGCACTGGAACGCATACCCACAACCGGCCAACCCCGGATACTTGATCTGGGCACCGGCAGCGGCGCCATTGCATTAAGCATTGCCCATCACCGTCCACAGGCTCAAGTCATCGCACTGGATATGTCTGCCGACGCATTAGCCATTGCCGCAGCAAATATGCAGGCCCTGCAGTTAACCAATGTCACCCTGCTGCAAAGCCACTGGTTCGCACAACTTGGCGCACAATGCTTTGAGCTGATTGTTTCCAACCCGCCCTATATTGCCGACACCGACCCTCACCTGCAGCAAGGCGATCTACGCTACGAACCGGATACGGCCTTAAGCGCCGGCAACGATGGATTGGATGATATCCGTGGCATCATCCATCAGGCGCCCAGACACCTGCAACCCGGTGGCTGGTTATTACTGGAACACGGCTATGATCAGGCTGCCGCCGTGCGCCAGCTACTCCAGCCTCACTACCCATCACCTCTCAGCTTCTGCGATCTGGCAGGTATCGAGCGCGTCAGTGGTGCCCAATCAGCCGCAAATTGACAAACAATGAAAAAGCACTACCCCACATCTACACTATGCGTTAGCATAACCTGGTGTGTTGTAGCAACTCATCATCAGCCTGTGTCATGAAAGAACCTATGGATACCCAGTCTCTAAGCCCCATCAACGACCTTGGCACCAAGCAAGCCGAACTCACCCCATCCAAACCGCTTGCAGTTGCCGACCTGATTGTTGCCTATCTGGAACAACTGGGCATCGAATATGTATTCGGCATACCCGGTGGCGCGATAGAGCCTTTATACGATGCGCTGGCCCGCAGTGAAAGACGTGGTCACATTCGACATATTCTGACCCGCCATGAATCCGGTGCCGCCGCCATGGCCGACGGCTACGCCCGGGAAACTGGAAAAATCGGCGTTTGCTGCGGCACCTCCGGCCCTGGCGCAACCAATCTGATTACCGGGGTAGCCTGTGCCTATGACAACAATATTCCTATGCTGGTACTGACCGGACAGCCACCGCTACCCGCATTCGGGCGCAATCCACTGCAGGAATCCTCCTGCACCGGAATTAACACCCTGGGCATGTTTAAACACTGCACCCGTTACAATTCGCTGGTTTCCCACCCGGATCAGATAGAAAGCAAATTAATTACCGCATTACAACGCGCCACGCGAACACCGCGCGGCCCCTCACACCTAAGCATTCCGCTGGATGTATTTCGCAGCATCAGCCCGTTTCAAGGCAATACCTATCAACTGAACAAACTGCTCACCCCGTCCTCATTAGTCGACAACGATGCCGTAGAACAACTGTTTGACACCATACAGCGCAGTAAAAAAATTGTACTCTTAATCGGTGGCTGGTGCGGCGAAGCCACCAGCACAATTTTACAGTTTGCCCGCCTGAAAAACTGTCATATTGTCACCACACCGGATGGAAAAGGTCTGATCAACCCCCGTCATCCGCTGTTTAAAGGCGTATTTGGCTTTGGCGGTCATACCAGTGCAGAAATCACCCTTAAAGAAATTCAAAGCGACCCCAGCAATGCGGATGACAATTACATCATTGCAGTGGGTGCCAGCATGGGCGAATGGAATAGTGGCGGCTGGTGTGACAGTGTACTCAACAAACAACTGATTCATATCGACGAGTCCGAAGAAAATCTATCGCACACACCGATGGCATCATTGCATGTCAGAGGACGAATCCTGTCTATCTTCAACAAACTTAACCAGCTACTGCAAACACAACAGCCAGCAGACAGCATTAACCTGCAGGAGTTGGCCTGCCTGGATCAGGAGCTGCCACAAATCATCGCCGAACCGGATAAATTTCTTTCCGATGCAATTCCAATAAAACCACAACGCCTGATGCGAGAGCTGGGCCGACTGCTGCCCGCCAACACCCGTTTTCTGGCCGATACCGGCAACAGCGTATCCTGGGCCACCCACTATCTGCACGGTGGCAACAACCGCCGCCTGGGAGAACGCCGGGAGGCCGGCAGTCAACAACGCATTTCGCTGGGGCGCAGAGAAACCGATGCCGGCTGGTTGCGCGTCACCATGAATTTCGCCGCCATGGGCTGGGCGATTGGCGCCTCCGTAGGCACCGCCATTGCTAACCCTATCGCTCCGGTAGTGTGCATTACCGGAGATGGCAGCATGCTAATGAACGGCCAGGAAATTTCGGTGGCCGTTGCCGAAGAATTAACCGTCATTTTTGTAGTATTAAACGATCAGGCACTAGGCATGGTCAAGCACGGGCAACGCTTAGCCGGAGCAGAGCAGATAGGCTGCGATCTGCCCCCCACCGACTTTGCCATGCTGGCGCGCTCACTGGGTGCTGAAGCACATACCATTAAATCCGCCGACGACCTGCAGGCACTGGATATGGAAAGCATTTGTCAGCATCCAGGGCCAACATTGCTGGATGTCATCATTGACCCACTGGAAGTTCCACCCATGAATGTCAGAATGAGAACATTAATGCACAATCTTTAACGCGGCTTCGCAAGCCGCATTGCGACAATGCTACCCAAACCGTCTGGCTACGCCTATAATTGCCATAAAAAACGCGGCTTCAATATAACGACGATAGAATATGCACCCTGATCAAATCGCGTTTTTAACGCACCAGACTAGCCATGTCCGGGCGCTATGCCTGAGCATGTCCGGTAAAGTCTTACTCCAACTGATAACGCTACTGTTATGCGGTAGCGTGCTGGCCTGTGCAGTAGCCGCCGAGACCGACCCATCACATCTCCCCCGGTCCACTACCCAGCCCCCTGTTAGCCAGGCAACCGACAAACTCTTTGAAAACCATCAGAATGATCTACTGGAAGCACTATACAACACCCCGGATGTTCGTATTTACCCGATACTGGTAGGCAGCAGCGCTCCCCACTACCCTCAACAAAAAAACTATATTTCCGCCACCCTGGTCGCACAGGCGAATGTACTGGAAGGACTGACCGTACTCTACCCGGAATTACGCGAGCCCTTTCGCAGTGTCTTTATCCAGATAATGGAAGGCATAGAGTCGCAGGCACAACAACCGGTCAACAATATCAAAGTCGCCAGCCATGATGACATGCAACAGCTCAATCAAACCCTGAAAAACAGCAACACTCGAGTGGTTATTGCACTGGGGCGCCAGGGACTGGATATCGCCAACAACCTGGACAAAGATATCAATGTCATTGTTGGCGGCATCCTGACGCATGCACCACGCATGGAACGTCCACTGACCATCAACACCTTAACCCCCGATCCGGCACTGCTGTTTGCGCAACTGTTAAAGTTCAAGCCGAATATCAAAACCATCTATACCGTTTACAACCCCAAACATAACCAATGGCTGGTAGATCTGGCCCAAAAAGCCGCCCAACAACAAGGGGTGCGACTGATCAGCTACAAAGCCGACAATATCCGCTTGGCCGTCAGAGTATACAAACAGATTTTTGCCAAAGCCAACACGCCCGGCAATGCCCTGTGGCTGCCCCAGGACCCGACCACCGTGGATGCCACCACCATTTTACCCATGATTCTGCGCGCCTCATGGTCGGGGCAGATCAGCGTATTTTCCAGCAGCTTTTCACATGTCAAACGCGGGGTGCTGTTTTCACTTTATCCGGACAATACCGAACTGGGACGCCAGCTGGCTGGCTCGGCACTCAGTTATCTATCAGGCAATAAATCAGGAGGACAAAATATTCTTCCGTTACGCGAAGTCTTAATGGCCATCAATCTACGCACCGCCCGCCACTTGGGGGTAGATGAAAGCCTGATCCACGATTTTGACATTGCTTTTCCAGAAAAATAACACCACCCAATGACTAGACTTGGCAAGCTTTATCAAAAACTCAGCGTACACCGGCAATTAAGCCTGTCGGTTGCTTTCGGGCTATTGATTCTTGCCTGTCTGGCTGGCGCCATCAGCTCCTGGCAAAGCAACCAGCACAGCCGCAAAAACCTGATCGAACAGGGACTGCTGATTACCAACAATCTGGCCGCCAACACCCAGCTGGCACTGCTCTATGCCTCACCTGAAAATGCCGCCGAAGCCGTAAATATCACCCTGGCCTTCCCAGATGTTATCGGCCTGAGCATTATTGACAACAACGGAAAACCGCTACTGGTACGTGGCCAGCCAGCACTAAAGCAGAGCTTTACATTAGCCGACCGACAGGCCTCACTGATCAATGAAACCGACCAGGCCTGGCATTTTTCTTCCCAGGTCTATTCCGAACCGCAACCCGAAACCCCGTTTTCTGAAGGCCATCCCGGTGAATACCTGGGGCGGGTCTCTGTGATTATCAGCAAACAAAGCCTGAGCCAGACCGCCTCCAGAATCCTGCTGTATAACATGCTGACCTCATTAACCATTGCCTTACTGCTGATTGGCGTGATGCGAGTATTAACCAATCAGATTTCTCAACCGTTACAGCGTCTGTCACAAGATATGCGTCGGGCGCAAATGGGCGAAAACGATGTCAGAACCGGTACCGATGGCCCCGAAGAAATTTCCCGTATGGGTGACGCCTTCAACCAGATGATGTCGGTACTCGAACAGCGCGCCTCGGAACTGCGCATTGCCGCCATCGCGTTTGAAACCGAAGAAGGCATGATAGTCACCGATAAGCATGCGCACATTATTCGCATTAACAAAGCCTTTACCCGGCTGACCGGCTATATGCCAGCCCAATTATTGGGGCAGACCCCCGCCTTCTGGCGCTCCGGGCGCCACGATCTCCAGTTTTTTGAAAATATGTGGAGCGCACTGCTGGAAAACAAGCACTGGCAAGGAGAAATCTGGAACCGCTACAGCAACGGCAGCGCCCATCCGCAATGGGTCAACATCACCGCCGTATTAAATGAAGACAATCAGGTCACCCATTATGTCGGCACTTACATGGATATGACCGAGCGCAAACGTGCCGAAGAAGCTATTCATGAACTGGCATTCTATGATCCACTGACCAAACAGCCGAATCGTCGACTGCTACGGGATAGACTGCGCCAGGCAATTATCGACACCTCAAGAAACAAAACCAGCAGCAGCCTGCTATTTATCGATCTGGATAATTTCAAAACCCTGAATGATACTCAGGGCCATGATATCGGCGATCAATTGCTGATTGCGGTGGCTCAACGCCTGACCGGCTGCGTGCGGGAAGGCGACACCATTGCCCGGCTTGGCGGTGACGAGTTCGTCTTGTTACTGGAAGGCCTCAGCCATGACACCCCCAATGCCGCCATGCAAACCCAGCGTGTGGCGCAAAAAGTCTTACAAACCTTTGAGCAGCCGTTTGAACTGGGCAACCGTAACTTTCACAGCTCTGCCAGCGTGGGCATCACCCTGTTTAACAATCACCATACCACGCCGGATGAATTGCTAAAGCAGGCAGACACCGCCATGTATGAAGCCAAAAAATCGGGACGTAATGCGATACGCATGTTTGACCCCAGCATGCAGCAGGAACTGGAACATCACGCCGAAATTGAAAATGGTCTGCGTGATGCCCTGGGCCAGGATCAGCTCCAGCTGTTTTATCAAATGCAGGTCTGCAATGATGGCCGGCTGCTGGGGGCCGAAGCCCTGCTGCGCTGGGATCACCCCACACTCGGCCGCATGTCTCCCCAGCTATTTATTCCCATGGCGGAATCATCCGGCCTGATTCTACCCATAGGTCGCTGGGTACTGGAAAGCGCCTGCAAACAACTGACACTTTGGGAAACCTCATTAAACAACCACCCCTTTCAGCTGGCGGTAAACGTCAGCGTCTGTCAGTTTCGCGAAGCCGATTTTGTAGATCAGGTCAGAGATATTATTCAAAGCACCGGCATTAACCCTAAACGGCTGAAGCTGGAACTGACCGAAAGCGTTGTATTACAGGACATTTCGGAAACCATAGAAAAAATGCTGGCCTTGCGCCAGCTGGGGATCAGCCTGTCATTAGATGATTTTGGCACCGGCTATTCCTCACTCTCCTATTTGACCCAGCTGCCATTAAATCAGCTAAAAATTGACCAGTCATTTGTACGCAATATCGGCAGCCAGCATACCGATGCCGCGATCGTACAAACCATTATTGGCATGGCCAAAAATCTGGGCATGGAAGTGATCGCCGAAGGCGTAGAAACCTCCTGCCAGCGAGACTTCCTGCAACAAAGCGGCTGTCAGGTTTATCAGGGCTATCTGTTTGGCAAACCTATAGACAGCCGCGAATTCGACCTGATCATTCGCGCCCATTAAAGCCTATTGGCGCCAGAAACTTATCTGTGGGTGAGCACAAGTGGTACGCTGCGCACTGCCTAAAGCGAAACCTCTCCCAGCTTATCCAGCAATTGCTGGTGAATACCACCGAATCCACCGTTACTCATCACCAGCAGATGATCACCTGGCGCGGCCTGGGACACAATCTGCGTCACCAGCTGCGCCAGATCCTGTTGCACACAGGTTTTTTCGGCAATCGGCGACATCGCCTCGGTCGCATCCCAATCCAACTCACCGGCATAACAAAACACCTTATCCGCCAATGCCAGACTGGCGGGTAATGCCTGTTTCATCACCCCTTGCTTCATGGTATTGGAACGCGGCTCCAACACGGCAAAGATTCGTGCCGCGCCAACCTTATCGCGCAACCCCTGCAGCGTGGTTGCGATCGCTGTCGGATGATGGGCAAAATCATCATAAACGGTAATCTGATTGACCACACCGCGGATTTCCATACGCCGTTTAACATTTTTAAATGTCGATAACGCGGCCAGCCCCTGCTCTACCGGCACACCGACATGGCGTGCCGCCGCCAGCGCTGCCAGCGCATTCATTCGATTGTGCTCTCCCAGCAACTGCCACTGCAAACGGCCATAACATTGCTGCTGTCGGCTGACCTGCTGGCAAGCATCAATATACCACTCACCCGCCAGACCAAAACGCTCCAGCTCACTCCAGCAGCCACGTTGCAACACACGCTCTAATGCCGGCTGCTGCGCATTACTGATAATACGTCCGCTCGCCGGAATGGTGCGTAACAGATGATGAAACTGGGTTTCAATCGCGGCCAGATCTGCAAAAATATCGGCATGGTCAAATTCAAGATTATTCAAAATCACGGTACGAGCATGGTAATGGACAAACTTGGAACGTTTATCAAAGAATGCCGTGTCATATTCGTCGGCCTCAATCACAAAAAATGACGAATCGGTCAAACGCGCCGACACCTCAAAATTTTGTGGTACCCCACCGATCAAAAAGCCGGGATTCAAACCGGCATACTCCAATATCCAGGCCAGCATTGCCGTCGTGGTCGTTTTACCATGAGTACCGGCAACCGCCAGCACCCAACGTTGATGCAGCAACTGCTCCGCCAGCCACTGCGGCCCGGAAACATAGTGCAGCCCCTTATCCAGTATCGCCTCCATTAACGGCGTACCGCGCTTGACCACATTGCCGATCACAAAGATATCCGGCTTAAGCGCCAGCTGATCCTCGGCAAAGCCTTCGATCAGCGTTATCCCCTGTTGCTCCAGCTGGGTACTCATAGGCGGATAAACATTGGCATCACACCCGGTCACCTTAAAACCGGCCTGCCTGGCCAGCAACGCCAGGCTCCCCATAAATGTGCCGCAAATTCCCAATATATGAATGTGTGTCATGCTGCTATCCCGCTGATCAAATAAGCTGGCGATTGTATTAGCCTGTATCGACATAAGGCAAGCACCACGGGTGCCTCTCAGCTTCCCGATAAATATTTTCAAAATGCTATTGACTCTCATTTGCAAAATAAACGATAATCATTCTCATAGCTTTCAACATTACTTGGAATAAGGATTAAGCATGAGCCATACCAAACTTTCTGCCGCCATCTGCACGCTGCTAGCCGCAGCAACATTTGCGCCTCACGTGGCCGCAGCAGATGAGGTCGTTGTCTACTCTGCCCGCAACGAACAACTGATCAAACCCTTGTTTGATGCCTACACCCAGGAAACCGGCACCAAGGTAACTTTTATCACCGACAAGGCCGGTCCATTAATGCAGCGCCTGAAAGCCGAAGGCAAAAACACCCGAGCCGACCTGCTGCTCACCGTTGATGCCGGCAACCTGTGGCATGCGGCTCAAGAAGAGCTGTTACAGCCCGTGCATTCCGACGTCTTGCACAAGCATATACCGGAACACCTGCGTGACCCGGAAGACCGCTGGTTTGGCCTGTCGGTACGCGCCCGCACCCTATTCTTTAATACCGACAAGGTAAGCGCCGAACAACTCAGCAGCTATGAAGATCTGGCCGATCCCAAATGGAAAGGCAGACTATGCCTGCGCACCTCAAAAAAGGTTTACAACCAATCACTGGTCGCCATGATGATCGCTCAGCACGGTGAACCCAAAACCGAGCAGATCGTTAAAGGCTGGGTAGCCAATCTGGCAACCGCCCCCTTCTCCAGCGATACCAAGATGCTGCAAGCGATTGCCGCCGGCCAGTGTGACGTCGGCATTGCCAACACCTACTATTTCGGTCGTTTAATGCGCGATGATGCCAAACTGCCATTGAATATTTACTGGGCCAACCAGACCGGCAGCGGCGTGCATGTCAACGTGTCCGGTGCCGGCGTCACCAAATATGCCGACAACAAACAAGGTGCCATCAAACTGCTGGAATGGCTGTCCTCCGACAAGGCACAAAACCTGTTTGCCGATGAGAACATGGAATTCCCAGCCAATGGCGCGGTAGAACCCAGCAAAACGGTGGCCGCCTGGGGCAGCTTCCATGCGGACAAAACCAATCTGAACAACGCCGGTGAACGACAAACCGACGCCGTTAAGCTGATGGATCGTGCCGGCTATAAATAAGCTGTTGTACAATCGCAGGGTATTCGCAACCACACGATTAAACAGATGACAAGGATAAGCAGATATCATGGCCGCTGACAAGCCGGCCTTATCCACCTCCAGCGCCCCTTCCTCAGGAAGCGGGCGCTTTGGCTTTTTGCGCCAACTCAGTCCGTGGCGACTGGTATCGCTTAGCATTTCGCTGCTGGTGCTGATACCACTGCTGGTCGTGCTGTCATCATTATTTAACCCGGAACCGGAGGTCTGGAACCACCTGGTTGAGAATGTACTGCTGGAACTGACGGTAAATACCCTGTCGCTGGCCGCCGGCGTGGCTATCGGTGCCTTGCTGCTGGGGGTATCACTGGCCTGGTTTACCGCCGTTTGCCATTTTCCGGGGCGTAAATTTTTTAGCTGGGCCTTGTTGCTGCCCATGGCAATGCCCGCCTATGTCAGCGCATTTGTAGTCATCGGCCTGCTGGACTTTAGCGGCCCGTTACAAAGCTGGTGGCGTGATCAGTTTGGCCCTACCCAGTTCCCCGAAATCCGCTCTCGTGGCGGCGTCATTCTGGTGATGACACTGGCACTCTACCCTTATGTCTATCTGATCGCTCGCAATGCGTTTATGACCCAGGGGCAACGTGCGCTGGAAGCGGCCCAGTCATTAGGCCTGAGTCGCTGGCAAGGTTTCTGGCGTATTTCACTGCCCATGGCCAGACCGTGGATAGTCGGAGGTTTAATGCTGGTGATCATGGAATGCTTTGCCGATTTTGGTACCGTCTCGGCATTCAATTACGACACCTTTACCAGCGGTATTTATAAGGCCTGGTACAGTCTGTTTTCACTGTCGGCCGCCTCGCAACTGGCGTCGGTACTGATTATTGCGGTCTTTATTATTCTAGTCCTGGAGCAACAGGCACGCGCCAAAATGCGCTATACCCAGATAGGCCGAGGGGCGGCCGGACAAGCACCCATTCGCTTAAACGGCTGGCGCGGCTGGGCGGTCAGTCTGTTTGCGCTGGGCGTATTAGCCGTCGGTTTTATTATTCCCATTATCCAATTACTGATCTGGACCGTTAACTTTGCGCTACCAGATCTGGATAGCCGTTACTGGGATTTTTTTCTGCATTCATTAATCCTGGCCACCATGGCCTCACTATTGATTGGCAGTTCCGCCTTACTGCTGGCCTATGCCAATCGCCAACATCGGGACTTAGCCACCAATATTATGACCCGCATTGCCACCATGGGCTACGCATTGCCGGGACCGGTACTGGCGGTAGGTGCCTTTATCCCGATTGCCTGGTTTGATAATTTGCTGATAGATATAGCACAACGCTGGTTTAATCTGGAGATAGGTCAGTTGCTGCAAGGCACCATCTTCACCATGCTGATGGCATTGGTCATTCGTTTCCAGGCAGTAAGTTTTGGCTCTATCGACGGCCATATGCAGCGCATCACCCGCAGCATTGATGAAGCCTCACGCAGCCTGGGGTGCAACGGGCTGAACATGCTATACCGGATTCACCTGCCTATTTTACGCGGCGGCATCCTGACCGCCATGCTGCTGGTATTTGTTGATGTGATGAAGGAAATGCCGATCACATTAATGACCAGACCCTTTGGCTGGGACACGCTGGCGGTACGCATTTTTGAGCTTACCTCCGAAGGTGAATGGGAACGCGCCGCATTGCCTGCCGTCGCCATTGTGATTGCCGGCCTGCTACCCACTTTATTACTGATACGTCATGCCGAACGATAATATACTTTTAGATTTACAGGAGGTCAGCCAGCACTATGGCAGCAAGACCGTGATCAACAATCTTTCCATGTCACTACAGCAAGGACAGATAGGCTGCCTGCTCGGCCCCAGTGGCTGCGGCAAAACCACCATTTTGCGCTGCATTGCCGGCTTTGAAAGCGTCAGCGCCGGACAGATATTACTGGCCGGCAGGCGAGTCAGCAGCAGCGACGAACATCTGGCCACCGAAAAGCGCCAGATCGGCATGGTCTTTCAGGACTACGCCCTGTTTCCACATCTGACGGCAATAGACAACATTGGTTTTGGCCTGAAAGGCCCACGTCAGCAAAACCAGGCGCGCTGTGAAGAGCTGCTGACACTGATAGGGCTGCACGATATTGCCGGACTTTACCCGCATCAATTATCCGGCGGTCAGCAACAACGCGTCGCGCTGGCCCGAGCGCTGGCACCACGCCCGGCACTGCTGTTACTGGATGAACCATTTTCCAATCTGGATGTAGAACTGCGCGAACGGTTATGCTTTCAGGTACGCGACATTCTAAAACGTGAGGGCACCACCGCATTAATGGTCACGCACGACCAGCACGAAGCCTTTGCCGTCGCCGATGAAATTGCGGTTATGCACGATGGTATTATTCAACAATACGCTTCTGCCTATAATCTCTATCACCGACCGGCCAATCGCTTTGTCGCCAACTTTATCGGCAAAGGCGTGTTTTTACCCGGTGCGGTCAAAAATCAACGTCATGTGGACACCGAGCTCGGCGTGCTGGAAGGCGAGCTGCACACCCCATGTAAAAATGGCTGCACGGTAGATGTATTACTGCGCCCGGATGACATTATCCACGACGATGACAGCAGTATGACCGCCAAGGTAACGCACAAAGCCTTTCAGGGCGCCGACATTTTATATACGCTACAACTGAAAAGTGGTGCAGAAATTCTGTCACTGGTTCCCAGCCATCACAATCATGCCTTAGGCAGCCATATCGGCATTCGCATAGCAACCGACCATATTATTGCGTTTCGTCAGCCCAGCGACCCCAAGGCCGACAACGCGTATTGCACCTAAGCGTGCTTCCAATCAGGGCTGAGTGAACGCACACTTCACCCTGGCCACCGCTTGCTGATACACCTCCCGCCGTTTGTCATACAGAGGAATCGTGGTGCCGTTGATACGGCTGTGCTCCAACTTGGCCAGCTCGACATCGGCAATCACCACCTGCTCCATATTCGGCACACCCTCGGCCGCAATGCCATCACGCGCGAATGAGAAATCGGAGGGCGTTAGAATACTGGCCTGGCCATAATGCATACCCAGACCTTCCACCGGCAGGTTTCCCACGGTACTGGTCATCGCCACATAAACCTGATTTTCAATCGCTCTGGCCTGCGCGCAGTAACGTACCCGACAAAATCCCTGCCTATCATCGGTAGATGATGGCACAAATAAAATATCGGCGCCCGCCTCACACACCTGACGTGCCAACTCGGGAAATTCGATGTCATAACAGATTAAAATCGCAATCGCCCCATATTCGGTTTCAAACAAATGCAGCTTATCCCCCGGGGAGGTATCCCATTTTTCTTTTTCCCAGCGGGTCATATGAATTTTATCCTGCTGATACCAGCGCCCCTGCGGCGTAAACAGAAAAGCGGTGTTATACAATTTCCCATCTCGCAAATTAGGATGTGAACCACCGATCAGATAAAAACCATAACGGGTCGCCAGCTCCTGCATCAACGCCAGATAGCGTGGCGTATATTGATCCATACGCCTGACCGCTTCACCAATTTTCTTATCGGTATCCAGAAACGACAGCAACTGGCTGGTCACAATCTCGGGCAACATCACAAAATGTGGCTTATATTCCGCCGCCACCCCCAGAGTAAAACGAATCTGATTCTCAAATCCATCCCAATCGTCAATCGAGCGGAACAGATATTGCACCGCGGCCAGTCTGACATTCATAACATTTCCTCCATTGTGCAACAGCCCGCTCTAGCCGGGTCATAATCGGAATTTAACCAGACAATTAATGAGGCATTACCGGCACTTTCCGTATCTTCAGGAATATAGTCTTTAACAATACCGCAAAAGTTAAACCCTTCATGTAACTGGAAACTCAGCACCGGATCACGGATATCCCCCCAGATCACGCGCTGTACATATTGCAGCGGCGTATATTGCTGCTGATAACGGCAATACCCCGGCAACCGTCCACAGGCAATAATCCGCTTCAGATTCAAGGCCCGGCAAATCTGTCGTCTGGCCTGATACAAGGCATGACCTATGCCCGCCCCTCGCCTAGCGGGATCTACAAACACCTCCGCCCCATACAGCGTATGCCCTTGTGGATTATGAGTATCAAAACTGCCATGTGCGGTAATCTGCTCCCAGCTGTGGTCCACCTTCCATTCCTTCCATAGAATAAGCAACGAGCTGGCCGCCCCCACCAGCTCACCCTCCAGCTCTGCCACTAATTGCCCATGAGGGAACAGCTCCAGTTGATGTAACAATTGCTGAGCATGCCAGCTGGCCATATCGGGATACACCTGCTGCTGCAGACAAATCAACGGCTCAATATCTGACGCCCGGGTATGACGGATACGCAGTTTATTATTCATAACACCTCCCACAGCGATGGCACAATCTCAGTCTAGCTCGCCGACACACGCTTAACAAGCCATTTTCACCATCAAACAAACGCTAATCGTTTGAGCTTATAGAACATTGCCGTTATCATCGGGGACTGATTATCGACCACACACTTCATGGATATCCAACAACAGCTGCAAACCTTGTTAAACCGCTACAAACTGCATTGGGGCTATTTCGCCGCCATAGTCGCAATAGGCATAGTATTGCTGTTTTTCTTTCCGAATATTATTTTTCTATTTCTGGTCGCCATTGCCGCCGGGTTCTGGTATCAATCCTCACAGGCATTAAAAGAAAGCGAGGAACGCTGGAAGTTTGCACTGGAAGGGGCCGGTGATGGCGTCTGGGACTGGCACGTCCCCACCGACGAAGTAATCTACTCTACCCGCTACAAACAAATCCATGGTTTCAGTGACGAAGATATCGCCGCCAACAGCGAGGCCTGGCATAACCGTATCCATCCCGATGATCGGGAAAAGGTCAAGGTCGATATTTACGACTGCCTGGAAGGACGCACCCCCAACTATATGAATGAGCACCGTATCTGCTGCAAGGATGGTGAGGTGAAATGGGTACTGGCCCGCGGCATGGTGGTTAACCGTGATGACAACAACAAAGCCATTCGCATGATTGGCACCCATGCCGATATTACCGAGCGGAAACTGATGGAAGAAAAAATTCGGCAGCTGGCCCACTATGACAGCCTGACCGGCCTGCCTAACCGCTCGTTATTCCACGACCGCCTGCAACAGGCCATTCGCCATGCTAAACGCGACACACTGAATGTGGCGGTGATGTTTATCGACCTGGATGGCTTCAAGCCCATCAACGATCAGCACGGCCACGATATCGGCGACCAGGTACTGATTGAGGTGGCTCAGCGGCTGACCGGCACCATACGCACCTCGGATACCGTCGCCCGCCTGGGGGGGGATGAATTTGTTATTCTGCTGGCCAATGTCGAACATGAATCGGCAGCGACCGTCGTCGCCGATAAAATTCTTCAAGCCTTACAACAGCCGTTTGTACTGGCAGATAAACAACTGTCATTGTCGGCCAGCATAGGCATAGCCATGTATCCGGAACATGCCGATGATGACAAACTGTTACTGATACGCGCGGATATCGCAATGTATTATGTTAAAAAGCGCGGCAAACACGACTACATCATCTATACCTCGGAAATGCAGAATCATACGCTACCCACGCTAAGCACAGAGACTTGATCACTTTTAGCAAGATGAATAATAAATTACAGCTGTACTATCAACTCACCCGTTTAAATCGCCCAATCGGCATACTCTTACTACTCTGGCCCACACTCTGGGGATTGTGGCTGGCGGGCAATGGCCGGCCGGATTGGCTGATTGTCGCTATCTTTGTTATCGGTACCATCTTGATGCGCTCTGCCGGCTGCGTGATGAATGACTATGCCGACCGCGATATTGACAAACACGTCAAACGCACCAAACAGCGCCCTATCACTACCGGCCGCGTCAGTCCCAAAGAGGCCCTGTTACTGGCCGCAGGCTTGTCGCTGCTTGCCTTTTTATTAATTTTGCCACTGAACGGGCTGACCATACTGCTGAGTGTACCGGCACTTTTTCTGGCGGCCAGCTATCCATTCACCAAGCGATTTTTGGCCATTCCGCAAGCCTACCTAGGGATTGCCTTCGGTTTCAGCATTCCCATGGCCTTTGCCGCCCAACAAGGCGAGGTACCAGCGATTGCCTGGCTGCTGATGCTGGCCAATATATTCTGGGCGATTGCCTATGATACCGAATACGCTATGGTCGACCGTGATGATGACATTCACTTAAACATTCATTCCTCCGCCATACTGTTCGGCCGCTTTGATGTAATGGCAGTAATGCTGTGCTATGCCATCACACTGGCATTGCTGGCGGTCGCGGGTCACTGGTTACAGTTAAGCTGGATATTTTTCGCGGCACTGGCCATTGCCGCGCTGATCGCCGGCTACCATTACACCCTGATTAAGGATCGTCGGCGTGAGCCTTGCTTTGCCGCCTTCCTGCACAACAACTGGTTTGGCGGCACCATTTTCACCGGCATTATGCTCAACCCGCTGGCGTCCTAATAACAAAGCTTGCAACAATTATTCAGCTCAAGCTGCTGCCTGGATTTACTCCAGCCCAGCAACTGGGCCGCACGCCGGGCCAGCGACTCAAACACCGCCGATTTGGCGCCATGTAAAATCAACAACGGCATACGTCGGCGCAACACATCCTCCAGATGCACCACCATTTCATGCTGCAAACAATACTCAAAATCGGCATAAATTAACGGCAGATTAGCGACGATACGCCGTGCCAGTTGCGGCTGCTGGGCAACACGCTGCAATATAGACTCAACCTGACAACCATGACGTCGAATCAACCATAATGCCGCAAGCTCATCCACACCCAAGGCCTGTGCCTGCTGCATCAGCTGTTGACGCCAGACGGTAAATGGCGGCGACGGTGTCCAGGGCAAGGCGGTATTATCGGTAACACACGCCAGCTCCTTGCCCAGCTCAGCACACACCCGATCAACAATTCTGGCCGCATCCTCTCTGGCAGAGGTCATCTTGCCACCAATCGAATAATGCACCCCGTTATCCAGGGTTTTTAGCTCCCAATCGCGACTCAGGCTGGACGCGGTAGCCTCATTATCCCGCTTCATCACACGAATACCGGCATAAGCGCCCATCACCTCCCGCTCCGACCATTCGGTCTGCAAATAATGATTGGCTTCCTGCAACAGATAATCCACCTCCCAGGGTTCTATCTCCAACGGATCCAGCTCACCCAGATAATCACTGTCGGTAGTACCAATTAAGGTAACCCCATACCAAGGAATGACAAAAAACACCCGACCATCCGACCTTGCTGTCAATAACAAAGCCTGCTGCAAACCGATATCAGGCAATAGCAGATGCACACCCTTAGTCAAACGACACCGGTCGCCGGCCTGGTGATGCAAGCTGGCCCAGCGCCCGCTGGCATCAACCAGCTGCCGGGCACTCACCAGCTGACGCTGGTGAGTTTGCAGATCAACCACCAGCGCACCGGCAGCACGCCCCTGCGTTTCACAAATATCCAACAGCTTACAGTAATTCACACACACCGCACCGGCCTGACAGGCCCCGGCAATCAACTCCAGCACCAGCCGGGCATCGTCGGTCTGCGCATCCAGATAAGTAAACCCCTTAACCAGCTTGTCACTTTTCAATTGCGGAAATTGTTCCGCAAACGCCTTGTGATCCAAATCCTGATGCGCCAGCTCAGGCGTGATATCCGGTGCCATAAAATCATAGAGCATCAGCCCCATCTTTAACTTCATAGGATGCATACGACCGTTTTCATAAACCGGTAAACCAAAGCGCAGTGGCCACACCCTATGGGGCGCCAGTCGCAACAAGCGCTGACGCTCAACCAGGGTTTTCTGTACCAGCTTAAAGTCCCAGGATTCGAGATAACGTAAACCGCCATGAATCAACTTACTCGATGCCGATGACGTCGCCGCTGCCCAGTCTCCCTGATCAATGATCGCCACCTTTAGTCCACGTAAAGCGGCATCATATGCGGTCCATGCACCGTAAACCCCTCCGCCACACACCAGCAAATCAAACTCGGTTATCGCCAGTGCCGCAAAATCACGTTTCATCAAAATCTCTTATGGTTAATGCCCGTTGCGGCTGATCACTGATTAATATCTCCACCCGATTCGCCAATGCCAGACGAATCTGTAACTCACTATTACAGGTATACACCGCCAGCTTCACGCCCAATTGTCGCAACCGGGCCAACGGATAGTCGGTTAAACGCTCAATCGGCAAACATAAAGCGTAAAGAAAGCGATGTTGCAATAATGCATCCATAACCTCAGCAACCGTCTGCTCTGGGCGAACGTTATAAATCAAAGGAGTGCGAATCTGCAAATCATGTGCATATACCAGACTGGACAAATTAAAACTCGACACCTGTATCTTGGCGGTTGCATAACTGGCCAACAGCTGACTCAGTGCAGACATGATCAGCTTACTATGGTTCAAGGATTCGCCACGACGACTTTTGATTTCCAGTAACCAGCAGGTCTGCTGCGCATCACGCGACAATAAGTCATTCAGCAACAGAAAGGGACGGCAGTCATCTGCGGCATAGCCCGACCAACGCCAGCGCTGCAACTGGGCCAAGGTCAACTGACTGACACGCCCTTGTTCCATCCCCAGACGCTCAAGATAGCGGTCATGCCATAACACCAGTTTCCGGTCGGCGGTTAACTGGATATCCGTTTCAATACCATCAATTGCCAGACTTAACGCCCGGCAAAATGCTGCAGGCGTATTCTCCGGGACGGCATCATGCAAACCTCTATGTGCAAAAATCTGGGTATACGACAAAACCAAGCTCTCACCACTGACCAGCAGTTAACGCTCCGAATCAGGCTGCCGGACTGTTTAATAAAATGGCCAGCTGCAAGCGGTCACGCACACCAAGCTTTTTAAATATTTTGGTCAAATAGGACTTAATCGTACGTTCGGCAATACCCAGCTCCAGCATAATCTCCTTATTACTCTCACCCTTGGCCACACACAGCGCAATCGCACGCTCACGCTCGGAAAAATCGGCCAGCCTGGGGTCATGCTCCGGTGTTGCCGGTGTGGGAATACGCACATTCAAGCCGGTCAGCAGACGATTCAACAGCTCTTCACCCACCCACAGGCCATCATTGGTACGAATGGCTAACTCTATGGTATGCAATAACTCGGGAGCCGAATAGGTATTGCAGTAACCGGATGCCCCCTGGGCCAACGCAGCCAGCCCTTTATCTTCACCAGGCTCGTTATACATCACCACAAAGCGTACGCCATCATCCGGAGGCTGATCAGGAACCGTCTCATGCAGCCAGATAATCGTTCCTTCTTCAAGCTTGTCCGGTACTTGACTGACAATCTCGGCCTGAGGAAAAGCCTCTTGCCAACGCTCGGGAGGTGTAGTCAAGGAGGTGACAAAAATATTTTTTTCCATTTTTTGCCCTTTAACGCTCGGTTAACGCATACTGTTTTCCCCGTAATACCGGTTTTAACAGATAACTTAATACGGTTTTCTTGCCGGTAAGAATATCTACCTGTGCGATCATGCCAGGAATAATCGGCATATTCTTACCAAACTCGGATTTCAAGGTACGCACCCTGACGATATAAAACGTATTCCCTTTATCGTCGCGAATGGTATCCGCACTGATATTTTCCACTTCACCTTCCAAACCGCCGTAAATCGCAAAATCATAGGCGGTAAATTTGACATTTGCCTTCTGACCGGGATGCAAAAAGGCAATATCCCGGGGCAACACCTTGGTTTCCAGAATAATACTGTCATCCAAGGGGACGATCTCGATAATATCCTTGCCCGGCTGCACCACACCACCCACCGTATTATGCAGTAGCCGCTGCACCGTACCATTGACCGGCGCCTTGATTGCGGCCTGAGTCACCTTATCGCTTAATGCAATCGCACCTTCACTCAGACTGTTAATTCTGGATTGAGTTTCTGACAACTCATTTCTGGCTTGATTACGAAAATCCAGCTCGACTTCATTAATCTTACCCCGCGCCTCGGAAATCGCCGAGCGCAAGCGCGTGATCTTGGAAGCCATCTGATTCATATCTCCCCGCAAACGGGTCACATCGCGCTCCAAACGCAGCATTTCCACATCAGAAACCGCCCCGGAACGAATCAGCGGGCGCGTCATTTCCAATTCCCTGGCGCTCAGACTATGCCCGTCCTTGGCCTGCTGGTATTGCGCCTGCGCCTCACGTAACTCATGTGTGCGTTGCGACAACTGATCCCGGGCAATACTCACCTGCGTATTCAACTCCGCCTGGCGACTGCTATATAAAGCACGTTCCTGATCAACCAGCATGGGATTGGCCGCCAACACTTCTGGCGGCGCTTCAAATGGTTTGCCATCGGCAATCGCCTGCAAACGGGCCGCCTTAGCCAGCAAGGACAAATAAGTGGCACGACTTTCATTCAAATCCGATTGAAAACGGGTGGAATCGATTTTAAACAGCACCTGCCCGGTCTTAACCTGATCGCCTTCCTTCACCAGTATCTGACTGACCTTACCTCCATCCAGGCTTTGCACCACCTGCAATTTTCCGGCAGAAACCGCCTTGCCCTCACCTCGAGTAATCTCATCCACCTCAGCAAATGCGGCCCAGGTAAGCAATAGAATCAATGCCAGCAACACACCATAAATCACATTACGGGCACGTAACGGATCCTGGGCAATCATGGCCGCATCGGCATCAACCTCAAATTCCTTTGCCAGCTTATCGTCTTCGGTTTCATAGGCATAAGGATCATTCAGAATCGATGCCCGCGAAAACGGATTCAGCCGGCTTATCAGTCCTCGGCGACGGCGAATCGGCTTGGCTTGTTGTTGCGTATCCATAGTCTACCCCCGACCTACTTTGCCAGTACGTAATGCTTCGGCCACCTGAGCCTTAGGCCCATCTGCCACAATTTTACCTCTATCAATCACAATCAACCTGTCCACCAGATCCAGCAGCGAGGTCCGGTGCGTCACCAGAATCATGGTATGCCCCTTGGCATGAGCGGCCAGACGTTTTTTCAACGCGTCTTCGGTAGTACTGTCCATTGCACTGCTGGGTTCATCCATCAGCAGGATACTCGGCTCATGTACCAGCGCTCTGGCAATCGCCACCGACTGCCGTTGGCCGCCCGATAACGATTCCCCGCGTTCACCAATCTGCATATCAAACCCCTTGGGATGGTTACCCACCATATCCTGCAAACCGGCCATTTCCGCCGCCTGCAAAATAGCGTGATCTTCCACATGCGGCATACCGATAGTAATATTCTCGCGCAATGAACCATAAAACAGCATAGGATCCTGGGGCACATAACCTACCGCCTTACGCACCTCGGCCGGATCCAACTGCCGATTATCCACACCATCCAGTTTAACACTGCCATCCTTGGGCTGATATAAGCCCAGAATCAAACGATTAATGGTTGATTTACCGGACCCTACTTTACCAATCACGCCGACATGCTCACCTTTTTTAATGGTAAAGCTGACCCCATTGAGTACATCAAATGATTCTCCCGGATAGGAAAAACGCACATCTTTGAATTCGATATCCCCGCCCAGCTGCCCACGACGTACAAATGAGGCATTCTCCGGACGCTCAACCGGTTGTTTCACCACCTGATCCAAGGCGCTCAAAGCCATCACCGCATTCTGATATTGTGACAACAGTGACGCAATCTGCGCAAATGGGGCCAATGCCCGGGAAGACAGCATCACACAGGCAATTAATGCCCCCATAGACAACGCGTTGGCATCAATCAGATAAACCCCAAGAATCACCAGCGATACGGTCACCAGCTGTTGCGCCATGCTGCTGGCAGTCACCACCGACGAAGACATATAGCGCAAATCGGCACCGATACGTGCCAGATAAGCGACCGAATGCTCCCATTTACGCTGCATCACACTCTCGGCACACTGGGTTTTAATGGTTTCCAGCCCGACCAGACTTTCGACCAGGGTGGCATTACGGGTTGCGGTTGCGCGATAGGTCTGCTCGGTCAGCGCCTGCATTTTAGGCTGCAAAATCAACGCATAAGCCACCAGCCCCAACATCGCCACCAGCAACGGTATCGCCATAGGCCAGCCCAGCCAGGCAATCAATCCCAGGAAAATCATGGCAAATGGCAAATCAATAAACGCGGTCACCGTGGTTGAGGTAATAAAATCGCGCACCGATTCAAACGCCCGCAGATTGGCCGCAAACGACCCCACCGAGGCCGGCTTGTTATCCATTTTCATGCCCAGCACCCGCCCCATAATCAGCGCCGACAATTCAATATCCACCCGCTTACTGGCCACATCCAGCACATAGCCACGCACCATACGCAAAGAGAAATCAATCCCGATAATAATAAATACCCCGATAGCCAGTGCCCACAAGGTTTCAAACGCACTGTTGGGTACTACCCGGTCATACACATTCAAGGTAAAGAAAGGGATTGCAATCGCCACCAGGTTAATCAACAGTGCGGCCACCATCACATCTTTATAGATAGCGCTGTTTTCCCATAAGGTTCCCCAGAACCAATGACGTCCGACCACCGAACGAATTTCGGGGGCACGGGAATCGAAGCGGAAACGCGGGCGAATAAAGGCGCAATAGCCGGTATAAATCGAGTCCAGTATATCCAGATTCATCTCAGCCGAGCCCTGCCCCGCCTCAGAAAAAATCACCTTGGCGCGGTTATGCTCAACATCCACCCCTAATAAAATACAGGATTCGTTATCCTGCAAAAAGAGGATAACCGGCAACAACTGTTCTCGAATCCCGGTAAGTGGACGCTTTGAAATCCGCGAAGCCAGGCCGGCCCTGGCAGCGGCTTGGCGCAGCTGACTGGGAATCAATCGTCCCTCGGGTAAGGGCAGGCCCGCCAGAAAACCTTCCGGCGTCATCCCTCGACCGTGAAAACGGGCAATTTCAATCAATGACGACAGCAAGGGATCGTGTCGCCTCCAGGAGGCGCTGCCTAACGGTGATTTATGAACCGTTTTTTTTACTTCATTCGTCATACCAGTCTTTTCAATCAGGTTATACAGACACTCAGTGATAGTGACTCACTGCCCCCCAAATCAAGCTTACAGACTACTGGTTTATTGCCTGCACACTATACAACCGCTATCTGACGACAGCAAACAAAATCAGAACACCCGGTTATCTATTCCGCACCAATGGCAGATCGGCCGCTCACTAATGATAAAAACTCACCGGTCACCAAAAAGCATGCTAAATTAACGTTCACAACCGCCTATAGTCACTCTCTATCCCTGTGAGACAGCCATGGATGCCAATACATTAAAATTGCTTATCGTTGATGACGACCCGGATATTGTTGCCTTGCTCAGTGTGCTGGCAGAATCACTGGGGGCACAGGTTGATACCGCCAACTGCGGCGAACAGGCGCTGGAAAAAATACATCACTGCCGGCCGGATCTGGTACTGCTGGATGTCATCATGCCCGGCTTGAGCGGCTTTGAGGTATCTCAACAATTAAAAGCCAGCCCTCAAATCGGCAATACTCCCTTTCTATTTATTACCGCCGCCTCAGATGTAGAGCGCGAGGTTCAAGGACTGGAATTAGGGGCGGTAGATTTTATCAGCAAACCCATAGAGCCCTTGGCCGCACTAGCCCGCTTATCCACGCATATGGATCTGCAACGTAACCAGAAAGAACTGCAAAACAAAAACTTTATATTGAGCGAAGAAAAGTTACAGCTGGAAGAAATGGTCACCAAAATGCGCTCTGCGTTTCCCATTGAGAAACAGCATCTGCGTTACATTATGCGCTCGCTGGACAAGACCGCTGGCGACATTCTGTTATCAAACTTTACGCCAGATGGCCTGCAGCAGGTGCTGGTAGGAGATTTTTCCGGTCATGGCCTGCCCGCCGCATTCAGCGGCATTCTGGTACCCTATATTTTTCACAAACGCTCAGCCGCTGGCTGGGAGCTGGCTCAGACCCTGGCTGAAATCAATCAGGTATTACATGCCCAGCTACCCACCCAACTGTATATGGCCGTCGCTGCGGTCGAAATCGACGCCGAACGTAAGCTCGCCAACCTTTGGAACTTCGGCCTGCCACCGCTACAACGACTCTCCAGACAACAACCCTACAGCCGCTTACGCTCCATGGATCTGCCGCTGGGCATCATTTCAACACTGGATACCCACCTCCCACATCAACGGCTGGAATTACACCCCGGAGATAGCATCTATGCCTATTCGGACGGCATCACCGAAGCCAGCAACCCGGAAGGCGAAGAGTTTGGTGAGCAGCAGCTAAAAAGCTTACTGACAGAAATTCATCAGCGACATCTGCCATTAACCACAATATGGGATACACTTAATGATTTCTGCCAGCATCAACCCTTGTCCGATGATGCACTGATGGTGGAAATCCACGGCTAACTCCTTGCTAATTGTATTATGTTAATTGTTATTTCACCCGCTAAAACACTTGATTATCACACCCCGCTAACCACCGACCAATACTCCCAGCCCGACTATCTGCCACACGCTCAACAACTGATTGAACGCGCGCGCCAATACAACACCGAACAACTTATGGACGTGATGGCCATCAGCGAAAAAATCGCCCGGCTGAATATCGAACGCTTTCAACAATGGCAACAACCGTTTACCCCCGCCAACGCCCGTCCGGCAGCACTGGCGTTTCAAGGCGATGTGTATGGTGGGCTGGATGCGGCCAGCTTTAGCGAAAAAGACGTTGAATTTGCGCAGCAACATCTACGCATACTATCCGGGCTATATGGCCTGCTGCGCCCATTGGACCTGATGCAGGCTTACCGCCTGGAAATGGGGCGTAAAATTGATAACCCGCGCGGCAAAAACCTGTATCAGTTTTGGGGCGACATCATTACCGACGGTTTAAACCAGCAACTACAGGCCATTCATGCCAACACCCTAATTAATCTTGCCTCCAATGAATACTTTAAAGCGGTCAACCCCAAACAGCTCAACGCCGAAATCATTACCCCGGAATTTAAAGATTACAAAAATGGCCAATACAAGATGATGGGCGTTTACGCCAAGCGGGCACGCGGCCTGTTGAGCCGTTTTATTATTCAACACCGTATTCAAGAGGTCGCCCATATCAAACAATTTAACGAGCAAGGATACCGTTTCAACCCCGAACTAAGCCAAGGGAATCACTGGGTATTTTCCAGAAAGCAATAGCAACACCCTCACCAGAAAAAACCATTCACTAACATAAAGGAATTCAATGCAACGTAGAGATTTTCTAAAGAAAGTGGCTGCCGGCGGTGCCGTTGCTGCTGCCGCAACCAGTGTGGCCAGCCCGGCACTGGCCGCCCCCAAGCGCATCAAATGGAAAATGGTCACCACCTGGCCACCTAACCTGCCTATTTTGCAGCAAGGTGTGGAACGTTTTGCCAAAGATGTAGAAACCATGACCGAGCGCCGCTTCCGCATTCAGGTCAATGCCGCCGGCGAGCTGATTCCGGCCATGCAGACCTTTGATGCGGTATCACAAGGCACCGTAGAAATGGGACACGGTGCCGCCTATTATTGGGCAGGGAAAGTGCCTGCCGCACAATTTTTTACCGCGGTACCATTTGGTATGAATGCCCAGGGCATGAATGCCTGGCTATATTCCGGCGGCGGCCTGGAGCTTTGGCGCGAACTCTACAAACCTTTTAATGTAGTGCCTATCCCCATGGGTAGCAGCGGCGTACAAATGGGCGGCTGGTTCCGCAAGGAAATTAAATCACTGGCCGATTTAAAGGGGCTAAAAATGCGCATTCCCGGCCTTGGTGGCAAGGTCATGGCCAAGGCTGGCGTCAATCCGGTACTGCTGGCCGGGGGAGAAATTTATACCGCATTAGAGCGAGGCACCATAGATGCGACCGAATGGATTGGTCCGTTCCACGATCTGCGTCTGGGGTTACAGCGTGCCGCCAAACATTATTACTATCCCGGCTGGCATGAACCCGGCCCGATTCTGGAGTTAAGCGTTAACCAGAAAGCCTGGGATGAACTGCCACCAGCCTACCAGAAAGTCATAGAAATGGCCGCGGCAGCCACCAATGCCTGGATGCTATCGGAATTTGAAGCACGCAATCTGGCAGCGCTGCAGGAACTGAAAACCAAACATAAGGTGCAGGTTAAAGCCTTCCCGGACGATGTCATCAAGGAATTAAAACGTCTGACGGCAGAAACACTGGACGAAGAAGCCAAAAAAGATAAACAGTTCGCCACTATTTATCAGGCTTATCGTCAGTTCCAACAACAAAATGCGGCCTGGAGCGAAATTTCTGAAAATGCTTACGCTAAAGCATTAACCCTCTAACCTCAGAAATACACACGGAGTAATTTCCCAAAATTGAGGAAATTGCTCCGCCCAGCGCACAGTTTTCCCGACCTCGGGAAAACCCTCCCCAACAAAAAAACACAAACCACTGATTTATATAGCAATACCATCAAACCTCTGCCTGGCCCGATGTGTGCTAATCAGCATAGGATAAAACCAATCATAAACAAGGGCACTATGGCGAGAACCCCGCACGCAAACATGCAGCAACAGCATCGACAAAAATCACTCGGCCAGGGCATGACCGAATACGTTATTATTATTTCACTGGTTGCGGTAGCAGCCATTGTTGGCTTTAGCATGTTTGGCAGCTCCATGTTTAATACCGTCGCCGACACCAGCAGCGGCATGTCATCCGACCAGGTTGGCAGCGCTAGCGCAGGTGCTGGCAGCAGCGGGGGAAATACCGCGGGAGCAGCCGCGGGCACAGCTGCGGCGGGTAATGGTGCTGGCTTTGGCATGAATGGCGGCGGTATGAGTGCGGGCAGTTCCGGTGGTGGTATGGCGGCCGGTAGTACCGGCGGTGGTGGTGCCGCGGGCAGCGCCGGTTCTAGCGGCGGCGGGGCATTTGGTTTTGGCTTTTTAGGTGGCGGCTCCGCATCAGGCGGTAGTGCTGGTTCTGGTGGAGGTGCCAGCGCCATGGGCCAGGGTGGCGACATCTGGGACAGCCGGGCAGCCAATTCACAAACCATGGGGCGCTATGCGTCACCAGAAAACGACGGCTCCAGCCTGTTCCTGTATCTATTATTGGCCTTGGCGGCGTTAGCAGCAATTTATTTTATGTTTAAAGACTCCAATAGCAACAAAGGCGGATTTGGCGGCGCTGGCGCGGAGGCCTATAAAAGGGGGGACCCGAATAGCGGCAGTATCGCCTCGGTCACCAGCAGCTCGGCCGCAAAAATGGCCGGGGCCGGCAGCCCTAAAGCCGGTGTAGCCCCTCAGTTCGGTGACGACAAAAAACATCCCATGACCCACTCGGAACATCTTGAGTTTGACCGGCGCAAACCCGATGCAACACCAACACCCGGTGATATCCCGCCCCCCAAACGCAGCAAACAGGACTGGAGCAAATTTAAAAAAGACCTGTCCTGATCTCCAGGCTTAACCAGCCAGGGTCACCAGCCGCTTGATGCGGCTGTTTTTGTTTTTAGCCTGTAGAACACGGTAGAATAGGCGGTTTGGTATTTAGGCTGGCAAAATAATGGCGGGGTTACTTAAGACACTGGGCAGTTTCGCCCGGGGCATAGATACAGTTAATGAACTCATCGGACGTATCAGCGCCATACTGGTGGTCGCGCTGGTACTGCTGGTCTGTTACGACGTCACCATGCGCTATGTATTTCAAGCCGGCTCGGTTGCCTTGCAGGAACTGGAATGGCATCTATTTGCACTGATTTTTCTGCTGGGTGCCGCCTATACCCTGAAGCATGATGAACATGTACGCGTCGATGTATTTTATCAGGCACGCTGGATGACCGATAAACACCGTGCCGTGATTAACCTGCTGGGCTGTCTCTTTATGCTGCTGCCCTTCTGTGGTCTGATGATCTACAGTGCGCTGCCGTTTGTTGGCCAGTCCTATGAATGGGCCGAAGCCTCTCCCGACCCTGGCGGCCTGCCCTATCGCTGGCTGTTAAAAGCCATGATTCCAGCGGGCTTTGCCCTGCTGGCCTTACAGGGCATTTCCATGAGCATTCACAATCTCAACCTTTTGTGTCAGCGGGAGACCCACTGATGGAAATGGAATACTGGGCCATTGTCATGTTTCTGGTCGCCATCATTTTACTGATGGCCGGCTTCCCGGTCGCCTTCACTTTGGGAGCTGTCGCCATGGCGTTTGGTGGCTTTTTCCTGGGCTGGGACGAGTTCCAGTTATTACCTATGCGCGTCTGGGGGGTAATGACCAATTTCAGCCTGCTGGCCGTGCCTCTATTTATCTTTATGGGCGTGATTCTGGAGCGCTCCGGACTGGCAGAAGAGCTGCTGGAAACCGTCGCCCGGCTGTTTGGTCGCCTGCGTGGGGGACTGGCGGTTTCTATTGTGGTGGTCGGTGCCATTCTGGCCGCCACCACCGGCGTGGTCGGCGCTACCGTAGTTGCCATGGGCATTATTGCGCTGCCGGTAATGCTCAAACACGGCTACAACAAAGAGCTGGCCACCGGCACCATTGCTGCCTCCGGCACCCTGGGACAGATTATTCCTCCCAGCATTATTCTGATTCTACTGGCCGACGTGATGGGCGTGGCTACCGGCGAATTGTTTGCGGCAGCACTGATTCCCGGCCTGATGCTGGTGGCGGCGTTTATTGTCTATATTCTGATCATTGCGTTTTTCAAACCGGAACTGGCGCCGGCTATAAAATACCATGAAGATGACCCGGCGCTGGCCGGCAAGGTCATCAAAAGTCTGATTCCCCCCATGCTGCTGATTTTTGCGGTACTGGGTTCCATTTTCTTTGGCATCGCCTCGCCCACCGAATCGGCGGCAGTAGGTGCATTAGGTGCGATGCTGCTGGCGGCCATGCATGGCCGCTTGAATTTGAAAAATATCAGCAGCAGCGCCAATTCCACCGCCCGACTGACCAGCATGGTATTTATCATACTGATAGGCGCCACCGCCTTTGGGCTGGTCTTCCGCTCCATGGGCGGTGATTTTGTAGTGGAAGAACTGATGATGGATCTTCCCGGCGGCGAATGGGGCTTTATCGGTGTCAGCATGGCCATTATTTTTATACTTGGCTTTTTCCTGGACTTTCTGGAAATCTGCTTTATTGTGGTTCCCATTCTGGCCCCAATTGCCGAACTACTGGGAATTAATATGCTGTGGTATTCGATATTAATCGCCATGAACCTGCAAACCTCCTTTCTCAGCCCTCCCTTTGGCTTCTCCTTGTTTTATCTGAAATCGGTGGCTCCCAAAGCCATCAAAATTCAGCACATTTACAAAGGGGTCATCCCGTTTATCATGCTGCAACTGCTGGTTATCGGCATCATTATCGCCTTTCCACAAACCGTGTCCTGGCTCCCCTCCCTGCTGCAGGAGTCCTGATCATCCCCATGCACCAGCTTGACGCACCACAAAGGTGCATCAAACTGGTGCAAACGCAACATATGCACTCATCACTGTGCATACCTTTCTTCCTCACCTTAAAAAAACCCCACAAAAACACACCCAATACATTGTTTTTAAAATAAAAATAATCCATGGCACACCTATTGCTAATGATAGCTCAAGTTATGGGATTCCCCCCCAAGCAAATACGCTATTCATATTAAATGCAAGGAGAAAAGCATGAAACTGGTCACCGCCATTATTAAACCGTTCAAGCTGGACGATGTCAGGGAGGCATTGTCAGCGATTAACGTGCAAGGCATTACCGTTACCGAAATCAAGGGTTTTGGCCGTCAGAAAGGCCATACCGAGCTATACCGCGGGGCGGAATATGTGGTGGATTTTCTACCTAAGGTCAAACTGGAAATCGCCATCTCCGAAGATCTACTGGATCAGGCAATTGAAGCCATCAGCAAAGCCGCACATACCGGAAAAATCGGGGACGGCAAAATTTTTGTCAGCAGCCTGGAACAGGCCATCCGTATCCGTACCGGCGAATCCGGCCCCGAAGCGCTGTAAACCGAATGATCAATCAAGATTACCCGAATTAAAATTACCAAATAACTGGAGAAAGAAATGGAAGATAGTATTTTTCATCTGCAGTACGCCATGGACACCTTTTACTTTCTGGTGTGCGGCGCACTTGTGATGTGGATGGCCGCCGGTTTTTCCATGCTGGAAGCTGGCATGGTCCGCGCCAAAAACACCACCGAAATTCTAACCAAGAATGTGGCCTTGTTTGCCATTTCCTGCACCATGTTTATGATTTCCGGCTACCAGCTGATGTATGGCGGTGGCTGGTTCCTGTCGGGCATTGCCGGCGGTGAAACCCTGGTTGCCGATGCACTGAGCAAATCGGCCGAAGAAGGCATAGAAGGCGGTGCGGTATATTCTACCGCCTCTGACTTCTTCTTCCAGGTAGTATTCGTAGCTACCGCCATGTCTATCGTATCGGGTGCAGTTGCCGAGCGTATGAAGCTGTGGGCCTTCCTCGCCTTTGCCGTAGTATTGACCGGCTTCATCTATCCTATGGAAGGTGCCTGGACCTGGGGTAGTCAGTCGGTATTCGGTATGTTCTCACTGGGTGACCTGGGCTTCTCCGACTTTGCCGGTTCCGGTATCGTACATATGGCCGGTGCCGCAGCAGCCTTAGCCGCCGTACTGGTATTGGGTCCTCGTAAGGGGAAATATGGCAAAAATGGCGAAGTGCTGGCCATTCCTGGCGCCAATATGCCATTAGTTGCCTTAGGCACCTTCATTCTGTGGATGGGCTGGTTCGGCTTTAACGGCGGTTCGGTATTAAAACTGGGCGATATCACCAACGCTAACAATGTCGCCATGGTCTTTCTGAACACCAATGCGGCCGCTGCCGGTGGGGTGATTGCGGCCTTGATTGCGGCTCGCCTTATGTTTGGCAAAGCCGATCTGACCATGGCATGTAACGGTGCGCTGGCTGGCCTGGTTGCTATTACCGCCGGTCCGGATTGGCCAAGCCCATTGGTTGCCACTCTGATCGGCGCGGCTGGTGGTCTGATCGTGGTATTCTCAATCATCACTTTAGATAAACTGAAAATCGACGATCCTGTCGGTGCTATCTCGGTACACGGCGTTGTCGGTCTATGGGGCCTAATCGCGGTAACCTTTGGTCCTAACGGTTCTATCGGTGGTCAGTTGGCCGGTGCGGCAACCATCTTTATCTGGGTGTTTGTCACCAGTCTGATCGTATGGCTGGCACTGAAAGCCATTATCGGCATCCGTATCGACGAAGAAGATGAGTATAACGGTGCCGACTTGGCGGAATGTGGTCTGGAAGCTTATCCAGAATTCACCAACAAGCACTAAGCAACTCAAGTAGTCCCCCTAAGCCCCGGGCATACTGTCCGGGGCTTTTTGCATGCTACAACCCTGGAATACCCAGCGGTCCGGGCAGATCTGGAATACCACACCCCGCCAGCATCACAGCCAGCAATAACAACAAAACATAACGATAGTTATTCATCTTCTTTCTCCAGTTGTCTAAAATACGCTTTATGACTACCAATACCTTAATCCAAGCGCTCAGCAATGCCGAGCTTTATCCTCATCCCGTCCACACCATTGAAATCAAGGAAACGCATATTTCCTGGATTATTTTGACGGGTGAGTTTGCCTATAAAATCAAAAAGCCACTCAACCTCGGCTTTCTGGACTTTAGCACGCTGCAACAACGCCAGCATTTCTGCGAACAGGAGGTGTTGCTTAATCAACGATTGGCACCCGATACCTATCTGCAATGTCTGGCCATCGGTGGCAGCGAACAACAACCACAACTTGACGGCGCTGGCCCCGCGATTGAATATGCCGTAAAAATGCGTCAGTTCCAGCCACAACAACAGCTGGATTATCTGGCAGATCACCAGCAGCTGAGCAGCCGCCATATTGATCAACTGGCCGATCAGATCGCCGCGTTTCATCAACAGGCAGAAACCGCCGATAGTCACAGCCATTATGGCAGCCCACCGGCAATTCAGCAGGCCGCTGCCGAAAATTTTTCACAGATTCGTGAGTTATATCCCAGCGCCGCCAATTCCGCCTTATTCTGTCGTTTAGAACAATGGAATCAACGCCACAGCCGGCAGTTATCCGCCTTCTTCACCCTGCGTCAACAGCAAGGACGGGTCATCAATGCCCATGGTGACCTGCATCTGGGTAATATCACCCTGGATAATGCGCAAATTCTGATCTTTGACTGCATTGAATTTAATGAAGAATTTCGCTGGATAGATTGCCTGAATGACCTGGCCTTTACCTTAATGGACCTGCACGCCCACCAACAACCGGCATTGGCACACCGTCTGCTGGACCGCTATCTGCAACGCAGCGGGGATTACGCGGGACTGCCTGCACTGCGCTTTTATCTGGTTTATCGTGCCATGATACGCGCCAAGGTCGCGCTGATACGAGCACAACAACCCGGCCTGTCGGATCAACAACAACAGGCCTGCATCACCGAGTTTGACACTTACCTGCAATTAGCCGCTGACAGCACCATAGTGCCACAGCCGCTGTTGATTCTGACCAGCGGGGTATCCGGCTCGGGTAAAAGCCTGCTAACCCAACCCCTGCTCGAACAACAAGGCATGATACGTCTGCGCTCGGATGTAGAGCGCAAACGTTTATTCGGACTGGCCGCCGAAGACAATAGCTCGCCACAACAAAATATTTATCGCCCCGAAACCAGCCAACAGGTCTATCAATTATTACTCCAGCAAGCTCAGCAACTGCTGCAGCTGGGCTATCACACCATTATCGATGCCACCTTGCTGCTGCAACAACAACGCCACCCCTTTATAGCACTGGCCGAACAATGTCACTGTCGCTGCCTGATTCTGCATTTTCATGCGCGCCCACAAGTCCTGCGTCAATGGATTATTGAACGCAATAACGCCGGCCAGGATGCCTCCGAAGCCACGCCTGAGGTACTGGATAAACAACTGGCACAACAGCAGCCCTTTAACCAACATGAGCAAGCACTGCTACACCATTTTGACAGCGAAGATTATCAAACGGCAAGCAAAGTTATTGAATTAGTCCGCCAGACAATCGCGCACAACGTATAAAAGCAGTAGAATATCGCCTTAAAACCATTGCTCACAACAGGAATACTATGCATCGCCGCTTACTTATCACTACCCTGCTCGGTCTGTGTCTGAGTACCTCCGTCACTGCCGCCAGCAAATATGTGTCCGACGAACTGGAAATCACCTTGCGCACCGGGCCAAGTAATGAACATAAAATTACCCGCATGCTGCCCAGCGGTACCGAACTTCGAGTCATGGATACCGACAATGGTTACAGTTTTGTGCATGCCCCCAAATACAATAAAGAAGGCTGGGTATTAACCCGCTTTCTGAGCGGCACCCCCATTGCCCGGGATAGACTAGCCAAAGCGGAAGAAACCATTAAAACACTGAAATCCAACAGCAGCACCGCCCAAACCGACCTGCTGGCATTACAGGAAGAGCATCAGGTCTTACAAAAAAAATCCACACAACTGGAACAACAGAATCAGCAACTGTCTGGCGAACTGGCCCGCATTAAAAAGACCGCCGCCAATGCGTTACATCTGGATAGTGAAAACCAGCGTTTATCTAACACTCTGGCCACTCTGGAAAGCAGCCATAATGCCCTGCAGCAACAGGCCAAGGAATTAAAGGATCAACGCGAAAAAGACTGGTTTATTGCTGGCGCCGGAGTATTATTTGCCGGTATGATATTAGGCCTGATTATCCCCAAATTGCGGCCCCGCAAAAAAGATCGCTGGGGATCACTGGATTAATCATATGATGGTGTGAGTTGATCGCACTGTTTTGCGAGGTAGCAGATGAACAGCTTTCGGATACGCTTACTGACCCTGTTATGTCTAACCATCGGTGTTAGCGCTTGTGGCAGCGATGATGACAACACACCATCCGGCAATACGTCCGGCACTGATACCCTGGTCAGTGTATTTCCGTTAAAAACCGCCAGCATTGCACTGCTTGACCAGGGAGAATCGGCCAGTTTTGCAATCAGTGGGGATTGCAACGGCAGTGCCACCGTGGCCAGCTTTAAAGCCGAAGACAGCAGTTTTCAGGGTATTAGCGGCAAATCGGTAAGCACCACCACCGCCCTTGATGTCAGCGACTGCGACTTACTCGACATCAACACCACCCGCAATGATTTTTATAACCAACAATACCGTTGGCTGGGCAGCATTGACGATGAATTCAGCGAATTTGTCGCCAGCTCCAGCCTGCCGGCCAGCATTGCCGTCGGCGATCAGGGAAGCATAGGCACGCTGTATCACTACAGCGATGCCAACAAAACCGCCATCACCGGCTATAGTGACATCAGCTACCAGGCAGAAGACAGCAACACCCAGCTTAGCAGCGTAGAAGCCAGTGCCGACAGCACCCTGCTATATAGCCAGAGCATACGCCGCTATAACAACAGCCAGGTGCTGCAACGCAGTGAAACTCGACGTTATCTGCTGTCAGGGGATGGCAATATGCAGCTACAAGATATTCGCTACCAGCAACTACACAACGGGGTGACGTACAACCTGCAGCTGAACAAACAAAACGACAGCGCTGCCCCACAGATTGTCGCGCGCAATCCGACCAGCGATGCCACCGATGTGGCCACCGATACCGCCATCAGCATACGCTTTAATGAACCACTGGATGCCACACAGATCAATAGCAACACACTGCAGCTGCAAGACAGCAGCGGTAACAACATCAGTGGCCAACTCAATTACAGCAATGGCACACTCAGCTTCACACCGGACACAGAACTGCAACCTCAGACCGAGTATCAACTGAGCCTGGCCAAGCTGCAGGATCTTGCGGGTAACCGCCTGGACAATCAGAACTGGAGTTTTACCAGTGCCAGTATAGCCGCCAGCATTACCGAAGTCAGCGTTGATACACTGATGTATCAGCAAAGCGCCAATTTCAGCATTACCGGCAATGGTCTGCACCAGGGACTGGAAATCACCTCGGATGACTGTAACAATATTCAATTTACCCGCACCAGCGACAGCAACAACCAAACCTTCAGCTGTACTCCAGGCAAAGTCGGTGAAATCCGCCTCACCCTGAGCATGAATGCACTGGCAGAAGACTATATTTCCACTCAGCAGATTCCCAAGCCCGAAGTCACCCTGACCACCAGCATGGGCAACATCGTACTGCAACTGGAACCGGAAGCAACCCCGGTGACCGTGGACAACTTCTTACTCTATGTCAACGCTCAGTTTTATGATGATCTGATTTTCCATCGTGTCATCGATAACTTTATGATTCAAGGCGGCGGCTTTAACAGCCAGCTGCAGCAAAAGTCCACCGCTGCGGCGATTGCCTTAGAAGCGGCCCATGCCACCAATTTGAGCAACACACGCGGCAGCATTGCCATGGCCAGAACCTCGGAGCCCAATTCGGCGACCTCACAATTCTTTATCAATGTGGTCGATAATTTATTCTTAGACGGCAGCGGAGTTCAAGGTGATGAGGGCTATGCCGTATTCGGCAGCGTGATTGACGGCATGGATACCGTAGACAACATCAAGTCGGTTGCCACCTCCAGCCAAAATGGCTTTAATGATGTACCCGTAACGCCGGTCACCATCACCTCCGCCACCCAGACCAAATAACACTCGGCAGCCCGGATAAAGGCGCGCAGCGCCGGCATCCGGGGAGGGGGCCACAACAAAACGGGGGACAGATCAACTCCCCCGCCTTCACCCATGTATCGACAACTCGCGCTACCACACCTCTTGCAGATCAAACAACTGGCTTAACTGCTCTACCGATAAACGTTCAACCACGCCATCGCTATTGTCAGCGGTGCTTACCGCCACCTCATCGACGCCCCCAACCAGGGTACCCAGCGAGCCATCGGCAGACAACAGCTCGCTAAAGCTGGGCAGTTCCACCCCGGCCGCCTCGGCATCTTCTGCGGCCACATTGAAATACACATCGGTCATATCCACTTCGCTACCATCGGCCAACAGCGCAGAGCTGCGCTCCAGATGCAAATTGCCGTTGTCATCCACTTTTGGCTGCTCGACATAATCTACCACCAGGCCGGCAACACCCGCCTCGGCCAGGGTCTGTAACTCACCCTCATCGGTAACCCGGTCACTATTCTTATCCTGCCATAGCAACATATCGGCAAAGCGGGCATCGTTAGTATCGACCACACCATCGGCATTACTGTCAAACTCGGCCAGTTTGGCAAAACCGTCTCCTTTGCTCAGCCCACCAAACAGCTCTTTGACACTATCGATACGACCATTGCCGTTATCGTCTACCGCCAGCAGGCCATCCTGCGCCGACACCCAACCAGAAGCCAGCAGATCACCATCACCACTCAGATCAAAGCGCGGGCTATCGGCGCCACGTGCCAGGGTTTGCACCCCATCATTATTCAAATCGACAACAATAGGGGTAAAACCACCATCCAGGTCTTTGAAATATTCTCCGGCTTTGACGGTAATAAAGCGCGAATAGCCTCGCCCGCGACCACCATATAAATCAGAGTCCCGGCTTTCGTCGCCACCGCGTTTATAATAGGTCGTCATCAAATCGTTACCATCATATCGATTTACGGTAGAAATTCTATAGGTCCCCGGGATCACTTCAAAAGTATAGGTAGTTGCCCCACCCACCGTCGTCATACCCGCCAGGGTCTTGCCGTTTTCATCCTGCAAATATACCGGCATACCACGTATGCCATAGTCATATGCCCCCTGTATACCATCCGGCATATGCCGGATATCATGATCCACCCATAGGTAATCGCCGATCTTAGCGCTTTGAGTCAGACCGGCATCAATATGCTCAACCTGCTCACCGGATACCAGCTGATAGCGCACATCACCGGCCGCGCTCACATCCGAATCCAACGCCTCATCATCACCCTTATCCTGCCAGGTAAACACATAGCCACTGGGTTTAGCAAACTTCAACGAATAATCACCGGCGGTTAATTCATTAAACAAATATTGTCCCTGCGCATCGGTCATGGTTTCGGCCTCGGCCACCCAGCGACCGGCCACCAGTTTATACAGCTCAACCTTAACCCCAGCCATTCCGGATTCGGTTGCCACATCATAAATACCGTCCACCTTACCGTCTTCATCCGGTAAATCTTCCCAGACCATATCGCCGATACTACCTTTCTGGGTCATACCCGCATCTATGGTAGTCAATGCTGCCTGCCCCGATTTCACGGTAAACGGCTGAGTCAAACCCGAGGTCTGATCCGCATCCGAATCCACCCTGTCATTACCAATATTGGCTTCAACAAACACATAGCTGGCATCCGGTTTCACAAATTCAATCTGGTATTCACCCGGGCGTTGATTGCTAAACCGATATTCCCCATTTTCATCGCTGCTGGTGGTCGCCACTTCATTGCCATCCAGATCCAACAAACGCACGGTCACATCGGCCACCCCGGTCTTCTCGGCCCTATCCTGCACCCCGTTACCGTTCTCATCCAGCCACACCCGGTCACCAATATCTACCCCTTCATACATACCGGCATCTATACTGTAATTGCGCTCACCCTCACCTATGGTAATGCTGTCGGTAATCCCTGTATCTGGATCCACATCCGAATCCTTACCATCACTGCCCCTATCCTGTGGGCTGAAGCTAAAGCCGGATTTCAGATCGAATTTCACCTGATAGTCCCCGGCATCCAGTGCTTTAAAGAAATATTGCCCATAACGGTCGGTCTGCGTGGTCGCCACCACGGCACCGCTGTCATCCAGCAGGATGACATCCACCTGGGGAATCCAAGACTCGCCCTGATAATAATCCCATTGACCATTACCATTAATATCGTGGAAAACTCTATCCCCGATCTCGGCACTACCATCCGAGTTATTTTCAATCAGGCCGGCATCAATCGTGTAGTCAGGTTTGCCCGCCTCAACCGTAAACACATCGGTAAAGCCGGTTGCTTGATCGACATCGGAATCAAGATCATCGCGCCAACCATCTTTAATCGTGAATCCATAGTTATCACTGGGCAGATCAACCTTAATCCGGTAATCGCCCGGGGCCACATTATAGAAGTAATACCCCCCATTATTGCCGGTAGTGGTGCTTTCCAATACTGTGCCGCCACTGGCATCATATAAATGCACATCCACGCCTCTGACACCGCCTTCAGCAGAAAGAAAGCCATTGGCATCCCTATCCAGCCACACCTGATTACCAATGGTGGCCCCCGCCTTATAAAAACCTGCATCAATGGTCAGATCGGTTTCGCCAGCTTCCAGAGTAATCACCTCGGTTTCGCCATAGGTGGTATTCTGTGCAATATTATCGGAATCTTTCGCATCCTCACTATTGCCCAGCGCATCTGCCTGGGTAAAAGTATAAGTCGAAGACGGATTATAAAAACGTACCTTATAGTCGCCCGGTTTCACTTCAACAAATTTATATAAACCCTCATCATTGGTCACGGTACGAGTAACCCGAGCCCCGCTATCCACATCAAATAAATCTACCGTCGCACCGGCAATACCAACTTCACCCTCATCCTGCAGACCATTACCATTGACATCATGCCACACCTTATCTCCCAGAACCGCAGTATCCGGATCATGCTGATAAAAGCCGGCATCCAGATGATAGTATTTCTGATTGGAGGTCAGGCTGATGACCTCACTTAAACCACTATCGGGATCAATATCCGAGTCATACGCCTCATGCGGATGCGTACTCATAGGACTGATCTTATAGCCATCCGGGGTTTCAAACTGCACCTGATAGTTCTTACCCGGCAATAACTCCTGGATAAAATAATAACGGCCCTTGTTATTACTCACCGTTTCGGCCACCGGCGCGTCCTTACCTTCTTCATACAGATAAACCTTAACGTCCGGCAACACCGCATCACCGCTGCTCCAGTAACCGTTGTAGTCATTGTCCGACCAGGTCAGATCGCCCAGCGTGCCGGGAATATACACCCCCGCATCCATGCTGTAGTTGTATTCCCCGGCATGCAGGGTAAACACCTCGGTAAAACCGGTGTCGGGATCGGCGTCCGAATCCACGCCATCCGGCCCAGCATTCACCGCATGGGTTAACTGAATATGATCCCATCTATCCGAAAACCTCAGCTGGTAATCCCCCGGCTCCAAGCGCTGGAAAGAATAACTTCCCGCACTATTGGTATAGGTGGTTTTATCCAGGAAGTTACCTTCGCCATCATACAAGTCTACCCTTACACCGCCAACGCCAGGCTCACCTTGCTCAAAAACACCATTACCATTCAAATCATGCCAAACGGTGTCACCTACCGCCGCCTTACCATTCGGGTAAGCCGCCCAGATCCCGGCATCCACGGTATCGTTATATTCGCCGTCAGCCACGCTAATCACATCGCTAAAACCGGTCAGCGGATTCGCATCCGAATCATTAGCATCCCCACCATAACCAGCATACTCCATATCTTTATGGGTAAACTCATAGCCATCCGGGGCATAGAACTTCACCTTGTAGTCGCCGGGTTTCAGTCCATCAAATTTATAGCTACCATAATAGCTGGTGGTGGTTTCTGCCAATAGCTCGCTACCGGTTGCATCGTACAGTTCCACCTGCTGATCTCTAACGCCACCTTCTCCACTCCAGCGGTGGCCATTCACATTCCTATCGTACCAAACCAGATCCCCAATCGCAGCATTTTGTACCAGCCCCCCATCAATATCGGTACGCGGCGTACTCGCTGCCACGGTGAACACCTCGGAATAACCCGCCGCATTAATATCCGAATCCAAGGCAGCATCATCGCCCTGCGCCTGATCGGTAGACTGATAGCCCGCTTTCGGCACCACCCAGAGCTTGTAATCACCGCTGGCCACATCCTCAAGCGTATACTTACCATTTTCATCGGTCATCATCTGATGGCCGGTAAATTGTCCGTCGGCATGGTATAAACGCACCACCACGTTCTCAATACCCGGCTCACCTTCATCCTGCAAGCCGTTGGCATTCTGGTCGTGCCAGATAAAATCCCCTACCGTCAGGCTGGGCGCCAGCCCGGCATCCACACTCATATCATTATGGCCACTCACCAAGGTAATGGTAGCGGTATTACCACGGCTATCGGCATTGCTGTCTTTTTCCACATCATCACCAATGCCCGGCTCGGTAAAGGAGTAACCGCCACTGCGCGGCAGGATAAACTGTACCCGGTAATCCCCCGGCAACAATTCTCCAAACGCATATTCCCCCTGAGCATCGGTCTCGGTACGGCGAGTATTCTCGCCGTCATACAAACGCACTTCTATGCCTTCGACACCCGACTCATCGACATCCTGCACGCCATTTTCATTAGCATCAAACCAGACCTTATCCCCCAGACTTAGCAGCTCGGTTTTATCAAACAGCCCGGCATCAATATCGGTGATCTGGTCAAATTCATTCACATGAAACACATGGGTTTCACCGGTATCCCTATGTGCATCCGAATCTTTGGTGTCATCCACCCCTGCAGCATTGTGCAAGGTAAAACGGCTGAAGATATAGCGGCCACTTTCCGGCAGCTCAAACTTCACATGATAATCACCCGCATCCGGCGCTTCCAGATAGTAATTACCCTCGATATCACTCACCGCCTCGGCAATTTGCTCACGGCCCTGCATCAGACGGACTGTGACGCCCTCAAGCCCCGGCTCACCCTCATCCTGCTGGCCGTTACCGTTTTCATCCAGCCATACCCTATCACCCACGGTGGTCGGCTTGAGATACACCGCCGCATCATAGCTATCATCCGATTCCGCACCCTCGGCAATCATAATCTTGTCACTGCGGCCGAGCACATTCACATCGGAATCGACACTATCATCCTTACCCTTATCCTGGGTATTCTCCCGAAATTCATACTTACCCGGTGGGGTAAACTGCAGCAATGCACTGTTCCAGCGAATATTATCCAATTGGTAATGACCGTTAGCATCGGTATACACCGGTTCACCCCGCGCCGCACCAGTGCGCGCATCCAGCAGCTGAACGCGAACATTCTCTACCCCAGGCTCGCCGTCGTCCTGAATCCCGTCTTCATCCAAATCCAACCAGACAAAATCACCTAAATCAATAAATTCGCTCTTTGCCATCTTCGCCTCCAGATCTTTTGCTGCTAACGATCACAGCATAATTTGCTACCGATTGACTGCATTCTAGAGCGGCGATAAACAAAATCCTATTGTACTAAAGGGCATAGTAAAAAATTCCCATCCACAAGAATCATCCCCATAAATGAGAAGCAAAATCCCCATGGTCGCTCCAGCCGCCTGAATACATCACTGCGATAGCAACCAGCATATTGCGTGCCGATCCGTTCAGAAATTACATAGCCAGCCGAATGCCACCAAACAGCCCTCCCCCCCTCGCCAATTGACTGCCGTCACTAACTATCTACCACTAAGTATCACTTTAGCGCTAGATAATTTGCCGTATTGATTACAACCACAATCTCTTTTACGGTGGCAAAAAACCATCAGGGAGAGAGCATTGATAGAGAGACCGCATCAACAGATACAGGCTATATCCGAATTTATTATCGGCCATAGCAGTGCCATTCAACAGTTACGCTACGACACACTGCGCTATAGCCGTATGCACCCTCAACCCATACTGATTACGGGTGAATCCGGTTCCGGCAAGGAACAGGTCGCACAAGCCATCAAACAGCTCGATCATTGTCCCAACGAAAATTATGCGGCAATTAACTGTGCCGCACTCAGTCCGGCGCTGATTGAATCCACCTTATTTGGCCATACCAAGGGGGCATTTACCGGTGCGACAATTGAACACCACGGTTTTTTTGAAACCACCAACAACGGCATACTTTTTCTGGATGAAATCACCGAGCTACCGATTGAATTCCAGGCAAAGTTACTGCGGGTGCTGGAAAACGGTGAATTTTATCGCGTAGGAGAAACCCGCCCCCGGGTCAGTCGCAGCCGAATTATCGCCGCCACCAATCACCATCCCTTACAAGCCATAGATCAAGGAAAACTGCGCCGGGATCTGTATTATCGACTGGGTACACTATGTCTGCACACCCCACCACTGCGTGAGATGGGCGATGACAAACAACTACTGCTGGAACACTTCCAGCAACGCTTAAGCCAACAGAGCGATCAACCGCGATTCCGTTTAACCCCCGCAGCACAGGAACTCTGGCTGCAATACACCTTCCCCGGCAATGTACGTGAATTACGCAATATCACCGTCCGCTTACAAGCACATTATCCCGGGCAAGCCGTCACGCGACAACAACTGGAGCAACAGTTTGCCAGCACAATATGGTCACAGTGTATTCCCCAGGAAGTCCAGGCCGACCAGATTGAACAGCAACTGCAGCAAGGCAGCTTTAAACTGGATCAACATTTACAGGAACAGCAGAGCCAATACATCCATGTTGCGCTGGATCTGGCACAGGGAAAAATCAGCCGTGCCGCCAGAATACTGGGCATAAAGCGCACCACACTGCATAGCCGGATCAACGCCAACGGAAAAAACCTTTCCTAAAGGGGTATCATGCTAACACCCAGGATTATTGGCCTGCTACTGTGCTGCGGTGCGCTGGCGGCCTGCCGCAGCCAGCCGATTCAGCCATCGCCACTGCATTTACACCCAGAGCGCACCGATACGCTCAGTCAGCGCGATATCCCGGAAGTAGTGCGCTATTACATCCCGCTGCCGCCCCCATCCGGACACCGCATAGAGCGCTTTAATGTGGTGGTACAGAATCTGCCGGTAGCGCAGGTATTATTTACCCTGGCGCGCGATGCCAACCTTAATCTGGACATTCATCCCGCGGTGCAGGGAAATGTCACCCTGAATGCAATTCAACAAACCCTGCCTCAGCTATTGCGACGCATAGGCCAACAGGTGGCCTTACGCTATCAACAGCAAAACGGCAGCCTCAGCGTACTGCCCGATACCCCATACCTGAAACACTATCAAATCGACTATCTGAATATCAGTCGTGAAATCGAAAGCAGCATTCACACCAGCATGCAGGTAGGCAACCGCAACAGTACACAAAACAGCGCCTCCACCCGCCTTAAAGATCAATCACGCAACCGTTTCTGGCAAACACTGGTACAAAATATCAAAGATCTGCTACGAGAAACCGATAAGAAGCTGCCCCCCGGATCTAAAGAAACCATAGTCACTCAACAGAAAAAACAGCACAGCTCGGCGCCCATCGCCAAAACCGCACGCCCCCACAAAACCCAGCAACTTGAACAGGCTGACACCATGATTACCCGCCACAGCACAATACGCGAGGCCGCTTCCGTGATTGCCAACCCGGAAAACGGGCTGCTGGCAGTACGCGCCACCGCGCGCCAGCATCAACAACTGCAAAGCTTTCTTCATCAAGTCATGCAAAGCGCCAGACGTCAGGTGATGATAGAAATGACCATAGTCGAGGTCAGACTCAGTGATCAATATCAGCAAGGCATCAACTGGTCGGCAGTATTCAGTGCCAATGGTCAGTCGTTCAAACTGCATCAATCCGCCAACACCTTATTCGGCAACGGTATGCTGGGGCTGATCAGCAATCCGGCCAGCAACATACGTGACAGCCTGGCCCTGCTGGCTTCTTATGGTGAAATCAAGGTATTGTCCAGCCCCAGGCTGAGTGTGCTGAACAACCAGACCGCTCTTATGCGGGTAGTCGATAATCTGGTGTATTTCACCATTAAGGCCGATACCGTCAGCAACAATGACAGCGCCACGATAACCACCTATACCACCACCCCGAATACCGTTCCCGTTGGTTTTACCCTGAGCGTCACCCCGCAAATCAGCCGGCATAACGAAGTGCTGTTGAAACTGCGCCCCTCCATCTCCCGCCTGATCGAATACATACCTGACCCTAACCCCAACCTGCTGAATATCCATTATCAGGGGGTGCCGCAAATTCAGACCCGGGAAATGGAATCCCTGCTGCGCCTGGAAAACCTGCAGATCGCGGTACTGGGTGGGTTAATGCAGGATAGAAGCAGCCGCTTTAGCGATGCAGTTCCCGGCCTGGAAAAAATCCCCGGCGCTGGCGAGGCCTTTCGCCAACGTGATGAATACAGTGAAACTACCGAGCTAGTCATTTTTTTGCGCCCCACCATTATCAATAGCGCCGGACTGAATGGCGATTATCAGGCACTGCAGTCACGGCTTCCCGATACACATTTTTTTGAGTCCCCCAGCCATGACACACTGTAAGCTGACATTACTCAGCATACTACTGCTGTTCAGCCCTATGCTGGCAGCACAAGACACCCCATCGGCAGAGCCCGCCCTGCAACAGGCCTATCAATATTATCAGCAAGGCCAGCTTGAACAGGCCAAGCAATCGTATCTGCAGCTGCAACAGCAGCAACCCGACCATCCAGACATTCTGCTGGCACTGGCGGCGATTTTTCAACAACAGGGCCAACATCAGCAAAGCCGTCACTATCTGCAGCAAGTCCTGCAGCAACAACCCAGCCATACCCTGGCCTTGGCTGCGCTCTCAGCTTACCAACCCGCCAGCCAACAAGACAAACTGCAACAACAACTACAAACGCATCCGCAAGCCATTGTATTTTTTGCGCTGGGCAATCAGCAGGCCGCTCAACAACGCTGGCCGGCGGCACAACAGGCCTATGAGGCCGCGCTGCGCATGACCCCGGAAAACCTGATTTATCGTTTTAATCTGGCCATTGCCTATGACCACTTACAACAATACCGACAGGCACAACATCATTATCGGCAGCTGTTGAATCAGGCCAGCCTGCCCAGACAAATCTCACTGCCGCAATTGCAACAACGTTTGCAGCAACTTGCCGCCCATCAGGAGAGTGCCGATGAATAATGCCCAAACATTACTCGATAATTTGCTGGAACAAGGCGCGATTAATCAAGACCAGCGACAGATCACCTTAACCGAGCAACATAACAGCCGGCTGCCGGTCACCCGACTGCTGACCGAACTGGGATTCTTATCCGAATCCCAGCTACGCGAGTTCATGGCCCACAATCTGGCACATGACAGCATTGAGCTGGAACACACCCTGATTCCCGCTGAAGTGCTGGCCTTAATCCCGGAAACCCTGGCGCGACGCCATCAACTGATCCCGCTGCACTATCAGCCGCAAAGCATGCAGCTGACCCTGGCCATGGTCAATCCAGCAAACCTGCTGGCACTAGACCAGATCAATGCTCTGCTACACCATAAATATCAACTGAAACCCCTGCTCGCCGCCGAAAACGATATTCTAGCCAGCATTGAACGTCATTACGGGCTGGAACAATCGATTGACGGTATTCTTAATGAAATTCACCCTCAACAGTTTGATGCCCAGATAACAGCAAACACCGAATTGGAAACCAGCCAGCCACTGGTCAAGCTGATTAACGCCATTTTGCAACAAGCCATACAGCGCGGCGCGTCAGATATCCATTTTGAGCCCGAACAAAACTTCCTACGCATACGTTACCGGCTGGATGGCGTACTCACCCAGATACGCAGCCTGCATAAGGGACTATGGCCCGGCATGACGGTACGCCTCAAGGTCATGGCCAATATGGACATTGCCGAAACCCGCGCCCCACAGGATGGCCGGCTGAGTCTGCGCCTTGCCGGACGCATGATAGATTTCAGAATGGCCTCTCACCCGACCTGCCATGGTGAGAATATGGTGTTGCGGATATTAGATCGCCAACAAGGTATTGTCGCATTAGCCCAGCTGGGACTCAGCGAGCCGGGTAACGCCGCACTGCAGACCATGCTGGAACAGCCGGAAGGCGTCATCCTGGTTACCGGCCCTACCGGCAGCGGCAAGACCACCACGCTGTATTCCCTGCTGAATCATTTAAATACCGAAAGCGTCAATATTATGACGCTGGAAGATCCGGTGGAATACCCGCTTGCCCAAATCCGCCAGACCAGCATCAACCAGAATATCAAACTGGATTTTGCTCAGGGAATACGCTCATTGCTACGTCAGGACCCGGATATCCTGCTGGTGGGTGAAATCCGCGATCAGCCAACCGCCGAAATGACCTTTCGTGCAGCCATGACCGGGCATCAGGTATTCGCCACACTGCACAGCAACTCGGCACTGGGAGCCTTGCCCCGACTATTGGATCTGCAGGTCCGACCCGCCATATTAGCCGCTAACCTGAATGGCATTATCGCGCAACGCCTGGTGCGCCGGCTGTGCCCGGAATGTAAATCTCCCTATCAACCGGACCCCGCGAGCAAGGCGCTATTACAACTAGGCACCGAGCAGACCCCCACCCTGTATCAGGCCACCGGCTGTGAACATTGTCATCAACAGGGGTATCGCGGCCGACTGGCCTTGTTTGAGCTACTGCCCATAGATGGCAGTCTGGCCGAATTCATCGGCCAGTCCCACAGTCAGCGCCAGCTATATCAACACGCCCGCCAACAGGGCTTCCAACCACTGGCACAAGACGGTATACGACGTATTCTGCAAGGACAGACCTCGTTGGCCGAAGTGCGCCGCCAGGTCAACCTGAAACAAAACCGGCTACACTGATGGCTTACAGCTACCGTTACCACGCCATCACCGCGCAGGGGCGTATCATCCGCGGCTGGCAACATGCCGATTCGCGACTGGCACTGCAGCAGCAACTGGCCGATAATGGTCTGGTGCTGCTCAAGGCCCAAAGCCTGCCCGGCTGGCTATATCGGCCCAGCACCCTGCCCAGTAGCGAGTTAATTCTATTGTTTAACAACCTGCAACAGCTCAGTCAAGCCGGTATCCCGTTAATGGAAAGCCTGCACGATATCGGCCAATGTGCCACGCATCCGGCCTGCCGGGCCTTACTTAATCGTATTCGCAGCCAACTGGAAAACGGCCAGTCCTTGTCACAGGCCATGGCGACATATCCCCAGGTATTCTCGGCCTTGCTGATCAGTCTGGTGCGTATCGGCGAACAGACCGGCCAGCTCACCACCATGTTCCGCTATATCGCACACACCCTGCAGTGGCAGCATCAACTGCGTCAGCAGACACTAAGCCTGCTGCTCTATCCCGCGTTTGTCTGTCTGGTGATCAGTGCGGCCAGCCTGTTTCTACTGTGCTATCTGGTGCCCCAGTTACAGCAGATTCTAAGCGCCATGGGAGCCGCCATCCCGCTGCACACCCAATTACTGTTTCAGTTATCTGCCATCCTTAGCGAATACGGTTGGTGGCTGGCTGGGCTACTCATTGGCCTGCTATCAGCCACCTGGCTGGGCTATCGTTACCATGCCGGGCTACGTCAATGCTTACACCGCCTGTTATTACGCTGCAAACCGATTGGCCCGCTGCTGCAACAGATCATGCTGGCCCGTTTCACCCACGCCTTTGCGCTGATGTATAAATCCGGTATTGCTATTCCCGACTGTCTGCAGCAGTCCCGTTTATTAATTTCCGACCCGCTGTTACAACGGGCACTGTTACAGATTCAACATCAAGTGGCCAACGGCCATAACCTGGCTAGCAGTTTTGCCGGCTGTCGACTCTTTCCGTTGTTGATGGTACGTATGATTCAAATCGGGGAAAGCAGCGGCACACTGGATCAGACCCTGCAACAAAGCAGCGATTATTATCAGCAACAGATAGAACAACAGGTTAAACGCCTGCAAGCCATGACCGAACCGCTGATGACACTGCTGCTAGGCATCATACTCGGCTGGATCATGCTGTCCGTACTAGGCCCACTGTATGACATGATAGGCACAATACCGCTATGATGCGTTACCTGATCTATCTAAATGCCCAACAGCTGCAAATCGGCCTGTGGCAGCAGCATAGACTGCAACAGCAGACCACGCTGTCGTATGATCAACTGCCCCGTCTGACAACACTGTTAAAAGCCGACATTCCCTGCTATCTGCTGGTGGACTGTGCCGAAGAAGATTTCCAGCGCCTGGCTATGCCCCCTCTGGCCGCAGGAGAACGCAAGTTATGGCTGCAACACCAGTTACAACAACACTATCCCGACACCCCCTATCACCTGCTTCAGCACGGTGCAGCAACAACAGATCAAGCACTGCTTTCGGCCTTAACCCAGCCGCAACGGCTTACCCCGTTACTGTCGCAGCTACACGCCCGGCATCAGCCGCTGGCCGCGATTTATTCACTGGCCCAGCTGGGCGCTGTACTGGTCAACCCACACGGGGATTCACTGCTGATCAGCTGGCAAGCCGGTGCCGGCATACGCCAAAGTCTGTATCAAGACGGGCAATTACGCCTGACTCGCCTGAGTCCCTGCTCATCCGAGCAACAATTGGTCCAGCAATTCATGCCACAGCTGCAACAGACACTGCAGTTTATTCAACAACAGCAGATGCTGAATGGCCATGCCCTGCAGCTGAAACTGTTACTGTCTAAGGCATTACAGCAACAACTGCAGCCCGCATTCAACCACAGCGGATTGAGTATCGAGATCATGCCTCTGGCACAGGCCGATGCCAGCGGTTTATATTTACAACAGCTAGCCTGCCAACGCCCGAAATCACACTACAGCACATCGCAACAACGTCGCGATTACCGCTTATGGCAACTGGGCCGGGCTATCCGTCGTTCGGGCTGGCTGGGACTGGCCACCAGCCTAAGTGCCGCCTGCTGGGCTGGCTGGCAATACCAGCCGTTACACGCTCAGCAACAGCGCGTGCAACAACAGATAAGCCACCTGCAACAGCTGCAGCAAGCACATCCCAGCCCAATAACCGCGGCGCAATTGAGCCAACTGCAACACACCCTGCAAGCCGCCAGCCAGCTGCAACGGCCAACACCACAGCTGCTGAGCACACTGCAGCCACTGAGTCAGGTAATGAACGATTTCCCGCAGGTCAAACTGCAGCAATTACGCTGGCAATATCACCCTATGCATGAAAACACGGTCACCACCGTGCAGCTGCAGGCCGAGCTTAATGCTTTCAAACATCATTACCGACAGGCCGAACAGTATTTCCAGCGCTTTCAACAACGGCTGAGTCGGCACTATAGGCTCACCCTGTTACAGCCCCCACTGCAGCCGGGCAAACCGCCCAGCCAGATAGGGATGAATTTTGATTTACAACTGGAGGTACAACCATGAAGTGGCAAAACCCCACACTATCGTTCATGGCTGAGCGGGATAACTACGCTGCTCTCGGCCATGCTGATCGCCGCGCTGAGCTGGCAGCAATACCACGCCCAACGGCACGCACTGCAACATGCCCAACAGCAGTTACAGCAATTAAGTCAACAGTGGCAACAGCAGCAACAACTCAACCAGCGCTACCAACAATCCCTGCCGGCCTTGCAACAACTCGCCGCATCACTATTTCACCAGCCACAACAGCTTTCATGGCTATTAGAAGATCTGCAGCAGTTTCGCCAGCAACATCCCCAACTGGACATCCAGTTTCATATGGCAAGCGAAGACATGCATAAAAATACGCAACCCGCCCTGGTACGCTATCCTCTCAGGCTAGCATTTTCCAGTCGCCATGGCCGGCATGCACTGGACAGTCTGGAACAGCTCAATCAGCAATTCGCCCCCCATTGGCAACTGCAGGACTGCACGCTGCAACGCCAGCCCGCCAACCACGGCCCGGCACTGCATACCCAATGCCGAGCAAGCTTTGCCTATCTGAGCACACCATGAAATACACGCTTATAGTCATGCTGCTGTTATCCTCGCCAGTGGCCGCGGCCGACACCCTGGGGCGCCTGTTTTTCTCTGCGGCACAACGCGCCCAGCTTGACCAGCCGACAACCGCCGCTACGATGCCCCCGACGCCCCCCAGTCGTCCCGATAGCTTACGCCAGTCTCAGCGCTACACACTCAACGGTATCATTCAGAAAAATGGCGGCAACCCCACCGTATGGCTTAACCAGCAGCCCCAGCAACTGCAACCCAGCCAGGAAACCACGGCCCGCCAGGCCACCATTCAGCTACCGGCATCCAGCCATACGCTGAAAGTCGGAGAAAGCCTGTGGTATCCCTGAAGCCACAACGCGGCAGTAGCGTCTTAATCATGCTGTTACTGCTGGTGCTGTTAATCAGTAGCCTGCTGCTGCAACCGTTTACGGCCGACAGGATCATTCAGCAACGGCTACAGCACAGCGACCTCGCACTGGCACAGGCGAAACAAACGCTGTTGGGCTATGCCGGCAGTTATCACGATACCCACCCCGGCCAGGGGCTGGGATATCTGCCTTGCCCCGACCGTAATGCTGGCAATGGTGAGGGCAGCAGCTCACTCAACTGTGCAGGTAAAAATATTTCCCAGTTAGGGCGACTCCCCTGGCGCACCCTGGAATTAACTGCAATACGCGATGGCGATTATCAATGCCTGTGGTATGTAGTCTCCGGCAGTTTTAAAAACAACCCCAAAACCGACCTGCTGAACTGGGATACCCCCGGCCAGCTGCAGCTATTCAGCCAACAGGCCGACAGCCCCGTATTGGCGCCGGAACAACAGATTGCGGCCTTATTAATTGCCCCTGGATTGGCGGTAACCGGGCAACAGCGCCATAGCCTGCCGGCCAGTCGTCAATGTCAGGGTAACTATCAGCCGGCCAACTATCTGGATAATGCCAGCGAACAGGGGATTAACAATGCCGAGCTGGAGCTGGCACCGGCGGCCATCAATCCATTTATCAGCGGCGACATCTATCACCATGGCCATCGCCAGGTCAATGATAGGATATTGGCAATTACCCGCCAGGAAATCTTTCACACCATCTTGCAGCGCCATAACTTTGCCGCCGAGATTGATTTATTACGCCAACAACTGGCCAACTGCCTGGCCGCTACCCTGCCCACGCCGGTACAACTGAATTTCAACCACAGCCCCATCAGCGAAACCCTGGTCGCCAGTGGCAGCAACACAATGAGCAGCGGCCGGATACCCAAAAGCTGTTTTCCGGCTCCCTGGCATAACTGGCAGGATCAGCTGCTCTATCGCCGTTGTGATGATGCGAGCAACTGCCAACAAATCAATGGCACCGCCTGTAAGGGCGTAATCATCTTCAGTGGACAACGCCAGCCGCCACAACGACGCGACACTCCCGAGGCACGCAACGACTGGGCCAACTATCTGGAATCACCACTACATGAAAATTTCAGTCTGCATCTGCCCGAACTCAACGCCAACAGCGCCTTTGACCGCAACCATCCCAGTGCCGATTTAATCAACTGTATTCACTGATATGAAAATAACCTCACCACGCGGCTTCACCCTGATAGAACTCAGCATTGTACTGACCATTATCACCTTGCTGCTGGGTGGTTTATTACCCGCTATCGTCAACCAGCTGGAACAGCAACAACGCCAGCAAACCCGACAACAACTGCAACAGGCCCAACAGGCCCTGCTGGGATTTATCAGCAGCCGGCAACGCCTGCCCTGTCCGGCCAGCCCCGACAGCAACGGCCGGGAAAGCTTTTGTGAAAACGACAGTGGCGGCTGCAGCGCCACCAGCAATCACCAGAATCACGGACGCTGCAGTCACCCCTATAACGGCTATCTGCCCGCCGCAGCCCTGGGCTTGAGCGGCCTGAACAGCCAGGGCCAACTGCGCGATGGCTGGCAGCAACCGCTACGCTATGCCGTATCAGCCCACAGTATTAACGGCGTTAGCTTCGCACTGACCCGCAACCACGGCATCGCCTCGGCCACCATGGAAAAAATCAGCGCCGCCGAACTGCTGCATATCTGTTACAGCGCCAGCGGCATCACCGCCAGCAGCTGTGGTAAAGCCAGTAATAAACTCAGCGCCAACATCCCCGCCCTGCTGTTTTCCAGCGGCCACAACCCAATCAGCGACAACCTCAGCGAACAAGCCAATCTCAACAACGACCCAATTTTTATCTACCAGCAACAACGCATCAACAGCAGCGACAACTTTGACGACCAGCTGCTCTGGCTATCGCCCAACATCTTGTTCTACCAGTTAATTAATGCCCAGGTACTGCCGTGAGCATTCCGTCCATTAGGCAGCAAGAGGCTGGTAAAAAAGCTATCTAAAACCATTATGCACATGGAGAGCCAAGGCTTTAAGGGTAAGCCATTGAGTTTTATAATCCATTGCCTGTACTCACAATTAAAATATTAGTGATTTAACACAAAATATGCTACATACTAATTAGCCAATAATTAGCAAAGGCTATAGTTGTGAAAATTCCCGAGAAGCTGCAGCCAGCTACAGCGTTCTTAGACAAGATCGTTCATGAAAAAGACAGTGTCACGCTGGCGCGTATACTCAGTGCTAACATAGGCCCTACCGACGCAAAAGGTATATAACCGACTGCCATTGGCAGATAAAAACGGCAACCCTTTTTATTTCTGCGTACCGGATACGTTACAGAAAGCCTTGCATTGGCTGGATCAAAATGCGGCAAGAAGCATCACCATGGATCAGCCCATCACAAATCCTCATACCAGAGATACTTACCTGGTAAGTTCGTTAATTGAAGAGTCAATTAGCTCAAGTCAGCTGGAAGGCGCTTCAACAACGAGAAATGTTGCCCAGGAGATGCTAAGGTAAGGCCGAAAGCTGCTCGATCAGTCAAAAGCCAAAGGTCAGTTAACTTATCGTCAACTGTCGTTGTTAAAACATGCATTGAAAACCCCCAATGCCATCTATAGAATTCAAGAGCAGCGAAGCTCTCATGCCATTAGCAATCAAACCGCAAGAACAGATTTATTGAAAATGCCAGACAAGCTAAACCTGTTAAGAAAAAGAAAATATGGCAATTCGTTTGTCTTTGTTTCACCGCCCGACTTAAGCGCCAGGCTGATCAAAAACAAATACTAATCGACACAACATCACTAACGGAGACAAACGTTGAAAGATTTGGACGAACACAAAAAAATAGCCGTGTTAATCGATGCGGATAATGCTCAGCACTCCAAAGTCAAAGCGATTTTGGAGGAGATTTCCGCGCATGGCCATGTGGTAATTAAACGCGCATATGGCGACTGGTCCAGTGAATATCTCAAAAACTGGAAAAAATCATTGAATGAACTCGCGATACAGCCGGTGCAACAATTCGCCTACACCACCGGCAAAAACTCTACCGATGCCTCCATGATTATTGATGCCATGGATTTACTCTATTCAGAAAAATTCGATGCCTTTGCCCTAGTTTCAAGTGATAGTGATTTTACCAAACTGGCCTCCCGACTTAGAGAGTCGGAAATATTTGTCTTTGGTGTCGGCGAGAAAAAAACCCCTATCTCATTTAAAAATGCCTGCGATGACTTTGTTTATACCGAGAACCTGGGAAATCCTGAACCCACCATAGCATCAACAAATACGGAGACCTCAAACACAACCAATAACCCCAAAGAATTAGTCCCGGTATTAACCAAGGCATGGGAACAATACCAAGATGATGATGAATGGGCCAACATTGCCTCGGTAGGAAATTATGTAAAACGGGCCATGCCGGATTTTGACCCCAGATCCTATGGCGCCACCAAATTACCAGCAATCATTGCATCTTTAGCCGAATTTGAGATGACAAAATACAAAGGTAAAGGAGGCGTGAATATCGTCGCCTATAAACCCAGAGCGCTTGCTTAAGCAATCAACAATCCACCCCTTGGCGCGTAAACCATTTATTTGGAGAGAACCCCATGCAACGTTATTGGATATTATGCTGGCTGACCTGCATCAGTCTGTTAACCGGCTGTGCCGGTATGCAAAGCCTGCCGCAAAAACCGGAGGTCACGCTGGCTGGAGTGGAACTGATAGAAGCCGGTATTTTTGAACAAACGTTCAATATCAAACTACGCATTCATAATCCGAATAATATTGACCTGCCGCTGGATGGCATCACGATTAAATTGACCTTAAACCAGCAGCCCTTTGCCACCGCCAGCAGCACCCAGACCCTGACCATTCCACGCCTGAGTTCCCGCGTGGTCGATGTCGCGGCCATCAGCACGCTGGCCAATATCGGTCAGTAAATCGGCGGGCTATTCAGCAAGGAGAAAAACGGCATGCATTATCAACTGCAAGGTCAGATTCACCTGATCAAACCGATCATCAGCGTACCGATTGATCAACAGGGAGAAATTAACCTGGGCAAGCTACTACCTAAACTCTGATACCTGCAAATCGGGTAAAAAGACGGTGAAAGCATCTTGCACTCATCACCTGCTGTCACCATCGCTACGCTTATCCGAGTTGAGCTGATTTCCAACAAATCATAGGCAGCCTGGGTTAGGCACATCACACATTGATAATCCAGACGACGATGATGCACCGTCACTCAAGCGTCAGTATCAAAGAAAAAAGCCGGACTAAGCCGGCTTTTTTGTGCTTGCGCGGGAAGCATCAGTTCTGAATACAGAAACCAATATCCGTTGCAGCACCTGGGGAGAGGGTATCATTCCAGTCCACACCAGAGAAGTGCAGATTGCTTCCTTGCTGGCTAGCAACTGCATTCCAACTGGTAGTCATACTGCCAGGCTCGCTAATATCGACCTGCCAGCGACCGGTTTGGGATGAAATGTTTTTAATATTGACGTTTTCACAGTGACCGCTGCCCCAATCCTCGGTCACGCTACGTGTTACTTCAATCATTTGGTCGGTCAGATCGACAATCGGCCTATCTGCACAAAAACCAAAGGTATGACTGCTGTTGGCAGCCAGCATATTATTGGCAGTACTTCCCTGAGCACGCAGGGTTTGTGCATTCAGCACCGCAACATCGGCATCCCAGGAGCTGGTCAAGTTATCACTAAAGGTCAGATCGGCCAGCCAATCCACGTCCACCGCATTCGGGTTGCTCACGGTCACATCTTCACAATAACCGCCACCCCAGTCGACACTCACCACACGCTGGGTCTGTAATGGCTGCAGCTCTGCCGGTGGTGGTGGGACACTGCCATCCAACTGCGTCAGTACAATATAATCGATATCATAGGCATAACTTTGATTCTTACTGGACTTATTTACCGGCGTTAACTCGGCCGAATAGGCTTCCACCCATTCCGCTCCCGGCGCCCAGAAGTTAGCCATCACCTGCAGATCGGTGGTGGGTACCGGTGTGGTAATGGAACGTATCATTTCATCGTTCAAATACCATTCCACACGGTCGGCATACCAGCGAATCTTATATTCATTCCAACCGGTATTATCAAAATCTGCCCGCGAAACCAGTTCGGTGCTGAAGTGTGCAGGGTCACTATAGCCATGACTGGCCACCCAGTCATTAAAGCTGGTTGCCAACACGGTATTACTGGGTTGAGAAGTCAGCAGTTCAATATCGATCTCATCCTGACCGCCATTGACCTGATCATATTCAAAGAAAAAGGCCGATGCCACCAGCCCCGGACTCACATTCACCGCCCGCACCCGGGCTTTTAATTCCAGGCCAGTGCCCAAGGGAAAGCGTTGTTGCGTATAAAGATGAGTCCCCAGCATGCTCTGCCCCGGTTGATTGGGGTTATAGGTGTCCAGTTTCAGACGTACAAAGTCGGTACCGGATTCGCTGCCAAAGCTGACAGGATTGCCAAATTGCGTTCTGGCCATCACCCAGTTACCCTGATCCCAATGGCTGGACAATGCCGGGCCGGAAAACTGATCGCTTAGCAACACCTGATCGGCGGCCTGAACACCCAGCGAAGCCGCGGCTAAAACCGCACCACATAACACACTGACAGACTTCAACATACGCATCATTCCTTTTGATTAAGCCGCAAGTAACAGTCACAGATATCTGCTATGTGGCGGCGAAGCTAACTATGAACCCATGATACGAAAATGTCCCAACATTGCCGACCATTCTGGTATTGAGTGGTCACGCATACAGATAAACGTTAAAAAGAACGGAATGAGTGGTAAAAAAAACCATAAATGGATTTTTCCCCCTGCGCAAACCCCCGACCAATGGCCACAAAAAACGACAAAAGGCCGAGTTTCCGCAATCAACGGAAACTCGACCTTTTAGTACAGAAAACAGGCGTTACTCGCCTTTTCTATAAAGCGCCGACTGCGCGTGTGCCTGCAAGCCCTCACCAAACGCCAGCACCGAGGCAATCTCACCTAGCGACTGCGCGCCTTTCTCCGACACCTGAATCAGACTGCTGCGTTTTTGGAAATCATATACGCCCAGCGGTGAGGAAAAACGTGCAGTGCCCGAGGTCGGCAAGACATGATTAGGGCCTGCACAATAATCCCCCAGTGACTCAGAGGTATAACGTCCCATAAAGATGGCCCCCGCATGTTTCAGCTGAGGCAGCAATGCCGCCGGATCGGCCACCGACAACTCCAGATGCTCGGGAGCAATCCGATTGCTGATCTTACAGGCCTCATCCATATCTTTTACCAGAATCAATGCCCCTCTATCCTGCAGCGCCGTCTGGATAATCTCTTTACGCGGCATATCGTCCAGCAGGCGGTTGATAGACTCGCTCACCTTAGCAATAAACTCGGCATCGGGAGAAATCAGGATTGCCTGCGCCAGCTCATCGTGCTCGGCCTGAGAGAACAGATCCATCGCCACCCAATCCGGGTTGGTCTGGCCATCACAGATCACCAGAATCTCGGAAGGGCCGGCAATCATATCAATACCGCAGATACCAAATACCCGGCGCTTGGCCGAAGCCACATAAGCATTACCCGGCCCAACGATTTTATCCACCTTAGGAATCGTTGCCGTGCCATACGCCAATGCCGCCACCGCCTGAGCACCACCTATGGTGAATACCCGGTCAACGCCGGACAAATGGGCTGCCGCCAGCACCAGCTCGTTTTTCACACCATCGGGGGTAGGTACCACCATAATCAGTTCGGGTACTCCGGCCACCTTGGCCGGTAAGGCATTCATCAACACCGACGAGGGATAAGCCGCCTTACCTCCGGGTACATATAGCCCCACTCTATCCAGGGCAGTTACCTGCTGACCCAGCATGGTGCCGTCGTCATCGGTATAACTCCAGGACTGCTGAATCTGTTTCTCGTGATACGCCGTCACTCGTTTGGCGGCTTTTTCCAGCGCATCACGCTGCTCGGCCGGCAAGCCATCATAGGCCTGCTTCAGCGTTGCTTTCGGCAGCTCTAACTCGGCAGCCGATTCCAGTGGCAGACGATCAAATTTACGGGTACATTCCAATACCGCATCATCACCACGCTGGCGTACATCGGTCAAAATCCGCGCCACCGTAGCTTCCAGCTTCTCATCTGCAGTTTCCTCAAATGCCAGTAGTTTGGTTAAGCTACTGTCAAAATCGGCATCTGTGGTTGAAAGTTGTTTAATTTCCATTGCCAGCTTCCTTTCCCAACAAGGGGCTATTGCTTCACAGCCTGAGTAAATGCATCCAGCATAGGCTGAATACGGTCATTTTTCAATTTTAGTGCGGCCTGATTCACCACCAGACGTGATGAAATATCAGGAATAATCTCTTCTACCGCCGTCAGATTATTCGCCTTCAAGGTACCTCCGGTACTCACCAGATCGACAATCGCATCGGACAGCCCCACCAGCGGTGCCAGCTCCATAGAGCCATATAGTTTGATCAGATCCACATGCACGCCTTTATTAGCAAAGTGTTCACGTGCAGTCTGTACATATTTGGTCGCCACCCGCAAACGCGCCCCCTGATGTACCGCGGCCTGGTAATCAAAGCCATTCGGTACCGCTACCATCATTTTGCATTTGGCAATATTCAGGTCAATGGGGAAATACAAACCGGTGCCGCCATGCTCGTTAATCACATCCTTACCCGCCACCCCCATATCGGCAGCCCCGTATTGCACATAGGTAGGCACATCGCTGGCACGCACAATAATCAGACGCACATCATCACGGTTAGTCGGCAGTATCAATTTACGCGACGATTCCGGTGCCTCCAGTGCTTCAATACCTGCCGCCTTTAATAACGGCATGGTTTCTTCAAAAATTCGTCCTTTAGATAGAGCTATGGTAATCATAATTAGTCATTAATTCGTTGGATTTGTGCACCAAGTGCAGATAATTTGTTTTCGAGATATTGATAGCCACGATCCAGATGATAAATCCGGTCTACCACGGTTTCTCCCTGAGCCACCAGCCCGGCAATCACCAGACAGGCCGATGCGCGCAAATCGGTGGCCATAATGGTGGCCCCTTCCAGCTGCTCACAACCATGCACCACCGCGGTATTGCCCTCAATATCAATCTGAGCGCCCAGACGGCTGAGTTCCTGCACATGCATAAAGCGGTTTTCAAAAATGGTTTCCACCACCACACTACTTCCCTCGGCCACGGCATTTAACGCCATAAACTGGGCCTGCATATCGGTAGGAAACGCCGGATAGGGAGCGGTTCTCACATTCACCGCTTTCGGACGCTGGGTCATTTTCAAATGAATACTGTCTTTATCCACCTGAATCTGTGCCCCGGCATCCTGCAGTTTTTCCAGCACACTGTCCAGAATATCCGCCCGGGTATTAGTCACGGTAATCTCACCACCGGTAGCGGTAGCCGCCACTAAAAAGGTGCCGCACTCAATTCTGTCCGGCATTACCCGATAGTTGGCACCATGCAGCTTAGCCACCCCATGAATGGTAATGGTATCGGTACCCGCACCTTCAATCTGGGCACCCATAGCAATCAGGCATTCCGCCAGATCCACCACTTCCGGCTCCCTGGCCGCATTTTCCAGCACGGTCACGCCATCGGCCAGCACCGCTGCCATCATCAGATTCTCGGTGCCGGTAACGCTGACCAGATCAAAGCAGATACGGGCGCCTTTTAGCTTTTTAGCGGTGGCATGAATATAACCATGCTCAATATGAATATCCGCCCCCATGGCCTGCAAACCCTTGATATGCAGATCCACCGGGCGCGAGCCAATCGCACAACCTCCGGGCAAGGAGACTCTGGCTTCACCGAAGCGCGCCACCAGCGGCCCCAACACCAGAATCGCGGCGCGCATGGTCTTCACCATTTCATACGGCGCTTCCAGCGAACCGACCGCACCACCATTCAACGTCAGCCGGTCATTGTCACATTCTATGCTTACCCCAATATTTTCCAACAAGCAGCGCATGGTCTGTATATCTTTCAGATCCGGCACATTAGAAAGCTGCAATGACTCCTCGGTTAGCAGGCTGGCACATAAAATCGGCAATGCCGCATTCTTAGCCCCCGACACGGCAACGCTGCCATACAGTGGCTTACCGCCCTGAATCACTAGTTTTTGCATTGTTGCTGCCACTCTCCTGGCGTAAGGGTCTTCATTGACAAGGCATGTATCTCTTCACGCATTCGCTCACCCAAGGCCTTATACACCAGCTGATGGCGCTGAATACGGTTTTTCCCCTCAAATTCAGCACTGACAATCAGCGCCTCAAAGTGTACCCCATCATCTCCAATAACCTGAACATGCTCGGTAGTCATATGTTGCGTAATATCTTGCTGAATACTCTCAGAAGAAGTCATGTTTCTATTTCCAATCTTTAAAATAACAAACGTGCAACGGACATTACCGGTTGCACGCCTAATAACAATAATTAATGGGCTTCAACTTGGGTTAACGGCAGCAAATCAAACAGTCCGTATAATTTGGCCAGACTGATCATATCCTCGGGTAAATTCACCACCTGCAGGCTATAACCTGCAGCCTGTGCCGCACGCATCCATCCCAGCAACATACTGACACTGGAAGAATCGACACCGACTACCGCATCATAATCCAGCAGCTGATCGCGTTCGGCCATCAACGGCAGGCCTTGCTTAAATATCCCCGCCGCCGTGGCAATGGTCAGCGGACCACTTAACAGCAAACGATCTTCTGCCGCACGAATCACGACGTGTGTTCCTGCTTGGCCAACTCACTTTTCGCCGCTTCCGCCTCGGCCTTATTACTATCTGCATTCTTGGCCGATAGCATGTTGATCAGACCGTCGATACCGTTTTGCTGAATTTCACTATCAAAGGTACCTCGATAACTGGCCACCATACTGATACCTTCAATCGCCACATCATAAGCCTTCCAGCCCTCATCACGACGAATCATCGCATAGTTCACCGGAATCCCTGGCTGCCCCGGCTCATTGACGGTAGTTTTCACCGTCACTCGCTTATCTTTGGCATCCACCGCTACCGGTTTCACATCGATACTTTGATTGCTATACATGGTAAAGGCCTTGGTATAGGTACGAATCAGCATATTCCGAAATTCGCTGGTCAATGCGTCTTTCTGTGCATCACTGGCCTTGCGCCAGTGCTTACCTACGGTTAACTGGGTCATACGACGAAAATCCACATGCGGCAGAATTTTTTCTTCCACCAGCAAGCGCACTTTGGCCTGATCACCGGCCTGAATATCTTTATCCTGTTTAACCACATCGACCACTTCATCCACCATACTGCGAATCAACTGGTCCGGAGCGGTAGTGTCTGCCTGAGCCACACTGACCAGACATAACAAACCGATAAATACTTTTACTAAATGCTTCATAATTACCTCTCTTTACTCGGCCGTTGATTCTCCGGCCTTGCTATACAGGAACTTGCTGATCAAGTCCTCTAACACCATGGCCGACTGAGTGAAAGTCAGCTCCTCATCATTTTCCAACATAATGTCATCGCCACCCGGCATCAAGCCAATATATTGTTCACCCAACAAGCCTGCCGTTAAAATTTTAGCTATCGTATCAGAAGGAAATTGATAGCGCTGATCAATTTCCAGAACCACTTTCGCTTCATAACGTTGCTGATCCAGTGAAATCTGTTTAACCCGACCGACCAGCACACCCGAGCTTTTAATCGATGCGCTAGGCTTGAGCCCACCAATATTAGAAAAATAGGCATGCACCTGATAGGTATCCGAGGCACTGTAAGTACCCAGATTGCCCACTTTCATTGCCAGCATTACCAATGCGGCCATCCCGCCCACTACAAAAATGCCTACCCACAGGTCCATCGTAGTGCGTTCCATAATCAAACCCCTCTAAACATAATCGCAGTCAAAACAAAATCCAGCATCAAAATCGCCAATGAAGACGTCACCACGGTACGTGTCGTTGCTCCCGACACCCCTTCCGCGGTGGGTGGCGCGTTATAGCCTTCAAATAATGCAATCAGCGTTACCGCAATACCAAACACCACGCTTTTAATCACACCGTTCATAATGTCGCCCTGAAAATCCACCGTCGCCTGCATCTGCGACCAGAACGAGCCTTCATCCACACCCAGCTGTACCACGCCAACAAAATAGCCGCCATAGATACCGGCGGCGGTAAAAATTGCCGCCAGCAACGGCATGGAAATCACTCCGGCCCAAAAACGTGGCGCTACCACCCGGGCAATAGGATGCACCGCCATCAGCTCCATCGCCGAAATCTGTTCGGTCGCGCGCATCAAACCGATTTCGGCGGTCATTGCCGAACCGGCACGGCTGGCAAACAACAATCCAGCCACCACCGGTCCTAGCTCGCGTACCAGACTTAACGCAACCATGGTGCCTAAGGCTGACTCGGAGCCATATCTTTTCAAGGTTTCATAGCCTTGCAGCCCCAGCACCATACCCACAAAGGTGCCCGCGACAATAATAATAATCAGCGACATGACTCCGCTGTAATACAGCTCCTTCATCACCAGCCCAAAACGTCGAAAGCTGGTAGCGGAATAAATCAGAATCAGTGCCGTAAAGCGCGTCGCCAGCCCCAGCTTATGCACGGCTTCTATGGTTCTATGGCCTATGGCCTGTAAGCTTTTAATTAACGGCATAGTGTTAACTTGTTAAATTCAAATCCTGACGATAATCACCGGCATGCAAATGGAATGGCACCGGCCCATCCATTTCACCATAGACAAACTGACGCACAAACGGCGTATCGGAATCACGAATTTCATCCGGGGTCCCCTCGGCCACCACCTGACCACCGGCCATGAGATAGATATAATCCACAATCTGTAGTGACTCCTGCACATCATGGGTCACAATCACCGAAGTCGCTCCCAGCGCATCATTCAAACGACGAATCAGATCACCCACCACGGTCAGCGAAATCGGATCCAGTCCGGTAAACGGCTCATCATACATAATCAGACGCGGGTCCAGTGCAATCGTGCGCGCCAACGCCACACGACGCGCCATCCCACCAGAGAGTTCATGCGGCATCAGATCCTGCGTACCTCTTAGCCCTACCGCATGCAGCTTCATTAACACCAGATCACGAATCAGCTCTTCCGGCAGGTCGGTATGCTCACGCATCTGAAACGCCACATTATCGAACACCGACATATCGGTAAACAACGCGCCAAACTGAAACAGCATCCCCATCTTACGGCGAGCCGCATAGAGCTGGTTACGCCCTAGCTCATGGATCACCTCGCCATCAAACACCACCTTGCCCTGAGTCGGCTTCAATGCGCCGCCGATCAGCCGCAAGGTCGTCGTCTTGCCACAGCCACTCAACCCCATAATCGCAATCACCTGACCACGATGCAGGCTCATATTAATACCATTTAATATAGGGCGCTGTTTGTAAGCAAAATGCAGATCGCGTATTTCGACCAGTGCCGAATCAGTCAAACCAAACCTCGAGAAACAAAAAGACGCCGCATTTTAAACCACCCATCCTGGGATGAAAACCGTTTTTATCCTTTCCCCCCAAGCGAGCCGGCCCGCTTATGCCTCAGGCTTACGCTTACGCCATCCTACCGGGCGCCCACGCTTACCCGGCGTCACCCGTTTGCCGGTTAATTTTTCTATCTGCTCGGTAAAAAATACATTGCCCAACGCCAGCCCGCTATTTAACGCCTGCCGAATATCCATCAGCAACGCCTCATCCACATGCGCCCCAAACAAATCACGATAATGCTGCTGCCGGGATAAGGCATCATCCCCCAACGCCAGATACAGCGCATGCGGCGTGCATAACTCCGACGCCTTACCCAGAGCATTCACCTGATAGCTGGACCAGACATAATCCGCCGGATCGGCCACTATCGCCGCCCGCACCGGATTCAACTCAATATAACGATACACACTCAGCAAATACTCCTCGGCCTGTATCAGACTGGAACGAAACCGCCCCTCCCATAACGTGCCGGAACGCTGATAGGTAATATTAAAATACTGTACATAACGCCGCCCCACCGACTGCATCAACCGACTGACCGCATTTTCACGCTGCGGCGTACACAACAAATGCACATGGTTAGTCATCAACACCCAGGCGTGAACCTCCACCCCACACAACGGCGCATACGCCTTCAGCCAGCCCAGATAGGCCACAAAATCCTCTTCTGCTGCAAAACAAACCTGACGATTATTACCCCGCTGAATCACATGCTGAGGCATACCAACCGGAGCCACTCGAGGAAGACGCGCCATAAATTCACCCAGACAAAAAGAACAGTTTAACACGACATAAAAAGGATCTGACCCGAATGGCACTTACTTAAGGATTATTTACATCAAAAACAAATCGTTGAATGAGGTTTTGAAGTGAGGTTTTCTCCAGATCAGGCCCATCAAACCGAGATGGCTGACACCTCTTTTGGGGGCTTCCCCCGCGAGTTAAAATAGAGCATGTTCCATGGTAAGCTGTAAATCGGCAAACCCACAACATACACAAGGAACCGCTCTATATGCATGCTACCCGTTCCACACAAAATCATCAACGTCAGCGCTTTCAACATTACCGCTCGCATAGTCACAGCCAGCAATTGTTCAGCCTATTATCGAATGAGTTGCTTCGTGACGAAATACCCCCTCATTTACCGGAACATCGTCACCGACATTACCCCCCGGTCGAGACGTTGGCCATGTTCCTGAGTCAGGCCATGAGCGAAGATCGCTCATGCCAGTTTGTCGTCAATCAACACGCGACACAGCAAATCATCAATAATGATGTCCCAAGCCGTACCACGACGGGCGCTTACTGCAAAGCAAGGGGACGGCTGCCAGAAGCCTTACCACCCCATTTGGCACAGCACTTAGGTGCGCATATTTCTCGGCAGGCCGCGGCTTCATGGCGTTGGCAGGGACGGCGTATCAAAGTGGTCGATGGCACAACCGTTACCATGCCTGATACACCAGAAAATCAAACAACATTTCCCCAGCAATCCACCCAGAAACCCGGGCTGGGCTTCCCTATTTGTCGTATTGTCGCGGTGACCTGCTTAGCCAGTGGCGCCTTGCTTAATGGGGCTTTCGGACGCTATCAGGGCAAAGGAACGGATGAACAATCGTTGTTGCGGAGCATACTGGACACCTTCGAACCCGGTGACTTAATCCTTGGTGATGCATTTTATCCGACCTATTTTTTATTGGCCACATTGCAGGCTCAACAAATAGATGTCTTGATGGAGCAACAAGGGGCTCGCCAACGTGTCACCGATTTTCGTAAAGGAAAGCGATTAGCAGAACGAGATCATCTGATCACCTTAACCAAGCCAAAAACCCGCCCGGATTGGATGACAAAAGAACAATATGATGCCGTACCAGACTCACTGCTGATTCGTGAATTTAAAACTGGTGGAAAAATCATGGTGACAACCTTATGCCATAAAGCCTATCCAAAATCACAGCTAAAGCAGCTATATAAACAACGCTGGCAAGTGGAAGTGGATATTCGTTTTATCAAGCAAGTCATGGGTATGGATATCTTGAGTTGTAAAACACCAGAAATGATCAGAAAAGAAATTTGGGTCTATCTGCTGGCTTATAACCTGATTCGATTAATGATGAATCAGTCTGCGCATCTGGCTGACATACCACCACGAACGATCAGCTTTAAACATTGTATGCAATTGTGGCTTTCAGCCATTCCGCACGCAGAGCTAACGCCAGAAAAACTTGATCAACTCTTTCTATTAATGGCCCAACAGCGGGTTGGTAAGCGGCCAGGCCGAATAGAGCCTAGAGCCGTGAAAAGAAGACCCAAAGCTTACCGTTTGCTGACTATCAGACGTGAGGAAGAAAGAGAGAAAATTCAACAATTTGGACACCCAAAAAAGCTTAAGTAAGTGCCATTCGGGTCAGATCCTATTTAAATGTCTGAATTTCAGCGTACTTTGCATTAATTTAACAGGTTGGCTATAGTCTGGCTTTGTTTCTTTTATCCTTGTAACCATGACTTCGCCGATATTACCTACCCGAGAAAAATACCTTAACCCGTTTACCGACTACGGTTTTAAAAAGCTGTTCGGTGAGCCGGTGAATAAAAACCTGTTACTGGATTTTTTGAATGAGTTGTTGCGTGAGGAGCAGGGGGAGATTACCGATTTAACCTATCTTAAAAATGAACATCTGGGCAGTAGCGAGGTGGATAGGAAAGCGATCTTTGATCTATATTGTGAAAATGAGCGTGGTGAGAAGTTTATCGTTGAGCTGCAAAAAACCAAGCAGAATTTTTTTAAAGACCGTTCGTTATATTACGCCACGTTTCCGATCCAGGAGCAGGCCGAGCGGGGGGATTGGAATTATCAGCTGAAAGCGGTGTATACCGTGGCGATTCTGGACTTTGTGTTTGATCAGGATAAGCATGAGCCGGAGAAGTATCGTTACGATGTCAAATTGACCGATACCGACACACAACGGGTGTTTTACGACAAGCTGACGTTTATCTATCTGGAAATGCCCAAGTTTAATAAAACGGCTGAGCAATTAGCCAGCCGCTTTGAAAAGTGGCTGTATCTGCTGCGCAACCTGAACCGGCTGGAACGCATTCCCGAGCAGTTGCGTGAGAAGGTGTTTGAGCAGGCGTTTGAAACCGCCGAGGTTGCCCGTTTTAATCCCGCACAGCGCCTGGATTATGAAGACAGCTTGAAATACTATCGGGATTTAAAGAATTCGCTGGATACTGCATTTGATGATGGCAAAGAAGAGGGGCGGCAAGAGGGGCGGCAAGAGGGGCGACAAGAGGGAGCTCTGAGTATTGCTCGAAACCTCTTGGATGTGATTGCCGATAATGAGACATTGGCGACTAAAACCGGGCTGAGCGTGACGCAAATTCAGGCATTGCGTGATGAAGATGGAGCACCGTCATGAGTCATTTGCCTACCCGAGAAAAATACCTCAATCCCTTCACCGACTATGGCTTTAAAAAGCTGTTCGGTGAGCCGGTGAATAAAAACCTGTTACTGGATTTTTTGAATGAGTTGTTGCGTGAGGAGCAGGGGGAGATTACCGATTTAACCTATCTTAAAAATGAACATCTGGGCAGTAGCGAGGTGGATAGGAAAGCGATCTTTGATCTATATTGTGAAAATGAGCGTGGTGAGAAATTTATCGTTGAGCTGCAAAAAACCAAGCAGAATTTTTTTAAAGACCGTTCGCTGTATTACGCCACGTTTCCGATTCAGGAGCAAGCCGAGCGCGGGGATTGGAATTATCAGCTGAAAGCGGTGTATACCGTGGCGATTCTGGACTTTGTGTTTGATCAGGATAAGCATGAGCCGGAGAAGTATCGTTACGATGTCAAATTGACCGATACCGACACACAACGCGTGTTTTACGACAAACTGACGTTTATCTATCTGGAAATGCCCAAGTTTAATAAAACGGCTGAGCAATTAGCCAGCCGCTTTGAAAAGTGGCTGTATCTGCTGCGCAATCTGAACCGGCTGGAACGCATTCCCGAGCAGTTGCGTGAGAAGGTGTTTGAGCAGGCGTTTGAAACCGCCGAGGTTGCCCGTTTTAATCCCGCACAGCGCCTGGATTATGAAGACAGCTTGAAATACTATCGGGATTTGAAGAATTCGCTGGATACCGCATTTGATGATGGCAAAGAAGAAGGGCGACAAGAGGGACGACAAGAGGGACGACAAGAGGGACGACAAGAGGGGCGACAAGAGGGAGCTCTGAGTATTGCCCGAAACTTATTGGATGTGATTGCCGATAATGAAACCTTGGCGGCTAAAACCGGGCTGAGCGTGACGCAAATTCAGGCATTGCGTGATGAAGATGGAGCACCGTCATGAGTCATTTGCCTACCCGAGAAAAATACCTTAACCCGTTTACCGACTACGGTTTTAAAAAGCTGTTCGGTGAACCGGTGAATAAAAACCTGTTGCTGGATTTTTTGAATGAGTTGCTGCGTGAAGAGCAGGGGGGAGATCACCGATTTAACCTATCTTAAGAACGAGCACCTGGGCAGTAGCGAGGTGGATAGAAAGGCGGTTTTTGATCTGTATTGTGAGAATGAGCGTGGTGAGAAGTTTATCGTTGAAAACCAAGCAGAATTTTTTTAAAGACCGTTCGTTATATTACGCCACGTTTCTGATTCAGGAGCAGGCCGAGCGCGGGGATTGGAATTATCAGCTGAATGAAGTTCTAAGACAAAAATAGTGCAAAGTGATCTTCAGAAAGTTCAGGCAACGTTGGCGTTATAATTTTTTACCCTCCAGTTGCAAATAATGTGAGTATGGCAATTATGATTGCAGGCATGGTCATTTATGATTGTAAGCCATTACACCTAATGCGACAGAACCCTAATAGCTACTTATTCAATAACGCCACCTCAACGGCAAATACTGTGTGAAATACAAGGGCATCACGATATTGGTTTTCTCAAGCGCGGAAGAGCCTTGTGTGCCAGTTAACTTGAACGTTTTGCTCGGAGCGCACTTTTCAATGTAGGACGTCAGCGATTTAGCCCGCGTGCGTTTTCCGCTTTTTACTTCGACTGGGACGATATCACCTTCATCCGTTGCCAAGATAAATTCAATTTCAGCGCGGGCATCATTCCAAGAGTAACTGGGGTCAACGCAAATGGCGGTGAGCTCTTGCTGAACAAAGTTTTCTGCCACATATCCCTTGTACTCGGAGCTTTGCTGTTTAATTTCTTTATAACTACTGCCCAGCATATGATTGAGCAGGCCCACATCAAATAGAAATAGCTTGACCATGTTCTCTTTTTTATAGGCCGCCAGAGGCGATTTTGGCTGCCCTTCAATCGGATAGTTAGCCAAGGCCAAACGGCAACACTTTAACCAGTGGATAGCGGTTTCAAAATCGCTGTAGCGAGATTTACGCTCATGCACATTTTTAAATTTAAAGCGTTTAACGGACTCATCGCTCACCAGCGATAGTTGTGACGGAATGCTATTGAATACCGATTCAATCAGTGTCGCATCGACTTTGCCTGCGTATTTACCAAAATCGCGGCGATAACCTTCGACTAAGTCAGCATGAATTTTAGAGACCTTTTCAACACGTTCTAAAATTCTCGATTCTTTATATTGATACCAAGCAGCCACCGCTTCAGGCATGCCACCGGTAAAAAAGTAGTCCGTCAGCTTATCCATGAACTTAGTGTGTACTGCCGGTGTGTTTGCTTGGCTATCAAAGGCTTTGATCAGAGCCTGTTCCCCAGAAGCATAAATAAATTCTTGGAAGGTTAATGGCCGTAAATTGTATTGTTCTACCTTGCCAACAGGAAATGTGTTTAACAAACCAATGTTCGAGCCACTGGCCGTCACAAAATACGAAGGTGCTTTTTCGGCAAAATACTTTAACGAGGTAACGGCCCGTTCACACTCGCCAATTTCATCTAAGATCAGCAGGTCAGTTTCTGGGTTAAACACCTGGTTGGTAAGTAACTCAATGTTCATCAACAGTTCGTCAGGTGAAAGTGAGCCATCGAATGCTTCTTTGTAGGTAGGATTTTCCAAAAAGTCGATACGAAGGATGTTGGCAAAGGTGCTACCAAACAACTCTTGCAGCAAGAATGTTTTACCCGTTTGCCTAGCACCGTCGATCAATAAGGGCTTGCGCATGGATTGAGTTTTCCATGCCATTAAGGCGTTGAGTAAATTGCGCTGCATCGTCTTGTCCTGCCTGTAAGGTCGTTAACTGGTCAATATCATAACTTGTTTTACACTTTTATGCGCATAAAAGTGTAATGTATATCATTTTTATGCGCATAAAAGTGTATGGTCGGGGCTTGTGGTCGTAAAGCCTGTTTTTCTCTTAATAGGGTCAGATCCGAATGGCACTTACTTAAGCTTTTTTGGGTGTCCAAATTGTTGAATTTTCTCTCTTTCTTCCTCACGTCTGATAGTCAGCAAACGGTAAGCTTTGGGTCTTCTTTTCACGGCTCTAGGCTCTATTCGGCCTGGCCGCTTACCAACCCGCTGTTGGGCCATTAATAGAAAGAGTTGATCAAGTTTTTCTGGCGTTAGCTCTGCGTGCGGAATGGCTGAAAGCCACAATTGCATACAATGTTTAAAGCTGATCGTTCGTGGTGGTATGTCAGCCAGATGCGCAGACTGATTCATCATTAATCGAATCAGGTTATAAGCCAGCAGATAGACCCAAATTTCTTTTCTGATCATTTCTGGTGTTTTACAACTCAAGATATCCATACCCATGACTTGCTTGATAAAACGAATATCCACTTCCACTTGCCAGCGTTGTTTATATAGCTGCTTTAGCTGTGATTTTGGATAGGCTTTATGGCATAAGGTTGTCACCATGATTTTTCCACCAGTTTTAAATTCACGAATCAGCAGTGAGTCTGGTACGGCATCATATTGTTCTTTTGTCATCCAATCCGGGCGGGTTTTTGGCTTGGTTAAGGTGATCAGATGATCTCGTTCTGCTAATCGCTTTCCTTTACGAAAATCGGTGACACGTTGGCGAGCCCCTTGTTGCTCCATCAAGACATCTATTTGTTGAGCCTGCAATGTGGCCAATAAAAAATAGGTCGGATAAAATGCATCACCAAGGATTAAGTCACCGGGTTCGAAGGTGTCCAGTATGCTCCGCAACAACGATTGTTCATCCGTTCCTTTGCCCTGATAGCGTCCGAAAGCCCCATTAAGCAAGGCGCCACTGGCTAAGCAGGTCACCGCGACAATACGACAAATAGGGAAGCCCAGCCCGGGTTTCTGGGTGGATTGCTGGGGAAATGTTGTTTGATTTTCTGGTGTATCAGGCATGGTAACGGTTGTGCCATCGACCACTTTGATACGCCGTCCCTGCCAACGCCATGAAGCCGCGGCCTGCCGAGAAATATGCGCACCTAAGTGCTGTGCCAAATGGGGTGGTAAGGCTTCTGGCAGCCGTCCCCTTGCTTTGCAGTAAGCGCCCGTCGTGGTACGGCTTGGGACATCATTATTGATGATTTGCTGTGTCGCGTGTTGATTGACGACAAACTGGCATGAGCGATCTTCGCTCATGGCCTGACTCAGGAACATGGCCAACGTCTCGACCGGGGGGTAATGTCGGTGACGATGTTCCGGTAAATGAGGGGGTATTTCGTCACGAAGCAACTCATTCGATAATAGGCTGAACAATTGCTGGCTGTGACTATGCGAGCGGTAATGTTGAAAGCGCTGACGTTGATGATTTTGTGTGGAACGGGTAGCATGCATATAGAGCGGTTCCTTGTGTATGTTGTGGGTTTGCCGATTTACAGCTTACCATGGAACATGCTCTATTTTAACTCGCGGGGGAAGCCCCCAAAAGAGGTGTCAGCCATCTCGGTTTGATGGGCCTGATCTGGAGAAAACCTCACTTCAAAACCTCATTCAACGATTTGTTTTTGATGTAAATAATCCTTAAGTAAGTGCCATTCGGATCTGACCCCGTTTATGCCACCACTCTACCCATTTATTAAAGCCTAATGCACTTCATTCAACCAGTTCTCGGTCTTCACATCTGGGTATCGCATAAAATCTTTTTCATTATTTGTTACCACCGTTAAATCTAGAGAAACCGCATGTGCTGCGATTAGTTTATCCAGGTGGTCTCGTTTATTCTCGCGTGTTGCTAAGCGTATTGGGCCATAGGCAATCGCTGCGTCGGTATCAAATGGCAAAACAGGAATATCTTCGATCAAGCTTAGCAAGTGTACTTTTTCTCGCTCAGGATGAGCGGCAACAGAAACGCCGTATTCCAATTCAGCAAAAGTAATCGCAGACATGACAACGTCGCCCACATAACATTGAGCAAATCGCCTTGCAACTTGTTCTGGTTGGTTTTTTATCAGATAGATAACCATATTGGTATCCAACATATAGACCGCCATTACAGATTATCTCTTTCTTGCTGCTCTTGAGTTTCACGCTCCTGATCCATAAATTCATCAGAAAACTGCGAAAATTTGTTTAAAACACCGGATAACGAGCGACGAGCAGGACGAATACGCAATTCATCCCCAATGCGTTCAATTTCTAGCTCCATATCGGTTCTGGCATAAGCTATTTCTGCGGGTATACGAACAGCCTGGGAATGTCCATTTTTAAAAACACGTGTGGTTCTCATAATACTCTCTTAAGTTCTTTATCGAATAGTTTACGCTTATCCTAAAACCATGTAAACACACAGATGTACACAATCAGTCATTCGAAAATAAAAAAGAAAGGGAAATCAAATAAGAAAAATTCAACTCAAGCAATTTCTCTTTACAAACAGATCAATAGATTTAATTTTAATCTGACCCCAAATATTTATGACCCCAAATATTCAATTTATAACATGCTGAACAAACCAATTACTATAGCCGGTCGAGACAAAAGTTCTACTCTCAATTTCTTCAGCAATAAACATTGATTTATCATTTAAGGCATAGTCAAAAATATATACCAATGAGAAACTTTCCCCCGCAAAAACATAACCATCTTTATACAGCAAAATCTTAACCATACTTAACGGCTTTAACATCTCCTCCTGGCGATAATCACGAAGACAATGCATTGATACCGCCCCCACTTTTCTTAGTTTATCTGTTAGCACCTCATGCTTTACTGCTTTGCTCTCCTCCTCTAAAGTTATAAAAGACAAACTTGCATTTTTCTCACACTCATCAACAAAAAACTGAAATTCTTCGATATTGCCTTTAAACAAACGTAATACCGCACTTTCATCCCACACAGAACTCTTCTGACAAGCTACCAATAAAAGACAATAAAGAAATACTATCGAGCGTTTAACCGACATTGATCAGCCCCCCATACCATTTTCTTGAATTTTATAATAATAGGCGACCCTTCCCGCCAAGTGTCTGATTACACATAACCTAATTTCATTCAAGTTATCCAGTTTTCCCGATAAGTTATCCTTGCTGCTGGCACTGTAAATGAGATGAATCCCCTCAAAACACTGAAATACCCAACGCAATGTCGGCGTTGCAGTTGCTTGGCGAATTTGATTAGGGATGGTTGCTTTCGCTTTTGCCATATTCGCACGCAAACGGCGCTGGGCAATTGAGTAAACTAATAATGATAACGTCATAATCATCAGCAAGGCATCAATTCGACTGGGTTTTTTAATAAAAAATGAGGCGACAAAAAAGATCGGATCTTTCAAAAAACGAAAACCCGACTCAACCTTGGATTGGGCTTTGTAACGCGTTAATAGTTCTTCATTATCAACCTCTTGCTCTGTGGTGTTGGTGGCCAGAACAAAGCAGGACTTCTGCTTGATTTTATGTAGAATCATAGCCTCATCGCGTTGATATTTTGCGGTTACCTACCATAATTTGGCTTTAACTTTCGCCGTTTTTTTGGGGCGACCTACACCTTCATATTGCTTATGTTCAACATAGCTAATGTTGCTTAACGAATGAAACTTCAATTTTTTCTCTAGCTGATGCAATGCTTTTTCCGCGCCGGCTTGGCAAGCAAACCGTTCTGCCTGCAGGTGAAATAGTGCTTTTTGCAGCGTAACCTCGGCTTTGTCAACCAAGCCTACAACGCTCTTTTCTGCACGTTCCTTTGCTTGTTGTGAATGAACCACTAACCAGCGTTGAGCAATGCCCATATGTTCTACAGAGTAAGCCTGATATTGGTAATTACTATCAATCACAGTCCAGCCTGAGTCTGTGTTTGCAAATGCTTGATCAATATACGTTTGTTCAAGCTTCACGGTGGAAGGAACAAGTGTGATAAACCTTAATTGCTTCATAAAATCCGCATTATCTTTATGATAAAGCTTGCTGTCCGCCACTAAAACCTGGAGTGTCTCTGTTTCCTGAAAAGCCTCAATCAGTGCTTCCGTACGTTCTTTGAAAATCGTATTGTCTGATGCATTTCCATCCCAGCTTTTACTGAGCAAAGGGATACCCCCATCTTGACTAACAATCATCTCTTGTACCACTTGTTTTAAGTCCGGTCGGTGATCTTTGCTATAGCCATGTTTGATTTCTATGGGCTGCTCTTCGAGCTCTTCTTCTGTCTGCTGATCATAGCATCCGGTTAATGAGTAGCTGGTACTATCTAAAGAGCGACAACTTAGATCAACTTGCTCACGTTGACAGGCTTGCTGTGAACAAAGTGAAAAGAGCATTTCGCAGCCAAATTGATGGCATTGGTCTAATGTTCTGCCCAGCTTATGACGATTAAAATGTTCTGCGGTTACCCCCTCCCGGAATAAGTGCTCCATGGGTAGGTTGATGAAAAATTGAGGCGTAAGTGTTAATGGTCTATTAGAAAATCCCAACCCATTCAATATCATACCTTTAATGGCTTCTCCTGGCGTGATATCCTGCTGCTCATCTTGAGGGAGATGCTGATCAATTAACTCAACAATCCCCAAGTCATCAATAATACCGGCGACAATGCCATGATGATCCAGCCGCTTTACACTGATTTCCATATGTATTCCCATATTTTTTATGGCGGGATTTTACTGGAAATCAGATAAAAATTGGAAGGCTGGGGGAAAATCAAAATTCTTCGTTCAGGGGCTGATCAATGTCGGGTTTAACGTCCCATTGCATGATTCCACCCATCACGAATTGGCCCTGGATCATCGTAATTATCACCAAAAGCATGGCCTGAATCGACTAACTGATTAATTCTGTTCTCACTATAAAAAGTTGGCCAAGGCGAAGCTCCCCTTTTAATTCCAGGAACAGAATCAAGGCAAGGGGTGTAGATCATTTTGTGACAACCTAAGCAGCTTGCTTCTGCCACAAGACCACATTGTCTGGTAACGAAATATTTTTCTGGTAAGTTGCCATGAGTAGATCCCAGCCCTGATTAAACAAATTGCTTAGCAGCAAGCCTCTAAACGTCAGAATGGCCTGCCCACCGACTTCTTTCCAGCACATCCCTGATCGCTTTAATCGTTGTGATACCAATGCTTTACAAGTGGCTTCCACAATGCCAGAACCGATAGGTAAATTGCTTGCTGCCCATTCGGCATAGTGACAACGCTGCTTATTATTTTTGAAATAATTCAGTTCTGTTTTTAAGCTTGCTTTACCGGGCTGCTTGCTTAATTGATAGCGTAAATGAGCAATGATTTTTTGAATACCATTTTCATCATGCCGCAAAATATGTCGATATTTTACAAATGCTGAACTTGCCTTCAGACTTTTGACACCATAAATAATTTCGAAAGCCTTTTTCAAGTGCTCAGCTGCATGATAAAAATCGAGAACAGAAGTCCCAACAGCCAGCGCCCCATCTAAAAAAGTCCAATTGTCTTTAGCGCCATCAGCAACTTTAATTAACGTTAACTCAGGCCGTTGTGCTAAAGCGTATTCAACCTCCTGTTGAAGAAAGTTTTTAAGTGTCATTTTCTTGTGTTCAGGCATACAACCATAGCGTCGTATGACTAAAGGCTCACCTTGATCATCATAATAGGTCACTGAGCCACAGCTGGCTTCTTCATAGCGAGAGTCGCCAGGCATAACCACAGCGCCTTGCATAGGAATCAATACGCCATCCAATGAAACCGCTAGTGCAACCGCTTCTTTCGGTATTTCAAATTGCTGACGAAGCTGTAACTCAAATTCAGTTTGCTGTTTTTCCCACTGCAGTCCAAGCTTTTTAGGTAAACGATCCAGGCTACTTTTAGATGGTTGCATAGCGCCTAATTCAGAAAACAAATCTGCTGCATCGTATGGTGTGAGTTGTGATACAACTAGCATAGCTTGCTTCGCGGCATTCGGTGTCCAGCTACTTTCCACAATACCTGCCCGACATTCTAATGGGCTGATACTTATCGTTGTACCTGGTAAACGATAGCGTGTACGTTTAACACGGATTTTTCCCGCGACAGAGGTATAATTTTTCTCGCTATGAAGTACTCGACGATAAGTTTTGTTTCCTATTGTCAGCACAGGTAGGTCAATATCATAGCTGGCTAGCATGGCGGCTAAAGCGGCTCTTTCGGCTTCCATAAATGCAGCATGAACGGCTTTTTCAATACCTTCAAATAACTCGCGTTGCTGGGCTAGCTTTAATTGAGTGTTGAGAGACTTTTGTAAATGGTTGAAGGCTTCAGTTAAATGATGGCTTGGCAGAGAGGCTGGTTCGTGAGATAGTGACATTCGGCAGTTCTTTTGTTATTTGGTTGTTTTAGCGCTTTCAAATATACAGAAGAACTGCCTTTTTTGCTTTTAAGAGGCTACTTGTTGGTCGCTTTGGTTTCTGTCACAGAATGATCTACACCCCAAGCAAGGGGTCAAGTATCATAATATCCATTATGATACTTAACCCTCTTTCTATTAATGGCCCAACAGCGGGTTGGTAAGCGGCCAGGCCGAATAGAGCCTAGGGCCGTGAAAATAAGACCCAAAGCGTACCGTTTGCTGACTATCAGACATGAGAAAGAAATAGAGAAAATTCAACAGCGTGGACACCCAGAAAAGCTTAAGTAAGTGCCATTCGGGTCAAATCCAATTTAAATATAAGCGAGGGGGGGGCAGGGCAGGTCAAGTCCTGACTTAACATAAAACGGTTACATCCTATCAAAGCTTTTGACTGAATACGTTAAGTCAAGACTTGACCACTTCACTTTCTTATGCCGCTCAAGCAAATTCACCGTAAAGAAAAACGTACCACCAGGGCACCAAGCTCGACGATAGTTCGGCATCGCATATCCTCATCAAAGCACATCCACACCCTGGGTTGGTTTAGCGAAGCGTAAACCGACATTTCCGAAGCATCACTCAATGTTCAATGGCAATTCACAGACATTCGGTGTAATACGGCAAAACACGCCTATTACACCCTACCGGATTCCGCCGTACGAGGTACCAGTCTCCTGGCGCACACCCCATTCATTTACATCCCTTATGACCTCATTCATTCCCCCCCCCCAATCAGCCTTACTAGTATTCTAGGTGGAAACCCTTTAATAGCAATAGTTCCAAAAACATAAAGCAGCAAAACTGGGGCTAGAATAAACCACAAATCAGACAAAACCCACGCTTCCTCTAGCCCGTAAAACGCAATACCCAATATCCCGGTGCCACTACACAAACATATAAACATGGCTAGAAAACGATATCCCAACCCTATTTTTCTCGTTTTATTCATCAATACAACCCGTTAATTATTGCTCCACAGCCCTAAAAAATCTATTCACAAAAACCCTAGTCAGAGAACCAGCCGCATTACCGCCTTCATAAGAGACACCAATAATTGCACCATTAATTAAAGACGTGCCTGCGACAAGACGCTGGGCAGCGGCATGACTTCCTAAGTGAGGAGGAAGCAAGAAGCAAGGGGTCAAGTATCATAATATCCATTATGATACTTAACCCTCTTTCTATTAATGGCCCAACAGCGGGTTGGTAAGCGGCCAGGCCGAATAGAGCCTAGGGCCGTGAAAATAAGACCCAAAGCGTACCGTTTGCTGACTATCAGACATGAGAAAGAAATAGAGAAAATTCAACAGCGTGGACACCCAGAAAAGCTTAAGTAAGCGCCATTCGGGTCAAATCCAATTTAAATATAAGCGAGGGGGGGGGGCAGGTCAAGTCCTGACTTAACATAAAACGGTTACATCCTATCAAAGCTTTTGACTGAATACGTTAAATCAAGACTTGACCACTTCACCTGCTCTTAACTTAGTTTGATACTGACTTACGCTTTCTAGCACCCGCAATCAATGCCAGGCCTGCACCAAACAGTAATATTGGCAACGGCTCAGGGACTGAGGGAATGGCAACCTCTTCCGAGGTAATACCGGCATAGCTTACCTGGGACTGACTGTAGTTATAAAAGCCGAAAGCCCCATCATTAAAACTACCTGCCACGCTAAGCTCTTCAACCCCATCAACAAACACCTGTGCCAATGTAGGTGTAAACACCAGATCAAAGGTATAGGTAACATTATCCTGCCAGCCGACATTCCCCAGCGTAGCTGCACGCTGCAATTCGGTAACACCCTCAGCACTATCATGCGCCCAAGGACCGGTACCATGAGTAGAAATGTTGTCGGTTACTCGGGAAATAGCCAGACCAGCCTGCCCAACTCCAGCGTAAGATTGAGTTCTCTGTTTCCAGTCAACCAACAGATAATCTGCATTGCTGTTTTTTAGGTCATCAGCCTAGTAACCTAAAACAAATCCGATAAAATCATCATCACTGGCTGTTTGCACGGTAATGTGCCCGGAAAGCTGCTGCCACTGGCTATTTGCATTATTGTGAAATACCGTTGGCAAACCATTACTCGTCTGCAGCACACTATCATTTCCCCCCTGCAACTGCCAGTTACCCTGCCCTTCAGCACTCCAGGCAGACAGGTCAACCGGAGCCGCTTGCACATGGATACTGGCCAGACATAACAGTAGCCCCGCCTGAATTTTAAAAAATGATTTCATTTCTCTCCCTCTTAAAAAACATTACATTATAAAAAACACGGTATTAATCATAATTTCATAGCAGAAACTTACGCTGGATTCAGGTCCAGCCTCCTATCTGGCATCCCCTATCCATTCGCATACATAGAAAAAACCAGAGAAGCTCAACACGCAGCGTTTTATATTTCCAGATAAAAATCATCAATTTGAGAATTATATAGCATCATATTTCACGCGTAACCCCCGTCTTATAAATAACACGCTAATTTTCAAAAACACAGCTGACTTTCTTTTAGGAAGAGCCCCTTATTTCCTGATTGCCACCGACAAACCCTTTTCTCACAATCAGGTGATAGCACGCCAGGCGGAGCACTGAATGCAAAACCCCTTCCTCAACACAGTTGAAGTCCTTGAAAGCGCGTGATAACCTCCCGCGCACTATGGCTTTAACTGATTACATTACTACTTTTGGTCACCATCTGCTGCAACAGCACGGCGAGCGTATTCATAAGATTGCGCTGGATGTTGGCTTTACCTGCCCTAACCGCGACGGTTCTAAGGGGGTTGGCGGCTGCACGTTTTGCAATAACGTGTCGTTCAGCCCTAACTCTAAAGATCCCAAAGGTATGGAGCGCCAGCTGAATAACGGGCGCCGGGCAATTTCAGAACGTACCCGGGCAAAAAAATATCTGGCTTACTTTCAGGCCTACACCAACACCTATGCCGATGTAAAAACATTGGATGAAATGTATCGAGAAGCATTGCAATACGATGACATCGTCGGCTTAGCGGTAGGCACGCGCCCCGATTGCGCCCCCAATGAGGTGCTGGATCTGTTGTGCCGCTATCGCGATGAAGGCAATATTGTCTGGCTGGAGCTGGGGCTACAATCCGCCTTTGATGAAACCTTACGCAAGGTAAATCGAGGACACGATTTAGAAGAGTACCAAACCGCCGCCCTGGCCGCCCGTGAGCGTGGCCTGCCGTTATGCACCCATTTAATTCTGGGGCTGCCGGGCGAGGATGACTCATACCATCATTCCACGCTGGATACCGTGCTGGATATAGGCACCGATGGCCTGAAGCTGCACCCTCTGCATGTGGTCAAACAAACCGTGCTGGCGAATCAATACCGCCGCAACGAATATCAGCCGATGACACAAGCGCAATATATCAACACCGCGGTGGATATTATCGAGCGCACCCCGGAGGACATCGTCTTCCATCGTGTCACCGGCACCGCCTCGGAAGATATTCTGGTGGCACCGGCCTGGTGTGGCAAAAAATGGGCGATTTTAAACGGCATTGAAGACGAACTGAAACGTCGTGGCTCACGCCAGGGCTGCAAGGCCGGGCGCGCCTGGGAAGGCGGTAAAACGCTGCCTATGCCACATAAGCAACCACAGTCCGCTCAAAACAAACTGGCGGCAATGAAGGTGATTCAAGCAGCCTGATAAGCCTCTGCCCATGTTCATCTTAGCAAAGGGCATACCGCAGCCTCAGCTAAAAAGCATCAAACGCTCCGTTGATCCACTCAACCGGGGCGTTTTTTTCGATCAGCAACACATCAAAACGGCAACAAGGAAGTTCGGCGAAACGGGTCAGATAATTGTGCGCAGATCGAATAATTTTCTGCTGTTTATGATAATCCACACTGGCGGCAGCCCCCCCATAATCACGGTCCGTGCGATAACGCACCTCAACAAACACCAGCACCTCGGCATGCCACATAATCAGGTCGATTTCACCAAAGCGGCAATGATAATTGGCCTGCACCAGCCTCAGGCCCTGCTGCTGCAACCAGCCCAGGGCCTGAACTTCGGCCTGCTGGCCCTGCAGCTGGCGGCTAGTGAGTTTCTTCTTCGGTTTGCGGGGCCACATCCTGCGTCTCCGAGGCTGGCGTCACCTCAAACGGTGACACCGCATTCGGCATGCTGGGCAATACCGCCCTACCTTTCTCAAACACCGCAGGCATGGCATTGCGATGGAAGGTACGCCCCATCAGATCAATCTGGCCAGTCACACCATCCAGCGGCAGCCCTTGATGCAACTCACCCAGCAGCATCAGCTCCAGCAAACGATAGGCGTCCACCCCCAGCCCATACAAGCGTTCATGACGCATAGGTAATGCCGGTCGGGCACGCGGATATACCATGACCGCCGGATGATCGGCCTGCAATACCCAGGGCATATCAACAAAACGCACATCCTTAAGATCAAAATTCAACAGCGAATCGTCATTTCCTACATACAGCAACGAGGTACCATATACCGGCAATCTCCTCAGGCAGATAAGGACGAATCCAGCGCGCCTGCTTGGCATCGGCAGCAATAAATACCGCCGTTTCTGGATAGGCTTCCATGCCCTTAAAGACGCTATGATCCCCAGAAAACTCGACATACTCCAGCACCTGGCCGCCTAACGCATTAAACTCGCCAACAAAGGCCTGCTCCATACGTTTGGAAAGCGATTTATTCAAGGTCACCACCACCGCATGATTGATATAGTCCTGAAACATCTGCTGTGCGACCTGACGCGCTTCGCTCTCGGCCGACAAGCCAAACACAAACAGATTGCCGTCATCCGGCACAATCACTTCATTTAAAGCCAGGGTTGGCACCATCATATCGGCGTTTCTTGCCAGCACACTGACCCCATTACGTGTCAACGGCCCCACCACAGCACAAGCCCCAGCATTAACCGCCTGATAATACAAATCGACAACTTCGGTGTTTTCATTCTGACTCTGATAGATTCTCAGCGGCAGTCCTAAACGCTGCCCCTGCACATCAAAAGCGGCCCTAAACCCCTTTAGCACCGAATCCGCGGCAGAACCAAACACCTGAGAAGACAACGGCAACATAATCGCCACATGCGGATCGGTCTGCTGATGGCATTGCACGGTAAAATGCCGATCGACACTATCATCCCACACCGAGCTTCCCGCCAGCGTCTGCTCACTCAAATCGGCAGGCTCGGGCACGCGATGAGTGGTAATATCCTGCTCATCAACACGGCCGGTAGCCATAACCCGCTCACCGGACTCAACGGTTGCGGCCGGCTTATCACTCTTAAACAAGGGCAGGCTGCCACTCACACAACCACTGAGCGCAATAAGCACAAACAGCATTAACACGTTTGAAAGGGATCTGGATTGCATAACGAACTTTCACCTAAATTAGAATCTGCATTATATGTAGTCGCCACACCGATTGGTAATATGAACGACATCAGTTTGCGGGCAATTGAAACTTTGTCTCATGTTGACTGCATTGCCGCCGAGGATACCCGCAACACCTCACGGCTGTTGCAACACCATCATATCAATACGCGTCTGATGGCGGCACACCAGCACAACGAACGAAAGATCAGCGAGAAAATTATTACGCTGATTCAAGCCGGCCAACGCATCGCCCTGGTTACCGACGCGGGCACACCCGCGGTCAGTGATCCCGGCGCATTAATTGTTGAAGCGGTACTGCAGGCCGGATTACGCGTGATTCCCATCCCCGGTGCCAGCGCAGCGATTACCGCACTATCTGCCGGCGGCCTGGCTAACCCGCATTTCTTATTTTATGGATTCTTGCCAAATAAAAGCAGCGCACGCTGCAACGCACTGCGAGCATTAACGGACTATTCCTTCACACTGGTATTCTACGAAGCCCCACATCGCATCATAGAATGCAGCAAAGACTTATGTACCATATTCGGCCCTGATCGCCAAATTGTTTTCGGACGCGAACTGACCAAATTATTTGAGACCATTCATCGCTGTCCGCTGAGTGACGCCGTAAACTGGCTGCAATCGGACAGCAATCAGCAACGCGGGGAATTTGTGCTATTAATCGAAGGGGTCAGCCCACAGCAGGGACTCGACACCCAAAGCCAGCAAACACTCCGTTTATTACTGGCAGAACTTCCCGTAAAACAGGCCGTAAAACTGGCCACCCAAATCACCGGTGCCAACCGCAACGAACTTTATCAGCTGGCGCTGGAGCTCAAACAAAACGCGTAGACGGTGGCACCCACTGCTTACTATTTACTGCCTACAGCCCGTTAACTATTCTGCATCACGATTTTAGGGAATTTGCCGGAGTGATCCTGTGCCATTTCGGCCACCTTCACCGCAACCCGACGCGCAATCTGTTTATAGGCCTTGGCCGTGCCACTTTCCGGATCGGCCAACACGGTTGGCAAACCTGCATCGGTCTGCCGACGAATCGCAATATCCAGCGGCAGACTGCCCAATAGCTCGGTGTTGTAGTCCTGGCACATTTTTTCACCACCACCTTCACCAAAAATATGTTCTTCATGGCCGCAGTTAGAACAAATATGGGTACTCATGTTTTCCACCAGCCCCAGAATATTCACCCGCACCTTTTCAAACATTTTCACCCCTTTACGTGCATCCAGCAGCGCAATATCCTGTGGTGTCGTCACAATCACCGCACCGGTAATCGGCACCTTCTGTGCCAGTGACAGTTGAATATCCCCGGTACCCGGCGGCAGGTCCATCACCAGATAGTCCAGATTATCCCAACGGGTCTGGCGCAATAACTGGTTTAATGCCTGCAACACCATAGGGCCACGCCATACCATAGGGGTATCCTCGCCCTCAATCAAAAATCCGATAGACATCACCTGCAAGCCGTGATTCTGCATAGGCGCCATAATATTCTCATCGATCACTTCGGGTTGTCCCGAAATGCCCAACATAGAAGGTTGTGACGGCCCATAAATATCGGCATCCAACATACCCACGCGTGCGCCCTCCGCCGACAAGGCCAGCGCCAGATTTACCGCGGTAGTGGATTTACCCACCCCGCCCTTGCCACTGGCCACCACAATAATGTTTTTCACCCCATCAATCAGCGGCACACCACGCTGCACCGCATGCGGCACCACCTTGCTGCTGACATTAGCGACAACACTTTCCAACCCGGGCAAGGCCTGCTGTAAATGCTGCTCTACCATCTGTTTGATATCGCCCCAGACACTCTTGGCGGGATACCCCAGCAAGATATCCAGCGTCAGCCGGGCACCCTGAATATGGATATTTTTTACCGATTTGCCGCTCACAAAGTCCTTGTGAGTATTCGGGTCTATCAGCTCTCGTAGAGCATGCTGCACATCACTATCACTAAAACTCACTCTTCACTCCGTCACAAAATTTGCCAGAATTATAAACTAACCAAGTATTTTAGTCAGGTATTTGCGCCTGCAAGGCGTCACCAGAAAACTGCACCCCCGCCCAACCACTCTGCATAAAATTACGAATATTCTGATGGTCCTGCCCGTCAGGGTTTTGCAACACATCCTGACGATAATAATCACCAAACAGCGCCAGCGTTTGTGACTCGGTCAGCTGATGCAGGCGGGCAAATGCAAAAATCTTGCACGAACCATTATTTTGCCCGGCATCATTGACCAACGAGCCATTAATAAATGAGGTGGGCGTAAATTGATAAACGGCCTCAATCGCAGCGATGGTCTCGCCAAAATCCACCCGCTCTGGCTGGCGGCGAACCTTTTCTAACAATATGCTCACTGGCTGCATCATGCTTTTCTCCTAACGAAATACAATAGTTTTATTACCGCTGATCAACACTCTATCCTCGATATGGTAACGCACGCCACGTGCCAGCACGGTTTTCTCGACATCGCGCCCATAGCGCACCATATCGTCTACCGTATCACCATGATCGATACGCACAATATCCTGTTCGATAATCGGCCCGGCATCCAGCTCGGCGGTGGCATAATGGCAGGTTGCGCCAATCAGCTTAACACCTCGCTGAAATGCCTGATGATAGGGCCGCGCACCCACAAACGATGGCAAAAAGCTATGATGAATATTAATAATCTTACCAAAATAGCGCTCACACAGTTCCGCCGGGAAAATTTGCATAAAGCGTGCCAACACCATCAAGTCCCCCTGTGCCTCGTCAAACAAGCGGGCAATCCGGGCAAAAGCGGCCGACTTGTCACTCATATCGACATGATGATAGGGAATACCATGCCATTCGACAAAGCTGCGCAAATCCTCATGATTGGAGATCACACAGGGAATATCTATCCCCAGCTCTTTGCTACGCCAGCGATGCAGCAAATCACTCAAGCAATGATCCTGCTTACTGACCAGTAACACCACGCGCTTTTTTACATCCGAATCGGCAATCTGCCAACTCATCGCAAATGACTGCGCCAATGGCGTAAATGCCTGGGTTAATTGCGCCAGATCAAGTCGCAGCGAAGCGGCCCGTATCTCCTGGCGCATAAAAAAAGTATTGTTCCCCTGATCGGTATGATAGCTGGCCTCGACAATAAAGCCGCCATGTTCGGCCACAAAACCGCTGACCGCGGCCACTACCCCGACCCGATCGGGACAGGCCAGCGTCAACGTATAACGACGTTCACTCATAGTTATCCTCAGGCTGCCATACCCTGCTCACGCAGATATTCTTCATAACTGCCGTGATAATCATTCACCCCATTTTCCGATATCTCAATAATCCGGGTGGCCAGCGATGATACAAACTCACGGTCATGGCTGACAAACAGCAGCGTTCCCTTAAATTCCAGCAACGCATTGTTCAAAGATTCAATCGATTCCATATCCATATGATTGGTAGGCTCATCCATTAACAGCACATTATTGCACTGCATAGTCAGCTTACCAAACAGCATGCGTCCTTTTTCCCCGCCGGATAACACTTTGACATGCTTTTTTGCCTGATCACCGGAAAACAATAACCGGCCCAACGTCGCACGCACCACCTGATCATCATCACCATCCTGACGCCATTGCCCCATCCAGTCGGTCATCACCTCATTATTCGCAAAATCGGCTGCATGATCCTGAGCGTAATATCCCAGCTTGGCCTTTTCCGCCCACTTCACCGCACCGGCATCCGGCTCCAGATCCCCCACCAGACAACGCAGCAACGTGGTTTTACCGATACCATTGGGGCCGATAATCGCCACTTTTTCACCCGCACCTATATGCAGGCTGACATTTTCAAACAAAGTATGATCAAAACCTTTCTTTAAGCCTTCAACCTCCAGCGCCACTCTATGCAGCTTTTCCCTCTCGTCGTATTCGAATTTAATATACGGATACTGACGACTGGACGGCTTCATATCTTCCACCTTAATTTTTTCCAGCTGTTTGGCTCTAGAGGTGGCCTGACGTGCCTTGGAGGCGTTGGCAGAAAAACGCGCCACAAATGCTTTTAACTCGGCCACTTTTTCTTTGGCTCGCGCATTTTCGGCCGCCTGACGCTCACGCACCTGCGTCGAAGCCAGCATAAAGTCATCATAAACACCAGGGTAAGTCGTGATTTTGCCGTAATCCAGATCACTCATATGGGTACAGACACTGTTCAAGAAATGGCGATCGTGAGAAATAATCACCATGGTACAGCTGCGCGCATTTAATATATTTTCCAGCCAGCGAATGGTATTGATATCCAGGTTATTGGTCGGCTCATCCAGCAACAGAATATCGGGATTGGAAAACAGCGCCTGCGCCAGCAATACCCGCAGCTTCAGCCCCGGGGCGATTTCACTCATCAGCCCCTGATGGGCCTCAATATGAATCCCCACACCCAGCAGCAGCTCGCCGGCTCTGGCTTCGGCAGTATAGCCATCATATTCGGCAAACACCCCTTCCAGCTCGGCGGCTTTCATATAGTCATCTTCGGTCGCCTCAAGATTGGCATAAATCGCATCACGCTCACTCATGGCCTGCCACATTTCGCTGTGACCCATCATCACCACATCCAACACCCGCATATCTTCATAGGCAAACTGATCCTGACGCAACTTACCCATACGCGCCCCCGTCTCCAGCATCACATTACCTGCGGTTGGCTCCAGATCTCCACCCAGAATTTTCATAAAGGTCGATTTGCCGCAACCATTCGCGCCAATCAAACCATAGCGATTGCCGTCACTGAATTTGACCGACACATTCTCAAACAGAGGCTTGGCCCCAAATTGCATAGTAATATTTGCAGTAGAAAGCATTTAATATATTCCTGATCAAAGTTTAACCCTGGATTCTAACATCGTAACTCGCCAAATCCGACCCAAGACTGAACCGCCTGGCCATCATGTGTGATAATTTTATACAATCTGTGACATTCTCGTGACAAAGCAAACACAATCTTCGGCTATGCTAAACACATCGTTTACTTACCAGGAGTCGCCACATGAACCGACGCAAATTTTTACAGTACTCTATTGGAGGCCTTAGCGCTATGGCATTATCCCGCACATCCACCGCAGCCAGCGATCCCGACCCACAACGCAGCGACCGCATTATTAATACCGAACAGGAGTGGCAAAAACTGCTGACTCCAGAACAATATCGGGTACTTCGCAAAGAGGGCACCGAAAAACCGTTTAGTAGCCCATTAAACGATGAAAAACGTGAAGGAACCTATGTCTGCGCCGGCTGCGAACTGCCATTATTTTCCTCCGATCTTAAATATGACAGCGGCACCGGCTGGCCCAGCTTCTACGATGCCCTGCCCAACAGCATAAACACCAAAAAAGACTATTACCTGATCTTCCCGCGTACCGAATATCACTGCGCGCGCTGCGGTGGCCATCAAGGCCATGTATTTGATGATGGGCCACAGCCTACCGGTTTGCGTTATTGCAATAATGGGGTAGCATTACACTTTATGCCCAAAACACAGGGTCAGCCATAGTTCGGAACCAACGCGTCGAAAAAATTTACACGACAAACATCCACCGGGCTTATGTGATTGGTTTACAATACCTTGAGATATGGTGGCATAGTTTTTGCTTGATTTAGAACCATAGAGACACATACATTCCAAAGGAATAACTTCATCATGAAAACCGCTGCTTTTTTATTCGCCAGCCTGTTTAGTGCATCTGTCAGTGCAATGACAATGACCACTATTGATTTTGAAAATGTTCATGATGTGGCGCCTGGAGAGGCTTATATCATCAGCGATACACTACAAACTCAGGGCTTTAGCTTTAACACACAATATATCGACGAAAACGGTGACAGCACCGCACTACCCACCGTGTTAGCCAACGACTACAAAACGGGCAACAGCGGCTCCATCTTTGCCTGGGTAGGCGGCAGCGACACCTTTGCTGGCGATTATGTACTTACCATGGCCGCCAGCAATGGCGCTGCATTTGCACTGCACGGTCTGTCTTTAGGCAAAGCCTGGTACGAAAACTTCGGCGTTACCGAGATCACCATGTATGGCACTAAAGCCAATGGTGATATGGTTAACAACAAAGACAATCCGTTTCAACTTAGCAACACCAAAGCGGTTAACTTTCAGGCATTTGAGCAAGACTGGAGCGATCTGTCTTACATCATGCTAACCGGCAGCAACCCGGCCTCACCCAAAAGCACGGTAGGCTGGGGCGTAGATGACATCAAGGTCAGCATGGGCAGCACACCGGTATCGGCACCCGCCACCTTTGCCTTACTCGGCCTAGGACTGGCCGGACTAAGCCTGATGCGTCGCAAAGGCTAAGCCAGCTCTCAAACCCAGCGATCAAGCCTGCAAACGCAGGCTTTTTTATTGACCAAAGCAAGCCAAAAGCACCGCCCACTGCCCAACTACCCACTGCCCAACTACCCACTGCCCAACTACCCACTGCCCAACTACCCACTGCCCAACTACCCACTACCCACTATTCACTACTCACTGCCTACTCTCTACCTACAAATGCACACTCTTGCGATACAGACGGAAATATTCGGAGCGCTCACCCTTGCGCCCACCCTCCCAGATCTGGCGCCAATACGCCGGGCGACTCATAGGCTGCGCCCTATCATCATGACTTAGCCATAAATCACAGCGCTGTTTTGGGTCATATTGCACCGCAATACCACCAAAATAGTGCAGCATCGCCCGTGATGCCTGATTCAGCTCGGTATAACCCACACATTGATAACGGGACGGCATGGCCTGCTTCATGGCCAACACCACCCCACGATAGCTCTTACCGCTATCCAGCCATGGCAACCACAGACTCATTGCCAGCACCCAGATCAGCGTCATACCACCGCTCCAGTTCAACACCGCCCGACGCATGGAGTGCTTGTTACGCCAGACCAGTACCAGCCACAACACACAAGCCAGCAAAGCCAGCATAAAAGCCCCGCCATTCACTACCGGCTCAAAATTGGGATACAAGTCTTTAAGTAAGCGGGTAATCTTGGCATTATTATCCAGCAACAGTCCCGCCCAGCCCCACCAGATAAACAATGCCAGCAGCACAAACGTCATCAGACCAAACCAGTACAAGGCATTGGCGGCCCCACGTCGCAACAGCGTCAGCGAGGCTGCCGCCAACAAGGCAAACGGTAACAACATAGGCAACGCCCACAACACCTTGGGATCGGGTGCCAGACTCAGCGTCACCAACATCACCAGCAGCATCACCAGCGGCAACTGCAAATCTTCGCGCCGCTTGAGAGTACGACGTGCATGCCACAACAACCACAAGGCCAATGGAAATGCCGGCCAAGCAAACCAGCCTAGATTCAACAGATAATAACCGGGAGACAGTTGCGCCAACCACTGTTCAGGATGCAGCCAGATATCAAGATTATGCTGCCATAACCACAGCTCAAATGCACCGGGAGCATCCAGATACAGCCAGAATGGCCAGACCAGCAACCAAGGCAATGCCACCAGCCAGGCCATAGCAATCGTACGCCAATAACCGACATCCCGCCAACGGCCGGTAACCAGCGACAGCAACAATGCAATCAACACAAACCACAGTGGCGCCACAAAACCCTTAGCCAAAAAACCTATTCCCAGCCCTACGCCCAACCACAACGCGGCGCGACGCCAATGCTCCTGCACATAGCTAAAACCATACAACCACATGGCACAACCGGCCAGCAACACCAGATCCACCTGCATCTGATGCGCTCTGACCAGCAAGCCCATACAGCCGATCAGACAAATGACCGCCCCCCAGCCACGCCCCTCACCATACAGCCTGCGCCCGGCCAGACCGACAAACAATAACGTCAGCCCCATATAAAAACCACTGGCCAGCCGGGCAGCATCGTGCAGCTCCAGCCACGGCAAAAACACGCGGGCAAATAACGCCGCAGTCCAGTAATACAACGGTGGATAATGCAGATGAGGCTGATCCACCAGGGTAGGAATCAGCCAGTTATCGGTCACCAGCATGGCATACACCACCCCCAGCACCACCGGCTCATCGGGATTCCAGGGATCATGCCCAATCAGCCCGGTTAATAACCAGACCAGACACAACAACAGCAACAGCCCCGCAGATAACGGCGTAATCGGATTCGGATCAGCGGGCTTAATAAAATACATGGTCGCTATTTAACAATCTTGATACGCTGCCCAGCCTCGGGCTCTCCCGACGGATAATGCCCATTAATCAAACGCAAATAACTTTCCGCCGCATCGCCCAGTGGCGATTTTTTGGCCAGCTGCGCATAGTTATCTCCGGCCTTCACCTTGATCACCTGCAGCTTCAAGGGTTTTACCTGCTTACGCTCGGCCTGGGTCAAGCGATGAAAACTGTGCATGGTCTGCAACAAGGTCTGATCAAAACTGACATGCTTACGCTGCCCATGCAAGATATAGGCGGCATCATCTTTATATATAACCGCCCCCAAACCATCCGGCAGGTTAATCAATGCCGCCGGCATACCACCAATCGTGGCCGCCGCCACCTGCCCCTGAGCTTGCACCAGCTTGCGCGCATAGTCCACCACCGAACCCGCAGGCTTAGCCCCCATACGCAGCTGCACCACCGCCTGCCCCTTGGGCGCCAGTGCAGCGACCACCGCCGGCGTATTTTGCACCCGCCAGCCCGCCGGAAATTGCATCGCAATCCCCTGCTCAGCATGATAAAACCCATTATTGCGCACCACCCCCTGATCGACACTCTCATTAAATGCCATGCCATTGACCAGGTTCAAAAATTTATTACGCCCTTCCCTGGGGGTGGCCAACGTAAATTTATTCGCCTCGGCGATCACCTGCTGCAAACGCGTATCATTATCCGGATGCGAGGCAAACAGACCATGGTAACGCCGCGGTTCACGCCCCTCTTTTTTTGCCAGCTCGGCGTCCAGCAACTCCTGATTTTTCAGTGCCGCCACCACCCGTATCATCGCCTGTGGATCATAACCGCTACGCGCCAGATATTCCGCGCCCAAGCGATCCGCCTCCAGCTCATGCTCACGGCCATAGCCGGACAACAACGCGCCACCCAGCAAGTCGGTTATCTGTCGCCCACCTTGCGAAGCCAGCTCCGGCACAAAAATAGCGGCCAGCGCCACGCCGATACTGGCCGCCTGAGCCGCACTTTGCTGACGCACGCCATGACGCGCGGTCACATGCCCCAGCTCATGCCCCAATACCGCTGCCAGCTCTGCCTCACTATTCAAATATGCCAGAATGCCACGCGTGATATAGACGTAGCCACCGGGCAAGGCAAAGGCATTAATTTCCGCAGAATCCAGCAAGGTAAAATGATATGCCAGCTCTGGGCGGTGACTATGTTTGACCAGGCGCTGGCCAATTTGATTGACATAGCTTTGTAGACGGATATCGGCATAGACATGATATTGCTGCCTGATCTTTTGATCATTTTGCTGTCCCACGACCACTTCCTGGCTTTCAGACATCATCACAAAATCCGTCCGACCGGACACCGGATTCTGGGCACACCCCACCAGCCCAAACATGATCAACAGCAATAACAAATAACGCATAAAACTCTCCATGACCCGGTCATAAAAAAAGGCAGCTACTGCTGCCTTTTTTATCACAAAATCAGTAGCGTCGTACCAATTAAGCTTTCTGACCGTATTTCTGACGGAATTTCTCGATACGGCCTGCGGTATCAACAATCTTCTGCGTACCGGTGTAGAATGGGTGACACTCAGAACAAACCTCAACGCTCAGCGCATCTTTAGCCATGGTAGACTTGGTGTTAAAGATACTGCCACAGCTGCAGGTTACTGTAATTTCATGGTAATTTGGGTGGATATCTGCTTTCATGATTTTCCTTTGTCAATTAGGCGCGGCGTGTACGCACCAGAACACTACGTTTTTCAAGCCGCGCATTATCCAATAAAAGCAACGGATAAGCAATCACCCGCAAACAAAAAAACCGCTTTATTGCTGGCCGCCAACACACAAAGTTGCCAGTTAGCACCATGCCTGCTTTAATAAGCGCCTGTTCCCCGTACTCTGGAGGCTGTGATGAAATCGAAAGCCCAGTATCAAGACCCACATCAACTCAGGCAGGCCATTGCCAGCGCACGCGGCACGATTCCCGCCGACCTGGTGATCAAAAATGTCCAGCTGCTGGATGTCTTTAGCGGCCAATTTATACCCGGGGATGTTGCCGTCCAACAGGATAAAATCATCGGCATTATTGATGACTATCGGGCCGAACAGGAGGTCGATGGCAACGGGCTGTTTCTGGTGCCCGGCTTTATCGACTCACACGTACATATTGAATCCAGCCTGATGACCCCGGCCCGCTTTCAACAGGCGGTACTACCCTGCGGCACCACTTGTGCTATCTGGGACCCGCACGAAATCGCCAATGTACAAGGTGTCGCCGGCATACAATGGGCACTGCAGGCCTCGGAAGGACTGGCACTGGATGTATTTATCATGCTACCCAGCTGCGTGCCCTCGACCACCCCCGAACTGGCGCTGGAAACCAGCGGTGCCATACTCAAGTCGGCGGATATAGCCCCCTTACGCGATCATCCCCGCGTGCTGGGCCTGGCCGAAATAATGAATTTCCCCGGCCTGCTCAATGGCGAACAGGACATCATGGACAAGCTGCTTGCCTTTAACCGACATAAGCGCGATGGCCACTGCCCCGGCCTGTCCGGCAAAGACCTGAATGCCTATGCCAGCGCGGGTATTCACAGCTGCCATGAATCCACCTCATTACTCGAAGCCCAGGAAAAACTCAGCAAGGGGATACATGTATTAATCCGTGAAGGCTCCTGTGCCAAAAACGCCGCGACCCTGTTGCCCCTGTTAAATGCCTATACCAGCTCGGTGCTCAGTCTGTGTAGCGATGATAGAAACCCGGCCGATATCCGTGCGCAGGGACATATCAACTATATTCTCAATCTGGCGCTGCAGGCCGGCCATGCGCCGGAACAGGTATTTCGTATCGCCAGCTTTGCCCCGGCCCGCATTTACGGCCTGGAAGATCGCGGGGCGATAGCCCCCGGCTATCTGGCAGACTTTTGCCTGATTCGCCCCAATCAGACCGATAACTGGCAGGCCGGATTTGAAATTGTAGACGTGTATAAATCCGGCCGCCGGATAGAACGCGACGCGCTGCAGCAGGTGGCTCAACATCGCGCCCACGCAACGCCCAGCAAACGTAATATCCATATACAGCCACAGACCTTACAACAGCTGCAACTGCCGGCCGGCCCATCCCAGGTTAGAGCCAGAGTGATAGAGGTTATCCCCAATCAGATCATTACCCGCCAGCTCCAACGCAAGCTGCCCACCCTCAACGGTATGCTGCAAGCCGATTTAGCCCAGGATATTATTAAAATAGCGGTAATTGAACGCCACCATGCCAGCGGCCGCATCGGTCTGGGCTTGGTCAACGGTTTTGGTTTAACACGCGGCGCCATCGCCACCTCTATCAATCATGACTCACATAACATTATTACCGTGGGCGCGAATGATAAGGCTATTGCACAGGCGGTCGCACAACTGCAAGCCATAGATGGCGGCATCGTCGTTTGTGACGACGACGGCAGTTGTTGCCAACTGCCGCTGGAAATCGGTGGACTGATGACCGACCTGCCTCCGGAACAGGTGGCCGACAAACTGAATCAGTTAAAACAAAAAGCCCAGCAACTGGGCTGCCGACTGCACGAACCCTTTCTGCAACTGTCATTCCTAGCCCTGCCGGTAATTCCGGCACTGAAAATCACCGATAGAGGCCTGGTAGACGTTGAAAACTTCTGCCTGTGCGAGGTTGTTATTCAGGAATAATCAGACCTCGCTCTGCAATTCCTCCAGACTGGCTTCTATCATCAGCATCCCCAGTACCGACGTAAACGGAATCACTCTCACCGGGGCATCGGTCTGGTGAGCCACCAGATAGTCATGACCAAAAATCACCGTGGGTAACGACAGACTAAAACGATAGCCACCGTCCTCCAGCCGCCGTTTGGCGCCACCCAGCACCATATTGCCCAGTTCGCCGGCCAGATCAATCACCATATCATCCACTTTTTGTTTATCTTGAAACAGCATATTACGGGCAATTTCCAGCAACACCGGCACCGAAAAAGTCAACGCCATTGACGCTCTGGCTCTATCTCCAGACAAGGTCAGAATGCTGGTCACACAATGTCCTTCCACCGTGGTACCGGAAGCCTTGGTCTGATGTTCATCCGGCTCCACATGAATTTTGGCCATCACCTCAATAACTTCATGCAACGCATCCAGCAAGGCCTGAATAAACTTTTTTTCCATTGTTTTCTCCCATGATGGCCAAATATATTAGTATGCCCCGTGCGCTACCGTGAGTTCCAACCCCAGATGAAAGTTAGCACCCACAACATAATACCGCCCCCAGGCCCGTCACTCTCCAGCAGAAGAAATAACGCACCTCAGACGATGGCAACATACGTGGCACAACGTTAACCCGCTTTCAGAGAATATGCAATAACCATAAATATCACCTTACAAACGGCTAGAACTTAACCTTCATCCCCGCATATAACGCGCGCCCCATACCCGGCACACCAACACCGTAATCAATACCATTCATTGCCATGGTACGCCCCTGTGCGGTATAGGCACCGCCGGTTGGCTGGTAATAAAATTTATCCAGCAGGTTTTCTACCCCAAAATCCAGCTGCACACGCTGCCACTGATGACTGAAGCGCAGGTTTAATAAGCCATAGCCAGCCGTCGCCAGCTCATTACGCACACGCGACAACTGATCTTTGCTATCTACCATCACCAGCTCCAGCTGATTGTTCCAGCCGGCATGCTGCTGATTCAGCACCAGCTTGCCATTGAGCGGCATCATGTTATACAAACTATCTCCGGTTTCGCGGTTTTTACCATCCGCATAATTCAGCATGCCCAACAGCGTCCAGTGACCGGCACGGTTCTCCGCCAGCGACCATTCACCCGAAAGATCCAGCCCATAAATACGCGCCGACTGGTTCGCATATTGCAGCACATTAAATTGGTCGGCGGCCCAGCCCGTGGTCGCCTGTGCATCAATAAAATCACTCACCCGAGTATAGTAGGGGGTTGCCTTAAACTGCCAACCGGCATCGGCGGCATGCCAGTCAAAGGTGGCAGACAGGGTATGCGCGGTTTCCGGCTGCAGCGTCATATCGCCCAGATAACCATTGCCGTCACCCACGGTATTATTCATCGTCGCCGCCATTGGCCAGCTGGACCAGGTATAACGCTCGTATAAACTTGGCGAACGCACCTTGCGCGCAAAACCAACGCTCATATCCAGCGTATCGCTATGACGGTATTGTGCCATCGCGGTCAGATCAATATTATTATCCCGCTGTTGACGATCGCCAGCATTAAACGCGGCCGCATCCTGCAGCTGATTGCCGCCGGCAGGAGCCAGCGTTTTATACCCATGCACCTTGGCCGCATCGCTAGACACACGCTCATAACGTGCCCCCAGCAAAGTGGCCCAACGTGCATTCAGTTGCTGATCCAGTTCGGCAAACAGCGCTAACCGGTCACGTTCACCCTGATGAATATTTAAAAAGGTTTGCGGCCACATCCCCCCTCCCGAAGGAGTCCAGTAGTCATCCAATTGATAGTGAATATATTCGGCACCCACGCTCATCAGTTGTGTCTGCGTTAACGGGTAATCCGCCTGCAGCGTCAATCCCAGGGTTTCACTCTCGCTAACCATAGGCATACCGGCCGCACACATGGCACTCACTGGCCCACAGGGCGTTCCTGCTACTGGCATCATGGAGGCCATGCCATACCAAAAACGTTTATCGGCGCCAAAGTCCATAAAATGATCAACGCGTTCATAGTAAGCACGCGCCTGCAGCTCTCCCCAATCGGTATCACGCTGCCAGCTCAGATTTACCCGTCGCTGTTCATTTTTCAACAAATCCATACGCTGATTAGCAAAGCGCTGCTCCGGCATATGCTGGTAACCCAGTTGCAACTGAAATATATCCACCCCTGAGCGATACGCCAGCCCCAAGCTGTGATTCTGCGTTTTAAAGGCCGTGGATGCCACTTCATCCAACGACAGACCGTGGCCTATACGTCCGCTGGCCAGAGAAGCCTTAAAATTATCGGCCGCATGATAGTTATCGGCCCGGCTCCAGGCACCGCGATAACTCAAATTCACCTGCTCGTTAGCATAACTGGCGGCCAGAGTTGTCCCCCAGTGCTGGTTATTACTGCGATAAAACACACCCGCCTCACCTTGACGCATGGCCGGCTGGCCAGCCGCCGCAAATTGCGGCCGACCGGTTTCTACTATCACCGAGCCACCAATACTGTCCCCACCGACACTGACTGGTGTCACCCCGGTATATACCAACAGACTATCGATCTGCGATGGGTCTATATAGGACAGCGGCGGATTCATATGATTTGGACAACTGGCCACCAGACCCATACCGTCCAGCTTGATGCGCAAACGGTCATCGGCCAGCCCATGCATGGCTGGCAGACTGGAAACACCCCCCGCCGTATTTAAATGCATCCCCGGCACATTGCCCAGCAACGTGGCGCTATCACTGCCAGCCACCGCCCCAAAGTCTGGATCCACCGAAACGGCCCCCAGCGGTGCCGCGATGGCCGCGGCCTGCACCTTAACCGGCGGCAACTCAGTCTCCTCGGCAACGGCAACCGAGGCACTCAGCGCACCACACAACACAACCAACAGACGATTAAACGGAAACGCAACAGATTTTGTGACTACATGCATGTAATAGAACCCTTTTATTCTTAACCCCAGGGAATCGCACACTGCAGGACACACCGTGCCCTCGCTGCCTGATAGCGGCACATAGAACGCCCCCACGGCAAAAATAGCCCATCATGCGCAATTCATAAAACGCGGATTTTAAAATAGCCACATGCATTTGCCGATGTGGCATATTGTCGCAGCCCAACAATGCTATGCTATCGCTTTAAAAGTTTTAAGGAGTCCTGGGTGAAAGCCGTCTTGCAACGCGTCAGTCAGGCTCAGGTCTGGGTAGACAATGAAGTGGTTGGCCAAATCGCTCAGGGCTGGCTGGTTTTGCTGGGTGTCACCCATGACGACAGCACAGCAGATGCCGACTTACTGGTCGATAAAATCACCCGGCTGCGCGCCTTTAATGATGATCAGGGGAAAATGAATCTCGATCTGACACAGATTGAAGGGGAATTACTGGTGGTCAGTCAGTTCACGCTGTATGGCAACTGCCGCAAAGGCCGCCGCCCCAGTTTTTCGCAGGCAGCAACCGCCGAACACGCCAACACCCTGTATCAACAGGTTATCAGCCGGTTACGCCATCAGCAATTCCCGGTCGCCAGTGGCAGATTTGGCGCCCATATGCAGCTCAAGCTGGAAAATGACGGCCCGGTGACACTGATACTGGATAGTGCCGAGCTGAAAAAATAAGCGCCGCGTCAATTATTTCTTCACCGGCCGCTTCTGCAGCTTACGCTGCAAGGTGCGGCGGTGCATATTCAGACGGCGGGCGGCTTCGGAGATATTGCCGTCCACTTCGGCTAACACCTTTTGTATATGCTCCCATTCCAGACGCTTGACCGACATCGGCTGCTCGGCCACCGGCAAACGGGTATCTCCCTGCGGTTTATTCAGGGCGGCAACCACTTCGTCGGCATTCGCCGGTTTGGCTAAATAATGTACCGCCCCCAGCTTAATCGCCTCTACCGCCGTAGCGATACTGGCGTAGCCGGTCAGCACCACGGTCTGACACGTGGCATGATGTTGTTGCAGATAATCAACCAGCACCAGCCCACTGTCACCCGGCATATTCAGATCCACCACCGCATAATCGGGAGCCTGCTGCTGGCAGCAGACCCGAGCAGCGGCCACGCTGTCGGCGGCCATCACCTGATAGCCCCGGCGCTGCAGCGCCTTACCCAAGACCAGACGCAGCGTTTCGTCATCATCCACCAGCAATAACGCATTCATTCGTCCACCTTTAACTTATCCAATGGCAACACAATATCCACCCGAGTTCCCCCGCCCTCTCGCGGCAACAGCGTCACCTCACCCCCCAAACGCTGAATCACCGCATAGGCCAGCATCACCCCCAGTCCACCGCCATCCAAGCGTGTCGTTACCGGCAGTTTACCCAGTTGCTGACGCACCGCCTCAGAAACACCCGGCCCTCTATCCTGAATCACAATCGTCAACTGCCGAGACTGCCAGCGACAATGCAGGCTGACCGCCTGCGGGGAACCTTGGGCCGCATTATCCAAAAAATTAACCAATGCCTGACTCAATCCCTGTTCCGCCACCACCACCGGGACAGGCTGTTCACCATCCGCCCGATACTCCAGACTGGCCTTAGGCCAGCGTTGCAACCAATCTTGTACAATCCCATCCAAAAAGCTATCCAACGTGAGTCGGTTACCACTTTCCGCCCGCAATTGACCCGATGCCACCGAGATCTGACTCAAGCTGTGCTTACAGCGTCGCACTTGCTGATCCAACAAAGACAAACTCTCTGCCAGCTCATCGTCACCCTCATATTCCTGCTGTAATTCCTGACACAGCACCGCCATGGTCGACAATGGCGTGCCCAACTCATGCGCCGCCCCGGCCGCCAGCGTGCCCAGCGCAATCAACTGCTCATCACGCAACGCCTGCTCTCTGGCCTGTGCCAATATCTGATCACGCTGACGTAAGGCATCGGCCATACGCATCACAAAGACCACCACTATCACCACACAGAACACAAAGCCAAACCACATGCCAAACACATGCCAGTCAAACGCGGAACTGGGCGCATGATGCGACCTACCCTGAGAATCTGCCGATTGATAGCCTGCCAATAACAGGCTATATCCTGCCACCACCAGCACCGCCACCCCCAGCACCTGGGGCTTGGACAACTGCGCCGCCGCCATCAACAACGGCAAGAGTAATACATAGACAAACGGATTGGCGGCGCCACCGGTGGCTGCAAACACCCCCAGCAGCAGCAACACATCCAGACAGATATGCAGCATAAATTCGGCCGGACTCACCTGCCAAGGCTGCCGTACCCGCCAGCTGCTGACCACGACCAGCAGGGTTTGCAACAACAACAAGCCAGCTAGCCAACGCCAGGGAAAATGCATCTCCAGGCTGAGCGACGCCGTCAGCAAGGCCGCCAACTCACCAAAGATGGCCAGCGTACGAACCCCTATTAACCGCTTCAGGTTCTGGGAGAGAATCATATCGGAGGAGATGCTGTAACGGTTCATAGTGTCATACGCGGTAAGGGCATTGTAATAGCAATCCGTCAACACGCACTGTGACATATTGTCGCAGCACATCACTTGACGGCAGCCTATAAAAATCGCTAGAATACCCGAGCATTTAACTTGGGTTAACAGTATTATGAATGAAGACGTACAAAAACTAATTCACGAGCAGGTTACCGGCAATCCGGTAGTTCTATATATGAAAGGCTCGCCACAATTTCCACAATGCGGATTTTCTGCCAATGCGGTAAAAGCACTTAGTGCATTAGGCCTGAAAAGCTATGTTGCCGTCGATGTGTTGCAAAATCCGGACATTCGCGAAAACATCAAAGTTTACGGCAACTGGCCAACCATTCCTCAGTTATATATCAAAGGGGAGCTGGTAGGTGGCTGTGACATTATCATCGAAATGTATCAAAACGGTGAATTAAAGCAGATGCTGGAAGATATTCTGTAATATCTACTCGCATCCGTAAAAAAGGTGGGCTGTGGCCCACCTTTTTTTTCTGCCTTTGTTATGACGCCAGCTCGGCTCTGGCCCGTGCTATCGCGGCTTTAGCCTGCTCGGGTGCGGTACCACCGATATGATTACGGCTGGCCAGCGCGCCTTCCAGGGTCAACACCTGATAAACATCCTCAGCAATATCTGCCGAAAACTTACGCAGTTCATCCAGCGCCACCTCGCTTAAATCACACCCTTTATCTTCCGCAAAACGCACGGCCAATGCCACCACTTCATGCGCATCACGGAACGGCAGACCTTTTTTCACCAGGTAATCGGCCAGATCGGTAGCGGTCGCAAAGCCTTTCATGGTCGCACTGCGCATTGCCTGCGGTTTAACGCTGATACCGGCAATCATATCGGCATAGATACGCAACGTCATATCCAGCGTATCTACCGTATCAAACAACGGCTCCTTGTCTTCCTGATTATCCTTATTATATGCCAGCGGCTGACCTTTCATCAGCGTCAACAAACCGATCAAATGCCCATTCACCCGCCCGGTTTTACCGCGCACCAGCTCGGGCACATCCGGATTTTTCTTCTGCGGCATAATCGATGAGCCGGTGCAGAAACGATCGGCAATATCGATAAAGGCAAATTGCGGACTCATCCACAAAATCAGCTCTTCGGACAAACGCGACAAATGCGTCATAATCAGTGACGCCGCTGCGGTATATTCAATCGCAAAATCCCTGTCCGATACCGCATCCAGTGAGTTTTCACACACCCCGTCAAATTCCAGCAGTTTGGCCACCATGTGTCGGTCAATCGGATAGCTGGTGCCCGCCAATGCCGCCGCGCCCAGCGGCAACTGATTAACCCGCCGGCGACAATCGAGCAGACGCCCGGCATCGCGTTTTAACATTTGATAATACGCCAGCAAATGATGGGCAAAACTGACCGGCTGTGCCACCTGCAAATGGGTAAAGCCCGGCATCACGGTGTCGGTATGCGGTTCGGCCAGATCCAACAGCGCAGCTTGCAGGTTTTTCACCAACAGCAACTGGGTATCAATGGCATCACGCAAATATAGGCGAATATCGGTCGCCACCTGATCATTACGTGAGCGTCCGGTATGCAAACGCTTGCCGGCATCGCCCACCAGCGTGGTCAGCCGTTTTTCAATATTCAGATGCACATCTTCCAGATCAATCGACCATTCAAACTGCCCGGCAGCGATTTCCTGCTCAATCTGATCCAGACCACGCAGAATATCTGCCAGATCCTGTTCCGCGATAATTTTATTCGCCGCCAGCATACTGGCATGCGCACGCGAGCCTTGAATATCAAAGCGTGCAAGCTTTTGATCAAACATCACCGAAGCGGTATAACGCTTCACCAATTCCGTCACCGGCTCATTAAAACGTCCGGACCAGGTTTCTTTATCTTGCATGCTTGCCATATCTTGTTCAAAATCCTTTGTTATATTTAGCGACCAACCATATCAAAACTTGCCGCCATGACCAAACTGCACAGTATAAAACAAAATTATGAAAACGATGCGCTACCGGATTTCCGCAATATCGGGGTAACCCTGAGAATTCTATTAATCAGCAATGTACTGGCCTTTCTTCAAGCCATTTTATTAACCCATAGCTGGGAAGATCTCCCCCGCCAGACCATGCAGATGGCCACGCTATTTACCCCGGTATTGCTATGCATGCTGATCTGCCTGTGGATTGTTCAACCCTGGCTCAAAAAAATTCCGTATTACTACGGCGTCGCCTTTATTCAGACTTTAGTCGTGGTAATGACCATTACGATTTATGTACTGGGTGGGGAACTGTATCAAAAACATGCCGCAGACACGCTGCACTTCGATCTACTACGTTACACCCTGGCCAGCAGCATTGTCTGTTCCATACTGTTGCTCTATTTCCGTTTGCGCAGCCGTCTGTTATCTCAATCATTAAACGAAGCACGCCTGCAAATGCTGCGCGCCCGAATTCGTCCCCATTTCTTTTTTAACTGTATTAATGCGGTACTGGGCATTGTACGCGCACAACCCAAAAAAGCGGAGACTGCACTGGAAGATATGGCAGATTTATTCCGTATGGCCATGGCCGAAGCTCAAGATTTCACACTATTACAACAGGAAATTCAGCTTTGTAAGCAATATTTGGCCCTGGAACAGCTACGTATGGGTGACAGACTGCAAGTAAAGTGGCATATTGATGACTTGGCGGACGATACATTAATCCCACCATTTATGTTGCAACCCCTGCTGGAGAACGCGGTTTATCATGGAATTGAAACCATGTCACAAGGAGGGCATATCTCGGTCAGTTTGCAGTGTCAGCACAATACCTTAAAATGTATGGTCGAGAACCCGTGTACCAGCAAGCAACATAAGGCACATGCTGGAAATAAAATGGCGTTAAAGAATATTCGCAGCAGGCTATCTTTGCTATTTGATACCGACGCGAGCTATGCCGTAGAAAGTGGGGAAAATTTTTACCGGGTGCAAATCAGCATACCCTATTTGAAAAAAGGATCATGATGGCAAAAACAAAGACACAGTCACCTATGCGTATTTTTATCGTAGATGATGAACCGCCAGCTCGTACCCGGTTACGTGATCTGATTGGCGACTGTAACGAACAACTGCCCGCCGAAGTCATCGGCGAAGCAGGCAATGGCATTGACGCACTGGATAAACTCAACCACATTGATGCCGACGTCGTCTTGCTGGATATCCGCATGCCAGGTATGGATGGAATTGAACTGGCACAACACCTGCAAAAGCTGGAAGCGCCACCGATTATTGTTTTCACCTCGGCCTATGATAACTATGCCATCAAAGCCTTTGAACTGCATGCCATTGATTATCTGCTCAAACCCATTCGCCTGGGACGCTTATTTGAAGCCTTGATGCGCGCACGAGAAGCCGTGCCAGCCCGCCAGGATGCCCTTAAGGAACTGCTGCCCGAGCCACGTAAAAACCTCTCCATTCACGAGCGCAGCAAAATCCGGCTGGTACCCATAGACGAAGTGCTGTACCTGCGCGCCGAACTCAAATATGTCACGGTACGCACCCTGGAGCGCGAATACCTGCTGGAAGAATCCCTTACCGCCCTGGAAAGCGAGTTTTTCGAACGTTTCATCCGTATCCATAGAAACTGCCTGGTCGCCAAAGATGCGATTGAAGGCCTGGAAAAAAGCCACGAAGAAGGCGAAAGCGGCTGGATGGTCAAACTAAAAGGTATAGAAGAACTGCTATCCGTCAGCCGTCGTCAGCAACATGCGGTAAAAGCCTTACTGCAACGCTAACCCCTGTTTGGGCAGCCCCCCAAGCCTGCCCCGACACCCTCCTCAGCAGCCTGGATAACACAACCAGCCAAGACACATCCCTGACCAAATTACACAACTTTAGCACGTGGTACCGTTAGGGCTTGGCCTCATAGCAAAGCATTAACCGGCTTCAGAATGCCCCCATTCTTTTGTGTAGCGAAACAACTTCTTCCAGGTTGCCTGGTATGACTTTAACGCATATTGGGAGTCACCATATTTTCTTTTGAACTCATACACATAGCCGGATTCAGGGTCATGAAACACCTCGGCTGAAGAAAAAACCTCACTATACCCATACTGGCATTCAAGCAAACCAATTAACCAGCAATTATCTACATGTTTGCGGATAGTCTTGTCTATTAACCCTTGTTGCCAAGATACTCAATAAACGCAAACAGATAGTTGCCCAAATCCTGCGCGTACGGGTGAAATTTCTTATCGTGGCGTTATTGTTACCCACAAACCGGGTTAGCATCCCCCTAATACTTGTTTAGCCGAAAACCGCGCATTTTGTGCCTTGTCTGGACACTTGTTCAGGCCAAACAGGGCCTTATGTCAACAGAGCCTAAGTTGTATGAAATGTATTTCATCTAATGCCGAACGTTAGCAAGCGGGAGTAAGGCATGTTGGGGTTCGCCTAGAAGACTGTCCGAGAATAGAAGAAATAGAAAACAACATACTATATATGGTGGTTTTTACTCTAATTTCAGTGTATATAGTAGCTGAATTCTGTGTTGCCGCATTCTCGGACAGCCTCCTAGGCTCACCGCCAACCTACACAACAACCTTTCGCTACGTTTAAATTTTCTCTAGCACCACGCCGGTTGCGGTTAATCCTGGGCCAAACGCCATACTGACGACTAAACTACCCGCAGGTATTGCCGAATCTTCTAGTATGTCTTTCCAGATGTGTGGCACGGTAGCAGAGGACATGTTGCCAAAGCGTTTGAGTACCCTTCGGCCGTAGTCGATTTGGTCATCGCGGATAGCTAAGGTGTCGCGGATGTGGTCTAAAATTTTGGGGCCACCGGGGTGTACGGCGAAAATGAGTTTGGATTTTTGTTGTTCATAGTCTATGCCTGCATTTTGGCAAAGCTGCATGACAAAATCGTAGATAGCGTCTCGAATAAAAAGGGGTACGGTTTTGGATAGGTACATGCCAAATTGATAGGCTGCAGGGGTCCAGGTCATTTCTTCGGCAGAGTCTGGAATAATGACTTCGTGTGTAGCGACGAGCTTTAAGCCTGGGCGGTTTTGAGTTGTAAAGTCTTGCTCATCGTAAAGCGAGTAACGAATAAAACCATCGGCAAATAAGGTCATGTCTATCAGGTGCCCGGCATCGTTTTTTGATACGTCTAAATGGGTTGATAGAAATTCGGTATGTAGTACATCAACACGGCCATAAGATTTCATCAGGCTTTGTGAGGCGCTACGCAGCCCTGCCGCAATACGCAGGCCCGGAAATGCGCCATAGCAGCCCATATGATATGAGTGGGTAACTCTAGTCTGGCACCAATTACGTGAGGCAATATAACGCTGCGGCGATGAGGGGGATAAATAACCGGAGCAGCTCACATGCACGATATCAGCGGGTGCTTCCACTTCGTTGCGATACCAGTCTTTGATTATCTGAAGGGTAAATTCGCCGTAATTCAACATGCGCTGTTCTAGCGATTTTCCACGGTAGTCTTGCTCCAGACTGTCAAAGCATAGCGGCAATAGTGGTATGCCATTTGTACCTGCGTGTATAGAATCAGGGAAGATGTTCATCTGGCGGTAGCCAATCGCATCAGGCGATAAACCATATCGATAAACTAAGTCCCGATTGTGTTGATAGCAAGATTCGGCAGCAACCGGATCTGTTATTTGATCACGGTAGCACTGTGTTGCAGTGACTAGCCAAGCGGTGTAATCCAGAGTGTCTTGCTGAGGATATAATTTATCGGAACGCCAAGGGGTAAAGTCAGCCAGTACAAAGCTGTTGGCTTGTGTATTCAGCAAGACGGGCTTAACGGCTTCAGCCGATTCACCTTTAAACACCGGTAAGACAATCTCCTCTTGAGATTCGATTTTCGTTGGTTTAACTGGTAAAGCCGCATGTACTGGCACGTGTTTAGATAGGGCCTCGCATAATGCAATGATGGTTGGATTATCGTAAATCAGTTCTACCTCGATTTCTCTATCTAGCTGCTGGCCCAGATAAAGTGACAGCTCAACCGCCATAATAGAGTCAACCCCATAAGCGGATAAGTTATGTGTCCGGTCAATTTTCTGCGCGTTTTTACCCAGGCGTTCTTCTAACCAATGAAAAATAAAGGCTTCATATTTATCTTGCTGTGATGCAGTCATTTCAGAATTACTTTCTCGTCTTTTATACCAGTGACCACAAAGATTAAACTGGCCTTGCTCATACATTAACCGTGTTTTCTTACGCTGAATTTTGCCACTAGTAGTGCGAGGAATGCTGTTATAGCGAATAAAAACAATTTCATCTGCAACTACGCCACAGTGTTCGGCCATGGCTTCTGCGGCATGATCACCTGCTACGGTTGTATCAAAGTGGCGCATCGCGGTGCGCTCTACTTCTATCACGATAACCAGTTTTTCTTCATTCACGATACCGGCATTAAAGGCGGCTACAAAGCCAGGCTTACGAAGTTGCTCATCTGAATTTTCAACCGCATATTCCAGGTCTTGTGGGTAATAATTGGTGCCACGCAAAATAATTAAGTCTTTGCTGCGACCACAAATATAAAGCAAGTCACCCCGTAAAAAGCCGAGATCCCCCGTTTTTAAATAGTTTTTTTCATCCGGCTCATTTAGCTGACCACGGAATGTATCTCGATGAGAGACCGGGGCTCCCCAGTAACCATCAGCAACATGGCTGCCAGCAATCCAAACTTCACCCAGTGTATTTTCTTCACACAGCTGGCCTGTTTTTGCATCAACAATATGAACCGTTTGATCACCAAAGTGGGTTGCGCCACTGGCAACCAGCGTTACCGATTGTGAAACTTGATTATCACTCTCAACAATTTGTCCTTGATTAAGCTTGTCCACATCCACGGTGATAAGTTGTTCTGGTGAAAAGTGTTTACCGGATACAAACAACACGGTTTCAGCCAGACCATAACTTGGAAAGCTAGCTTGTTCTGCAAAACCATACGGTTTTAAATGCTGAGCAAAATCCGCTAACGTTTTCGCTCGTATCGGTTCGGAGCCATTAAAGGCGGTTTTCCAGCAACTTAAATCTAAACCAGCCAAGTCATCGACGGATAACTTGTCGACACAAAGCTGGTAGGCAAAGTTTGGGCCGCCCGCAATATCGGCCTGAAAATGATCAATGGCACGTAACCAACGTATTGGTTTTTGAATAAATGCAGCTGGCGGCATCAAATAAGCACAGCACCCCACGGTGACAGGTAACAGAATCGCGGTAATCAAACCCATATCATGAAAAATAGGTAACCAGCTAACTAAGCGAGACTCAGCTTTAAAACCCAGCGACTTTTCTATCATCTGGCAGTTTTGCAGTAAGCCAGACATCAGCACCCGCACCCCTCTGGGTGTTGCGGTGGAGCCTGAGGTATATTGCAAAAATACAGGCTGATCGGCTGGGTATACAACCGGATCAATACCCGCCAGGCTTTCATCAATTGCGCAAATATTCAGTTTGTCATCAACTGAATGGGCTAATTTATTTTTTAATCGGGTCAGATTATCTTTTGCCGCTAAAACCAACGATGGCTGGCAATTATCAATAATCGCTGTAATGCGACTCGCGGCCTGACTTAAAGACGGCATACTAGATGGCACCGCTGTCACGCCTGCATACATACAACCATAAAACGCTTTAATAAATGTAATACCACTCGGAAACAGTAACAACACTCTATCGCCAGGATTGGCTAAGCTCAGAATATAAGCCGCTATTTTTCTGGCTGCGACATCGAGCTCGGCAAAGGTGATCGACTCACTAACCGTTTCACCATCGGCTAAAAATTGAAAGCATACGCTTTCACCATTATGCTGTGCTTGTTGCACCAGCTTGTCGGTGACATTATCAAACGAGGGAATTGTTTTTTTTCATCATAACCGTTTCTATATTTTGAACTCATCAGCATATTTCAGCCCAGCAATCACATATGCTCAGGCAAGCTGCTTAGAAGGAGCACATCATAAAAGAAAATCTATAGAAACAGAAACGTTGAAATAACTTGTTGGACGGGCGCATTCCCATTCTCCAGGTTAGTCAAATGAAAAAAGAGCCAGGTCAAATCTTGACCCGTCTTTCATCACCCAAAATAGGAATTTAGATAATTAAATTATTTATCTGATTCAGTTGCTTAAGAAATTTTCTGGCAACTTCTCAATAACTCATGGCAAAGCGGCATTCTGAGCAGCATTTCTCATGAGTTCAGGCAAAGGCAGAATGTTATTTTTCAGCGTGAGTCGATCTTGCAGGTATTGCCAGAACGACATGCCTAATTTTCGGCAGGTTTTCTTCAAACTGGTGAAGGTGTCTCGGCATTTTCGTCCCAGTTCGCTACGTGTGCCGCCGCTTATTTTCTGTTTTTGCACATAGCAGCGAATGTCGTTTTCGCTGCCATTGGTATGCAGCGGAATTTCTGGGCGTCTCAGCACTAACAACAGTTCCTCTTTGCGTTGATGGGTGCGCTTGAGCAGTTCATTCAGCGTGGCGTACTGAGTGCGCAGGGTAAATATTTCATCAAAACGTGCTTCGAATATCGGTATCTGTGTTGCATTAGGGGCCGCTTTGTACGCTTTCAGATCACGGTAAAAATCCCAGACTTGTGCACGCACAGATTTAATCGCTTGCCGTTGCAGATCATTGCTTGGAATCAGTGTGTGAATCAGGCGTTCGGTATGTACCCAGCACAGACCATGCAAAAACAGCGAAAATTGTCGGGCACCATCGCTGACGATTGCCAAGTTGGGATTGAATCCATTTGTCAGCAAATGCCCGATCAGGGCGGCTTCGGTGGCGATGCGGATCTGATGATCGGTTTCAAAGCCATAGAATGCAAGGTGTAACCGCCATAATTTCTCGTCGTAAATCGGCGTTGTCAGGTGCTCGCTGAGTTCCAGTCGCAGTGCTTTGCGTAGTCCATGCGCTTCCATATACGCCAGGGCATCTTCGGTGATTTGATAACCGCGGTTACTTGCTTGCAGTAGCTCCAGGAAATTCACTCGGCTTTTGCTGGCCGTGCTGGCGAACCAGGCAAAATAATCATTGCCAATTTGGGTAACATAGCCGTTGCGGGCCGCATGACGGGCACCAGAATCGTCAACGCTTACATGGGCACTGATTTCTAAGCCGGTTTCAAGTATCTCGTCTTTCTCTGTATGCAACACATCATGGCGCTGACTCAGAATGGCGTTAATTTGCCCCGCAGAAATATCGACGCCGACTTCGCGCAATTGCTCCAAAATCAACGGCTGCGTGGTACCGCAGTGGTGGTGTTGATAAATAATGAAGCCGCGCAATATTTCGTCAAAGCGATGGTTGCGTAGCGAGGCAGGCAGTTGAGCAACGTGCGATTTACCGTTCGCATCCACAAACACTTCGAGTCGGTAGCGGATGTTGTGCGCCTGAAAAATTAACCCTTGAATCACCACATCTCGATAACCATTATGCCGTGCGCCAGTGGGCGCATTTTCGCACGGGATGATTTGGATATCGTGAATTGTCAGCTGGGCTGTTTTGCTGCGCTTGTTCGACCCCGCTCGTTTCTTGCGTTTATTACCCGATTGGCCGCTAGAACGCTGACCTGTAGGCTTGTCATCATCGTCACTATCATCTGGATCGGTGTTTTGCTCCATTTTGCTCGATTTGAACTTGGGCTTTGCCTTTTCACCTTTCAGGATCGCAATCTCATCTCGCAGTTGCTGAATTTGCTCTTGCTGCAATTGGTTCTGCTCCTGGAGACGTGCAATAATCGCCAGCAAGCACTTTACTAAAGGGCTTTGCTCGGATTCTGGTATCTCTGGTAGTTGCAGTGGCTTTTTCATAAGGGATAATCTTGTTTAACCGCATTGTAACCACAATCACACCATATGATGTTGTTCGTGACTTACCATGAGTTATTGAGAAGTTACCATTGGTAAATGTACTACATGATAGAAGTTATCTAAATCCAACCCACTCCTTCGCAGAACCAGCGCCAATTAAATAGTCATGATCATTATGACAGAGAACAAAGTCACACTCAGCATCGGTCACATAAAATACAAACCCTGGGCATTCTGAAATTATCTTTACAACATCATTGCAACTATTTACACGGTACATCGTACCTTCATTTTCTTTGTCAAAAAAAATCGTAACCATACTACGGCAGGGAAATTCTCCAATAACTTTCCATCCATCAGGGTCGTACTTACTTTCCTCGCCCACCAGTCGTTCCCAAAGAGGCAAACTACCGCTAGATGAAGCATATTTGCTCTCGACACAATCCCTAATAGATCTTGATTCACTATCGTCAAGCGGAGTCACATTACAACCAGAGGACTGGCTAGCTTCTTCAATTGCTTCACTAATAAAGCTCATCGTAATCACCGATTATATGGAACACTATCTAGAATAACATGCCCTCTCACTGCGCCACCGCTGCCACGTTTACCAGGCGTTTGCCACCCTACATGTGGTGCATCAGGTCCATTTTTAGAATGTGCCCAGTCAATATTCACTTCAGCACCACTCTTGTGTCTATATTCAGCTGGAAAAGACTTACCATTTGCATCTCGACCCCACTTTGTAACTTCAAAGTCACTTTTATTGAGGCCTGTTTTTTCAAAAGCAGCATTAAGTGCGTCTTGATGGGACTTGCCTGTGCCACGCCAATCCATATCTTGCGGCTTAAGCTTATAACGCATTGCACTCTTTGCAACATTACTACCTAACTGACACTCCGCATTATGCACCCACACCCCCAACTCCGTAGCGTAGTAGGTGTTAAAGTCCGCCACTTCGATGTTGTAGGTGTCGCCTAAGCGGCCGCTGTGTTCTACCGATTGCACGGTTACATATTCACCCGACTTGGTTTCGATCAGGCTGCCAATGGCTAATTCGTCGGTGCGTACAAAGTCAAAGCCGACCACGAAGAATGGATGATCGTCGGTGGTTTCGATCAGGTGACTGTTGCCCAGGGCATCCGTTACCGTCAGTTCATAGATTTCCCGGTAGTGTTTGAACAGATGGGTGACGGGTTTGTAGGCTTCTTCACCGGTATCGGGATTTTTCGATAACACCAGGTCGCCAACTTGCAGGCTTTCTATCGGCTTGTTGCCATCTATGGTCAGCACCGGTGTGCCTTCCACAAAGCAGCAGGTTTTCTTGGCCAGACGGCTAAGCAGTTTGCTGCCTTTGGTAAACCAGCTCAGCGGGTTTAAGCAGCCCGTCGCACAAGCGGCGGCAACGGTGCTGGTGTCGATACAGGTGCCGGTGATGGCGTTAATGGCCGTATCTTCGGCCACGCACACCGCCACACAGCGCGCATAGGCCAGCACCAGCGGTACAAAAGTACCCGTTGGATCGACGTTGCTGACTGGATCACCTTCTACATAGGCGTGTTCGTTAATACCACCCGCCAGACCTATCGGGTCTTCGGAGATAAAGCGTTTCAGAATCGGATCGTAATAACGAGCACGGTAGAAATACAGGCCCGTTTGGTCATTTTCCCGGCCGGTGTATTCGGTGCTGTTGCCTTGGGTGTCACCGCTAGTTTCGACTTCGCCATAAGGGCTGTAAGCGGTGGTGCTTTGGGTCGCGCCGGTTTCATCGAGTTGATACAGCACACTGCCGAGTTGGTCGGTGAGCTGGGTTAGCCGCCCGGCATCCGTGTAAGTGGCAATCGCTTCGTCTATGCTCAGGCCGGTGAGCAAGGCCACGTTCTGACCGTTGCGCACTTCGCCGATGGCTTGCATGCCGTCGTAAAAATAACTGGTGGTGTCACCATTCACCGTGCGTTCAATCCGGCGGCCCAACGGGTCGTAATTAAACGTGGCGTTGATACTGGGGGCGTTCAGGGCGGTGAGCTGGCCGCTGCTATCCCAGGTGTAGGTGGTGGTGTCTGCCGCATCAGTTGTATTGGTTTTGCTGATCAGCTGGCCGTTGGCATTGTACGCCAACGTATAGGTGGCCCCCTGTATGGTGATCTCACTCATACGGTTGGCGTTATCGTATTTTGCGGTAAACGGCCGGTCTTGTTTCAGCGAGCCGTTAAGCAGTTGCTTGCGGGTCAGGTTGCCATCGGCGTCATAAGCCAGATCCAGCTGTTCAATTAACGTGCCATCGGCTTGCTGGTACTGGATCTGCAGTAATTGATTGGCATCGTCATAGGCGTATTTTTTAATCAGACCACCGGGTAAGGTTTTCTGATCCAGGCGCCCGATATCGTCGTAGTGATACGTTGTGGTATCACCGCGATAGTGGATTTCAACAATCTCGCTGGCTTTGTTATAGACATAGACCGTTTCATCCGCCCCATTGATTTTGCGCGACACCAGGCGATCCAGGGCATCATAACCATATTCTATGGTGTGATAGCCACTCGGTGTATCCTGTATCTCTCGGATTAACCGATCTGCGGTGTCATATTCATAACGTAACTGATTGGCTCCTTCTTGTACCTGGATCAACCTATCCAAGGCATCATAGCTAAACTCGGTGCTACCATCCGGACGGGTGACTTTGATCAACCGGCTCTGATCGTCATAGTCATAGCTGAAGGTTTCATTGGCACGTGAGGTACGTTGAATCAGCCGATGCGCCTCGTCATATTCAAACGTTTCCGGCTGATCAAACGCATCCAGGGTTTGGATCAGATTGCCCCAGTCATCATAGGTGTAACGTTCGACCGGGTTATTGTTCTGATCATAGACCGCCGCCAGTTGACCGGCATCGTTATACACGCTTTCAATTTCACCGTTTAATGGGTCGGTGCTGACCAGCGGTTGGGAAATGCCGTTGTAGCTTTGTAACCAATCATAACCTTTAGGGGTAATGATCTTGGTGACACGTCCGGCGCCATCGGTCACGGTACGCGTCAGATGCCCCAGTTCATTTTCACTGGAAATCAGATCACCCGCCGGGTTATAGCTAAACGTGGTTCCCAGCCCGCGATCATTGGTCACCTGTTCTAACTCACCACGCGGGGTATAGCTTAAGGTGGTAGCACGCCCTTCCGGGTCAATGACTTTGCTCAATTTGCCGGTTAACGCATCGTATTGCGTTTCCGTCATAATTTTACTGCCATCACCCAGATAACTGGTCACTATGCCTGGCTTTTGCCAAGTCGGGTCATAGGCAATATCCGTTACCCGTCCCAGATGATCTTTGCTGCTGATCATATTGCCAGTGGCTGCATCATAGGCAAATTGGGTCACGCGTCCCAATAGGTCGGTGGTTTGCACCAGCTTGTTCTGGCGGTTATAAATACTTTTATCCTGCACCCCATCACCATCGCTGGCTTCCAGAATCATGCCTTGAGAATTAAAGCGTTGAGTCACTTCACGACCGGATGGCTCGGTCAGTTTAGTGGCCACCACCTGGCCGCCATAAAAACGCCAACCGGCTTCAAATGCTTCCCAGCTATCCTCTTTAGGACAGTTGGCGCTACATATCTGATCAGGAGTATCAACATGAGTAATACAGGCACCGGTGACGGTATAGCTAAACCGGGTTTCACCCAGCATGCTGGTTTGTTTTAACACCCGGCGGCTGGTGCCGTGGAAGTTTTCTGTCGGGGTAGCGATGCCGGGATATTGAATGGTTTTAATGCGCAAACCGTCGGTGCCCTGGCTACACACCGGGCTGGCCGGATATTCATCATCACCCACATAGCTGTAGCGCATCACGCCGCCATCGGCATCGGTCACGGTTTCGATACGGTTTTCAGCGTTATAGCTGAACAGCATTTCCCGGCCAATCGGGTCGGTGATTTTGTCGACCAGATTGTTGCTGCCGTAATGATAGGTATGCGCCCGATGTTCGGTGCCGATACGGGTGATTTTGTATTGGCTATCGCGCTGAATGAATTTGCTGTTACCGATGCTGTCCTGGGTTTCGGTTAAGAAGAAGGCCGTTGCCCCGATCTCATCCCCTACCCCAAAGCGCCACAGACTGCCGTTTTTATGTTTCAGGTCAAAGCCGCCATTTTTACGGCTTAGTACCGCTCCGCTAAAGCGTGGGTCACTTGGCGCCTGATAACTGCCATCGGCCTGTTGCACAAAGTTAATACGCGAGCCGTTAGGCAGAATTAAACGTTTACTTTTCTGATTTTGATTACTGCTGGCCAGCGTCACCTCATAGTCTGAGAACCAGCCCTCTCCAAAGCTGCCTTGCAGCCCGGAACGGCCCTGGTAAATATCAACCGGAGTATACGATAGACCGACTTCAATCGGGGTTAAACCGCCGCAGGTCAGGCCGCCGAAGTTGGGTTTTTCATAACCGGTATACAGCTCGACCGGATTACCGCCGCTGCCAGGACAGACTGGGGTGGGATCACCGCTCGGCAATGGCGGGCACTTGGCCGCAAACAGTCCACAAACCCCACAAAAACGTGGAATACCGGAGCCTTCATCGCTGACCACCTGCTGACCATCGGCGGAGATGGTGGCTGAGCCGGCACTCTTCCATTCGCCTGAGCCAAATAACGGGCTGCCGTCGTAATACCAGATTTCGGTGGTTTCACCCGGCTCCAGCCCGGTCACATTGGGCACCGCTACCGGAATCGGTTGATCGGGAATGCCCCCCATTGGGGTGCCAAAATACAGCTGAAAGTGCTCCTTGGTCGGCACCGGTGGCGCCGGTACCGGCAATTTGGTCGCTTCAATACGCTGCATGGCAATGCGGTCTTTGATCACACCGTCCCAGCCGGTGATCACCACCCCGGCGGGCAAGGTGACTTCTACCCCAGGATAGCGTTCATCGGTGATTGATTGATCTTGGGTCGCATTATTAATGGGGGTAAAGTTTTCATCCGCGGGCGGAGGGCTGATCACCCAGTCGGGCAATACCGTTAATTCGCCGCCTTCCAGCGTGACCACATTCGGCCAGATAGGATACAGCGGATGCGCCGGAGTGGCATCCATTCTCAGCGAGACCTGACCGGCCGGCAAACCGGTGAGCAGGAAGTTGCCCGCCGCATCGGAAAGGGTCACATTGGCATCCACATTCACCCGCACCCCGGCAATGCCCTGCCCATCAGGGGTGACAAAACGGCCTTTGACGCCGGTGCCAGCATCCGCCGCCGGAATCTGCACTTCCACCTGCGCCGTGCGGGTCTGCATCACGCCGGAAACCAGTGAGCTGGCGTTAACCGTCAACACATGGTTGCCGCTGGCAACCGCGCTATCGGCATCTACAATCAAGCTGCCAGACTGATTCAACGCCAGGTTGGCCGGGCTAAAACGCGCACGAATACCGCTGGGCAGACCGCTGATGCTCAGCTTGGCCAGCCCGGTAAAACGGTCTTCGCCCAGGCTAATCAGGTTGAGTGCATAGACCGCCTGACCGCCACTAAACAGTGTTTGTGTCGCCGGGCTGGCCTGCAGCGCAAAGTCCTGCTGGCGAACCACACTAAAGCTCGGGCTTTGTACACTGCCCTGTGGGGTCATCACGGTCAGTGGACCGCTGTTGGCGGTGGGCGGCACCTTGACGGTTAACCGGGTAGCCGATGCACTGAGTACATTGGCAGCCACATTGTCCACAAACAGCACCGCATTCTTGCTGGGCACGGGATCAAAGTGGTTACCCAAAATGTCGACAATGCTGCCCGGTTCACCACTGGCCGGTTGAATCGCGCTGATTTCCAGCCCCGATTCAATCGTAAAGCTCAGACTAGCGCTGGTACGACGCGGCGCACTGACGGTTAATTGATAACTGCCGGCAGTTTGCGCGGTCACACTAAAGCTGACCTGCGATTCACCAGCCGGGATATTGACGCCCACCGGTAATAACAGACCGCCACTACCACTGCCGCTAAACGCCAGTTCCAACGGCTGGCTGCCGGCGACTTCATCGGAGCTAACCGTCACTGTGGCACTCTCGCCAACGGCCAGCTGGCTGACATCGGCCGCCATGCTCAGTGCCGGTGGCGTTAATACCGACAACGCGGTTTGTTGACTGGCACTATCTTTACTGGCTGCAATCTGTGTCTGCCCCACATTCACCGCATCGGCTACCCCAGTCACCTCAATACTGGCCACCGTGCTATCACTGGATGCCCACTCGGCTTCGGCGGTAATATCGCGCTGGCTGGCATCGGTATAGGTGCCTTGCGCGGTATAGGGCACTTGATCACCAACATACGCGGTATGATCCAGCGGCGACAGACTGATCGCCACCACTTCGGCCGGCGTTACAGTAACCAGCGCCAGCGCGCTGCCATCATTCAGACGGGCACTGATCTGGGCTTCGCCCTCACTCAATGCCGCCACCGCAAAACTGGCGGAATTTACACCCACCGGCACTTGCACACTGGCTGGCACACTGGCCACCTCGGGAGCCGAGCTGGTTAAGCTAATGGTTTGTGACGCATTGGGCACCCTGTCTAATAACACGGTCAAACTGACGGGACGACCTTTGGGGGTACCGGCATTATTGGGGACGATTTCAGCAACCACCGGCGGTAGCGGGGTCACCTGAACCAAAGCGCTGATATTACTGTTGTTCGCCGTGGCACTCACTGTCGCATCGCCCACCGCCAGCGCCGTGACCGGAATATCCACCTGCGTTTGCCCGGCCGGTAACATCACATTGGCAGGCAGCTGTATGATCTCGGCCGGTTCAACGGTTAATTCAATCAGCGTATCTTGGGGCTGAGTGGCATTGACCTGCAAACTTAAGGCACCGGCCGCACCTTGCTGTAGGCTTAGCGGATTGGGTAATAACTCGGTTAACGCTAAGGGTTGTGATACCACATTAATCGTCGCTTGCTGGCTGTTACCATTTAAGGTGGCGATCAGCTGGGTTTCGCCTAATGTAAGCCCTTCGACTCTAAAGCTCAGTTGCTGTTCACCGGCCGGGATGGTCACCAGAGCAGGTACATTGATAATACCCGCAGGCTCGGTACTCAGGCTGACTTCCACCGCCTCGGGTTGAGCGCTGTTTAAGGTCAGTAACAGGCTGGCCTCGGCCCCTTGATAAATATCCAGTGTTGCCGGTTGTAATGCGGTAATTTCTACCGGTGGCGAACTGACCTGCACCACTGCCTCGGCTAAGCTGCTATTCAAACTGGCACGTATGGTGGTGGTGCCATCGACCTCACCGGTCACCGGCAATTGAACTTGAGATAAACCGGCAGGTACGGTGACACTGGCCGGTACACTGACAATACCGGCCGGTATGCTATCAAGAGCCACCTCGGTATCCACGCTGGGGGATTCGGTTAATGCGAGTGTTAGCTGCTGAGTGGTGCCCACGGTGATTTGGCTGGTCACCGGTTGTAACGACGACACCTCCAACACTTTGGTCTTTACGCTGAACTGACTGGTGGCCTGACTACCCGCTAAGCTAGCGGTGAGCTGACCGCTGCCTTCGGCAATACCATGAATGGTGAAATTGCTCTGTAACTCACCGGCGGGTACGGTAACCCCCAGCGGATGTGAGATCACACCACTCGGCGCACTGCTGATTTCCACATAGACATCATCAGACAACACCGATTGCAGACTGACCGTCACTTGTGACTGCCCCCCCGGATTCAGCGTGCTAATCGCTGGCTGCAAGCTGGCTACCCCGGCATTGGCTGGCAGCACCTTAGCCGGAATGGTAATACTGCGGCCGCGGGATTTGGCCTGAATTTCGTCTTCACCGACACTTAAGCCGATTACCGCCACTGGAACCTCGGTCTGCCCCACCTCAAAATCCACGCTGGCGGCTACCTCCACATGGCCCTGACTCACCTCAAACTGCAGCTTGCCAGCTTTTTCCGGGGCCGGCTGCAAAGTAAGCACAACTTGAGCCGTCGCGCCCACGGTCAAATCCAGTGACGCCGGTTCGGCCTTCACTGGCACCGGCTGTAACTGGCGGCCATTCAAACTGAGTATTACACCACTGCCCGGAGCACCATGCAGCTCAACTTTTAAGGTATGCGACCCTCGCCCCGCTCCCACATGGCGGCTAAAACTGCTCTGCCCCGCCCGAAAATCATTCGGCCCGGCAATCTGCACCTTATCCAGCCAGATGGTCGCTTCGCTGACTGCCGGCAACGCATCACTGCCGTTCTGTACCTGCAGGCTAAACGGCCCTAACACCCCTTTGGGGGTAACAAACTTAAAATCTTGCGTCAGCGTCCCCTTACTGGGTACGATAATCGTTTGGGTATCGACCAAGGCATAAGGCACCCCCGGCTGCTGAAACTCGGCCTGAGCTGATAAAGGCAATAACAATAGTAACATGGCTAACAGCGAAATCAGCCCCGCGAAAACGCCAGCACATTGAGCTACGACGCCGGTCATGGCATTCACCACTGCCTTGCCTGCCTGGTGCTGACTTAATGCTAATTTCACGTATGCAACCATGGTTTATCCTGCCTTGTCATTCTTATTGGTGTGAGTGATTCAAAAACTGCGTGCAACAAATAATTTCTATTATTGTTCAAACGGTTGGATTGTAAAATGCCCCTCACATCCGGGCGACATCTGCCGGGATGTAGGGGGTAGGCTTAACCCGCTAGCGCCGAACCCATGGATTTGTTAACTGCCAAAGGTCGCCAATAGCGCCTGAGGAACCTCAACCTCCTTACCCGACTCGGTAATCAGTGTCGCCAGGGTTGGACCGTTCATCGTGGCATCCAGACGTACCTTAACGATACGCTCACCGTCCGCATAAGGAGACAAGGTATCGCTCATTGCCGTGGTAATGGTATAGGTGGTAGAGGCCGATAATACGCTGGGACCTGCGGGTAAGGTCACACTGACACTGGCCGTTCCTGCCTCATCGCTACCCGCAATCGCCGGACTGATCACACTGGTAACATCCCCATAGGCCGGCACCACTTTTAAGGTCACAATATTACCCGTCGGTACGTTAGTCGTCTCAAATGCTACCGTTACCGGGTTTGTGGTATCGGATGGCAGGGTAATATCGGCATTACCGGTAGGACTGGCTGGTGCAGCAACACCAGCAACACTGCTAATACGCAAAGAAGGCAGACCGGCAACGAAGACACTGGTGGGTTCACTGAAGGAATGCCCTGGATCACTGGCTGCTGTACGGGTAAAAGTTTCAGCCTCCAGACGAATGCGACCTTTACCACCTGCGCCTGCAGCCTTAGAAGTTGACTCATACGCGGCACCGCCCCCCGTAGCGGCAATAGCACCATTACCAGAAATCGTTGTCGCAACAATACGTATACCACCACCACTACCACCCGCACCATTAGCTCCACGACCTGCACCAGCACTGACACCACCACTACCGCCACGAGCCAATACCGCCCCAGTTACCGATACAGTTCCCGAGGAGGCAATCAACAACGCACCACCACCGCCACCACCACCAGCGCCTTTAAAAGCAGAGCCACCGGCACCACCGCCACCACCGGATCCACCGATCAGCGGCAACAATTGACTAGAGCCATAAGTTGTTGTCGGTTGTGTAAAGCTACCACTAGGGTACCAGCCAGCATTAGCTCCCAAACTACCGAAGCTTCCTCCAGCCCCCCCCATTGGCGTAGAGTAGTATTTACCACCTCGCCCTCCTCCAGGCCCCAAGCCCAATCCAGACTGACTGGCACCTACTTCACCACCACGTCCACCATCATAGCCGCCGGGTCCACCCATACCAGGAATCCCATCATCACCGATATTACCGTCACCACCGGCACCAGAATGCATTGCATGCCCACCATCCACATTAATCGTTCCAGCAATTGCCACATCTCCTGACACCAGGATGACCACCGGCGTATTGGTGGTATTTTTCTTAAACGTAACTTCCACACCGGCAGGAATATTCACCGAGCTAAAATTAAACACTCCCGATTCAGGCAGCAGCAACTCGGTATTCACGGTAGGACTGAATGCCCCATCGGCACCACTACTGCCACTGTCAAACGCCCAGGCCGGTAGTGCCAGTCCAACCAGGCTTAATGTCATCAACAATGAACCCATTTTCAATCCGCTTTGCTTAATTCTTTTCATACAATTCTCCCTTTGCTCATTCGATATGGCCGCCCGGCAAGGCAACCGATTCATTCATTGCTTATCAAAACATGCTCATGGCTGATACACGGTAAAGGTATTGGCCGGCTCGGGTTGATCGGTGGTTAGTCCACCCGGTGTCTGCACTCGAATCACCCTGGCGCCTAAGTCCGCATCCGATGGTACATACATCCCAATCGTCAGCTCAGTACCGTCAGCGTTGCTGGTTGGCTTACCAGAGAAAACAATCCCGGCAACGGGTTCAACTAATACCTGGGCATAGTCAAGATTGGCCCCGCGAATCACCAGGGTTACCGTTTCTCCCGGCGGGGACAGAATCGGAGAAATCGAATCCATCTGTGGCTCACCGGCGGCGACCACAAAGCGGGCCTGGCTGGCATCGCTAAACAAAATACGTGAACCGCCATTATTTAAGATTAACTGCTTAGGCCCTGCCGCCACATCGTTCGCCAGGGTCAGCGGTATGCTCATTGCACTGCCATCCAGCTGAGTTACGGGTGCCGCTAAGGTGATGCCTGTTGCCGGGCTGACACTGACCGAGGTGACGCTATCCAGCCCCATGCCTGTCACGCTCAGACTGCCATCAATCCCGGGACGTAAAACACTGGTGGTCAAGGTGTGCGCAAACGGTCCTAAGGCGACGCCCAATGAGGCATTCTCCAGGAAAATATCCTGCTCGGGAGCGGGTGGTGGCTCGGTTTGTAACATAACCCCCAGCTCGCTGGATGCTAAGAATCCGCTATAACCCGGTGGTTCAACGGTATCACTTTGCAGCACCACTCCCAGTTGCGCGGCCTGGACTGGGGTAATGGTATCGCCCAGGGCATTGACGATATGGATAGTGTTGGCCGCCGTTGGTGCATTATCGGTAGTCCCGGCCGGCGTAGTCACTTCTATCACTCGTGAGCCGATAGCGGCATCCGGCGCAACCGTAATGGTTGCCGTAATCTCAGTCGCATCAACATTGACGACCGGCGGCTGACCAATGGTCACCCCACTATCCGGCAAGGCCATTAACAGCGATGCACCAGTGAAATTCTCACCTCGCACTGTTAATGTGATCGGGCCACTGCCAACTTCAACGTTCTGCGGGCTGACCGACTCAATCTGTGGCAATGGCGGTGTCACCAGGAATTGTGATTGTCGAGGGTCATTAAACCAAACTTCACTGTCTCCAACCCAGACTTTCACGCCTCTGAGGGTTTGCGCTGCATCGGCCGCAATCTGTACGTTGGCGGTTACCGACTCTGCCGTGACACTGGGTTCACCCACTAAGCTTAATCCTTCGGCCGGGCTAAAGGTTAACCCGGTCACGCCGGCCAGCTCTTTGCCTTGCAAGGTCAGGGTAATGGTCTCCCCAATAATCGCCGCATGTGGACTCATCTCGCTAACAATCGGTCCCAGGCTGACACCTAATGGCATCGAATGCAGACCATAAGATTGCTCACTGGATGTCGCTTCAGATTCCAGCACCACGCCCAGTTGAGGTGCGGCAATAGGGGTCAGTATCTCGTCAATCGAGGTCACCACGGTAAAGGTGTTTTCTGGACCGGGGCTAGTGCTACTGGAGCCGCCCGGTGTGCTAACCACCACGGTATGTTCCCCCAATGCCGTCAGTGAGCCTATTCCCAGTGTCAATGTCATGCTGCGACCATCAGCACTCACGCTAGGAGTCGCATCGACCTGAATAGCGGTACCCGGATACAGTGCCACTTTGCCTTGTTGTAGATTCTGACCACGCAAGGTCATACTGATGGGTGATCCCACGGTGCCGAATAATGGGCTAATCGACGCGATAATGGGTTCAGGATAGGAAATCAATAATCGGTCCGAATCGGCACGTGCCGCGGCCAGAGACACCCCTTCAGCATCTTGCAGTATCAACTGACGTAAGCCTGTCGCCGCATCGGCAGCCACATTCACGCTCAGACTGGCCGACAGGCCACTCTCAGCCGCCACAAAGCTGCCCAAGGTTACACCATCGGCCGGTAGCAGACTGACATTTGCCACCATATCCAATCCTTTACCAGTCACATTTAAAGTAATGTTGCTACCTTGGTTCACAGCACTAGGAGCCAAATCACGCAGATGACCACCCAGCACCACACCGACATCCGCTGGCGTGCTCAGCTTTTTGGTTTCGGTCTGCGGCTCAGAAGAAGTTTCTAATACCACCCCCAACAACTGGGCATGACTGGTATTGATACCAGCAAATTCTGTCGTAACAAACACTGGCACCGCGGTATCTTCCAGGCTAGACGAAGACAACTGCAGACTAGCTGAACCCGCGCTAACCCCGGTAATACTGGCGATGGCCTGTGTTTGACCGGCAGCCAGTGTCAGACTGGTCGGACTAACCAACGCAATCGCCGGGTTACTGCTTGCCAAATAAATGGTATGAGGCAGATTATCGGCATTCGACAATTTGATACTGAAACTGTGCGGCGTATTATCGGGAGGAATCGCCAGCGGTAATGGGACCGCAGACATAACCGGCAAGTGAGGCATGATCTCAATATCAAAGCCAACACTGCCGGCGGCATTCGTCAGTAAAAAGTTCTGTGTAACTAACGGGGTATCGGCCGCTACCGCCAGCATAAAACTCAGACTCTCGGCCTGTGCGCTAACGCTACTGACAATCAGTTTTTCTGAGGGAGAAGACACACTGGCATAAGACAGCCCATTGCCGCTCAGGTTAACCTGAACCTGCTCACCGCGGCGTATCGCATCAGGCGTCACACTGGAAATGGATGGCGCAACCACCGGACTATCACCACTTACCTCCAGCAGATTACCTGCCGCATCATAGCGATATTCCACCCGATTGCCGTCACTAGTCGATTGCACCAGACGCCCCAGCGGATCATAGTCATAGCGCTGCTCTGCTGCCAGTAATGGGGCGGCAACCAGCCCCAATAACAGCATATATACTATTCGCTGGACAATTTTTGTCACACAAGATGCAGCCAACGTTCTCTCCCATTCATTTCCGGTATTTTGGGCGTAATTCAAAACGGCAAACTTTGCTTGCCTTGTTTACTTGCCAAAAACCAAACTTTATCCGTTATGGTTTATTGCTGCTTTTTTGTTGGGCATCTTATAATCCCTGCTAACATCCACGCAAGTCCTAATCGTAATTTTTACCCTTGGCCCTGCCTCGTGGATAAAACAATAAGGAACAATAAACCGTATGAAAATAAAACCTTGGTATTATGTTTTCGGCGCATCACTGATACTTTTATTATCGAGCAATGTCCGTGCAGAACATCGCTACTGGCTGCCGGGAATCGAATCGTTAACCGCTGACAAACTCAGCACACAACCACACACCCCATTAAACACACAACCCCCACATCCTGAGTTAGCACGCTGGCAGGCGTTCTGGCAAAGCCAGCTGCCGTCTGAGTTTTGGGGGCAAGAGGCACGACAGTTGATTGTCAAATACCGTCGCAATGCCCCCCGGGCCAGCCGTACACTAACACTGCTGTATGTCGCCATGCATGACGCGGCACAGCACGCCGCCTATACCAAACTGGGCAAAGAGGCACAAACAGCGGCTAGCCATGCCGCCGCATCGGCTATGCTTGCGCACCTGTTCCCACTTGAAACGCGCGGCCGAATCGAGGCACAAGGCGCCTCCGCTCTAGCCGCATTAGCCAGTCTGTCTCCCTCACAAGCCGGCAATATCACCAGCGGGGCGGCAATCGGCCAAAAGGTGGCACAACAGGCCATCTTAAGCGCATTGCATGATGGCGGTGATGATATCTGGGATGCACGTTCAAAACCCAAACTTACTACCGCCATGTGGCAGCCCACCCCACCGCTGGATTCCGCTCATCCCCAGGAGCCGCTGGCTGGCAGCTGGCAAACCTGGGTCATCACCGATGGCAGCCAGATCCAACCCGCCAGGCCTAACTTACTGGAACCCAAGGTTATTCTGGACGCGGCTAAAACTGTACTCAACGTCAGTCGCAATCTGACCGATGCACAAAAAAAGATTGCCGATTACTGGCATTTGGATCAGGGAAGTGTGACACCACCGGGCTTATGGAATCAGAAAGCCCAAGCCTTGGCCGAACAATACCAGCTCACTGAAAAAGCGCGCCTAGATATGCTGGCCGCACTGAATGTCGCCATGCTGGATGCCACCATTGCCTGCTGGCATACTAAGTTTCACTGGTGGGTACAACGCCCGATTACCGTCATCCGGGAAAATATAGACCCATCATTTATGCCTTACCTGGTCACCCCGCCCCACCCGAGTTATGTTTCTGGTCATGCCACCGTTTCAGGAGCCGCCGCCGAGGTATTAACATCGGTATTTCCTGAAGATGCCGAACTTATCAATTCCTGGGCAACAGAGGCCGCTATGTCGCGACTTTATGGCGGTATCCATTATCCGGCCGATAACGAGGATGGCCTCAAACTTGGGCGCCGCATTGGAAAAATGGTGGTTTCCAAAGCGTTATCATCAAACCAATAACGTTACGGCAGCAGCACACTACGATAACGGCTTTGCCCGTTCGCCGCGCCACATTGAGGCTGCACCGCCAACATCCACAAGCCGGAGGGTATCGCCTCCAGGCTAAGCGGTGAGGTTCTGACCTCAAAGACCAGCTCTGGCTTACCGCTTACCGCCGAATGTGCCCTCACCTGATACACCTGGGCATTCGGCAGCGTCTGCCAGGACAAAAACGCCTGCCCTTGCCGGTGCGTTATCTGCAATGACTCAGGAATCTGGCAAGCCAGCGCCGCATTCAGGCGGACCCTGGCCAAGGTTTCGGCACGCTGCTGATCGTTACAGACTGCCGTTAGCCGAATTTTTAACGTCGCCTTATCAGCAGTCAGCGCGTGAGCTGGCAGTAAAAATGTTTCCTGGGTTCTAAATTGCTGGCTCCATAACACCCGTCCTTCCGGCACCCGGCTTTCAAGCGCCACCTGGTAATACGCTGCATCCGCAACCGGTAACCACTCAATTCTAGGCGCCAAATCAGCAATCTCCTGCATCTTAGGCATTACCAGCTGCGGCTTGGCACAGGCAAATACTTCCGACGCCCCAGCCCACAGCGATAATAATGCTATCGTGACACCCCACTGCCATTGAATACCTTCCTTCATACCCACGCATCCCCCATAGTTAGCGTATCAAGCCACATGACATTAATCGGTAAGCAGGTTAAGGTATTTTTCACGTGACAGGTGCTCATGCTTCACCACTACTTTCATCACGCAAAGCCTGGACTTGCTCCACGCTCAGCCCGGTTTTAGTCGCCAAACTCGCATTATCGGCAATCACATCCAATAAACTGCGAGCAATATTCATACGCTCAGCCAAGCGTGCTTCTTCCGCTTTCTGCTGACTTAGCTGAAGTCCTTTAGCCATCCCAATCTCTTCCCCCTTGGCCATGCCAATCTCTTCACCCTTAGCCATACCGATCTCCTCCCCTTTAGCCAGGCCCTCTTCTTTGCCATCATCAAATGCGGTATCCAACGAGTTCTTTAAATCCCGGTAGTATTTCAAGCTGTCTTCATAATCCAGGCGCTGTGCGGGATTAAAACGGGCGATCTCGGCGGTTTCAAACGCCTGCTCAAACACTTTTTCACGCAACTGCTCGGGAATACGTTCCAGCCGGTTCAGGTTGCGCAACAGATACAGCCACTTTTCAAAGCGGCTGGCTAATTGCTCGGCCGTTTTATTAAACTTGGGCATTTCCAGATAGATAAACGTCAGTTTGTCGTAAAACACGCGCTTTGTGTCGGTATCGGTCAATTTGACATCGTAACGGTATTTCTCCGGCTCATGCTTATCCTGATCAAACACAAAATCCAATATCGCCACGGTATACACCGCTTTTAGCTGATAATTCCAATCGCCGCGCTCGGCCTGCTCCTGAATCGGAAACGTGGCGTAATATAACGAACGGTCTTTAAAAAAATTCTGTTTGGTCTTTTGTAACTCAACGATAAATTTCTCACCGCGCTCGTTTTCACAATATAGATCAAAGATCGCTTTCCTATCCACCTCGCTGCTGCCCAGATGTTCATTTTTAAGATAGGTTAAATCGGTGATCTCCCCCTGCTCCTCACGCAACAGTTCATTTAAAAAATCCAGTAACAGGTTTTTATTCACCGGCTCACCGAACAGCTTTTTAAAACCGTAGTCGGTAAACGGATTGAGGTATTTTTCACGGGTAGGTAATATCGGCGAAGTCATGGTTACAAACGACAAAAGAAACAAAGCCAGACTATAGCCAACCTGCTAAATTAATGCAAAGTACGCTGAAACTCATACATTTAAATAGAACCCGACCCAAATGGCACAAGATTAGGCTGATTCAGCTGATCCGCCGCGTTAACCCGGCCACATGCATTGACGCGTTACCGGCACGCCCGCAAGTTCACTGTCCTTGCTGTGGCGGTGTAATGAACATCATCCGCACGCGCCTGCGGCCCATAGCAGGTATGACCAATAACAGTAGCTGAATTGCCAGGAGATCATTGCTCATGTAAGCGACCATGCCCACATCACCTGAAACCGTGCCCGACACGGCGGCCCACACTCGGCCCAAAAATCAGGGAAAACGGCGTAAATGTCCGGTAAAAACCGGGTTCAGGTACAAAAAAATGGCAGTGCAACACTACCATTAAAACGATCTGCCAGATAGATCAACGCAGCAACCTCAAAACCACTCAGCCACCGAGAGCTATTTCCATCACCCACAGACCGGGATTGTCCAACAATCGGTTATCTCGTGGTTCGTTCCTCACACGAGATAACCTTATTCGTTAGGCCTTTTCACATTAATACTCAATCTCTTCCCCCACAATTAATGCTCCATCACTCATAGATATTCGAAGCTCACTCCAAGGAGAATTTTCATCAATGGGGCTATACCATTCACCAATAATTTCATTTTCGGATAATTTTAAAAGGTTTATTCCATCCCAAGATACCCTTGGTGTTCTCCAAATAAGATTTCCATCATGTATTTTTGCCACCTGGAGTCCATCAGTTGCAAATATTTCCCCCAAATCGGATACCAGCCAACTTAAGGTGCTGGAATATGCTTGAGGCAAATACTTATCAAATAACTCTGACATCTTTTCCATGTCTGGAATAGAGTTTTCATACGCTGAATTAAATGAAGCTAATAACTCCTCGTATTCTTGATAATCAAGATTATTTTTACCTATTGCTATTTCAAAGCCTTCATAATACTCACCTTGATCAATAGCTCGATTTATAAAACCTTGTAATGATTTACTAGGTTTATTACCGAATGCTATTTCTAAGCTAACCTTGATGATTTCGGATTTTTTCATTATAAATTTACTCAATCTCTCAGCGGCTTAACGCCAAGTTAACCGGCGCGCGTTAGCGCGTCCGAGCGAGGAACGAGCGCCGTTGAACTTTTTGTTAGCCATATTAATACGTTTGGCAGTTAATAAGAGATTTTGCTGCATCAATCATATTGTCATAATGGATCATTAATACTTGATCATTATTCCGCATCGTCCGCTGAAGCCTGTAAGTTCTGTCATTAAAATCAGTGCGTCTGCCAGCAACAACGACATAGTTGATTCTTGACTTATCAAGTCGGAGATACTCTTCGGGGAGAGTGTCGTCTGGCTTCTTGTGTCTTTGAAAATACTCTTGAAGAGATCCGTAGTTTTGTTCCAGCCAAAGATCCCAGTCATCTATTTGTGATTTCCCTTTTCGAAACACAGCGCCAAAATCTCCATTATTTACGGTAACACTACCTGATGGGGCTTCCAATTCAATAAACACGAAATGCCAGCCATCAGAGTTACGACCCACCAAAAGATAATCGACTTTATAAGATGTACCCAAAGGGAATTCACGAAATGCGTGTGCTTCATGATGCCCGAAATTGTAATATTTCTTGAGGAGAGAACCAATAATGAGCAATGATTCGCTGTTATTAATGTGATTTAGAATGTGTCTTTCTGTTGTGTCTGAATCATCAAGCAGAACCTGAAATTCAGATACTCGATTATTGAGCGAGTCGGCTAATTGCAGTTCCATGATATCAAGGTACTGATTTGGAAAAAGATGCATATGATGGCGAGCAGCTTTAGGGTATTCATGAAATAAGTCCTTTCTAATAGGGAAATTTCCTATTTTCTCTACGACTTCCTTTTCCCTGATCTGGTCCCACTCATCGCGTTCACTTCGGGTGAGAACCTTATAGTCCCGTTTCATATTGATGCCGATGGTTGCTTGTTGAAATTTATTGGCTAACGCTTACTTCACCGAGCAGCGCAGCAGCATAGCGACGAAGGAGCGACGCTGTTGAGCTGTCCGGTGCAAGTGGATGTTGGAAAACATTGTTATCGCAAATCATCGATAATATCCTTGTGATCTTGATAAATAGAATACAAAGCAACTACAAACTGTTCTAAGTCTTTATGGCGTGGAGGATTCCAGTAGAAATGAACCATGCTTTTGTTGTTTAATACGATATGGCAGCCATCGTTATCAATACAGCACTCTTGAATAGTATTGTACCCAGAATTTATTTGATCATAATATTCAAAGTAAATTTGATCAGGTTCATCCATTGAATATTGCCACAACATATAATCAGTTTCATCATTCATGACTCCAACAGTAACCACTCTATCCTGATTTAAAATCGAAAATTCTGTAACCATACTTTCCAACGTTAAAGCTCACCCGACGAAAACCGCGTAGCGGTTTTTGGTCGGGTGAAGCGCCTAGTTAGAGCGCTATACCCATGTGCCAGCGGCAATTGCGGCTCCTGGAGCAAGCGCAAGTTTGAATATTTCGGCAACTACTTGCTTAACAGCTTCCTTGCCTGCGGTTGATGCCCCTGCCTCAATAGCTTGCTTAGCTTTATGTATTAGAGGCACCTTTAATTCTGGCTGTTGCAAGGAGCTAGGTACGTAGCCAAGAATAGTAAGCCCTTTAAGGGTGAGCCTAGCTTTCCAGAAGTTTCCATGTTGGTGGTTAGGATCTTCTTGGTATCGAAGAAAACCTTCTTCACTTAGCCAACCGATGATGTCCTCGGCCATGGTTCCGATGTCCCAGCTTTCTTCTTCTGTTGCATTTTCAGGAACTGCATCGAATCCAATATCAATCGCCGTTGTACCGGTGATATCTAGAGGGCGAGGAAAGGCTTCGTACAAACGATCAAGCAACTTCAACACGACAAGGTTGAAGTGCTCGATGTTCTGTGGGTTATCTACCATGAGTGGTCTCCTTGCGCTCTAACGCTAAATTCACCTGACGCTGACAAGCGGTCAGGTGCAATGCTGGGTTGGGCATACTGCATCAAACATCTTTAAGTAAATCTCGTTTAAGTATCTCAACACATCGTTCTACAAATGAATTTTTTACTGCATCATCATTTGGATATATGTTCTTAAATGCCTGCTTCATCTGTTGAAAATAGTTTTTTTTACTTAATAATCGAGAGGAAATGAACCTGAATCTTCCTTCACGCTGCTGCACAATAGACAAAACGTATATTTTTTCAGTTACATTCATAGGGGCAATTGATAATTTTTTCCCATTACCTCCCGCATTTAAGTCAGAAAAAACCACACACCTAGCTCCGTCTGTTGCGTCTGTTGCGTCTGTTGCGTCTGTTGCGTCTGGGCAGTGAACTATCAATGTTCCAAACTGATTAGAGTAGCTTACAACCTCTCCAAAGCCTATTCCATGTTTAATGATATTTTGCCCATTTTTTGGAGGGTCATATTCATATAGTTCCGAACTTGAATAGCAATGTTCGCCCAACGACAACGATGAATAATACTCAGGAAAAAAGCATTTCAATGCATATCTCTGGATATCCCATATTTCTGGATAAGAAATTTCCTTCTCGTCATTAATGACTTCAAATAGTATTTCTGCACAACGCTTATTTAAGCTATGTTTCCGCATGTTGCTTAAGAAGTCTTCCTTACTTATGCCTTTTAATTTATCTAATGCTTCTTCTGGAACTGAATTCATAAGAGACTCAAACTTTTTATGTATATGCCCAACGTCTATATAGGCGGCGTCAAAATTTAGACGGCTTGCGCCTAAATCCTGACAGGTTGCCAGCCTGATTGTTTCATTCTAATATTTTCAATTGCTTAGGGTCGGATTATGAGTCAAGGGGGCTTTTAGGGCAACCTATAAAAAGGCGGATGAGATATGGAAAACAGACCTCCTAAACTGTTGGAGCAAATGCGGGCTGAGATTCGTGTGCGTCACTATAGTCTTCGTACGGAGCAAACCTATCTGGATTGGGTGCGGCGCTTTATTTTGTTTCATCAAAAGCGTCATCCTAAGGATATGGGGAGCGATGAGGTGGCTGCTTTTTTAAATTATTTGGCGGTTCAACGCGAGGTGTCTGCATCAACGCAAAATCAGGCGAAATCGGCGATTTTGTTTTTGTATAAACAGGGGTTAAAAGTGGATCTGCCGTGGTTAACCGAAGTCGTTGCGGCCAGACAGTCTCGGCGCCTGCCGGTGGCTTTAATAGTTACGGAGGTTAGGCAATTGCTTCAGGCAATGCATGGTACTTGTGGATTGATTGCCCGCTCGATAGATAAGCAGGCGGGATGATTTTCAGGCGAATTTGTTGCTGCAGTGTTGGCACGCGTTTTAGGAACTTATATCTTTTGTTTAATCGCCAAAATCGCCTGGTTACGCAGGGTACGCAGCAAGGCCAGCTGCTGCTGAGTCGCCTCAAATTGATCGGGCTGCGCCATATCGGCATAGAACATACAGATGGTTTTGCCTTTAACCATAGCGGGCAATAACATAAAACAGGGCGCATTCACGGCCTTCCAGTACCAGGCAGGAATTTTGGCTTCAATATTGCTTGCCCGAGTGTTGCTGATTGCGATATCCACCCCATCTTCAATCGCCAGATGAAACACATCTTTTTGTGAGGCCAGCGGAAAGGTAAAACGTGATTTTAACTGCTCAAAACCTTCACCAAAGCCATAACGCGCTACCATTTCCTGACGTTTGTTATCACGAATCAGCAACACCGCACGATGAAAGTTCATCGCCCGATAAATCGTTTCCAGAATCATCAGCAGCGCATCATTTAACTTAAAATCGGGCACCACAATGGTATTACTGACATCCTGAGCGCCGGCGCTTAAGATCGCATCCGGGGTAATCTTAAATGAGCCACTGTCATCTGCATTCAGCGATTTCTCCAGCTGAATATCCTCCAGCACCCCTCCGCTACGTGTCGAAGTGGGGCCATCATCCTCCATCTTGCCATGCCAGCGGCGCACTTTGTCCAACACCTGGCAGCGCCCCAAACGAATGCCCAGTGCACTGGAGCGCTGACGAAAATCGGTCAACCCTCGCTCCAGCGCACCTAGCAGGTCCTTCTCGGTCAACTTTCTGGCGGCCGAATACCGCTTGATCAGCCCCCCCAGGGCCTGTGCCTTGTTTTTGCCAGATTGCGCTACATTACATAAGTCATTGGCCAGATTCACCGTAATCGCCATCGCTGGCAATTCACCCTCGGGCTTTTTAATTTCCTTGAGCTGATGCATTGAGGTCAGCATACGATGCGAAAAGTTCCAGCTGCGTGCCACCCCGATTCCCAGTTCACCATAACTGATACCCAATACCTTAATCGCAGCACTTTCTTCGCTGCTTCCCTGTTGTACCAGACGGATAATCTCCTGGCTCTCATCAAAGAAATAATAGGTCGTCAACAGCTTACCCAGGTTATAAAACATGGTGCAAACCATAAGCTCTTCGGTATCCCTGACCGCCGACTCACCCTCGGCCAGCTGCAGGGCCACCACACTGGAGAGAATCGCATTGGCAATTTCATCTTTCAGCTGCGCGGCCTGCGGCTTGTTCTGCAGAAAATCGATCACCATCAATGACGAGGCAATACTGCGCACGGTTTCAAAGCCCAGTACCACCACCGCCTTGGAAATGGTATTGATCTTGCCGCCAAACTGACCATAGGTGGCCGCATTCACCAATTTTAATAATTTACTGGTTAACGAGAAGTCCTGCAAAATCGCACTGGCCAGCTTACTGCCGCTGGCCGATTCGGAAGAAACAATACGATTAATCTCGGCAATACTGCCGGAAATTGCCGGAAAGTCCTGTTTGGTACGCATACGCCGTAATAAAAACTCCAGCGTGCTGTTATCCGCTTCATCAACCGGCTCGGCCACCTCCTGAGCATTGCCCAAATAATCATGTAAGGCCTTAAGCATTTGCCCGGCACTGCGGAAACGCTCCCCCGGATCTTTGGCCAGCGCCTTGAGAATAACACTTTCCAGCACCTCATCGATGCGCTCGTTATAGGTTGAGGGCTGAATCACCGGCTCATTGGCCACCTTGTTCAAGACCTCATAAACCCCTTCACCCTCAATCGCGTACTGGCCAGTCACCATTTCATACAAAATCGCGCCCACCGCATACACATCCGACAGCACGGTACCTGGCTTACCCGCCACCAGTTCCGGTGCGACATAGCGCGGAGTGCCGTTTAACGCAAAGTCGTTATCCTGTCCCTGCTGCTGACTGACCGCACGCGCCAGGCCAAAGTCCATCACCATCGCCTGGCCGTCTTCATTCATCATAATATTGGCGGGCTTGATATCCAGGTGAATAATATTCTGCTGATGCGCATAGCCCAGCCCCTGCAGAATACCGCTGGCAATTTCTGCGGCTCTGACCAGCGACAGCACCCGCTCCTGCTTGAGCAGATCGGACAGTGTCTGCCCCGGCACATAGGCATATACCAGATAGGGCACGCCACGGTGTTCACCACAGTCAAACAAGGTAATAATATTCGGATGCTGCAGCTTACTGACAATACGTGCTTCGTTGGTTAATGCTGCACTGGCCTGGGGGCCTGCCTTATGCATGGCCTTAATCGCCACCAGCCGGTCCAGCTGGGGATCATTCGCCAGATAAACCGCGCCCTGCCCCCCCTTGCCGAGTGTACGTTGGATTTCAAAGCGCCCTACCTGCTGCGTAGCCATACCTGTTCCTCTACATCATTTCTAACGCCCTCAACCGCCCCTTTTCCAGATCGGCCGCATCGGGCTTGCTTAACCAGCCATGCAGATTATCCATTACCAGATCGGTTAATGCATTCATCCAGTCATCCCGGTCGTTTAAGCAAGGAATGTAATGATACTCGCCACCACCAGCATGTTCAAAATCTTCTTTACCCTCCTGGGCAATTTCTTCCAGGGTTTCCAGGCAATCAGAAACAAAGCCCGGACATACTACATCGACACGTTTACAGTCCGCTTTAGCCAATTCCTTTAATTTTGCGGTGGTATACGGTTTCAGCCACTCCGCTTTACCAAAACGCGACTGGAAGGTAATGCTATATTGTTCTTTCTCCAGCCCCAGGGATTCCGCCAGTAAACGCCCGGTTTTCTGGCATTCACAAAAATACGGATCGCCTTTTTCCAAGGTGTATTTGGGCAGGCCATGGAAGCTCATCAGCAGATGTTCCGGCTTGCCATGCTGCTGCCAGTATTCCTGCACATTATTGCTTAATGACTGAATATAACCGGCATTATCATGGAAATTTCTGACGGTACGTACCGCCGGGGTATTACGCATCTGCAACAGCTCTTTAAAGATCACATCACATGCCGTAGCGGTGGTGCTGGCGGCATATTGCGGATATAACGGCACAAACAGAATTCGCTGATGATTTTCTGCCTTTAATTTATGTAACACCTCATCAATCGCAGGACGACCATAACGCATGGCATAGGTTACCGTCACCGGCGCTGCGGTACGCTGTGCCAGATAACCTTTTAACAGTTTCACCTGACGCTCGGTATAGACCTTTAACGGCGAGCCTTCTTCATGCCAGATGGTGGCATATTTGGCGGCCGATTTTTTAGGCCGGGTATTTAGAATAATCCCGTTTAAAATAAACCACCAAACCAGACGTGGAATTTCCACCACCCGCGGATCGCCCAGAAACTCCTTGAGGTAAGGTCTGACTGCCGAGGCAGTCGGCGCTTCGGGGGTTCCCAGATTAATTAACACCACAGCGGTTTTGGTGGGGGTTCCATGAGTAAACTTAGGTTCTGTTTTATATTTCATATTCGCTCAATTTTGGGTTAACGCATTGCCCAGCAAACGCGCGGCAATATCCACGACGGGAATCACCCGCTCATAATGCATACGTTTAGGTCCAACCACCGCCAGCGTACCTATGACCTGATTATTGGCGGTATAAGGTGCCGTAATCACACTGCATTCATCCAGCGACGCCAGCCCGGATTCACTGCCAATAAAAATACGAATACCGGCACTGCTTTGAGAGGCTTCCAGCAACTGCAGTAATTCATGTTTTTTCTCAAACAAATCAAACAGCCCGCGCAGACGCGACATATCATTAGAAAAGTCCTGCACACGCAACAAATTACCTTCACCACTGACCACATATTCTCGCTCAAGGCCTTCACCCAGGGTCTGACCGGCCAACAGTACCGCCTTCATCAGCTCGCTCATACTCTGATGCAGTTGCTGCAGCTCATTGGCCAGCAACATACAGACCTCACTCAGCTCACGCCCGGCAAAATGCCGATTCAAATACTTACCCGCCTCGGTCAATTGAGACTGCGAATAATTCTGCTGCAGCGATAACACCCGATTTTCAACCTCACCATCGGGCATCACCAGTATCAACAGTACCCGGGCCTCGCCTAAACGCACAAACTCTATCTGATGCAGCATCACGCCTTCGCGCCGCCCGGTCACCACAATACCCGCCAGACTGGTCAGTTCCGACAACAAATGACTGGCCTGTAAAATCAGACGCGAGGGGTTATCCGGCTGAAGCTGCTCGGCGATCTGCTGCACATCGGTGCCCTGCAACGGCTGAGTCACCAGCAGCGTATCGACAAACAAACGATAGCCACTGGCCGTCGGCACACGCCCAGCCGAGGTATGTGGACTCACCACCAGCCCCAGCCGCTCCAGATCTGACATCACATTACGGATGGTCGCGGAACTGATATCCAGCCCGGAATGCTGCTGCAAAGCACGCGAGCCAACGGGCTGGCCGTCGGCAATATAACGTTCTATTAACGTCTTTAATAAGGTTTGCGCACGTTCATTAAGCATCATTTTCCCGCGCCACGCCCAACATACGCAAGCACAAAGCTCGCCTGTGAAATATCAGCGGATGCAAAAAGTTAGCCCATAGGCAATCAGCTGGATAATTTCTGTTTCAATATCTGGTTAAGCTGCGCTGGATTTGCCTGACCTTTACTGGCACGCATCGCCTGGCCAACAAAAAAGCCAAACAGCTTTTCCTTACCGCTACGGTATTCCGCCACCTTATCTTCGTTGGCCGCCAAAATCTCATCCACCAGTTTCTCAATCGCCGCACTGTCGGTGACCTGCTTTAGCCCTTTGGATGCAATCACCTGATCCACCTGCAGACGGTTGTCTTGCCACAGCTCGGCAAGTACGGTCTTGGCGCCTTTGGCAGAAATGGTGTCGTCCAGCACGCGTTGCAGGATGGCTGCCAGCTGTACCGCCGCGACCGGCGACTGCGTGATATCCAAGCCTTCACGATTTAAGCGTGCCGCCACTTCGCCCATCAACCAGTTGGCACACAACTTGGCATTATCCGCGCCCACCTCGGCCACACAGCCATCAAAGTAATCGGCCATTTCACGCGATGCGGTTAACACACTGGCATCATAGGCTGGCAAACCATATTGTTCGGTATAACGCTGACGCAAGGTCTGCGGCAGTTCCGGTAACTGCTGGCGAATTTGCTCAATCCATTGTGGGGTGATTTCTACCGGCAACAGGTCCGGGTCCGGAAAATAACGGTAATCATGGGCATCTTCTTTAGTACGCATTACCCGGGTTTCGCCCTTGTCTGGATCAAACAATACCGTGGCCTGCTGAATAGTGCCGCCATCTTCCAGGGTTTCCATCTGCCATTGTGCCTCGTACTCAATCGCCTGCTGTAAAAAGCGGAACGAATTCAAGTTCTTGATTTCACGGCGGGTACCCAGCTCGCCACCGGGACGACGCACCGAGACATTGGCATCACAACGGAATGAGCCTTCCTGCATATTGCCATCACAAATTCCTATCCAGCGCACCAGCGCGTGTAACGCCTTGGCATAAGCCACCGCTTCGGCCGCCGAACGCATATCCGGCTCGGAGACTATCTCCAGCAAGGGGGTACCGGCACGATTTAAATCAATCCCGGTCATACCATGAAAATCTTCATGCAGGGATTTACCCGCATCCTCTTCCAGGTGCGCCCGGGTCAGACGTACCGTTTTTTGATAGCTCTTACCCGGTGCGGTTTCCACCTGAATGTCCAGCTCGCCCTGACCAATGGTGGGCAAATCAAACTGACTGATCTGATAGCCCTTGGGTAAATCTGGATAAAAATAATTTTTACGCGCAAATACCGAACGCGGGGCAATCTGTGCATCGGTGGCCAGACCAAATTTAATCGCACGCGCTACCGCGCCCTTATTCAATACCGGCAACACACCGGGTAGCGCCAGGCTCACCGCATCGGCCTGTGTATTGGGTTCACTACCAAATGCCGTGGAGGCACCGGAAAAGATTTTTGTTTTAGTGGATAACTGGGCATGCACTTCCAGCCCGATCACAATTTCCCATTCCATAGTCTGCTTCCTTACGCTGGCTGCTGATGATGCCAGTCGGTTACCTGCTGATACTGATGCGCCACATTTAGCATGCGAGCTTCATCAAAATAATTACCAATGATCTGCAATCCAACCGGCAAACCTGCACTATCCTGACCACAAGGTATAGACATTCCTGGCAAACCGGCCAGATTCACCGCAATGGTATAGATATCCGATAAATACATTTGAATCGGATCATCTTCTTTTTCCCCCAGGCCAAATGCAGACCCCGGACTGGTTGGCCCCATGATTACATCGCATTGTGTAAATGCCTCGCTAAAGTCCTGCGCAATCAGCCGACGAATTTTTTGCGCCTGCAGATAATAGGCATCGTAATAGCCATGACTCAACACATAGGTGCCTATCATAATCCGACGTTTCACCTCGGAACCAAACCCCTGTGAACGGGTTTTCTGGTACATATCCTCCAGGTCCGCATATTCCGGCGCACGATAACCATAACGCACCCCATCATAACGCGACAGATTACTGGAAGCCTCGGCCGGCGCCAACACGTAATACACCGGCACCGACAGTTTGGCATTCGGCAGGCTGATGTCTACCACCGTAGCACCCAGCTGCTGATACTGGTCTACCGCCTGCTTAATCTTCTGCTCAATATCCGCACTCAGACCTTGTGCAAAAAACTCCTTGGGCAATCCGATGCGCAATCCTTTCAACGGTTGCGTCAGGTCTTGGGTGTAATCGGGATATTCCCGCTGCAAACTGGTGGAGTCTCGAGGATCAAAACCTACCATGCTGTTTAACATCAGCGCCAGGTCTTCGGCACTGCGCGCCATCGGCCCGGCCTGATCCAGACTGGAGGCAAATGCAATCATGCCATAGCGCGACACCATGCCATAGGTGGGTTTTAAACCGGAAATACCGCACAATGCCGCGGGCTGCCGAATCGACCCCCCGGTATCGGTGCCGGTCGCCGCGGCACATAATCCGGCCGCAATCGCGCTGGCCGAACCACCGGAACTACCACCGGGCACCTTCTGCGTGTCCCAGGGGTTTTTCACCGCACCATAAAACGAGGTTTCATTGGATGAGCCCATGGCAAATTCATCCATATTGGTTTTACCCAGATTCACCGCACCGGCCCGGTCAAACCGCTCGATCACATGCGCATCATACGGTGCCACAAAGTTATCCAGCATTTTCGAGCCACAACTGGTTTTCCAGCCTTTGGCACAAAAAATATCTTTCTGTGCAATCGGAATACCGGTTAATGCACCCGCCTCACCGGCAGCCAGGCGCTGATCGGCCAATTTAGCCTGCGCCAGACTACGCTGTGGATCAAGCGTAATATACGCATTTAGCTGGGGATTAACCTGGGCAATTTTATCCAGATATAACTGTGTCAGTTCGACACTGGAAATTTGCTTGCTCTGCAAGGCAGCCGCAAGCTGTTTCAAACTTGAATTCAGCATAGTTTTCGTCAATTATTCAATTACTTTAGGAACCAGGTACAAACCGGCCTCGGTTTGTGGGGCAACCGACTGGAACGGCTCACGTTGATCCGACTCGCTCACCACGTCTTCACGCAAGCGTTGCATCACATCCTGCGCATGTGCCATAGGCTCAACCCCGGTGGTATCCACCGCCTGCATCTGAGCAATCAGATCAAAAATACCATTCAATTGAGAACGAGCCGCTTCCACCTCATTCTCATCCAGTGACAAACGCGCCAGGTGCGCAACTTTACGGATATCAGAATCTGTTAAAGACATAGTAAAAACTTATATAGAAACTAAGCCTGATAGGTTATCATAGATGGGATTATCGACGCATCTTTTTGGGACTTTCGGGATTAAATATGTTTGGTTTTCTAAATAGCTATTTTTCTAATGATCTGGCGATTGACCTGGGCACCGCCAACACCCTGATATGGGTACGCGGCCAGGGAATCGTGCTGGATGAACCCTCCGTGGTTGCCATCCGTCATGAAAATGGCGGAGGCAAGAAAGTGGTTCAGCAGGTTGGCCTGGCTGCCAAACAAATGCTCGGCCGGACACCGGGGAATATTACCGCCGTCCGACCGATGAAAGATGGTGTTATTGCAGACTTTCGTTATACCGAGGCCATGCTGAAACAATTTATCCGCAAAGTGTATAAAGCGGGAATTTTCAGCCCTAGCCCGCGTATCGTCATTTGCGTCCCTTGCGGCTCCACCCAGGTTGAAAAACGCGCCATCAAAGAATCGGCCGAAGCCGCAGGCGCACGCCGTGTCGCCCTGATAGAAGAGCCCATGGCCGCGGCTATCGGTGCCGGCCTGCCGGTAGAAGAGGCCACCGGTTCCATGGTCATTGATATTGGTGGCGGCACCACCGAGGTCGGCGTAATCTCACTGGGCGGCACGGTGTATTCCGGCTCGGTCAGAGTCGGCGGTGATAAATTTGATGAAGCGATTATCAACTATATCCGCCGCAACTACGGTATGCTGATTGGCGAACCTACCGCCGAAGAAATCAAAAAGCGTATAGGTTCGGCCTTTCCCGGCAGCGAGGTTCGCGAAATGGAAGTAAAAGGTCGCAATCTGGCCGAAGGGGTACCGCGCAGCTTTACCATTTCCAGCAATGAAATTCTGGAAGCCTTGAGCGAACCGTTAAACAGTATCGTCAGCTCGGTACGCATCGCACTGGAGCAGACTCCGCCGGAACTTGGCGCCGATATTGCCAACCAGGGGCTGATGTTGACCGGCGGCGGCGCCTTACTGCGCGACATAGATCGCCTGTTACAGGAAGAAACCGGCCTGCCGGTAATGATTGCCGAAGAACCGCTGACCTGCGTGGTAAGGGGAACTGGCGTCGCTCTGGACAGTCTGGATAAGAGTACCGGCATTTTCACTACCGAGTAAGGCAACACCCGGCAAAGCCGCCGGGCTTTGCCGAGCAACAACACAAGCTTTAAAATAAGCGTTTATAACCACCATGAACAGATAGTTTGCTATCTGTTCTTTTGTTTTCAAGATAATGCAAGGCAGCCATCAATCTTTACGCTTTCTTAACCGAGGCCCCTCAAATTCCGTCAAGCTGGCAATCTTTTCGGCCCTGGCACTGATACTACTGATTGTCGACGCCCGCTTTCGTTATCTGGAATCTACCCGCAGCACACTCTCTATCGTCATCTCACCGATACAACAACTGGCCTCCATGCCGGAAAACGCCTGGCACAGCAGTAAGATATTTTTTACCGACCAACAGTCACTGGCTGAACAAAATCAGGAATTAAAACGTCAACAACAGCATAACTCGGCTCAGCTCTCCCAATTTGAAGCCCTGCAGCTGGAAAACCAGCAATTACGCAAACTCCTGGAGCTCTCCAAACGCGCCACCATTAAAACGCATGCCGCCGAAATTATTTATGGTGAACGCAACGTATTCAAACGCAAAATCCTGCTAAACAAGGGCATGGGACATGACATCCAGGCCGGTCAGATTGTTATGGATGAAAATGGCATTATCGGCCAGATAACCCGCACCTTCCCCGGGCTATCGGAAGTCACACTGATCACCGAGCCCAACCATGCGGTACCGGTACAGGTAGTACGCAACGGCATGCGCAGCATTGTCTTTGGCGCTGGCGACACCAACCATATGTTGCTGCGCTATATGCCCACCAATGTCGATGTACGCACCGGCGACATTCTGGTCACCTCCGGCATAGATGGCATCTACCCTATAGGTATCCCGGTTGCCCAGGTCGTCAAGGTTGAACGCGATGCCTCCTATCCCTTCGCCAGAATTTTTTGTCTGCCATTAGGCGGCGTGGATAAAAACCGTCATGTGTTAATCTTATCCAGTGATGCACAACTCCCCAAGCGCCCCGATGAGCTATCCGATACCCAATGAGCTATAACGCCCCCTCCAATTCCACCCCCGAAATTCAATGGCCAGCCAGCAATTTTTTTATTGCCTGCACCATTATGGCAGCGCTTTTCTTAAATATGCTGCCCTGGGAAGGCATCTGGCTAAAGGTACGCCCGGATTTTGTTGCCATTATTTTGCTATTCTGGTGCATGCACCGCCCTTCACAGCTAGGCATAGGCATTGCCTGGCTGGTGGGGGTATTTGCCGATGTCGCCGATGCCAGCCTGTTTGGCCAGCACGCGCTGTCATACACCATACTGGCCTATTGTGGCGCGGTACTGCATCGCCGCTTACGCATGTTCAGCCTAACCCAGCAAATCAGCCAAGTACTGGGTATCTTCTTTCTGGTATATCTGTCTTATGCCTTGATTCAGTGGCTGGTCAGCCAAAAAATTGTCTGGTCTTTCTTTCTCGGCTGCCTCAGTTCTGCCCTGTTCTGGATGCCAATCAGCATCCTGCTACGGGAAATATTACGTTATCGCGCTGAAAAACAGGCATCATGAGCCCACAGCTTGAACTGAAGAATCACAAACAGGAGCGCTTCTATTTCCGCCTGCGGCTAGGCATATGCATTGCTTTTGTCACCATTCTGTTCGGCATTCTGATTGCACGAGTCATTTATCTACAGGTCGTGCGCTTTGAACATTACCAGACCCTGGCCGAAAACAATCGTATTTCAGTACTGCCCATCCCGCCAAATCGCGGCCTTATCTACGATAGAAACGGCATGCTTCTCGCCAGCAATTACTCTGGTTACACACTGGAAATCACCCCAACCAAAATCCCCAACACATTAAAAACACGACGTGAAAATCTGGATGCACTGATTGCCGAGCTCTCCAGTGTGGTAGAAATCACCGACTCTCATCTTAAAGGCTTTGAGCGTCGTTTAAAACGCCAACGCAGCTTTGAATCTATCATGCTCCGAACCAAACTTAGCGATGAAGAGGCGGCACGCTTTGCCGCACAAAAATATCGTTTTCCCGGTGTTGAAATCAAGGCCAGATTATTTCGCGATTACCCCATGGGCGAAACCATGGCACATGTGGTCGGCTATATCGGCCGTATCAACCAGAAAGACCTGAACCGTCTGGAGAAAAAAGGAGAGCGTGCCAACTACAAAGGTTCCGATCATATCGGCAAGGTAGGGCTGGAACAATATTATGAAGCCGAACTGCATGGCAAAACCGGCATTGAACAGATAGAAGTAGACTCTGGCGGACGCCCGGTCAGAGTGCTGTCACGCACCTCCCCCGCGTCCGGCAAAAGCCTGACACTTACCATAGACAGCAAACTGCAACAGGTTGCCACCGAGGCTTTTGGTGATTTTCGTGGCGCACTGGTAGCCATAGATCCTAACAACGGCGAGGTACTGACCATGGTCAGTCGCCCCAGCTATGATCCCGGCCTATTTTTTGACGGCATTGATCACGACAGCTGGAACGCACTGAATAACTCCCCCTATCATCCACTAAATAACCGGGTATTACGCGGCCAATATCCAGGCGGTTCAACCATCAAGCCATTTATGGCATTAGCCGCACTGCACTACGATTTACGCACCCCAGAACAAACCATACGTGATCCAGGATACTATTCACTACCAAACAGCAAACATCGCTACAGAGACTGGAAATGGGGAGGTCATGGCGAAGTAGATCTATTCAAATCTATAGTCATATCATGCGACACTTACTACTATGGCCTGGCCGTTGATATGGGCATAGTCAATATCGACAACTATTTATCTCAGTTCAGTTTTGGCCAAAAAACCGGTATCGACCTATATGGTGAAACCCGAGGCATCTCCCCCAATCCCGACTGGAAGATGAAACGCTATGGACAACACTGGTATAAGGGGGACACCGTCTCCGTAGGGATTGGCCAGGGCTATAGCCTGATGACGCCTATGCAGCTTGCCTATGCCACGGCTATTCTGGCAAATAACGGGCTGGCCTATAAACCGCACCTGGTGAAAGAAATTTACCACCCCGAGTATGACCAGCGCGAAGTCATCCCCAAGCAAAAAATGTTTCAATTAAACATCCCTCCTAACGATTTACAGCTGGTCAAACAAGCCATGATTGCGGTTACCCAGCCCGGAGGAACGGCCGCGAAAGCGGCCAAGGGGGCCGGTTACCTGATTGCCGGAAAAACCGGCACCGCACAGGTTGTCAGCATTAAACAAGGGGAGAAATATGATGAAGACAAACTGGACGAACGGCACCGTGACCATGCCTGGTTTATGGCCTTTGCCCCGGCGGACAACCCCAAAATTGCGTTAGCGGTACTGGCCGAAAACGGTGGGCACGGTGGCAGCGCAGCCGCCCCGATTGCACGCATTGTCATGGACTATTACCTCACCGGAGAAATCCCTTCGAATCAACAAGCAACCGCGAGAGATGGGCATGATTAAACACATCTGGTTCCGGCTGACCGCACATATGGACCTGCCCTTATTATTAGGCATACTGATGCTGATGACCATCAGTCTGGTGGTATTGGTCAGTGCCGACAATGGGAATTTTGACCAATCCGGCAACCAACTGCTGAACATTATCCTGGCACTGACACTGATGTGGCTGGTCGCCAACCTGCCGTTACATTATCTGATGCATGCCGCGCTTCCAATCTATGCCACCGGCATGTTTTTACTCATCTGCGTCGCACTTTTTGGTGACATCAGCCATGGTGCCAGACGCTGGCTAAATCTCGGCGTGGTCAATATCCAGCCTTCAGAACTTATGAAAATAGGCGTCCCACTCATGATGGCCTGGTATTTTGAAAAGCACGAAGCCACACTAAAGCTTAAAAACTACGCCATCGCCGCAATACTGCTGCTGATACCGGCATTACTGATACTGCGCCAACCGGATCTGGGTACCACCTTATTGATATGCGCCAGTGGATTTTACGTGCTTTTTCTGGCTGGCCTGAAATGGCGCGTCATGCTGGCACTGGTCTTAACGGCCGCCGCCAGCGCTCCCTTCTTATGGTCCATGCTGCATGATTATCAACGCCAACGTATCTTAATGATGCTGGACCCTACCCAGGATGCTCTGGGCAAGGGATATCACACCATTCAAAGCATGATTGCCGTCGGCTCGGGCGGCACTGCTGGCAAAGGTTTTATGAACGGCACTCAGACCCAGCTGGAATTTTTACCGGAACGCACCACCGACTTTATTTTTGCGGTTTATTCCGAAGAGTTCGGTTTAATCGGCAATTTAATCCTGCTACTGATTTACCTGTTTATCATTATCAGGGGATTCATTATCACGGCCAGCGCATCAACACAGTTCACTCGCTTAATGGCCGGCTCAATAACCATGACTTTTGCCACCTATTTATTCGTCAATATCGGCATGGTCAGTGGTATCCTTCCAGTAGTAGGTGTGCCACTGCCATTAGTTAGCTATGGCGGCACATCCATGCTCACATTAATGCTGGGATTTGGTATGCTTATGTGTATTGAAACACACAAGCAGTTACTGAAAAAATAAATTTTGCCAGAATATATTGATCTCTGTGCACAAACAGACGGAATCATAGGGGCTGTTGACCATCATGTTACTCCCCTGGAAATCATGACAATTCGCTTACAAGTCAAGGAATACTATGAGGTTTAATAAGAACACCATCACACTATGCATTCTTGCCACCACCCTGGCAGCGTGTAGCACTGCCAGCAAACGGGATGACAGCATAGATGCTGCAGGCAGCAGCCAAGCCATCAAAACCACAAACGACCAGAACGGCTATCTGAGTGGAGACGGGCCTGCCGATCATACCCCCGACAATCTGGCGAATATCCCCGACCCTACCCCCAAACTTGAAACGCTACATCCTTATGCCAACCGCCCTTATCTGGCACTTGGCAAAAAATATACGCCACTGACCAAGGTCAGCGCATTCAAAGAACAGGGGGTAGCCTCATGGTATGGCAAAAAATTTCATGGTCAGCGCACATCCAGCGGTGAAATTTATGATATGTATGGCATGACCGCCGCCCATCCGACATTACCCATTCCCAGTTATGCCAAAGTCACCAATACCGACAATAATAAATCGGTGATAGTCAGAATCAATGATCGTGGACCTTTCTTGCATGACAGAGTGATTGATCTGTCCTACACGGCCGCTTATAAACTGGGACTGATTCAAAAAGGCAGTGCCACCGTTAGCGTAGAAAGCATTCTTCCCACGCAGATCAATGCCCTAAACACACCGAAAAAGGTCAATAGCGTCGCCTTGGTTGAGCCGGACAAAAATGCTCCTCAGTCTTCGACAAGCACTCCACCGCAGCCAACTCCCAGCAAAGCGCTCAAGCAATCCGCCAACGCAGACAGCGGTGGGATATTCCTGCAGCTTGGCGCCTTTAAGTCCAATACCGGGGCGACGCGATTCGAACAACAAATGCAACACAAACTGCAAGGAATGTCGCTCAAGGTCAGCACACTCAGCGACCAAGGACTGAACCGGGTAAGAACCGGCCCATTCTCCAACCGGGAACAAGCTCAGCTGCAGGCACAAAAACTTAAGCCGGTGTTAGGTTTCAAACCCATCATCAGTGAAAGCAAGTAGCCAAGAAAAAGCAGCTCTCGGACTGCCGTGTCAACAGACAGTTTCATTGACTGTGCGAGTCCCTACCCCATCGCCGGGTGCATTCCATTATGTTAAAAATCGGTGCATGGAATGCACCCTACAATGGGGTTAAGATTTTCACGGCTCGGCACTAGCGATTGCGTTCGCGCTCGCCTATCTGTTTAAGCTGAATAAATCGTTGTTTATCGCTTTCAAAACGCTCGGCAATGGCCTGCTTATCCGCATGCGCCTTTTTCAGGTCATCATTCAATCTTTCCAGCCGCGATAAGGTTTCCTGAATATCCAGGATTAACGATTTTGGCAAGGGTTTACCGGCCTGAGTAAAACGCAGGCTTTCTTGCTTAAGCCCGTCAATCTTACCTTCCATAATCCGTGCTCGCGATTGAATACTGACTATACGCGCATCAACCTGCCCCATATTACGCTGCTTCGCCAGATCGATCTCTTGTGGGGTGGTATAGGTATTCAAAATCGCCTGATCACGTCGTCGCTGCTCTCGCCGTAGCTCTTTTTCCAGACGTCGTCGTTCCGCCTCCTCGCGCTCCAGCTGACGACGTTGTGCGCGCTCTTCCGCGGTTAACACCTCTTCCTTACCGGTAACCCGCCACCCCTGCTCCAGCTTAATCCTATCCTGATTTGCATATTGGGGAGGAATGGTCTCACCATAGTGTGTCACACCATTTTCATCCACCCATTTATACAACGCATGCGCCGGCCCACTCATGGACAGGCTGACTGCCAGAACACTGATGATTACCGCAGGTTTCATTATGTTTTTACTCCATATCGGTCTCGATAAGCCTGAGTCGCGTGAAGATTTTGCATCATTTCCGGCGCTTCTTGCAAATATCCCAGCAAGTCATCCAGTGAGGCAATCGACACAACCGGCATTGCAAAACTATCCTGCACCTCCTGCACTGCAGAGCGCTCACCCTGCCCGCGCTCCATACGATCAAGCGCAATCACAACTCCGCAAGGTTCGGCACCCGCCGCCTTAATTAGTTCAATTGACTCTCTGACCGAGGTACCGGCAGAAATCACATCATCAATAATTAATACACGGCCCTGCAATGGCGCTCCCACCGTCATACCACCCTCACCATGGTCTTTCACTTCCTTGCGGTTATAGCAAAATGGCAGATTACGTCCCTGCTCGGCCAGCGCCATAGACAGGCCGGCGGCCAGCGGAATACCTTTATAGGCGGGTCCGAATACCATATCAAACTCCAGCCCCGATTCCACTACCGCCTGTGCATAAAAATGCGACAATTGTCGTAAAGCCTGGCCATCATTAAACAGCCCGGCATTAAAAAAATACGGGGATAAACGACCGGCCTTGGTTTTAAATTCACCAAAACGCAACACCTGATAATCAATAGCGAAACGGATAAAGTCTTGTTTGTAGTTCTGCATAAACCTGTTTATAAAAATCATAAAGGGAGAACTATTATAATGCGCGATTTGTTTACACGAGAATTTTATGCGTATTATTTCTATAAACCTTAACGGTATTCGGGCCGCCGATAGAAAAGGCTTCTTTAACTGGCTGACCGAGCAACAGGCAGATGTTGTCTGTCTGCAGGAACTCAAAGCCCAACAGCACAACATGAGTGATGGCATGCTGAACCCCGAGGGCTATCAGGGCTATTTTGATTATGCCGAGAAAAAGGGCTACAGCGGCGTGGGTATTTACAGCAAACATCCACCGCAAAATGTGCAATACGGGCTGGGGATTGAAGCAATCGACAACGAGGGACGCTACATTCAACTGGATTTCCCTAAGCTCAGCCTGATTTCGCTTTATCTACCCTCCGGCACCAGCGGCGAACATCGCCAGCAATTCAAATATGCCTTCATGGATAAATTCTTGCCAATAATGCAACAAATGAGAGAACAACAGCGAGAATTCATCATCTGCGGTGACTGGAATATCGCGCATCACGAAATTGACCTAAAAAATTGGCGCGGCAATCGTAAAAACTCCGGCTTTCTGCCCGAAGAACGCGCCTGGATGACACAGCTGTTTGATCAAGTCGGCTTTGTCGATGTGTTTCGCCAACTATATCCCGAACTGGCCGCTTATACCTGGTGGTCAAATCGCGGCCAGGCCTGGGCCAACAACACGGGTTGGCGCATCGATTATCAGATAGCTACTCCGGGCGCGGCAGCGCTGGCCAGTCAGGCCAGCATTTACCGTGAACAGCGCTTTTCCGATCATGCCCCGCTGATCATTGATTATCCTGGACTATCGCGTTAACTTTGCTCCCAGGGTAGCTCGGCAATACGCCAGCCATTGATACTGTTACGATGCTCTTCGCCGTCCTTATCGCCCTCAAAACCTTCCAGCACATTGTAACAATCGGTATATCCGGCCTGGGTGGCGGCATCTGCCGCTGCCCCGGAACGAGCGCCACTACGGCAAATAAACATCACCGGTGCCGATTTTTCTGTCTCCTGTGCCAACTGATCTATAAAATCCGCATTGGGCTGCATACCAGGATAGGTCAACCATGAAATCTCCAATGCATCCGGAATACGCCCTACCCAATCCAGCTCGGCCTGGGTACGCACATCAACCAGCACCACCCCCTCCTGCATCAAGTCATAAGCCTCATCCGGGAACAATACACCGGCATAGGGTAAATTTAATTCTTCCGCGCGCTGCTTTGCCCCTTGCAGCAGTTGCTCAATAGTGCTCATTCGTCTCTTCTCCTTAAAAACAATAACACCCCCCTAAATATATACCAGGCCACTCAAATAAAGAAACCCAATCGACAAAACGCAAAAACGGGTTATCCACTTAACGTCGGAAAAAACCTAGCTTGGGTTAGGCGCGTCACGGATTGATAATATATACGATAGGTCACGCATCGTAATCCAGCAGTAGCTTGTCCCGCATTTCATGGAGAACTCCAAAACGCACCACAATAGTGCGTTGCAGCAACAAATCCCACAACATTGGTGCGCTTTTATGGTATTCGTGCCGCCTAGCTTATGGCACAATAGTCGAAATATGCATTTTCAGCTTGGCACGCTTCATGCATATGCCAATTAAAGTTTTTGCTTGATTAACTTACAAACTTTGGAGAAATAAAGTTATGTCGATGTCGACACAAGACGTTTTAAAAATGGTTGAAGAATACGATGTTAAATTCGCAGATCTTCGCTTTACAGACACCCGAGGCAAAGAACAACACGTAAGCATTCCTTCAAAATACCTGGATCAGGAAAAATTCGAAGATGGTCATGCATTTGACGGTTCTTCTATCGCCGGCTGGAAAGGTATACAGGCATCCGACATGCTGTTAATGCCGGATCCAGCCACTGCATATATTGATCCATTTATGGAAGAAACCACACTGGTACTAAGCTGTGACGTGGTTGAGCCCAGCGATGGCAAGGGCTATGACCGTGACCCACGCTCAATCGCAAAACGCGCCGAAGCCTACCTGCAGTCATCAGGTATTGGTGATACCGCATTCTTCGGCCCAGAACCCGAATTCTTTATCTTTGATTCGGTAAACTGGCAGGTTGATATGTCAGGCTGCTTTGTAAAAGTACACTCAGAAGAAGCCGCCTGGGCCTCTGCCGAGAAATATGAAGCCGGTAACAGCGGCCACCGCCCAGCAGTAAAAGGCGGCTATTTCCCAGTGCCTCCGGTTGACAGCCTGCATGACCTGCGTGCGGCCATGTGTCTGGCTCTGGACGAACTTGGCGTTGAAGTTGAAGTACATCACCACGAAGTCGCAACGGCTGGCCAGTGTGAAATCGGCACCAAATTCGACACCTTAGTGCGTCGTGCCGATCAGACCCAGACATTAAAATACGTAGTACACAATATTGCGCATCAATATGGCAAAACAGCCACCTTTATGCCCAAGCCTATCGTTGGCGATAACGGCTCCGGTATGCACGTTCACCAGTCCATCTGGAAAGACGGTAAAAACCTGTTTGCCGGTAACGGTTATGCCGGTCTGTCTGAGATCGCACTGTTCTATATCGGCGGTATTATCAAGCACGCCAAAGCACTGAACGCACTGACCAACTCCAGCACCAACTCATATAAGCGCCTGGTTCCTCACTTCGAGGCACCAACCAAGCTGGCATATTCCGCGAAAAATCGCTCGGCTTCTATCCGTATTCCTCATGTAGCGGGTGATAAGGCGCGTCGTATTGAGACTCGCTTCCCAGATCCTAGTGCCAATCCTTATCTGTGCTTCGCGGCCCTGCTGATGGCTGGCCTGGACGGTATCCAGAATAAAATCCACCCAGGCGATCCTGCAGACAAAAACCTGTACGACCTGCCACCAGAAGAAGATGCAAAAATCCCAACGGTTTGCGCCTCTTTGGACGAAGCACTGGATTCATTGGATAAAGACCGTGATTTTCTGACTCGCGGCGGTGTATTCTCTGACGATTTCATTGATGCCTTTATCGAGCTGAAAATGGAAGAAGTTAACCGTCTGCGTATGACAACGCACCCGGCTGAGTTTGAAATGTATTACAGTATCTAAGCCAGCGCATTAGCTTACTGCAATCGACGGGGCCCTAGGCCCCGTTTTTTATTGCGCTGAAAAATCCACTAGCCTTCAGTAGCGAATATCTGCCGACACCGCCACTCTCGAAAATTTGTCGCAATCCCCGAGTTGTCCTATACTTTGCACCGTCTATTAAGGAGCTGGAAATGAAGCGCATTCTTTTAATGATCAGTTTATGTGCAGGCACACTGCCGGTATACGCAGCCATCTATAAGACGGTGGATGCAAATGGGCATATCACCTACTCCAGCGCACCAATAAAGGGCGCCAGCAGTAAGCGCCTGCACCTGGAGCCGCTACCCACCATGAAATCCGACTCATCGTCCAAATCAAGCACGGGGAAAAGCACATCCGGCAACTTTCCCAGCGTGGATACCCAAACTCAGAAAAAAAGAGATAACAAACGACGCACCATACTGGAGTCCGAGCTTGAAGCCGAGCAGGATCAACTACAAAAAGCACGCGCCCAACTGACCGCAGCCAAAGAAAAACCTGAAGTTTTCCGAGTAGTTACCGGCAAGCGGCCGGATGGTAGTCCGATTGTAGAAACCCGACGCAATATGGCAAAATATCAGAACAATGTTAAGTCCGCAGAAGATAAAATCGATCTGCACCAGCAAAATATCCAGGCCATACAATTTGAACTGTCACGCCTTAAATAACAGCTCTGGCATAGTTACTGCTTAGTATTACTGCATGATAGATTATGCAGAACAACTTACCCTGGAACATATATCCACCGCGACCTTGCTGGTGGATCAGCAGCTGCTGATCGTTTATATGAACCAGGCGGCCGAAATGCTATTTGATATCAGCAGCCGGAATATTTGCGGACTGCCAATAGATAAAGCGTTCTGCGAAACCGAACAACTGCTACATGCGATTAACCATGCCGCTGCCAACAACTCAGACTATATTGAACACGATCTGGTAATCAGCAGCCTGCATCAGAACAAGTACCATCTGCGCTGCGCCATCACTCCGTTAAACATTAATCAACAAGCACATTCCCTGCTGGAATTTCACCCGATTGAACGCTCGCTCAAACTGGCTCGTGAAGAACAGATGTTGGACCAGACACAGGCCAGTCGTCTGCTACTACGCAATCTGGCCCATGAAATCAAAAACCCGCTGGGAGGGATACGCGGGGCGGCACAATTACTGGAACAGGAATTAGAAAAGCCCTATTTGCAGGAATACACCCAAGTCATTATTCAAGAAGCCGATCGCCTGCGTGGACTGATGGAAAAACTGCTCACACCACCACGCGGCCAGAGCTTCAGCCCATTAAATATCCATGAAGTACTGGAGCGCGTACGCAGCGTGGTCAAAGCCGAAATGCAGACCTCGCTGCTGGTGATACGTGATTATGACACCAGCCTGCCCGAGCTGATTGGTGACAAAGAACAGCTGATTCAGGTGGTATTAAATATTGCCCGCAATGCCGCGCAAGCCATGCAGGGTAACGGCCAGATCACCTTTCGCACACGCATTGCCCGACGGGTCACCCTGAATAAGCGTCTGCATCGCTTAGCTATCGTCGTACAAATTGTTGATAATGGCCCAGGCATTCCCGAAGAACTGCATGACAAGATATTTTATCCACTGGTTTCCAGCCGAGCGGATGGCCATGGCCTGGGCTTGACCTTGGCACAGGACTTTATCAGTCAACACAATGGCACCATTGAATTTAACAGTGAGCCGGGGCATACCTGCTTCACCATTCTTCTCCCACTTCCCGAGTTAGGTAAAAAATGAAACCAATATGGATAATTGACGACGACCGTTCCATTCGATGGGTTCTGGAAAAGTCCCTGATGCGAGAAGGCATTGAGTTTAAAAGCTTTACCACCGCAGACGAAGCATTGCTCACACTCTCCAGTGAGACCCCGCAGATTGTCATCAGTGATATTCGCATGCCGGGCATGTCCGGCCTGGATTTTTTAAAAGCCTTGCATGAAAAACACCCTATGGTGCCGGTCATTATTATGACCGCCTATTCTGACCTGGACAGTGCGGTATCCGCGTTCCAGGGCGGTGCCTTTGAATATCTACCCAAACCGTTTGATATTAACCATGCCATTGAACTGATACAACGCGCACTGGAACACAGTCATCACCGCACCGATGAGGCAGAGAATATTGGCATTGATACCGATATGCTGGGGCAGGCCCCGGCCATGCAGGAAGTATTCCGCGCAATAGGCCGCCTGTCTCAATCGCATGTTACGGTGCTGATTAACGGCGAGTCTGGCACCGGTAAAGAGCTGGTGGCCAAAGCCCTGCACAGACACAGCCCCAGAGCCAACAAACCCTTTATCGCGCTGAATACCGCCGCCATCCCCAAGGACCTGCTGGAATCCGAATTATTTGGCCATGAACGCGGGGCATTTACCGGTGCCTCAACCACACGCCAGGGCCGCTTTGAGCAGGCGGAAGGCGGCACCTTATTCCTGGATGAAATCGGTGATATGCCGGCCGAATTACAAACCCGCTTACTGCGCGTGTTATCGGATGGTAATTATTATCGCGTCGGCGGACACAACCCTATCAAAGCCAACGTACGCATTATCGCCGCCACCCATCAGGACCTGGAAGAGCGGGTTAAGGAAGGCATGTTTCGGGAAGACCTGTTCCATCGCCTGAATGTTATTCGTCTCAGACTGCCGCCATTACGTGAACGCAGAGAAGACATCCCGTTACTGGCCAAATATTTTCTGCAACGCAGTGCCAGCTCGCTGGAGGTGGAGCAAAAACAGTTAAGCGAAGCCGCATTACGTCATTTAGCCCAACAAAGCTTTGAAGGTAATGTGCGGCAACTGGAAAATCTGTGCCATTGGCTAAGCGTGATGACACCATCACAGCAGATTGAAGTCAATGACCTGCCTCCGGAATGGCGTGATGAACCCAGTGGCGGCGGCTCACCGGTTAACAGTGACTGGACCTACAATCTGGCCAGACAGGTGAATGAATCGTTACAACAAGGCAATGAACGCATTATGGATGAATATACCCGCCAGTTTGAGCGCACCATGATAGTGCAGGCCCTGGAACACACCCATGGCCGCAAAATTGAGGCCGCCAATTTACTGGGCATAGGCCGCAATACCTTGACCCGCAAGATACAGGAACTGGAAATCGACTGCAGCAGCGCCAGTTAGACCAGACTTATTCCTGCCCCCAGGGCTTAACCAGCTGCTGGGGCAGTCCCAAATGATCAACAATTCTCGCGACCACAAAGTCGATCAGATCATCAATGCTTTGCGGCAGGTAATAGAAACCAGGATTAGGTGGCATAATCACCGCCCCGGCCCGGGTTAAGGTCAACATATTCTGTAAATGAATTTCCGAAAAGGGCATTTCTCGCGGTGCAACAATCAACTGGCGCTTTTCCTTGAGCATCACATCGGCCGCCCGACACAACAGATCATCGCTAATCCCATGTGCCACCTTGGCTAGAGTACTCATGGTACAGGGACAAATCACCATAGCATCACCGGGATTAGAGCCGGAAGCCATAGGAGCAAACCAGTCATTACGCCCATACACATTCAAGCGGCCATTCAAGTCCGGCCAGCGTTTCGCAAAATACTGTTCTGCCTGCTGAGGCCGGCTGGGCAGCATTAGACTCATCTCCTGCTGTGCCACAACCTGTGCCGCCTGTGAATAAACCAGCTGTACATGCTGGCCATGATGTAACAAATACTCCAGCAAACGAATCCCATACGGCATACCGGAGGCACCGGTTAACGCCAGGGTAATGGTTTTCATGATGATTCCTTTTGTTTAAGTCTCAGAAAGTAGGCCACAATCAATCCGTTGACCAGGCCAAACAATAGCGCCGCCAGTGCCATCACCGGCACCAGATAGACCACTCCCTGATGAGGAATCAGCCATAAATAAACCAGCAACAACTGCCCGACAATATGCGCCTTAGCGGCGACAATACTATAACTTACCGGGCCAAAATAGCGCTCGGGCAAGGTCTGCATCAGCAGCAATGCCAACAAACTGGTTATAGCGCCGGAAAGACTCAGAAAGAAGCCCGGAGACAGAAAATTACCAAATAACAGACTACCCGCCAACACCCGGAGTATGCTCACCCAGACGGCTGCCCGCCAGCCATAACGCAACAATACGATCAAAACCACAATATTCGCCAGCCCCGGCTTAACGCCTGGCACCGGGGAAGGTAACGCATTTTCAAATAAGGTTAATCCTAATGCCAGTGCCGCCATCCTCGCCAAATGATGATCGCTGGCGGTGGAATTCAGTTTAATAGTTGAGACTGTCATAAGGCTTGCTGCTACCCACCAGCATCACACTGACCTGATTGGGCAAACATAAGGCTATCTGACCGGCCTGATCCAACCAGCCCTGACGCACACAATACTGCCGTGGTCCCGGATCCGCTTGCACCCTAACCCGCCCCTGGTTAACCTCAACCACACTTAACCCCAAGGTCCCCTGGATCGGCACCTGCCGGTCAACCGACAATGGAAACTTATGTATCAGCTCACCGGACAAACGTACCTCTACATAGGCGGCCCGCTCACCGGTCCACGCCAGACGAGTAACCGCCACCACCAGCGCTAACGCCAGCACCAGCACCAACCAGTCACCCGCCTTTATATCCCCGACAATTGAAGTGTAGCCAAGCAAGATTCAGGTTTTCTGCATATGACGATGGCGCAACACCAGCTGATAGGAATTAAAGCGCTCAGCCAGACGCTGCGCCAGATAGACCGATCTATGCTGTCCACCGGTACAGCCAACCGCCACCGTCAAATAACTACGATTATCCGCAATATAACGAGGCAGCCAGCGCTGCAGAAATTGTTGAATATCCTCAAACATCAGCGCCACATCCGGCTGTGCCTCAAGAAAATCTCTGACCGGCTTATCCAGTCCGGTTAACGGACGCAGTGCCTGATCATAAAAAGGGTTCGGCAGACAACGCACATCAAACACTAGATCGGCATCCAAAGGAACACCGTATTTAAAACCAAATGACTGAAAAACCAGCGTCAACTGTGCCTGATCTCGCTCAACAAATTGCCTGACCCATGAACGCAACATATTGGCACTCAGCTGACTGGTATCAATCCGGTGCCCCAACTGTCCAATATCTGCCAATAAGATACGCTCATAGGCCACACACTCGCTGACGGTAGCATCAACTTCCTTATCATCCACCACATGAGCCAGGGGGTGCGCCCGCCGGGTTTCGGAATAACGCTTAACCAGCACATCATCCTGAGCATCAAGAAACAACAGATGTGTCGTTAATTGCTTTTGCCTCAACTGCCCAATTAAGTCTGGCAAACGAGCCAGCCCCTCGGAGCTGCTGCGCGCATCCACACTGATGGCCACCCGGGCATATTGCTTGCCCAATAAAAAATCGACCAGCTCAGACACCAGTTCGGCGGGCAGATTATCTATACAATAAAAACCATAATCTTCCAGCGCTTTCAGCGCTACACTTTTACCCGAGCCGGACAAACCACTGATCAAAAACAACTGCATGGCGACCTCAATAACTGCTTAACTGCTGATCATGACGCGTCAAAAATTCCTGCATACTGTTGATCCCCCGTTGCTGCATCACAAAATTACGTACCGCCGCCTCAACCAGTACCGCCAGATTTCGTCCGGCCACCACCGGAATGGTCACGGTTCGGATATTCACCCCTAAAATTTCCTGAAAGCTGGCCTCCAATGGCAGACGGTCTATCTGATTCAACTCCCCGGCAGCGGGCTTATGCAATGACACAATCAGCTTCAGGCTTTTTTTACGTCGTACCGCCGTTTCACCAAACATGGTACGTATATTCAAGATACCCAGGCCGCGCACTTCAATAAAGTCACGCAGCAACTCGGGGCAGGAACCGTCAATAGTATCCGGAGCAATGCGATGCAATTCCACCACATCATCGGAAATAAAACCATTTCCCCGGGCAATCAGCTCCAGCCCCAGCTCACTTTTACCAATACCACTTTCACCGGCAATCATCACCCCCACGCCCAGCACATCCAGAAAAACCCCATGCCGAATGGTAGATCCGGTTAACAGACGGAACAGATAATGACGCACCATCCACATTAAATAGATACTGGGACGTGCCGAAATATATAACGAAATTTTATATTGCCGCGCATAACTGACCAGCAATGCAGAGGGCTCGCCCTGACAGCCCGCCAGAATCAGACAAACCGTATTATTCCTGACCAGGCGTTCAAATAACTGATGCTTATCCGCATCGGGTAATGAGGAAAAATACTCCAGCTCTACCGAGCTAAGCACCTCTATCCAACTGGGATGCGTCAGGTTCAAATGGCCAACAATCTCCTTATCCGCCATTTCGATATCATAATGCTCAACCAATTGCTCCAGGCCCTGAACTACCTGAGTTAACTGCAATCTGGCTTTTTTACTTTCCAGCAGCTTGCTGAAACTTACTAGGCTCATTCCGCACTTTTCCAGCTACTGAATAAATGATAAATCGCTTCCGGCTGTTCACTGTCCTGTAGCGACTGACGGAAAGAGGGGGTGCTGAACATTTGTGCCAGCGTTCCCAGCAATTGCAAATGTTCATCATTGGCCCGTTCGGGCACCAACAACACAAAAATCAAACTAACCGGCTGTCCGTCGGGGGCATCAAAAGGTATCGTATGCCCGGTTTTCACAAAGGCCGCGACGGCATCTTTCAGCGTTTTCACACGACCATGAGGAATCGCCACCCCATAGCCTAACGCCGTAGAGCCCAGTTTTTCGCGCGCAAACAGGCTATCGAACACCAGACTACGTGGAATCTGCTGCTGTTCTTCAAACATCAGACCAACACGTTCAAAAATACGCTTTTTACTGGTTGAATCGGTATCCAGCAAAATGGCCTCAGGTTGCAATATTTTGCTAATCAGGTTCATTGACAACTACCATCAGGGTGGTATTGCTACCACCCTCCCTCGGTTAATCCGTCAGGTCGGTAGCCAAAGCTACCTTACCTGAATCATCATGACGACGGGCAGACAGTTTTTCTTTATGTTTTTTAACTTGTCTGTCCAGCTTATCTACCAATGCATCAATGGCGGCATACAAATTTTCATCTTCACATTCGACAAAAATATCCTTACCACTCAGATGTACGGTGGCTTCAGCTTTCTGGCGCAATTTTTCAACGGAGAGGATGACGTTGACATCAATCACATTGTCAAAATGACGTTTAATTTTCCCCAACTTTTCGGTGGTATATTCACGAATGGCTGGAGTAACTTCTAAGTGATGTCCACTAATCTGGATGTTCATAACATCAGCTCCTTCTTATTAAAGTGATTTACGGAGGTTTACCGGGGGAATTTGCAACGATTCCCGATATTTTGCAATGGTACGGCGGGCAACAACTATGCCCTGCTGTGCCAAAAGTTCTGACATTTTGCTGTCAGTCAACGGTTTGCGCCTATCCTCGGCACTGACCATTTGTTTGATTAACTCACGAATTGCGGTCGAAGAGCAAGAGCCTCCGGCCGAAGTTGACACACTACTGCCAAAAAAATGTTTAAATTCATAGATCCCTCTAGGGGTATGCATAAATTTTTGTGTGGTGCTGCGCGAAATTGTCGATTCATGCATCTCCAGCAGATCGGCAATTTCACGTAACACCAGGGGGCGCATCGCAATTTCTCCATGCTCCAAAAAGTCGGTCTGTCGTACAACAATGGCCTCGGCAACCCGCAAAATAGTCTCAAAGCGCTGCTGCAGATTTTTAATCATCCAACGGGCTTCCTGCAGCTGAGTAGACAGCTGCGAGGCACTATTGTCTCCTCGCTGCTTTAAGATACCGGCATACACCTGATTAATTTTCAGTTTAGGTAAGGCATCGGGATTTAACTTGACCTTCCAGCGACCTTCAATCTTTTCCACAATCACATCCGGCACCACATAATCCGCGACCGAGGCATTAAATACCGACCCCGGCCTGGGGTTCAATGACCCAATCAACTGCTGTGCGACACGCAGCTCATCGTCATTACAACGCAACAGGCGTTTGATTTTATTAAAATCATGGGCTGCGACCAGATTAAGGTGGTCGGCGACCAGTTTGATCGCCAACCCGCGCTGCGGGATAGTATCCGGCAAATCCTTTAACTGCAGCAACAGGCATTCGGTCAAATTTCGTGCAGCAATACCTGGCAGGTCCAGATACTGCAGCTGTACCAGCGCAGTCTCCAGATCATCCAATGAAATGTCCAGCTGTTCTGGCAATAGCTCCTGTAACTCCTGTAAATCCTGAGTCAGATAACCATTATCATCCAGCGCATCAATCAATAATGCCACCACCCGACGGTCCCGCTCATCCAGGGTACTGATAGACAAGGTCTGATGCAGATGTTCCCGTAAACTGGCCGGCCCTGCCGCCTGCTCGGGATACATTTCATCGTCATCATCCCGTGAAGCACTGCCGCTACGTTCGCCATTCCAGTCGGTAGCATCATTATCGAAATCAATCGTCGTTTCGGCCTTATCGGACTCATTGCTTACCGGGCTATCCAAAGTAGCCGTCGCACCCGTACCGTCAGCAGCATAATTTTCTTCAGCTTCCAGCATGGGATTTTCATTTAACATTTCAGCAACTTCCTGCTGCATCTCAATGGTAGACATTTGTAATAGACGAATCGCCTGCTGCAATTGAGGAGTCAGTGTCAGTTGTTGAGATATTTTGAGCTGAAGGGATTGTTTCATAATGTTGTCTGCCTAGAGCTTGAAGTTTTCACCCAAATACACTTTTCTTACGTCTTCATTATAGATGATTTCTTCGGGCTTGCCTTCAACCATCACCTCTCCGGCATTAATAATATAAGCCCGGTCACAAATACCCAACGTTTCACGCACATTATGATCGGTAATCAGCACACCAATTCCCTTTTTTTTCAGAAAGTTAATAATTTTCTGAATATCCAGCACCGCAATCGGATCGACACCAGCAAATGGCTCATCCAACAAAATAAACTGCGGATCGGTCGCTAACGCACGGGCAATTTCTACCCGACGCCGCTCCCCTCCGGACAGACTCACCGCCTGGCTTTTACGAATATGAGTAATATGCAGCTCACCTAACAAGGTCTCCAGCCGCTCCTCAATTTGAACCGGCTCCAGTGCTTGCAGCTCCAGCACCGCCTCAATATTCTGCTCAACCGTTAAGCGCCGAAAAATTGAAGCTTCCTGTGGTAAATAGCCCAATCCCAGCCGGGCGCGTTGATGAATAGGCATATGGGTCACATCCTGCTGATTCAGCATAATCTGCCCACCGTCGGCCGCCACCAGCCCGACAATCATATAAAAAGAGGTGGTTTTACCCGCACCATTTGGCCCCAGCAAGCCCACAACCTCGCCACTGTGTAACGTGACGCCGGCATTTTTCACCACCGTACGGGCACCATAACGCTTTTTCAATCCGGCTGCCACCAACATCCCCATTATTGGCCCTCACCTTGCTCCATGGGATAAAGCACCGCTCTGACTCGCCCACCGCCAGCCGTTGAACCCGCTTTTACCCCAACCTCAAACACCTCACTTCTAGCGTTATAACGAATAAAGTCTCCCTTAACTTCGTCCAGATTACGCTTGAGCATGGCATTACCAGAAAACACAATCACCTGTTCTCGGGCATCATATTCAATGTGCTGTGCATAGCCTTCCACGTATTCATCCAGCCCTTCGCGCTTTTGCCGGAAGCTGGCCGGTTCGCCGTACAGCGCACCTTGCTTAAAACCACGCTGATCCTGATGCACAATAATTTTTTCCGCCGTCATCAACATACTTCCCTGCGACAAGCGGACATTACCACTAAAGGTGCTCACCTGTTTCACATCATCGATCACCACCTGATCTGCCTCCAACTGAACCGGCTGCTTTCTATCCGCCTGCTCGGCCGCCACCGACATAGACAATATCATCAGCACTACAAATTTAGTCAAGCATCGCATGGTTCGCCTTTACTCCAGCCGTTAATGTTAATGTACGCGCCTGATTGTCTATATTCAAGCCCCCCGCCTGTATATGACTATGCGCATCGGTAATCAATACCGGATGATCACTGCGCATTACGCCACGCTCAGGGAAGACCTGCAAAAAATCGGTTTGTATACGCAACTCATTATGCTTACTGGTTGCTTCCCGCAATAATTCAATATTTTCATATAATTTGACCTCATCACCCGCCGCCAGCATTTCTCCTCGCGAGGCGATAACATGCCAGGCAGGACGATCCGCACCACGATTCACCTCAAGCCGGGGCACCTCCAGCAATAAAATATCCGCCTGATTAAAATAGGTCATTTTTTCAGCGGTTAACGCAAACAGCGGCTGCCCCAGTTTATCCAGACGTAACGCCGAAAAGTTTTCCATGACCGCATCGGGATTTTCTTCCAGCAAGAGTGGCGGCGCCAATTCATCCTGCGGCTGCTGCAACCAATAACTTCCCCCGGCCAGCATCAACAGCCCCAGCAGCAGCAACCAGGGTCTGAGATTCAGCTGGATACGCCGTTTCATTCCAGATAAGCCGCCAATTGCGCATCCAGGCTATCCTGAGCCGACATAATCATTTCACAGGCTTCTCTGACCGCACCATGCCCACCGGCATGCTGAGTCACATAATCGGCATGCTCTCGCACCACCAATGGCGCATTGGGTACGCTAATCGACAGCCCCACCCGACGCATCACCGGTAGATCCACCACATCATCGCCCATAAAGGCGGCCGCATCACGGGGTAACTTCAACTTTTCCAGCAGCGCCAGCATGGCCTCAAATTTCTTTTCCACCCCCTGATACACATGCTCAATCCCCAGATTTCTGGCGCGTAATGCCACACATTCCGAGGTACGGCCGGTAATAATCGCTAATTCAACACCGGAGGCTTTCAACATCTTCAGGCCCTGTCCATCCTGTGAGTGAAAACGCTTGAATTCCTCACCGGAATCAGACAAAAACAAACCGCCATCGGTCATCACGCCATCAATATCAAAAGCGATTAATTTGACCAATCTGGCCTGACTCTGCAACATAAAAAGCTCCTTTTCAATTATTGAATTTGATTAAATCACCTTGGCATGCAATAAATCATGCATGGTTAACGCACCAATCAGTTTATGCTCGTGATCTACCACCAACATCTGACTGATATTAAATTCCTCCATCTGCTGCACCGCTTCGGCGGCCAGCTGCTCGGCATGAATACAACGAGGGTTGGCCGACATCACCCGGGTAATCACCGTTTGATTAAAGTCCAGCCCCTGCGCCAGGGTACGACGCAAATCCCCATCGGTATAAATCCCTACAACCCGTTGCTGTGCATCCACAACCGCGGTCATCCCCAAGCCCTTATTGCTGATTTCTAGTACCGCATGGGCCAACGACGCCTGCTCGGTCACCACCGGCAGTTTATCATCGGTGCGCATCACATCATAAACATGGGTCAATAAGCGCCGGCCCAGACTGCCACCGGGATGCGAACGCGCAAAATCTTCGGCACTAAAGCCCTTGGCATCCAATAATGCCACCGCCAGTGCATCACCCAAGGCAAGTGCCGCGGTGGTACTGGCCGTTGGTGCCAGGTTCATCGGGCAAGCCTCTTTATCTACCGCAGCGTTCAAATGCGCATCGGCAGCTTTGGCCAGACTGGACTCGGGATTACCGGTCATACTGATCAGCCTAGCCCCTTGACGCTTAATCACCGGCACAATGGTCATCAGCTCTTCGCTTTCTCCCGAATTGGATAACGCAATAATCACATCATCGCAGGTAATCATCCCCAGATCGCCATGACTGGCCTCGGCGGGATGCACAAAATACGCTGGCGTCCCCGTACTGGACATGGTTGCCGCTATTTTTCTGGCAATATGCCCTGATTTACCCATACCGCTGACAATCACCCGACCATGACACTGTAAAATAATGTCCAGTGCCTGCAACAGGCTCTCATCAAGCCGCTCGGCCAGCGCCTGTACGGCTTGTGCCTCTATTAATAAAACCTCACGCGCCAATGTTAGCGCACAGGAAGATACTTTTTGCATTCCTCACCACCACGGTTATTACTCAAACGGTCTGACTACAGACCATAAAAAGGCCCGGCAGCTATCAAAAAGCCATACCGGGCCTGCATCATATAATATTACAGATACATCTGCTTCTCACGTTCATCCACAGAAGGCTCGAATCCACGCGACTCGTAATGCTTAAAGATCGCCTTGACCACCTCTGCTGGCTCATCAATCAACTGAATCAAATCCATATCCCCCGGACTAATCACCGCCTCATCTAATAAGGTAGTCTGTATCCATTCCACCAGCCCTTTCCAGAATTTACTGCCGACCAGAATAATTGGAATACGGCGCGTCTTACCGGTTTGTACCAGGGTCAGCGCCTCCATCAACTCATCCAGGGTACCAAACCCCCCCGGCATCACCACATAAGCACTGGCAAATTTAACAAACATCACCTTACGCGCAAAAAAATGACGGAATGTCTGGCTGACATTCTGATACGGATTACCACACTGCTCAAACGGCAGCTGAATATTCAGCCCGACGCTGGGAGAGGTTCCATAAAATGCCCCCTTATTCGCGGCCTCCATAATTCCGGGGCCGCCACCGGAAATCACACTAAATCCGGCATCGGACAATAGCCGGGCAATTTCTTCGGTCAGTTTATAATACGGCTGGTCCGGCTTGGTTCGTGCGCTGCCAAAAATACTAACGGCAGGATGAATACTGTTCAGGCGTTCGGTGGCAGCCACAAACTCTGCCATAATACCGAATACTCGCCAGGCCTCTTTCGAGTTCCAGGTATCCGGCATCACTGATTGTGGTATTTTGGACTGAGTACTCATAATTGTTGTCCTTATAAGTTTTTAGCAAATACGAAATGAAAAAATTACTCTTAGTAGATGGCTCATCTTTTCTATATCGCGCATTCCATGCCATGCCGGACCTACGTAACCGCCTTGGTGAGCCAACAGGCGCAATCTACGGCGTTATAAATATGCTGCGCCGCTTGCGCGAAGACTACCCGTCGGAGTATAGCCTGTGCGTTTTTGATGCAAAAGGCAAGACTTTCCGGGACGAATGGTACCCTGAATATAAAGCGAATCGCCCGTCAATGCCAGCAGATCTGGCACAACAGATTGAGCCGTTACATCAGGCCATCACTGCCAATGGCTGGCAAATTCTGGCGCAACCGGGAGTCGAGGCCGACGATGTTATCGGCACATTGGCACAGCAGGCCGCCCAAAACAATCTGGAATGTTTAATCGCCACCGGCGATAAAGACATGGCCCAACTGGTCAACCCGGCCATCACCCTGATTAACACCATGAACAACGAGATCCTGGATATAGCCGGTGTCATAAATAAGTTTGGTGTCACCCCGGAAAGCATCATTGATTATCTGACGCTGATGGGCGACAAGGTGGACAATATCCCCGGCGTTGAAAAGGTCGGCCCTAAAACCGCCGTTAAATGGCTGGAGCAATATCACACCCTGGATAATCTGATTGAAAATGCCGACAAGATTAAAGGCAAGGTAGGAGAAAACCTGCGCAACACCCTGGACTGGCTGCCTCAGGGGCGTCGTCTGGTCACCATCAAGTGCGATGTCGAACTGCCATTACGCTATGATCAGCTAATAGCCCCCAAGCCCGACCCGGAACGTCTGCGCGAACTCTATACCCGCTTTGAATTTAAGACCTGGCTACGGGAATTAGGCGGACCGATCACCATCGCACACGGTGAAACCGGTGATTTATTTGCCGCTGCGGCCACAACCGCCGAACGCAACTATCAAACCATACTGACCAGCGAACAATTCAAGCAATTGCTGGATGAACTGAACCGGGCCGAACGGGTCAGCTTTGACACCGAAACCACCAGTCTGAATGTCATGCAGGCAAAATTGGTCGGCATGTCATTTGCGGTACAACCGCATCAGGCATGGTATCTGCCGCTGGCCCACAACTACACCGACGTTCCCGCACAGCTCCCCCTGGAGGACTGCCTGCGTCAGCTAACACCCTGGCTGGAGAGTCCACAACACGCCAAGCTTGGCCAACATCTGAAATATGACCAGCATATACTGGCCAACTATAATATTCGGCTGCAAGGCATAGAAGATGACACCTTGCTGCAGTCATATGTACTGGAAAGTCATAAGCCACACGGTATGGATAACCTGGCGCTGCGCCACCTGGGAATTCAGACCATTAGCTATACCGAGCTGGTCGGCAAAGGTGCCAAACAAATCGGCTTTGATCAGGTCGAAATTGAGCGCGCCAGCGAATATGCCGCCGAAGATGCCGATATCACCCTGCAACTGCATCAACAGCTGGCCCCCCAGCTACAGCAGGACAAGAAATTACGCTATGTTTATCGTGAAATTGAGCTGCCCACCAGTCAGGTGTTGTTCCGTATGGAGCGCAATGGCGTCTTGCTGGACTGCGACAAACTGAATCAGCACAGCAAGGAACTGGCAGAAAAACTGGCTCAACTGGAAAGCAAGGCCCATCAGCTGGCCGAACAGCCATTTAACCTCAACTCCCCCAAACAAATACAGGAAATTCTGTTTACCAAGCTGGAGTTACCGGTGATTAAACGCACCCCCAGCAAACAGCCATCCACCGATGAAAGCGTATTACAACAGCTGGCCGAAGACTACCCGCTACCCAAGTTGTTGCTGGAATACCGCAGCCTGTCCAAACTAAAATCCACCTATACCGACAAACTGCCCAAAATGGTTAACCCCGCCACCGGCAGAGTACATACCAGCTATTCGCAAGCGGTCGCGGTCACCGGTCGGCTGGCTTCCAGCGATCCGAATCTGCAGAATATTCCGGTACGCACCGCCGAAGGTCGTCGGGTACGTGAAGCCTTTATCGCTCCGGCTGGCAGCCATATCGTATCGGCCGACTATTCCCAGATTGAACTGCGCATCATGGCTCACCTGTCGGAAGATAAAGGGCTATTACAGGCATTTGCCGACAACCTGGATATTCACCGGGCAACTGCAGCAGAAGTCTTTTCTGTTGCCCCCGATCAGGTCAGCAGCGAACAGCGCCGCCATGCCAAAGCGATTAACTTTGGACTGATTTACGGTATGTCCGCTTTTGGTCTGGCCAAACAACTGGATATAGAAAGAGCTGCGGCACAGACCTATATTGAGCGCTACTTTAACCGCTATCCCGGCGTTGCCCACTATATGGAAACCACCCGTGATCTGGCCAAACAACAAGGCTATGTGGAAACCGTATTTGGTCGCCAGCTATGGCTGCCTGAGATCAGCAGCAATAACGGCATGAAACGGCAGGCCGCAGAACGTGCGGCGATTAACGCCCCCATGCAGGGCACCGCCGCCGATCTGATCAAACTGGCCATGATCAAAGTCGCCGCCTGGCTAGATCAAGAAAACATGCACAGTAAACTGATCATGCAGGTACACGATGAACTGGTGCTGGAAGTCCCTGAGGCCGAACTGGCAAGCATACGCCAGCAGCTGCCCGAACTGATGAGCCAGGCAGCCGAGCTAAAGGTACCGCTACTCGCCGAGCTAGGCTACGGTCGTAACTGGGAAGAAGCGCATTAAGCACCCACACAACAGCCGCCTCAAGCGAGACGGCTGATAAACCCGATTGAATAGCGGCAATTACTCAGCATTACCCACATTCATTTTCTGCTCACTCAACAGACTTGACTGTGACTGGCGGACATTACCCACATGCACATTAGAGCGGCCGCGGTCTTTGGCGTTACCTATCGCCATGGATTGTGAGCTCAGCAAACTGGACTGAGATTGCGCCACATTATGTGCTACCACGTTAGATACCCCACCTTTAGTGGCATCACCAATCGCCAGTTTTTGTTCGCTTAACAGGCTGCTTTGTGTCTGGTTGATGTTAGAGGCACGCACATTGGAACGTCCGGCTTTATCGGCGTTGGCAATGCTCATTTTCTGGCTGCTCAACAGGCTGCTTTGTGACTGACGCACATTATTCAACGTCGCATTCGATACGCCACGGTCTTTGGCGTTACCCAGGTCCATAGTCTGCGAGCTTAACAGGCTGGATTGGCTTTGCTCCAGGTTATGTGCGGTAATGTTGGATACCCCGCCAGCGGCCAGTGCCGAACCGGCAAATAAGGTGGCAAGAACAAAAGTAGTCAGTTTAGTGGTGGTTTTCATCTGGTTTCTCCCTCAATAGTTATCGTATGCATTACCACGCAGAGCGTGGGAACGAGCTTGTTACGACCTTAGGTTGCAGCGCAAGGGAAAAGGGTTCAGATTTTTTACAAAAGTTTATTGCCGGCACATATGCATTACCACGGCAAGGACGATCACCCAGAAAAAACCGCCCCGGTGGCCGAGAAAGTCCTCTGCAAGGTTAACCTCATTCTTGTTTTCCGCAGACAGCGGCTCTAGCTGTTGGGATTGCTGCAAACGACAAAGGGCACCGAAGTGCCCTTGCTAAAGAATTAAATGCTCACACACTCCATCCAATTTTTTATACCCAATTAATCCAAGGCAGAATAGTTTAAAACGCTTGATCCCACCCTGAAGAAAAGCACCTGTTTAAGCCTGCTTTTGCTTTCTTTGGCGGCGCATAGCCATAAAGCCAACCACACCTAGACCACCAGCAAATAGCGCGTAAGCGGAAGGCTCTGGAACGGCTGCAATCGGATCGGCAACAAAGGTGGTGATTGGTGTTTGCGCAACACTAACTGCAGAATTATCCAGGAAGTTTAGCCCGGTAACAAACGCGTTCGTATCTGCAGGATCTAAATATGCGGCTGTGTCGATATCTGATAAATTAAAGCCACTGACTGGCGCTGAAAAATCAAAGGTTTCGCCCCCCAGCACAGAACCTAAGAATGTATTATCAAGCCCATAAACTTCGTAGCCATCGACGTCATCAGGCAAAATCGGGAAAACTGCACTGGTAATCAGATTTGAACCTTCGGTAATCAAATAGTCGTAACCGGTAGCCACATCGGGGTCGATAAACACGGTTTCCGCGGGTGTAGGGGTAAAACTGAAATTAAAACTGCCATCTTCCCCAATCTCCTGAGGCAATAGCGGACTATCTTCACTCGTTCCATCACCAATCACAAGTCCATCTAGTGTTAACCCTTGGAATGCCAAACCGCTATCTAGAGCCGTATCCCCAAAATTTGTCACGCCAAACGACAAGGTATAGGTATCGTTGGCTTCTATGGTATAGATTGATTTTACCCAGCCGGTAGAGCCACATCCATCAGCCCAACAAGCTCCGGATGACTCTCCCAATGGCGACCAATTGGTTGCATTGGGATTAATTGCCACCGAAGCAGGGCTTAGCTCCGCAGTAACTCCAGGTAAATCCTGCCCAGGCACAATGTTGCCACTAGGCTTGGTGCGCGCAGTAAAAAGGGTTGTCTCGTTTGAAACCCCAGAAAGCTGCGACCAGGCATAATCGGCATAACTAGAGCCATCAGAAGTAATATAGTTAAAGTAAAATTCGACCGTTGAGCCTTGTGCCGCAAAAAACGGATCCGAAGTCAGCACCGAACCATTTGTGCCAGAGTAACCTGCCAGCTGGCCTACCCCCCATTCTCCCTGTGCGGTAGAAACCCAGTCATACTCGGCAGCACCCGAAGGTGGTAACGAAACATCGCCATCGGCACCCGAGGTCCCACAATTTCCCAAACAAACGGAAGCATAGGCGGGGTTAAAAATGGCTGTAGCTGAAACAATAGAACTCGTAATAAGTGCTAGTTTGATAAATTTCACGGGCGATTCCTCAGTTAAAAAATGTAATTATGATTTAATGAGTTATCAGCAATCCAGCCATGCTTGTGCATCTGTGATTTTCCGTGAAAAATTTCTTGGCTTTTCAAACCCATATTACGGTTATTTTACCGGCAAGATAATTTAAAATCCAGCCCTGGCAGCCTTCGATATTGTGCCGCCTATTACTGTCTTATTTGACATCCTCCCCGCCCTAAACGACGAGGCTTTTCGCGCAAATCGGGTAAAAGCTGGGGCACTGGATCAAATATCGAATATAGTCCGGGCAAGACCCTGGCCTGACTCACAAGTTGATAAAAGAACCTGCGTCAGAGCTGGCGCAGGCGGGTTGTATCGGGTGATGCGTTTATTTCGTTTGTTCCGGTTTTTTATCGCCGGGATAGGTCATCATTTCTTCGTCATCATCCAGCAAGATACGATTGGCATTGCCTTCCATATCCTCATATTGACCACGCCTCACGGCCCACACCAATACCGCCAGAAACAATATGCCAAAAAATAACATTCCGGGAATTAAACTGTAAATAACGTCCATACTCTTTCCTATTCAGACTTTTGCTTAAACATATTGCGAATACGCGCGGCGTTACCGATCACGATCAATGAGCTTACCGGCATGGTCAGGGCGGCGACTAAAGGTGTCACCATGGCCATCATTGCCAAAGGCACCATAATCATATTGTAAACAAACGATATGCCGATGTTCTGGCGTATGGTGCGCAAGGTACGTCGCGACAACAGACTTGCCATTCTAACCTTATCCAGCTCGTTATGGGTCAAAACAATATCCGCACTATCGATTGAGACATCGGTACCCGAACCTAAGGCAATACCCACATCGGCACGGATCAGTGCGGGTGCATCATTCACCCCGTCACCCACCATAGCAACGGTTTTACCCTGTTGTTTCAACTGCTGTATTGCCGCATCCTTATCCTGCGGCAACACCTCGGCAATCATCTCAAAGCCCCCCCCCAGCTGCCCGGCTACCGCCTCAACTACCGCCAGACGATCACCGCTGAGAATGGTCATCGCGATACCATTGCTACGCAACTCTTGAACCAGTGCCTGCGCATCGGCACGCAACTGATCGGCCAGCACCAGCACGCCGGCATGCACACCATCAATCGCAATATGCACACAGCTTTGCGCCTGTTGCTCAGCGGCCTGCGTCTGCTGTTGCAGCGCGGCATCCGGTATAACGCCCGCCTGTGACAGCCATTCCGCGCTACCTATATAGAGTTGCTGCTGATTCACACGGGCTTCCACCCCCAGACCCGCGGTCGCTTTAAAATCCCTGACCACGATATCCGTGGGCAGCGTAGCGGCGGCATTGACAATCGCCCGCGCAATACTATGTTCGCTATAACGCTCTACCGCAGCAGCCTGTAGCAACAGGCTATCGGCCTCATGCCCCTGCGCGGTATAAACGGCAGCAATACTCATTTTTCCTTCGGTCAGGGTACCGGTTTTATCAAACACAAAGTGATCCACCCTGGACAGGGTTTCCAGCGCCAGCCCGTTTTTCACCATAATGCCATGCCTGGCGCCCAGCCCGGAAGCGACCGCGATTGACATCGGCGTTGCCATCCCCAGCGCACACGGACAGGTGATAATCAACACCGAAGTAGCGGCCATTAAAGCCAGCTCAAAACTTTCCGAACGCCAGAAAAAGAACGCAAACGTCGCACACAACAGAGTCACCAGCACAAACCAGGGCACCACCACATCGGCCATACGCTGAATCGGCGCCTTGGAGGCCTGGGCATCCTCTACCAGACGGATAATGCGAGACAGCGCAGTATGTTGCATGCTGGCCGTCACTTCCACCCGCAGCATGCCATCGGTATTCACCGTCCCCGCCGCAACACTATCACCCACACATTTTAACTGCGGCGAAGATTCACCGTTTAACATAGACTCATCCACACCGCTGCGACCTTCCAGCACCACCCCGTCTACCGGCACCTTGCTACCCGGCTTAATCATCACCTGGTCGCCGCGCTTCACATTGCGTATCGCCACCATTTTTTCTTCATCGCCCTGCATCACAATCGCTACCCGTGGCTGCAGCTCCATCAAGCGGCGCGAGGAAGAAACTGCCTGATGCCGGAACATGCCTTCCAGATAGCGTCCTACCAGAATAATAAACACCAGATTGGTGACGGTATCAAAATAGACTTCCCCGGCGGTACTTTTCGTCACGGTAATATAGAGCGAATAAGCATAAGCCACGCTCAAGCCGAGACTGATAGGCAAATCCATGGTCAGACGGCCCCCCTTAAGTCCGCCCAATGCGCCTTTGAAAAATGGGAAACCGCAATAACACAAGGTGATAGATGCCAGTATCCAGCCCATCAGATGAAAAAAGTGCCGAAACTCATCTTCACTGGCACCGGCATATAAGGCAATCGAAATCCACATGGTATTCATCATCATGAAACCCGCGGTAAACATGCGATACAGCATTTTGCGATTAGCATCACGAATCGCACCTTCGGCATTTTCCTGATCATAGGGAACCGCCGAGTAGCCAATGCGCGCCAAAGCCTTAATCAGACCGGACAGTTTGCATTGTCCATCATCCCAATCAACACGTACCCGTTTGGCACTCAGATTCACATTGGCTTCAAACACTCCCGGGACTTTTGCCAGCGCCCGTTCAATCAACCAGACACAGGCCGCGCAATGAATGCCCTCAACCAACAGGTGTACACTTTTACGATCACCTTGCTGAATCACAAAGTCCTGTTGCAATTCTTCAAAGTCATAGCTGTCGATATCTTTAGGCGGCTGTGGAGGGGGTGCCAGCAGTTCGCCCGATGGCGTACGCTGATAAAACCCCTGCAGCCCGGACTGATAAATGGTTTCACATACCGACTGACAGCCGAAACAGCAAAAATCGCGCGACTCACCCTCTACCACACTATGAAATTCGGCACCTGCCAATACCGGCTGGCCACAGTGAAAGCAGGCCTTAGCCTGCACCTTTACCTGTGTCATCGCAATCAGGAGGTTTCGAGCACCGTCAATTTATCGGTTGAAACCTTGTACTCTTCATTATCACGAATCACCCGAATCTTAAGCTCCCAGAAGCCTTTCAACGGAAAGGTAATCGCGCCCTGATAATTGCCCGGCGTTACCTCGCTAAACTCGGTCCAGAAGTCCTGATTGGCATCGGCAGCACGATAGGCCATCACATTTAACTCCCCCTGCACCGGCTTACCGTCACGATCGACCACACTGATCTCATAGGTAGCCGGTTGATTCAGCATCACCTTCTCCGGTGGTTTGATAGACACCTGCCAGCCCATCGCGTTCTGGCGTTCGATATTGGCCAGAATTTCACTATCGGTCTTTTTATCCTTAACCTTGTATTCCTGATCGACATAGGAGGTACTGTTATCCATTGACCAGCTGATCAATAATGAATTGACGGCCACCGTTGTTAATACCAGCGTTGCCGCCCCTATCACCCATGGATTAAACCAACCTGTTTTTTTCTGCTCTGTCATTGTCTGCAATTCTTACAATTCCGGTCCATTAAACTTGGTCTCATAACTGGCAAATACCTTATCATTTGCCGTATCAAACACGGTAAAGCGAATAGGCGTAATTTCTTCCTGTATATTCTTACGCGGTGCCTTAACAAACACCCGGAACGAAGAACCCGTGGCCGGCTTAGCCACCCATTCCTTATTGACTCCCATCAGAATCTGCCCGGGGACACCGCCCTCGACCTTGATACCAATCTGAATATTATGATCGGTTTTATTCAACACCTTAAGTTGATATTGATTGCGAATCGAGCCATCACTCAGTTTTACAAATAATGGCTGTCGCTCGGGAATCACCCGCAGGTTTAACGACCCCATATGGGTCAGACCATAAACAATACCGGACAGCGATAGCACAATAATTCCGATATAAACAAAGGTCCGCGGATGTTGCCATAATTTCTTAACCGGTATACCTTCGACCTCATCCAGCGACGCATAACGAATCAGGCCACGCGGTTTACCCACCTTATCCATCACCGAATCACAGGCATCGATACACAGCCCACAGGTAATACAGCCCAGCTGCTGCCCCTTACGAATATCCACCCCGGTAGGACAGACCTGCACACACTGATAACAATCGATACAATCCCCCTGATCCGGGTTCTTGCGACTCAATTTGCCTCGCGGTTCTCCGCGCGTATAGTCATAAGTCGGCAAAATTGTCTGGTTATCGGTCATCACCCCCTGGATACGTGCATACGGACATAACCACATACAGGTTTGTTCTCTCAATACACCTGCCAGCAAATAGGTTCCCAGGAAAAATGACAGCAAGGTTACCCAGCCCACCAGTGGTAACTGCAAACTGAACAATGCCTGCCAATATTCAAACGCATCCATAAACCAGATAGAAAAACTGATACCGGTCAATAGCGAAAGCAACGCCCACAAGCCATGTTTAGCCGACTTCTTAGCAATCTTCTGGCCGGACCAACCAGCCGCATCCAGCTTACGACGTTTATTCGGCGCACCTTCAATTTTATCTTCTATCCAGGTAAACCAATCGGTCCAGGCAGTCTGAAAACAGACATAGCCACACCACACCCGGGACGCTACCGAGGTAACCGCAAACAAGGTCATTGCCAGCAAAATCAGCAACAATGCCAGCATCCAGATATCCTGTGCCAACACAGTAATACTGAAGAAACGAAACTGACTTTCTTCTATATTAAATAGCACCGCCTGTTTGCCATCCCAACGGATATAGGGCACCAGGAAAAACAATAGCCAGAGTGACTGGCCCATATTTTTAATGTTTCTGAACATGCCAGGCATACGTTTGGCATGTACCGTCTTCTCTCCTAGATTGACCTGAAAATCATCTGATTCACGATAAATACCGGCTACGGCATCATTATCCTTATGGACACTTTGCTTATCCACAGTCACCTCTGCTCTGATTCTGTCTTAAACCGAATGGCTTATCTCTCCCAAAGCCATAGGCCCTGGGCCAAATAAAAAAGAGGAGAACACGCTCTCCTCTTTAAATATAATGATGGATGGTTATTTGTTATCTCACCCTTAGTTGCATTGCGATAAATCATCGAGAACAACCTTACATAACGCTAGCCGCACCTACCGGAGTGCGATAATCACGCCATAAAAAACTGCATCCTGATTCATCTTGCTTCCTTTCCTTTGCAGCCTGCCCAAGGTGCAGGCTATCATGGTATTAACCTGCTGCAAAAGGAACCTCCTCTGCAGCATCAGCTTCCTGAACCGGCTCATCAGCTACCGGAGCTGGCTCCGGTTCGGCTACTACCGGCTTATCAGATATGCCGCCACCCAGCTGGTATACATATACTGCCAGCTTCTTTCTATCATTTTCACTCAGCTTGCCCAGCTCAGCAAAACCCGGCATCACCGCACCACGCGTCATAGGATCGCTGGTATCGTTAATCCCGTGCTTCAAGGTATATTTAATACCTTCCACCGAGCCATCAAAGCGCCAGGCCTGATCGGTCAGATTAGCAGAGCCCAGGGCATGCATACCGGTAGCATCGGCACCGTGACAACCACTACAGCCCTTCTGAGTAAACAACTTGCTTGACGTAGGATCACCTACGGCCAGGGCCTGAGCCAATTCATCCAGCTCCGCATCGGTCAAGGCCTGATCAAACGCCATCATCATACCCATACGACCATCGGAAATCGACGCATAGATCTGATCAATTTTACCACCGAACAACCAGTCATCATCGTTCAGGATGGGGGCCATATAACCCTTATCATCATCCACCCCAATACCATTCGGACCATGACAGGCGGCACAGTTATCACCAAACAGCACCTTACCCGAGCGCATGGAATAATTCACCAGATCCTGGTCGTCCAGCATAGATGCCGGACTCAGACCCGCAATCCGGTTCTCATATTTACCGCGCACCTGCTCCACTTCGGCCATAGAGTCTTCCATCTCCTGGATGGCAGACCAGTTACCCACTCCTTTGAAATAATCATTCTGAATTGGCAACGGTACCGATGGATACCAGATCCAATACACCACCACAAAGATTGCACTTGCGGCCAGCCCCAGCATCCACCATTTTGGGCGGCTGATTGGTCAAGTCGGCCAGATCATCATCCCACAGGTGACCGGTTGTCTGATCCCCTACATTTTTATCACTCATTTTTTATCTCCCACATTGGCATGCATGTCGTCATCGTCCAGCGCCATACCGCGCTGGGCTTCATACTTGTCTTTATTGGATGGGCGTAACACCACCACATAAATGATGACCATCACAATAAACGTGCCTACCGTAAAAAATACGCCCAGCCAATCGTTGATCGTCATGGCCTGCACGTCCATACCAAGAAATTCAAATAGACTAGTCACGATAGTTCACACCATCTGTAAATTTAATGTGATTACCCAAACCCTGAAGATAAGCAATAATCGCGTCCATTTCCGTCTTACCTGTTACCGCACCCTCGGCACTGGCGATATCTTCGTCAGTATAAGGGGCTGGATAAAACGGCATATTACGCATTGCTTCCATCATTTTACGGGTGTTCTCAGGATCAATCTCCGCATCTTCCAGGAAGAAGTAATTCGGCATTACCGAACCGGGCACAATTTCACCTGGATAACGCAGGTGACGCAGATGCCACTCATCGGAGTACTTACCCCCAACGCGTGCCAGATCAGGTCCGGTGCGCTTTGAACCCCACTGGAAGGGATGATCATACATAGACTCGGAAGATACCGAATAATGACCATAACGGTCTTTTTCATCACGGAACGGACGAATCATCTGTGAATGACAGGTATAGCAGCCTTCACGGATAAAGATGGCCCGACCAGCCAGCTCCAACGGCTTATAAGGACGCACCCCATCACCCGGTTTCCAGTCATCAAGGCTCTGACCTTCCTGGCGATCCCAAACGATAGGCGCAGTATCACCAACGGCAGCCTGAGCCTCTTTCACGTTAGGAGATTTATGGGTCATGGTGGTATCCAGATAGAACAGCGGCACAATTTCCACAATACCGGCGACCGCCACCACAACTGCAGACATACCCAGCAGCAGCGGCGTTTTACGCTCTACCGCATCCTGCAGTTTTGTTGAATAGATTTTATCGTGATCTGACATATTTCACTCCTTATGCACTTGCAGGTGCTGCGGTTGTGCTGCGAGCAGCGCTTGCCTGACGAACAGTCATAATCACGTTATACAACATGATCCAGGCACCCAGATTAAAGATCAAGCCACCAATTGCACGCATTGCGTAGTAAGGATGCATAGCAGTTACCGACTCAATAAAGGTATAGGTCAATGCACCATACTCATCGTAATCACGCCACATCAAACCTTGCATAATACCCGACACCCACATGGCAATAACGTAGATTACGGTACCAATCGTAGCCAGCCAGAAGTGAACATTTACCAGGCTGTCGGAATACATCTCGGTATTCCATAATTTTTTAATCATATGATACAGCGCCCCCATGGATACCATGGCAACCCAGCCCAAAGCACCGGAGTGAACGTGACCAATTGTCCAGTCGGTATAGTGCGACAGGGCATTAACCGTCTTAATCGACATCACCGGACCTTCAAAGGTAGACATCGCGTAGAAGGCCAGCGCAACTACCATAAAGCGCAGAATATAGTCGCTACGCAACTTATCCCAGGCACCCGATAAGGTCATCATACCGTTCATGGCACCACCCCAGGAAGGGATAATCATCGCCAGAGAAATCGCTGCACCTAAAGAACCGGTCCAGTCAGGTAACGCGGTGTACTGCAGATGGTGAGCGCCCAGCCATACATAACCGAAGCTCAACGTCCAAAAGTGCAGCACCGACAGACGATAGGAGAATACCGGACGACCGGCCTGCTTAGGTACAAAGTAGTACATGATGCCCAGGAAACCCGCGGTCAGATAGAAACCTACCGCATTGTGGCCCCACCACCACTGAATCATCGCATCCTGCACACCGGAGAAGATAGAGTACGACTCAACCAGGCTTACCGGCATGGCCATACTGTTAACCACATGCAAGTAGGTAATCATCACAATCATGGCGATGGTAAACCAGTTAGATACATAGATATGGGAAGTCTTACGACTGGCTACGGTCATAATATGATTCAGACCAAATGACAGCCAGGTAATCGCAATCAGAATATCGATTGGCCATTCCAGCTCGGCATACTCTTTACCCTGAGTAATACCCAGCGGCAAAGTAATCACTGCCAGGATGATAATCAGATTCCAGGCGAAGAAAGTAAACCAGGCCAGGTTCTTACTCCACAATTTGACATGGCAGGTTCGTTGAACCATATAGAAACCAGTGGCCATCAAGGTACAACCACCAAATGCAAAAATCACGGCATTGGTATGCAATGGCCGCAAACGTCCAAATGACAGATAAGGACTGTCAAGATTTAAAACCGGCCAGGCAAGCTCGGCCGCAATCCAGACACCAATCAAGGTGCCCACTACCAGATAGACAACAGCCATGATGGAGAACCATCTGACCACGCCCATGTCATATTTTACCGGTGTCGTTTGAGTTACTCCCACAACATCCCCTCCCATGAAGCAATTAAAAAACAATTGTTTGCTATTTTCATAAAGCAAATTCCCCCAATTACTACAAGCTCTCCAGTTTGCAGAACCCGTGATGTTAAATCAAATATCAAGCAAATACATCAAAAAAATGCGTCTACAAACCACTTTTGCTAAAGTAGCCCCGGAAAAACTCCTAGTTAAAATATTGAAAAATATTAGAGATCCCGCAATATACCCCTGAGAAATCCCTGATAGCTTGCAACATTCATCCGCCGTTTAAAACGCATAATCCTCGCATTCTCCATACTTAACAAATAACAAACCCTGACCTTGATCAACTTTTTAACTTTTTATCAAACAAAAAAGCCCCGCCAATGGCGAGGCTTAATCGGACCCAAAGAGCCCCCTCTTCAGCGGCAGCGTCGTTTTTCGGGCAAAGGAATCACACAGGAATGCTGGACACAGGTTTCATGTGCCAGATCGGCCAGTTTTTTTAAATCATTCAACACAATTGAGCGGCGCTGACAGTTAATCAGCCCGTCCTCCTGAAAACGGGTAAACAAACGGCATACCGTTTCTTCGGCAATTCCCAGATAATCACCAATATCGCTGCGTGACATACTTAAATTAAACTCTGTCGAAGAATAGTTACGCATAGCAAAACGTCGGGACAACGCCAGCAGGAAGGTAGCCAGTTTTTCCTCGGCATTCTTTTTACCCAATAACAGCATCAACTCCTGATTCTGTTTGATTTCCTTGCTCATCATTCTCATCATCTGATAGTTAAGCACGGGAATTCGGTCAACAAACTCCTCAAAACAGGCCAGAGAGATCTCGCATACCGAGGTCGTTTCCAGCGCGATCGCATCGGCGGTGTAGCTACGCTCATCCAGGCCATTTAATCCGAGCAAATCCCCCGAAATATGAAAGCCGGTAATCTGCAAACGCCCGTCTTCGGTAGATACGCAGGTTTTGACCGCACCGGTCCGAATCGCAAACACACTGGAAAAACGCTCGCCAGCACGATAAATCACCTGACCACGCTTATACATACGCTTACGTTTAACATATTGATCCAGCAATGCCGCATCTTCACTGCCCAATCCCATAGGCAAACACAACTTATCCAGACTGCAGGTCTGGCATATTGCCTCTGATTGATTAAATTCTGTCTTAGCCTGTTGCCCCATTATTCTTTATCCTTTATCGCCACTGCCAGCCATGCCATAAAATAAGCACAAAATACGCCATGTACGCTTATTTTGCCGTCAAACTTTGGCTGAAACAACAAAATAAAAGGACATTAAAGCCAAAGTAGTGTAATTTTAGCACCCGCGAACAATTTCAGACAGAAAACTCAGGATGCTAAATAAGGCTATACGCGTAAAAGTGCTACTTGCCTGTTCCTGTTTTATACTGGCCAGTTGCGGACAAAAAAACGAGGGGAATCAACAAATCCCCCTGGTAATCGCCGTCCCACATGCCATGTATGGACCTGCAGTCGAGCTACAGCACGATTTAATTCAGCTTTTTGCGCATAGAAAAAATATACCTATCACCACCCGGGTGATACCCAATCACTTGATGATCAGTGCGTTACAACGTAAAGAAGTGCAGCTGATTGCCGCACCTTTGCGCCGTGTTGATAACACCACCAATATTATCTTTGCCCCCAGCTATCAACGCGTTAATGAATTACTGATATGTCACCGGGATGCGGACGAACAAATGGAAAAGCTGGTGCTGAATGTGGTTGCGGGCAGCTCTCAGGAAGCCGCGCTTGAAACCATCAAGCCCTATTATCCGGATTTAAACTGGCAAACCACGGAAACACTGTCGGCCAAGCGCTTGCTGGAACAGGTCGCCTTAGACCCAAGTCAATGTGCCATCACCAGCGAGCCGCAATTTAAAGAGGCCTGGTTATTTAACCCCCAATTGCACAGTCACGGTCCGGTAGCTCTGCCCTCCGAGCTTGCCTGGGCATTACCAATCAGCTCCGACCGCAAACTGATAGGTGCCGTTAACCAGTTTTTTAATGACATCAAAAAAGACGGCACACTCAAACGCCTGCTGGAACGTTACTACGGTTTCTATGACCGGCTGGACGAGACCGACACCACCGCATTTATCCGGCGCAGCCGGACACAGCTGCCCAAATACCGCCACCTGTTTCGTGCCGCAGGCATGGTCACCGAGATAGACTGGCGCCTGCTGGCCGCCCTGGGCTATCAGGAATCACAATGGAACCCCAAGGCGGTATCTCACTCCCATGTCAAAGGCATGATGATGCTGACCCGTCGCACCGCCAAACAAATGGGGGTCAGCAATCGACTGGATAGCGAACAAAGCATTTTTGGCGGCGCCAAATATCTGCTCTGGCTAAAAGCACGTATCCCCAAAGAAGTCCCTGAACCGGATAAAACCTGGTTTGCCCTGGCCTCGTATAATCAGGGCTATTACTCGCTGAATGATGCACGCACCCTGACCCGCCGCGCCGGGGACAACCCGAACAGCTGGGCCGATGTCAAAAAACATATGCCGCTACTAAGCCAGGCCCAGTATTACCAGACCGTGCCCTATGGCTATGCACGCGGTGGGGAAGCGGTAGTCCTGGTCGAGCGGGTACGCAGTTTCTATCACATGCTGCAACAGCTATCCCCGCAAGCCGCGCTTGATCACAGCTTTTCCAGCCCCCCCAGATAAGGCTTGAGCACCTCAGGAATACGAACACTGCCATCCGCCTGTTGATAATTCTCCAGAACCGCGACCAGGGTACGCCCAACCGCCAGCCCCGAACCATTCACGGTATGCACCAGCTCCGGCTTATTCTGCCCGCTACGGCAACGTGCCTGCATGCGCCGGGCCTGAAAGGCTTCAAAATTACTACAGGACGAAATTTCACGGTAGCTATCCTGCGCCGGCAACCAGACCTCGATATCATAGGTTGTGGCCGCAGAAAAGCCCATATCTCCAGCGCATAAGCGTACCACCCGATATGGCAGCTGCAATTTTTGCAAAATAGTTTCCGCATGCCCTAGCAACTGCTCCAGTGCCTGATAGGAGGTGTCGGCCTTAACAATCTGTACCAGTTCTACCTTATCAAACTGATGCTGACGTATCATACCGCGGGTATCACGCCCATAAGAGCCGGCTTCGGAACGGAAACAGGGGGTATGCGCCACAAAACGCAGCGGCAACTGCTCTTCGGCAAGAATCTCATCTCTAACCATATTGGTCACCGGCACCTCGGCCGTAGGAATCAGATAAAATTTCTGCTGACCATCATCACCACCATTGCGCGGCACCTGGAATAAATCTTCTTCAAATTTCGGCAACTGGCCGGTACCAAACATGGACTCTGCATTCACCATATAGGGCACATAGGTTTCGGTATAGCCATGCTGGTCCACATGCGTATCCAGCATAAACTGCACCAATGCCCTATGCAGCCGTGCCATATTGCCTTTTAATACCGCAAAACGCGAACCGCTTAATTTGGCCGCGGTATCAAAATCCAGGCCCAGGGCCTGGCCGATATCCACATGATCTTTCACCTCAAAATCAAACTGCCGCGGCTGACCAAACTTACGCACTTCCACATTATCGGCTTCCGACTTACCCGCCGGGGTATCCGCATGCGGCAGATTCGGAATAGCGGTCAACAGTGCTTGCAGCTCGGCCTGTGCCTCGGCCAGATGCTGCTCGGCCTGTTTTAATTCATCACCCAGGGTAGCCACCTGGGCTAATATCGGCTGAATATCCTCCCCCTTGGCCTTAGCCTGACCAATGCGTTTAGAGCTACTGTTGCGCTTGGCCTGCAATTCCTGGGTATGCACCTGAATCTGTTTACGCTTTGCCTCCAGCTGTTCGAATCGAGCAACATCCAGCGCAAAACCACGCTTGGCTAACGCCTCGGCTACCTCATTCAGATTCGTGCGCAATAGTTGTACATCTAACATAATTCCTCACCTGTTTTTAATTATTTATCCTGCTGCCTGGCCTGTGTATCCAGCCCTTGCAAAAAAGCCAGTTTCTCGCCGATTTTGGCCTCCAGCCCACGCGGGGTAGGCTGATAAAACCCCACCTCCGGCATATCGTCCGGCAAATAACGCTCTCCTGCCGCATACGCATGCGGCTCATCATGGGCATAACGGTATTCCCGCCCGTAATCCAGATCTTTCAGCAACGACGTAGGCGCATTGCGTAAATGCAACGGCACCTCACGCGAGCCATCCTGCTTAATCCAGCGCCGTGCCGCATTATACGCCGCATAACCCGCATTCGACTTGGGCGCACAGGCCAGATAAATTACCGCCTGCGCCAGTGCCAGCTCGCCTTCCGGCGAGCCCAGGCGCTCATAGCTGGTCGCCGCATCATTGGCCAGCTGCATGGCACGCGGATCGGCCAGGCCAATATCTTCCCAGGCAATCCGCACAATACGTCGTGCCAGATAACGGGCATCGGCTCCGCCGTCCAGCATACGGCAAAACCAGTACAGCGCCGCATCGGGATTGGAGCCGCGCACCGATTTATGCAGGGCGGAAATCTGATCATAAAAGTATTCACCGCCCTTATCAAAACGCCGCACATTCAGCGTTAAGGCCTGTTGCACAAACTCACCATTTACCTGCTGGACCTCACTGGCCTGAGCCGCCGTCTGCAACTGTTCCAACAGGTTCAATAATTTACGCGCATCGCCATCGGCATAACCTACCAATGTCGCCTCGGCCGCAGCGTCCAGCTGCAAAGCCGCATCCACAGACTGCAAGCCTCGCTGCAGCAACTGGCGCAGCTCGGCATCATCCAGCGATTTCAACACATACACCTGAGCGCGCGACAACAACGCCCCATTGACTTCAAATGACGGATTCTCGGTCGTGGCCCCGATAAAGGTCACCACACCGCCTTCAACATAAGGCAGCAGTGCATCCTGCTGAGATTTGTTAAAACGATGGATTTCATCAACAAACAAAATCGTCTGCTGCCCGGCAGCATGCCACTGCTCGGCCTGGCTCATGGCGGCGCGAATATCTTTCACCCCGGAAAATACCGCAGACAGCGCGATAAACTCACAACCAAAGGCATGGGCCGTCAAACGCGCCAGCGTGGTCTTACCCACCCCCGGCGGCCCCCACAACAACATGGAATGCACTTTTTTAGCCTGAAATGCCAGACATAATGGCTTGCCCGGCCCCAACAAGTGACGCTGACCAATCACCTGATCAATAGCTTGGGGACGTAAGCGTTCGGCCAAAGGGGCCTGCGGCTGCTGATCGCTAAATAAATCCTGCACCACACTTATTCCGATAACACATCCACGCCGGGTGGTGGCTCAAAATGGAAAGGATTGCCCTCAAAGAGCGGATTACGCTGCAGCTCACTAAAGCTCAGAATGGTTTTATAACCCAAGGTGTCATGCAACTCCATCACCGTCAACAGCGCCTGTGCATCAAACCCCAGCAAAATACGCTCAAAGCTGCCATCTTCGCTTTTAGGCCGAGCTTCCAGCCAGCTCAAGCCCTCACGCATACCGGCATCGCGTAAACTGAACGCACGCTCAATCTCGTTATTACCAGCCAGCAATGCCGCCGGACTACTGCCCAGCGCCGCATCCAGCTTTTTTACCGTAACCTGTTCCAAGTCCGTGTCATATAACCAGAATTTTTCACCATCGCCGACAATAATCTGTTCATAGGGCTGGCGATAAACCCAGCGGAATTTACCCGGACGCTGAAATTGCATCACCCCCGAGGCATCACGAATCTGCTCACCCTGCTGATCATAAACCTGCTGACTGAACAACGCCTGCGCCGAATTCGCATCGCTAATAAACTGTTTTAATTGCTGCAATGAGTCGGCTACGGCCGATAGCGGCAAGCCCAACAGCAACAGGGCTGTAACAAAAAACTTCACCTTCATACCTTTCATGATTACGGCTGCTGCCCTTCCGGCACCAGAATCTCGCGGTTACCATTGCTCTGTTGTGCGGAAACCAGCCCGGCGGCCTCCATCTGTTCCACCAGCCGGGCCGCCCGGTTATAGCCAATACTTAAGCGGCGCTGCACCATGGAAATCGATGCCCGGCGTGTTTCCAGCACCACCGCCACCGCCTTGTCATATAACGGATCGGCTTCCGCACTTCCACCACCACCGGCAGTCGCATCAGCTGATTCTTCCTGCGCATCTAGGACACCCTCAATATACTGAGGTTCACCCTGCGCCTTAAGATGCTCCGCCACTTTATGCACCTCCTGGTCGGAAACAAAGGCACCATGTACCCGTTGCGGATAGCCGGTGCCGGGGGGCAGATACAGCATATCCCCCTGCCCCAGCAGACTTTCCGCCCCCATCTGATCCAGAATAGTGCGGGAATCAATTTTGCTCGATACCTGAAACGCGATACGGGTTGGCACATTGGCCTTAATCAGACCAGTAATCACATCCACCGAAGGACGCTGGGTGGCCAACACCAGATGCATACCTGCCGCACGCGCTTTTTGCGCCAACCGGGCAATAAGCTCTTCCACCTTTTTACCGACCACCATCATCAGATCGGCCAGCTCATCGATAAACACCACTATCAGCGGCAATTCTTCCAGCGCCTCCGGGGTATCCGGGGTTAATGAAAACGGATTGGTCAATGGCTTGCCGTCCTTGACGGCTTCGCGTATCTTTTCATTAAAGCCGGCAATATTACGCACCCCCACCGATGCCATCAGCTTGTAACGTTTTTCCATTTCCTGCACACACCAGTTCAAACCGGAGGCGGCTTGACGCATATCGGTAATCACCGGCGCCAACAAATGCGGAATGCCTTCATATACCGACAACTCAAGCATTTTGGGATCTACCATCAACAACTTAACCTGCTGCGGCGAACTTTTATACAGCAGACTTAGAATCATGGCATTCACCGCCACCGACTTCCCCGAGCCGGTGGTACCGGCAACCAGTACGTGCGGCATCTTGGCCAGATCGGCCACCACCGGCTTGCCCGCGATATCCTTACCCAGCGCCAGCGTTAACGGAGAGGCCTTATCCGCATACACCCCGGAACTTAAAATTTCATTCAGCGAAACCGTCTGTCGGTCAACATTCGGCAATTCCAGAGCCATACAATTTTTACCCGGTATGGTTTCCACAATACGGATGCTGACCACCGCCAGCGCTCTGGCCAGATCTTTGCCCAGATTGATAATCTGACTGCCCTTCACACCGACCGCTGGCTCAATTTCATAACGGGTAATCACCGGCCCCGGACAGGCGGCCACCACTTTCACCTCGACACCAAAATCTCCCAGCTTATGCTCAATCACCCGTGAGGTAAATTCCAGCATTTCTGGTGTTGTCGTCTGTTTGGGCGGTTTAATTTTATCCAGCAATGCCAAAGACGGCAGACTGGAATCGCTGCTTTCAGAAAACAAGGTCGGTTGCCGAGGTTCAGCCACCGGTTTTGAAGGCGGCACCTCGGCAACCGGCATTTCAATATGCAAACTGGGTTCGCTTTTCTGGATGCGCTTTTTCTTTTTTTCCTTGGTCACCACCGCACGCTCGTTCACCGCCTGCAACCCCATACGCCGGTCCTGCCAGTCCTGGAAGGTTTTATTCGCTGTCACAAAGGCCTGCTCCAGGGATTCTCCCAGCCAATCAATCAATCTTAGCCAAGATAAACCAGAAAACAAACTAAAGGTCACCGCCATCAACGCCAATAGAAACAGAGTGGCGCCGGTAAAGCCCAGCAGTTTCATCAATGTACCGCCAAGCAAAATACCTATCATCCCCCCCGGCTCCAAGGGCAGCGTTACCTCCAAAGAATACATACGAATATATTCCAACGCACTGCTGACCAGCAGCAGCACCGTAAATCCCGCGGCCGAAACGCCCAATGCCCGGCGATTAAAAATGCTGTCCTCGCGCAAACGTCGATATCCCATCCATACCTGTTGCAGCATAAACACCACCAGCCACCAGGCGGAAAAGCCGAACAGATAAAACAAAATATCCGCCAGATAAGCCCCCAACGCCCCACCTGGATTCTGGGTAACGGCATTATCGATGGTATGCGACCAGGCCGGATCGGCCGGATGATAACCATATAAGGTAATAGCAAAATAAAGCGCACAGGCCGCCAACAACAGCCAGCGGGATTCCCCCAGTAACAGAATCAGCCGGTTTGCTGCTATATCATTACTCATATTTGTTATCTATCCTTCCTCAAATCAACACCTGGTCCCAACATCTGGCATGACTACTCATCAACAATCAATCCCAGACGGCTGGCTTCCTGCACGGCAGCCATACGATTATTTACTTTCAATGTCTGAAATATCGCGGCAACGTGCACTTTCACGGTACCAACCGAAATTTCCATTTTTTCAGCAATAGCTTTATTACTCAAGCCCTCATACAGATAGAGAATCACTTCCATCTGACGCTTAGTCAATCCATATTGATTGGTATGTTCACTACGCTTATCCTGTACCGCCTCGTCACACGGCCGGGGATTTTTTTTGCCAATACGATTAACCAATTGTGGCGGCACATAGACACCACCGGCCAGCACCAGATTCAAGGCATTCAACATCACACTGGGAGAGGCGGTTTTACAGATAAAGCCCATGGCACCATCCTGCATCACACGCTCCATCTGGCGCCAGCCCTCGTCCCCCGACACCACCACCAGTGGCACCTGAGGAAAATGGCGTCGATAAGCGCGTATGGATAACAAACCATCACTGCCGGGCATTTTGATATCCAACAACGCCAGATCCAGATCCGAATGCTTTTCGGTTACCTTGACCGCATCATCATAATTACCTACCTCAATAATATCCGGCTCCCCTCCCTGTACCTGCTGCAAAACATAACGCATACCATCACGAAACAAAATATGATCGTCAGCCAGCAATATTTTCATACTATCCTCTCCCTTTTTGATACCACCCGGAGAAAGTTACCAGACCATGCAAAATGACTGCGCGGGTAACACGTTCACCGCTTCTACCACCCCTTCAGGTGCTTAAGCACCATTTAACAGTAAGCGGATATCTGCGACCAGATCGGCCGCAGTCTGCTGGTATGGCGCATGTAATCTTATTTTTCCCCGCCCATCCAGCAAAAACGTCCCCGTGGTATGGTCCACATAATAACCTCGCTCCAATGGCTGTTTGCTATAGGTCACCCCAAACTGTGCTGCAACCGCAGCCAGCTGCGATGCATCCCCCTCAAGTGCCACAAAGTCCGACTCAAACCCCTGGATATAATCTCTCAAACGCGCCGGTGTATCTCGCTCCGGATCGACCGTAATAAACAGCACCTGAAAATTCTTGGCCTGTTTACCCAGCTCTTTTTTTACCTGTGCCAGATCTGCCAGCGTGGTTGGACATACATCCGGACAATGAGTATAACCAAAAAAGACCGCCACCACCTTACCTTTAAATTCCGATAAGCGACGCAACTTACCATGCTGATCCCTCAGTTCAAAATTCACCTCGGTAAACTGCTGGCCGACATTCGCCGCGTTAAACGGTGACGGTAGAGTCACTGCCTGCTCACAGCCCGCCAGCAACACGCCAATCAAACATAATACAATCATTCTCATACGCTCTCCCTTTAGACAGGCACATGACAACTGCCGGCCCAACCATGCAGATAAAAAGTGTAACTCACCTTAGCCAGGCCAAACATTCCCCAGCCGGCAACCAACCCTCCCGCCAGTCGTTTCACCCATAATTTTTGGGTAAACTGCCGGGCGCGCTCCCAGAACAAACCGATCAGCAATAAATTAGGCAAGGTACCCAGCCCGAAAAACAGCATTAACGCCCCCCCCTGTAGCGCATCGCCACTGGCCAAGGCCATCACCAGCACACTGTAAACTAGGCCACAGGGCAGCCAGCCCCACAACGCGCCAAGCAAAGCCGCCTTGGGCCAGCTCGTCACCGGCAACAGGCGCCGCCCCAACGGCTGCAGATAACGCCAGAGCTGCCCCCCCAGACGTTCAATCCGGGTAACCAGCGCGGATATCCCCGCCAGATACAATCCCAACAGCAGCAACATCACACTGGACAACGCAAACAGCAGATGCTGTATCGGCAGCTGATCCCGCAACAACATCCCCGATTGCCCTAATGCCCCCACCAGTACCCCGGCCAGCACATAGCTACTCACCCGGCCAAGGTTATAAGCCAGATGCCGGGGCCAGGCCGACGCGGACACAGGCGCGCAACCCGGTAGCGCTCGACCGGCACTTAACAGTCCCACAATACTGCCGCACATCCCCAGACAATGCACCCCGCCCAGCAATCCGATCAGAAAAACCGCCAACAGACTATAGTCCATCATCCCCGACAACAGGCCTTAACACCTCAAAATTCAGATAACTGGCTGCCTGCACACCATCGGCTACCGACAACATAGGCACCGCCCCCAAAAACGGTTCGGGTATCAGTTCCTGCAGCGCGGCAATATTGTCCTGCAACAACAACATGTCCGCATCAATCACATTCGCCACCCAGCCAGCCAGCGGCAAGCCTCTGGCTCGTACCGCCTCGGCAGTAAGCAATGCATGATTCAAACAACCCAGGCGCACACCCACCACCAAAATAACCGGCAGATTCATCAACTTAACCATATCCGCACTATTTTGCTTGCTATTCAGCGGAATGCAAAACCCACCAGCACCTTCCACCACCACTACATCGGCCATGGCCTGCAATTCACGGAATGATTCCATGATCCGCCCAAAGCGGATCTCAACACCAACCATACGTGCCGCAAGATGAGGCGCGGCAGGCGGTGTAAAGCAGTAGGGATTAATCTGACCAGCAGCCACCTGCAGATTGCCGGCCTGACGCAACAGACGCACATCTTCATTCTGTTGTTCCTCCTCGCAGCCCGCAGCAATAGGCTTCATCCCCACCACCTTATAGCCCATGCCCCCCAACCCATGTAGCAAAGCGCAGCTGATCAGCGTTTTACCGACATGGGTATCGGTTCCGGTAACAAAATAGCTCATAGCTTGAAATCCGTTTGAATAATCGCCGCACCATCGGCGGTGGCCTTGGGCTGTGGCTTCCAGGCATGACCATAGATCACCTCATACGTCGCGGGCAACTTACCGTCTTTACGCAAACGTTCATAGTTATCCTGCAGCTGTTGCCAGGCCACCTTACCCATTAATCCTTTGCGTCGCCCCTGGGTCGCATTCTGCGCGCCAATCTGTTTCAGATCCTGCAACACCGCCCTAACATCCTCATAGGTCAGCGTAATATATTCCATATCCATCACCGGCTCGGCAAAACCGGCATGCGACAACATATCCCCCAGGTCATGCATATCGGCAAATCGATTAATATGGTTATGCCTATCCAACCCAGCAAATGCCTGACGTAACTCTTTCAGGGTATCCGGTCCAAAGGTGGAAAACATCAAACAGCCATCCACTTTCAACACCTGCTGCAACCGGGCAAAGGTAGCCGGCAAATCGTTACACCATTGCACCGCCAGATTTGACCAGATCATCTCCACACTATTCGCGGCAATAGGCAGCTGCTCCATATCCGCACACACCGCATTGCTTTTCTGCCCGGAAAATAATTTTTGCCACCAGCCGGCACGCCCTCGGGACTGTTGCAGCATCCCCAGCGCAATATCCACGGCCACCAGCTGGGCCGCAGGATAGCGGGTCGCCAGCTGACGCCCGCCCCAGCCGGTGCCGCTCCCCAGATCCAGGATACGCTGTGGCTGCAGCTTAATATAATCCAGACGCTCAAGCATGCGTGAGCAAACCTCACGCTGCAACACTGCGGCGCCGTCATAATCCGCAGCGGCGCGACTAAACGCACGCCGCATCATTTTTTTATCGATTTGATACTGTTGATCATCCATGCAAAAAACCTGAAACCTGTTGAATAAATTCCGATTGATGAGATAAAAAGGGCGCATGTGCGGCCTTAGGCATAACCACTAAACGTGCATCCGGCAATTGCCGCGCCATCGCCTTGGCGGCGGCCAACGGCGTCAGGCCATCTCGCTCCCCGGCCAGCAGCAACACCGGCTGTCCAAGCCGGGATAAATCAGCACGTAAATCAATATCGCGCAACAACTGCAAACCTTGCTGCAAACTGGCCAGCGCCGGCACAGCTTGCGTCGCCATCAAGCGACGCAAGCTGTGCCGCAACTCCCGCTCCTGCTCACTGCCTCTGACCTGCAATGCCAGAAAACGCTTAAGGGTTTGTCCTGCGTTCTGCTGCAAAGCCGCCGCAAAACCTGCCAGCACCTGCGGCGGCACCGCCGCTTGCCAATCGGCTCGTGCCATAAAACAAGGTGTGGTTGCCACCAATAACAGGCGCACAATCTGTTCGGGATAACGCAACGCCCAACGCATGGCCAGTATTCCGCCTAACGACCAGCCACCCAGCAACAGCCGCTGCCCGGCAAACTCAGCGGCCAGTGCATCTACCCAGGCATCGAGCAACGGCCATGCCTGCGCCGTATCAGCTGGCCATGGCGATGCACCACCATGCCCTGGCAGATCCACGCAAATCACCGGACGATAGGCGGCCAACTGCTCGGCACAAGCCTGCCATAAACCGGCATGCATGCCCCAGCCATGCAGCAACAACAACGGCTCTTGCTCAGGATAAGGGCTGGGATAATGCCTAAGCTGCCAGTGCATACAATGCCTCAATCAATCTATCCAGCTGCGCCACACCATGCCCGGCCGATAATGTTATTCTTAACCGTGCCGTGCCCTCGGGTACGGTAGGTGGACGTATCGCCGCAACCCATATTCCCTGCTCGCGTAATTGCTGACTCAAACGCAAGGCCCGTTGATTATCGCCAATCAACAATGGCTGAATCGCCGTATCCGAAGGCATTAGCGACCAGGGCAAGCCCTCCAGCCCCCGGCGCAAATAAGCAATATTCTGCTGCAAACGCTGCCGTAACGCCGCCCCCTGGGCAATCAGTTCCAGGCTGAGCTGCAACGCAGCCGCCAGCACAGGAGGGGCCGCGGTGGTGTAAACATACGTCCTGGCCTGTTGCAGCAATGTCTGTATCACCAGCGATTCGGCCGCCACAAAAGCACCGCCCACACCGGCAGCTTTACCCAGGGTGGCCATATAGATTATCCGCGGCGAATCCAGCCGCCAGTGTGCCATACTGCCCTGGCCACGCTCGCCCAACACGCCAAAACCATGCGCATCATCCAGCAACAGCCAAGCATCATAACGCTCACACAAGGCCAACAACTGGGGCAAAGGTGCCAGATCGCCGTCCATACTGAACACCGCATCACTAATCACCAGCCGACGTCGTGCCCGACTGGCGGCCAACAACGCCTCCAGCTGATCCATATCGACATGACGATAACGTTTCACCGTGGCGCGTGACAACTGCATGGCATCATTTAAGGAGGCATGATTCAGCCTATCGGCAAATACCGCATCCCCTTTACCCAGCAACGCCTGCAGCACGCCGATATTTGCCATATAGCCACTGGAAAACAACAGCGTCTCAGGCTTGCCCATCAACTCTGCCAGCATCTGTTCCAGTCTATGATGTGCCTGAGTATGCCCGGTCACCAGATGTGCCGCTCCAGCACCAACGCCGAAGCGCTCAATACCGCGCTGAGCCGCCACCATCAGACGCGCATCGGCCGCCAATCCCAGATAATCGTTGCTGCTGAACGACAGATAATGACGACCGTCAATCGTCACCTCTACCGACTGAGCACTCTCCAGCACATGGCGCTGGCGCAGCAACCCGGCCGCCACCCTGTCGTTTAACGCCGGTTGCAAACAAGCAAACGGGGAATTCATCAATTACTGTTCCGCGAATGGATACATACCCAACCGATCCATCAACGCCCTATCCTTGCCAACGTCGGGATTATCGGTGGTTAACAGCTGCTCACCATAAAAAATAGAATTGGCCCCGGCCAGAAAACACAGCGCCTGCACCGCATCGGACATCTGCTGACGTCCGGCCGACAGACGCACTCGGGCCGTGGGCATGGTAATCCTCGCCACGGCGATCATACGCACAATATCCAGAGGATCGATATCCTGCTCATCTTCCAATGGGGTACCCGCCACCTTAACCAGATTATTAATTGGTACACTTTCCGGATACGGCTGCATATTGGCCAGCTGGGCAATCAACTCCGCACGTTGACGTACGTTTTCGCCCATACCGACAATCCCGCCGCTACAGACCTTCATACCGGCCTCACGCACCCGCTCCAGGGTATCCAGTCGCTGCTGATAATCGCGGGTGCTGATAATGTTGCCATAGAACTCCGGTGAGGTATCCAGATTGTGATTGTAATAATCCAGGCCGGCCTCACGCAGCTGCTCGGTTTGCTGCTGATTTAACATTCCCAGCGTGGCGCAGGTTTCCATGCCTAAACCACGTACCGCCTTGACCATGTCAACCACACTGGCCATATCCTGTTCACTGGGCTCACGCCAGGCCGCGCCCATACAAAAGCGGTCGGCCCCACCAGCCTTGGCCTGCTGGGCAGCAGCAAGTACCGCCTCCACATCCAGCATTTTCTGATTTTCCACCCCCGCATCATGAAATGCCGATTGAGGACAATAGCCACAATCTTCGGAACAGCCTCCGGTTTTAATCGACAGCAGGGTAGACAGCTGCACCGCATTCGGGTCAAAGTGTTCACGCGTCACCTGCTGAGCGCGAAACATCAGATCTGCAAAAGGTAAATGAAACAAAGCCTCGATCTTTGCAACCGGCCAGCGCAAGGTCTCCTCTGCACGCGGTTTGATCGGGCGAACCAGGGTAATTGTTTGAGTCGTCATGATGCCAATATTTATTTAAACTAACCGCACATCTTCTCCGAAAGGTCAATGGCTTGTCAATTTTTCGCCAAAAAAATCGGGCCGACTGGAAGCAACGGTTATTACCGGAGCAGCCCTGCCTGCTATGCAGCCAGCACAGCCACAACGGGCTGTGCTGCCCCGCCTGTGAACGCGAGCTGCCGCAGCTGCGAGGAAATCATTGCCCGGTCTGCAGTTTGCCCACCCCACACAACACTATTTGCGGCCATTGCCTGAAACGTCCACCAGCCTTTGAGCAAACACTGGCCGCCTATTATTATCACTACCCGCTGGATAAACTGCTGCAGCAATTTAAATATCAAAGCCAACTGGCCGCGGCACATTATCTGGCCCGGCGGCTGGCCAGCCGCATCCCGCCACAGACGCGCCCGGATGCGCTGATTGCCATGCCATTACACCCCAGAAAATTACAGCAACGCGGTTTTAATCAGGCACAGCTATTGGCCGATCAACTGGGAAAGCTGCTGCACATCAAGGTACTCACACATGCCTGTACGCGCATACGCAACACCCCCTCTCAATCCAGCCTGCCGTGGAAACAACGCCAACAGAACATTCGCCACGCCTTCTGCTGCCAACAGCCGCTTAATGGCTTAACTATCGCGCTGATAGATGATGTAATGACCACCGGCGCCACCTTAAATGCATTGGCTGACACCGTCCGCACCCAGGGTGCCAGCCATATCAGCTGCTGGGTTATCGCACGCACTTTGCGCCAGCCGCCATCACATCAGACCTGCGAGGCAATCACCGTCTGAGCCAAATAGGCACTGTAAGCCACATAAATGGTCAGCAGGATACCGCCCTCAACACGGTTAATCCGCCCCTCTTTTTTCCAGCTTAAGGCCATTAACATCAAGGCAATGGTTAACACCATCATTACCGGCCAGTCTCGCGCCATCACTTCGGGCAACATCGTCGGCACCGGAGAAATTACCGCCGCGATACCAATCACCGCCAGCAGATTAAACATATTCGAACCAACCACATTACCGATGGCAATATCATGTTCGCCTTTTTTGGCGGCACTGATCGTCGCCGCCAGCTCCGGCAACGAGGTTCCCAATGCAATAATCGTCAAACCAATAATTAAATCACTGACACCAAACGCCTGAGCAACCTCTACCGCCCCCCAGACCAGAATACGCGAACTTAACACCAGCAACGCCAGGCCAGCAGCCAGCCAGAACAAGGCCATGGCTAACGACATCTGGGTATGCGCTTCCATCTCCTGCTCCATCTCACCTTCCAGCACATCCCCCTTGCCGCGGATGGCTGCAAACACCGACCAGGCGATCACACCAAAAAAGCCTGACAGCAGAATAATCCCCTCGATGCGGGTTAACGCCCCATCCCAACAGAAATAACCGGCCAGCAGACTGATACCAATCAAAATCGGAATTTCTTTTCTGACAATTTTGGAATGCACCACCAGCGGAATCATTAATGCCGTCACACCCAGCACCAGGCCGGTATTGACAATATTAGACCCTAACGCATTACCCAATGCCAGATTCGGATTACCATCCATTGCGGCCATCGCCGACACCACCATTTCCGGTGCGGAGGTACCAATCCCGACAATCACCATACCTATCAATAACGACGGCATACCCAAGTGCTTGGCCGTTGCTGCGGCACCGTCAACAAAACGGTCCGCACTCCACACCAGAATAATAAAGCCGAGCAAAATCGCGGCTGCTGCTAATAACATCAATACTCCTTAAAGTCTTAACTCACAGACGTCAACCCGCCGGTAGACGCCATCAAAGCGCACGCTCTCCCCCTGAACGATGGGTTTGAAATCAGTACGTTACACTTGAAAATTGACCACTCACATTCAGCACAATTGCATCAATCATTGACGAGTACACACAGAGCACCGACAATAGTCTGACAACCCGCCATTGACTATGAGCCAATCATCCGATAAAACCATTTTGCTGCACCCCCAGGCTCCGGACAAACCGGTTACGGGCGCACCCTGCAATGGCTGTGGTGCCTGCTGCAGCTATGCCCCCTGTCCCATAGCGATACTGTTGCTGGGGCAACGCCATGGCCGCTGCCGGGCACTGGAATGGCAGCAACAACAAGGCCGCTATCTGTGCGGCATGGTGACCCGCCCCAGCCACTACAGCCGGCTAATCCCCCATTACCTGAATACAGCCGCCGGCCGTTTCTGCTACTCCCGCATTGCGCCAGCACAAGGCTGTGACTTCAACGCCGAAATTACGTTCCCTTAACCCGAGGACGCAACAGCGCGGCGACCTGCTTTTGTGGACGCCCCGCAGACGCTGCGTCAACCGTTTTTTCAGGTACCGTCCCCGCTCCGGGCACATAGGGCTGATGAAACAAATCATCCGGCACCTGCTTTTTACGCGATTTTTTATGTTCATGCGCCAGACTTTTGCGCGGATGTGTCAGATCCAGCGTTTTACGCTCCGGTTTACGCTTGATCAGTTTTTCAATCGCCTGCAAAAAACGCTCTTCATCCGGCGCCACCAGCGAAATCGCTTCACCGGAAGCCCCGGCCCGTCCGGTACGGCCTATACGGTGCACATAATCTTCGGGAACATTTGGCAATTCATAATTAATCACCATCGGCAATTGATCAATATCCAGCCCTCGTGCCGCCACATCGGTCCCTATTAACACATTCAGCTCACCGGCCTTAAACGCTTCCAGCACCTTCATCCGTTCCGACTGGGTTTTATCTCCATGAATCGCATCGGCAGCTATTTTCTCACGCTGCAACTGACGCGCCAACTGGCCGGCCGCCAGCTTGGTACGGGTAAATATAATCACCTGACTAGGTTTATGCTCCTGCAATAACTTAATCAGCAACTGGCGTTTATTCTTCGGATCGACCAGATACACCTGCTGACTGACGTTCTCCGCGGTCGCATTGCTACGCGCCATTTCAATCAACTCGGGATCACGCAAAAAGTCGGCGGCCAGTTTTTTGATTTCCTTGGAAAATGTGGCCGAAAACAACACGCTCTGTCGCTTGGCCGGCAAAGCATTGACAATACGCATCAGATCCGGCAAAAAGCCCATATCCAGCATACGGTCGGCCTCATCCAGCACCAGCATCTGCACCTGGCCCAGGTTAATGGTCTTGGCCTCCATATGATCCAGCAAGCGTCCCGGTGTTGCCACCAACACTTCGACACCTCGACGCAAAGGGGCCTGCTGAGCCTTAATATCGACACCGCCATATACCACCATGGTGCGTAACTTACTGTAACGGGCATACGCTTCTGCATTTTCCGCCACCTGCATCGCCAGCTCACGCGTAGGTGTTAGCACCAACGCACGCACCGGGTGTCGGGCTGGCGAGGTACTGCTGCTGGCAAACGGCAACAACATCTGTAACAACGGCAACATAAAGGCAGCCGTTTTCCCGGTACCGGTCTGAGCACCCGCCATCAGATCACGTCCGGCCAGCACCCGTGGAATCGCCTGCGCCTGAATCGGAGTCGGCTGTGAATAACCTGCCTCAGACAGCGCCTTCATAATTTCAGGCGCAAGTCCCAGACTTTCAAAATTTTGTTGCATAGCTTCCTCTTTCATTAACGGGGCTCAATACGTGACAAATGGCGCACTACAGATAACCAGGCTCCCAGCCAGCCCAGATACATAGAAAATAACAATAAAGACAGACTATCTCCCCAGGATAACGCTTGCAACGTCAATTCCGCCGCATATAAATCAGACAGCGTTGCCAAGGGTTGATTCAACAACAACAAGGCAATACTGATAATCAGCCAGGCCATCAGACCGCCCAACAGCCCCTGAACCAGGCCAAATGATAAGAATGGACGGCGCACAAAGCTGTTGGTAGCACCGATCAGCCGGCTGACTTCAATCTCATCACGCTGCGTCATAATCTGCAGACGTATGGTGTTAAACGTGATCGCTACCAGGGCCAGACTCAACAAGGTGGCCAGAATAAACACCGCACTACGACCAAAATCCAGCAATGCCTCCAGGCGATACGCCCACACCGTATCCAGCTGAGCGATTTCCACCCGGGGCAGACTGGCCAGCTGGCTGCGCAGCGTTTCCAGCTGCGCCCCATCTCGCGTTTGCGGATACACAATAAAGGTATGTGGCAACGGATTATGTTTCAATCCGCCAATCACATCCTCCAGTCCGGAGCTTTCTTTGACCTGCACCAAGGCCTGATCCCTGTCAATAAACTCAAAACGGGAGACACCCGGATTATCGACCAGCTGTTGCTGCAGATGTTCCAGATCATCCTCCGCAGTTTTACTGTCCAGAAACAGACTGATCTGCGGCGCAGCCGCCAGATGCTCAACCAGCCCATGCGCATTTTTCAACAACACATACATACCGGCAGGCAGGCTAAGCGCAATCCCTATCACCAGAATATTCAGAAAGCCCGACAATGGCGTAGCAAAAATACGTCGCAGAGTGGTCATAAACAGCGCAACTATGCCTCTCATGGTGCGCCCTCAGCCTCATTGCAAGCTTCAATCGCCTCCTCCGCCGCCACCGAACGATCATCGACCAGCTCCCCGGCCTGCAGGGTAAGGATACGCGTTTCGGGCGCCTGCATCACGCTATGATCATGAGTAGAAATCAACAACGTCACCCCTACCTGATGAAAAGATTTAAAAATATCCATAATTTCATTGGCATAATCTGCATCCAGATTGCCGGTAGGCTCATCGGCCAGCAAAATCGCAGGCCGGTTAACAATCGCACGGGCAATACACAAGCGCTGCTGCTCACCACCAGACAGCATAATCGGATTGGCTTTTTCCCGCTTTAACAAGCCCACCTTATCCAAGGCCGCACGCACCCGTTTGGCACTTTCACGATGATCAAAATCACAAATCTGCAATGGCAGCATCACATTATCAAATACCGTGCGATCAAATAACAGCTTATGATCCTGAAACACCATGCCGATATTGCGGCGCAAATAAGGCCGCATACGCTCCTTCATTGCGCCTACATTTTGATTATTCACCAGTACGCTACCAGAATTCGGCCGCTCTATTGCCGCGATCAGTTTTAACAAGGTACTTTTCCCGGCGCCGGAATGGCCGGTCAAAAACACCATTTCTCCCTCGGCAATGGTAAAACCGACATTGGTCAATGCCTGATAACCACCGGGATAACGTTTGCAAACCTGATCAAAGGCTATCATTACTCAATACCCAATAATGCATTAACAAAATCTTGCGCCACAAACGGCCGCAGATCATCCAGCCCTTCACCGACACCGACAAAGCGTACCGGAATCTGATGTCCCTGACCAATCGCCGCGACAATCCCGCCCTTGGCGGTACCATCCAGCTTGGTCAGCACCAGCCCGGTCACACCCAGCGCATCATGAAAGGCTTTTAACTGGCTCAATGCATTCTGCCCGGTATTGGCATCCAGCACCAACAATACCTCATGCGGCGCCTCGGGCATGGCCTTAGCAATCACCCGTTTTACTTTTTTGATTTCTTCCATCAAATGCGCCTGGGTGGTCAATCGACCCGCCGTATCGGCCAGCACCACATCAATATTACGTGCCTGTGCCGCCTGCACCGCATCAAAGATCACCGCAGCCGAATCACCACTTTGTTGCGCAATCACGGTGACATCATTGCGCTCCCCCCAGGTGATCAGCTGCTCGCGTGCTGCGGCACGAAAGGTATCCCCGGCGGCCAGCAGCACCGATAAGTTCTGACTTTGTAGATATTTGGCCAGTTTACCAATCGATGTCGTTTTACCGGCGCCATTGACACCACACACCATGATCACAAATGGCTTGCCAGCCTGTGGCTGCAACGGCTGTTCCAGTGGCTGCAGCACCTTGAGCAGGCATTCGGCCAGCGCCGGCTTCATTTGCTCGGCCTCGGTCAGCTTATGCTCTTTCACATAACGTTTCAGATCGGCCATCAACGCATTGGTAGCATCCATACCGACATCGGAGGTAATCAGTATGGTTTCCAGCTCCTCATACAAATCGTCATCGATTTTGCCGCTGGCAAACAATCCGCTTAACTGATTACCGGTTCTGGCTAACCCGCTCTTTAAACGCGTCAACCAGCCCTGTTTTTGCTCTACGGGTGTATTCTCGGCGGGCACAGGCTCTGTCGATGATGGAACTTCTACGCCTGGCTCAGTGTCTTCTGCCCCAACAGTGGTTGTCGTATTGGCAGCGTCTGGATTATTTGATGATTTTTTCTTGAAAAAATTAAACATATTTTCTGTTGAATTAACTATTGTACGTCAGCCCGGAACCGTCCTTGCATTGGCACCGACTCACTTCGGGCTATGGCGCATTAATATAAATGCGGCATAATAAATGGTTTTGATGCTCACGCGAACGTGGCATCCCTTTATTTTATGCTGTTAATGCATACAGGGCTAGGACATGAAAACTTATTTGTTAGGCATCACCTTAATATTCAGCAGCCTGAGCGCAACAGTTCAGGCCGAAACATTTGAAAAAACACTGGATAATGGCCTGAAAGTCATTGTCAAACAAGATCACCGCGCCCCGGTTATTGTGCAGCAAGTCTGGTACAAGGCCGGCAGCATGGACGAACTGACCGGCGAAACCGGCGTCGCACATGTATTGGAGCATCTGATGTTCAAAGGTACCGAGCAGGTCCCTGCCGGCGAGTTTTCCAAGCGTATCGCGGCGGCAGGCGGCCGTGAAAACGCGTTTACCAGCTATGATTACACCGCCTATTTTCAGCAGTTGCATAAATCTCAATTGGAATTGGCCATGCAACTGGAATCCGACCGCATGCACAATCTCAACCTGAAAGCCAAAGATTTTGCTAAAGAAATCCAGGTAGTGATGGAAGAACGCCGCCTGCGTACCGAAGATTCCGCTCATGCCACATTGCAAGAGCAGATGATGTCGGTTATCTATCAACAACATCCCTATCAAAACCCGGTGATTGGCTGGATGAGCGACCTGGAAAATATGTCGGTCGCCGACGCTCAAGCCTGGTATCAACGCTGGTATGCCCCCAACAATGCCATTCTGGTCATCGCCGGCGATGTACAAGCCCCTCAGGTATTTGCTCTGGCCGAAAAATATTATGGCGTGATTCCCAAACAAGAACTAGCTATACGCCGCAAGCACAGCGAACCTGAGCAGCGCGGCATCAAGCGCATGGTGGTTAAAGCCCCAGCCGAATTACCCCACCTAGTAATGAGTTATCACGCCCCGGCGGTACGCGATATCGATAACGACTGGAAACCGTATGCACTACAGGTACTGGCTGGCATTCTGGACGGCAATGATTCCGCTCGACTGAATAAATCGCTGGTTAAACAACAACAAATTGCCAGCAGCGTCGGTGCCGGCTATGACTTAAGCTCGCGCGGCCCCAGCCTGTTCACCCTGGAGGCGACTCCCAGCCAGAATAAAACGGTCGCCGATATGGAACAGGCATTACGCAGCCAAATCAATCAACTTATTGAACAAGGCGTAACCGCCAGCGAGCTGGAACGCGTCAAAACCCAGGTCATGGCCAGTGAGGTTTACAAGCTGGATTCACTGTTTTATCAGGCAATGCAGATTGGTCAGATGGAAAGCATAGGGCTGGGCCACCCGGCCATCCCGGCCATGCTGGAAAAACTGCAGACGGTGACGGCAAAGCAGGTACAACAGGTCGCCAAAGAAGTTTTCCAGGATGATCAATTAACCGTCGCTACGCTGGACCCCCAACCCTTATCCGATCAACCCACAAAACGCGCGATGTCACAAGGAGCTGCACATGCACACTAAATCTATCCGACGGTCATTCTGCAAGCAACCGGTTAAGTGGCTACTGGCAGGTTGCTGCCTTATTTCGGCACCCGCGTATGCGGCACCACAGATTCAACAATGGCAAACCAGCAGCGGTGCTAAAGTGCTGTTTGTTGAAGACCATAATATCCCCATGCTGGATATTGCGGTCACCGTTGCCGCCGGAAGCAGTTATGACGCCCCCGCAAAGTCCGGCACTGCGGCGCTCACCAGCCATATGATGGAACTGGGGGCCGGCGAGCTAGACGAGGATAAGATCGCCACACACATTGCCGATTTAGGCGCTATTTTATCCGGCAGCTTTGACCAGGACAAAGCCAGCAAAACTCTGCGCACACTCAGCAAGCCGGATGTCAGAGACCGGGCACTGCAGGTAATGGCCACGGTATTGCAACAGCCCACCTTTCCGCCCGCCATCCTAGAGCGTGAAAAATCACGCATCATTTCCATGCTCAAGGAAGCCGAAACCCAGCCTAAATACATCGCCGACAAGGCATTTCAGAAAGCCGTCTTCGGCGACCATCCCTATGCACTATCCAGCTCTGGAGAAATCGCCAGCATCAACCAGATCACCATTGAAGACCTGAAACAGTTCTACAACACCTTTTATCTGGCCGACAACGCGGTAGTCGCCATTATGGGCGATGCCACTCGCCAGGACGCCGAAGCCATTGCCGAAAAGCTTACCCATGGCCTGCCCAAATCCAGCACCATACCGGCCCCAACCAAAGCGCCATCAGCAACAGCCCCCAGCGAACAGCGCATTTCCCACCCGGCCAGTCAGAGCCATATTCTGATCGGCTCGGTAGGCATGTCCCGCACCGACCCGGATTATTTCCCCCTGTTTGTCGGTAACTATATCCTGGGCGGCGGCGGCTTTGTCTCCCGTTTGATGAACGAAGTCCGTGAAAAACGTGGCATGGCTTATAGCGTCTATAGCTACTTCCGGCCGCTAACACAGCCGGGACTGTTCCAGATCGGACTGCAAACCCAAAAAGCGCAGGCAGACGAGGCCTTAAAGGTGGTTCGCCATACCCTGCAGGATTTTATTGACAACGGCCCCAGCGAACAGGAGCTGAAAGCCGCCAAACAGAATCTGGTCGGCGGTTTTCCTTTGCGTATAGACAGCAACTCAAAAATTCTGCGTTATTTAAGTGTTATCGGCTTTTATGATTTACCATTAAGCTATCTGAATGACTTTACCCACAAGGTTGAAGCGGTAACCGTGGCACAGATCCGGGACGCATTCCAGCAGCGCATCAAGCCCGACGCCATGGCAACCGTCATTGTTGGCGCACCAGACAAACAGGAAAGCGAGGCTGAAAATTAATAAACTCAGAATTATCGGAGGAGAGATGCGCAGCCGGGTGATCACCTTCCCGGACGCCCTTAATCTGCGGCCGACACCGGACCGGGTGCGAGAAACTCTGTTTAACTGGCTAGGGCAGACACTTTATGGCAAGCACTGCCTGGATCTATTTGCCGGCAGCGGTGCGCTGGGTTTTGAGGCCGCGTCACGCGGTGCCAAACAGGTACTCATGAATGACAAGAACCCCACGGTGTATCGCTCCCTGATCAACAACCAGAAACTGCTACACTGTGAACAGATCATCAGCAGCAACCAGGATGCACTGCAGCTGTTACAGCACAATCGCCAAAAATTTGACCTCATTTTTCTGGACCCACCGTTTGATGGCAATCTACTGCCCGAGCTGATTGAGCGGCTGCCCGAGCATCTAAACCCAGAGGGTATGGTCTATATTGAATCGGCTCAGGCAATCCCCCTGGACCCACCATGGCATCAATTTAAGCAAGGCAGAGCCGGAAAAGTGCATTATCAATTGCTTACCTTCGGTGAAATCCGGTAAAATTAAACAGTTAAAGCATCCGAATATGACAAAAGTCGTTTACCCCGGCACATTTGACCCGGTCACTCGTGGACACGAAGAGCTTGCCTTGCGAGCCGCGCGACTGTTTGATGAGGTGATTATTGCCGTAGCTACAAGTCGAGCCAACACCCTGTTTACCCTGCAGGAACGGATTGAAATGGCCAATACTGTTTTTGCCGACATTCCCAATATACAGGTTAAAGGGTTCGATGGGCTGTTAATCAACTTTGTCCAGATGGAACAGGCTCAGCTTGTGTTGCGCGGCTTGCGGGCTGTATCAGATTTTGAATATGAGTTTCAACTTGCCGGCATGAATCGCAAGCTCTGCCCCGAGATTGAAACCATGTTCCTGACCCCGTCCGAACAATATATGTTTATCTCGGCCAGCATGGTCAGAGAAATCGCCCGTTTACATGGAGATGTCAGCCAGTTTGTCTCCCCGGCTGTGGAACAACGGCTGCAACAAAAACTAACTTTCACAGGAGAAAAACAACATGGCACTAATAATCACTGACGAATGCATCAACTGCGACGTATGCGAGCCGGAATGCCCGAATGATGCAATTTCACAAGGTGAAGAAATCTATGAAATCGATCCCGGAAAATGCACCGAATGTGTCGGCCACTATGACACACCACAGTGTGTCGATGTCTGTCCGGTTGACTGCATTCCTAAAGACCCCGATCACGAAGAGAGCGAGGAACAGCTGCAGGAAAAATACGAACAACTGATTGCAGCAAAAGGTTAAACCAAACCGTACCAATCATTAAAAGCGAGAGTCATAACAGCACGTTACTCTCGCTTTTTTGCTCCAACTGCCGGCCATTCATGCTAAACTTTCTGCCGCATAATAATAAAGCTTCACCTTTAGACCACACTAACATGAGTTCGCAAATAACTTTAGATCAGGTCTAAAACATAATAATAACAGCACCCCATCTACAGTTTTTGCCTACTTGACTATCTTTTAGACACGAGGAGACGTAGGATGAAAAAAAGAGTATTCGTTCCCGCAGCACTAACCTGTGCGGTATTAGCCGCCTGTCATCACAGCGATGACAACAAGCCAGCCACCAGCACCCCTACCGCGGCCGCACCACTAGATGCTGTTCAAGCCGTTGATTTAACCACTCAAGCCGCTTACAGCATTGCCTTCAAGGATGCCATTACCGACGAGCCGATTGAAGACAGCTTAAACGTCACCTTTACCGTCGAAGGCGAAGTTATACTGACGGCAGCCGATGGCTCTGTCATCGTTGATACCCAAGCCGACCCCACCACCACCTCGGGTAGCATTACCGTTTCCGAAAGTACCGCCAGCATCAGCGCTAGCTTTGGCGCCACCGGTCAATCTTTCTCAGTACTGGCGGGCAATCGTCAAGCCGGCTGGATTGAAAGCGGCATTCGCGTTGAACGCAACGATGCCATTACCGGTGAGCAGACCCTGGAAGTCTCATTGCTGAATACACAGCAATCCGAAGCCATCAACAATTCTGCCGAGCCAATTGCTATCGCGGTTGAAACCAGCAGCACATCCGGTGGTACGGTTAGCCAAGCTGCAACCTTAACTACCCCAAGCAAAACCGTCACCGATGAAGAAGGTGACTCGGTAACCGTAGGTTCTGCAGCATTGACCATACCGCAAAATACCAGCGCCACACGTGCCGACGGCACACCGGCAGCCGATGGTGAGATTCAGATCGCTGCCACCTATTTTGCCGATGCCAATGCCGACTCCCTGGAAGCTTTCCCCGGTGGGTTTGCCACTTCGGTTAGCGGCGCCCCTAACGACCAGCTGGGCGGCACCGACGGCACCAATGGTACTTTTATTACCGCCGGCTTTGCTCAGTTTAATGTGACCGATTCCGAAGGCAATGCGATTACCAACTTTAATCCGCCATTACAGGTCAGCATTGATTTACCCAAAACCACCCTAAAACAAGATGGTAGCGGCCCCGTTGCCGAAGGCGAACAATTTGCGGTGTGGAGTTATGACGAAGACACCGGCAATTGGAAATTCGAAAAAATGGGTACCATTACCCGTAAAGCCAGTGATACCGACCCTGCCAATCCAGACCCTAACTGGAGCGTCGTGTTTGATACCACTCACCTGTCTTCCTGGAATCTGGACTGGTATGGACAGCGCTGTCAACCACAGACACTGAATCTGGTTCGCTCAATTGATGATGGCCGTCCATTACGTGTCCGTATTGTCGGCGCGAAAGGTACACGCTTTGGCTCACGTTATCGCGACATCACCGACTCCACGCTGACCATGTATAACCTGCCAGCCAACACGCCAGTCATTATCAAGGTGTATGACCGTGATGAAAAAGTTGCCCAGTATAATGCAACCAACAGCTGCGAGATCAATAGTGCAGAAGCACTAAACCTGGATCTGCAGGCACTGCAAAGCTTTGATGTTATCGTCAATGTTTCCGAATCCTGCCCGGATGGCAGCAATAAACGTGGCATCCCTGCCTATGTAGCACTGAGAAGCAACCCGTATAACTATCTTCACAACCAATATGGTTATGCTGGCACAGCAGGCGAAAACGTTTATAGCAAGGCATTTACCACATACCATCAAGGCAACATGCATGTGTATGTTCAAAATCCACGCACCTACCGCTATGAAAGATTCGATGCGACCACCTCAGCGGATGCCGCGGCAATCATCAATGCCAACTTTGAACGTCGTAACCGTGATGGTGTGATCGATAATGCCTGTATCGCCAACCGCGCACCTACCGCCAATGACGATACACTTGAAGTTATGGTGAACACCGAGCAGGTGATTGCACATTCTTACTTGCTGGAAAATGATACCGACGTGGATGGCAATACCTTAACCATCACATCGGCACAAGATGCCGTCAATGGTAGCATCGAGCTGACAGACAACAGCATCATCTTCACGCCGGACACCGACTTTACAGGTGAAGCCAGCTTCACCTACACCATCAGTGATGGCAATGAAGGTAGTGATACCGCCACGGTCACTATTACCGTAGGTGATAGCAGCACTGACACCGGTACAGGCACTGACACTGGAACAGGCACTGACACTGGAACAGGCACTGACACCGGTACAGGCACTGACACTGGAACAGGCACTGACACCGGTACAGGCACTGACACTGGAACAGGCACTGACACTGGAACGGCACTGACAGGAACAGGCACTGACACTGGAACAGGCACTGACACCGGTACAGGCACTGACACTGGAACAGGCACTGACACTGGAACAGGCACTGACACCGGTACAGGCACTGACACCGGTACAGGCACTGACACTGGAACAGGCACTGACACCGGTACAGGCACTGACACAGGAACAGGCACTGACACTGGAACAGGCTCTGACACCGGTACAGGCACTGACACTGGAACAGGCACTGACACTGGAACAGGTACTGACACTGGAACAGGTACTGACACTGGAACAGGTACTGACACTGGAACAGGTACTGACACTGGAACAGGTACTGACACTGGAACAGGTACTGACACTGGAACAGGTACTGACACTGGAACAGGTACTGACACTGGAACAGGTACTGACACTGGAACAGGTACTGACACTGGAACAGGTACTGACACTGGAACAGGTACTGACACTGGAACAGGTACTGACACTGGAACAGGTACTGACACTGGAACAGGTACTGACACTGGAACAGGTACTGACACTGGAACAGGTACTGACACTGGAACAGGTACTGACACTGGAACAGGTACTGACACTGGAACAGGTACTGACACTGGAACAGGTACTGACACTGGCAATGCCGCTCCGGTTGCTGCCGATGATAGCGTCAGCACCAACGAAGATACCCCGCTGACCATTGCATCAAGCAGTCTGCTGGCCAATGACTCGGATGCGAATAGCGATACACTGACGGTTACTTCCGTTCAGAATGCGAGCAATGGTACGGTCACACTATCCGGTAGCGACATCTTCTTTACACCAACCGCTAACGTCAACGGTGGTGGCAGCTTCAGTTACACCATTAGCGATGGCAAAGGTGGAACGGCAACGGCAACCGTCAATGTCAGCATTACAGCGGTTAACGATATTCCTGATGCGGTTAATGACAGCCTGACAACGGCCGAAGATACCGCACTAGTTATTGAAGCAGGCAGCACCGTACTGACCAATGACAGCGATGCCGATGGTGATGCTCTATCCGTCACCTCGGTTCAAGGTGCCACCAATGGTACGGTAACACTGGCAGGGCAACAGATCACCTTTACCCCATCACTGGACTTCAATGGTACAGCAAGCTTCACCTATACCATCAGTGACGGCAAAGGTGGCAGTGATACCGCTACCGCCAGCATCACCGTAACACCGGTGGATGACGCCACAGGCGCAACCGGCGGTACCGGTATGACCGGCGGCACCGGTGGCAGCTTGTAAATCCCACTAACCTAACGCGGTAACTACAGGGCCGACACTTGCTGTTGGCCCTTTTTCTTATGATACGAACAATGCAAATTTCCAGAATTTTTCTACTGACATTACTAACCTTAAGCAGCACACTTCATGCCGCAGAACAATCACCGGCTTACGGCGTTGCCTCGTTAGGCAGCAGCGGCGGGCTGACCATTCCCTATGCACATGTAGTCAATGCCGATGATGTCGTGATAGCCACCAACAATTACCATGAACCTATGCTAGGTCCATTTAAAAAACGTCATGACAACTATTATCTGGGCTTTGGTTTATTTCCCAACATTGAAGTCTTTGGTCGATTTGCCGAATATCAGAATTATCGCGCTCGCATTACTAACGGCTGGGATGCCAATGGCCCTCGCGATTTATCCGCCAATATCAAATGGAAACTGCCCTTAGATAAGATTCAGTATCTACCCGATATCGCCATTGGCGCTACCGATCTTCATGGCGGCTCCACCTATTTTATTTCCAAATATATTGTAGCCAGTGGAGAAAGCAACGGCTTTCGCTGGTCGGCAGGTTATGCGCAAACGCCGAACGACAGCCAAACCTCAATACTGGATGGAGTGTTTGGCGGTATTGAAGCGCAACTATGGAACAGTAGAGCCTCCCTGCTTGCCGAAACCGATGGTATCCAACAACATATAGGACTGCGTTATTATTCACAGCCCATAGACTGGCTGGCCCATGGCAAGTTCAGCGGCAGCCTGCATCGTTCACTCAATGCCGAAACCGCCAGCGGTGAAAATGCAAACAAAACCAGCTATCACCTCAACCTGCAGATCCCCATGCACACCAATAAAGCAAGCTGGGATCAACGCCGTCGCAAGCTTGATGAGTTGCCGGCGTTGGCAGCATCTGAACTGCCACAGCAGCTTGAGGCCTTGCACCAGGCGCTACAACACACCGGCCTGGAAAGCATCCGTACCGGAGAGCATGACCATAGCACGCTGGTCATCGAGTATCAAAACTACCGCTATTTGCACAATGAAGCCGATGCACTAGGTATTATTGCCGGCCTGGCTGCCGAACTTGCACCCGGCAAATTTTCCAGCCTACATATCCGCAACCGTAAGGCCGGACTGATCATCCAGTCAACCCTCATTGACCGGGAAAGCTATCGCCGCTTCCTGCGTGATCGCAGCACACAGGCCATACGACAGGGCATACAACAACATTATTCCGAAATCATCCCCACCAAACATATCCACTGGCACCCAACCCAACAGACACGTAACTATGCACGTATAGAACTGCAACCGTTATTGAATTATTCGCTGGGCACCGAATATGGCGCCTTTGATTATGCGCTAGGCATACAGGCGCGCAGCAAGGTGCCACTATGGCAAGGCGCCGAGCTTTACAGTGACCTAGTCCACCACATCAGCAACTCCAACAGCGTGGAAGCCGGGCAATATTTCAGCAATATGCGCCACCGCAATGGATTAAAAACGCTGGTACTGCAACAATCGCTATGGTTGACCCCCTCGCTGTTCACCAGCATCGGCGCGGGTAAATTCAACTATGAAGGGCGCGGTGGAGAAATCCAGAATATCTGGTTTACCCCCTGGAGTAATGATACCGTACATCTGAAAGCCAGTTACCGTAACTATCCACTCAGTTTTGTCGGCAGAGAAACCATCAAGGCCGGCCAGCTTTCCTACCGCAAGCACTTCGGCCAAAGAACCTGGCTACAGGTCGGCTACAATCGTTTCACCGATGCCACCTTTGGCCCATCGGTACGCTTCACCCGCTGGTTTGATGATATCGCGGTCGAGTTTTCCGGAGAAAAAAGTGACCAACATGCCTTTGTTGCCGCCTGGTTCAGCATTCCGCTCACCCCCAGAGAGGGCATAAAAGCGGGACCGATAGCGCTATCCGGCACATCGCGTTTTGCCATTAATCTGCGCACCCGGGTATCGGATGATAATGACAACCGAAATCTGATTCTCCCGGATGCCACCGTCCCCATACGTATGCATTATCGCTCGGAAGAGGAGCTGCTCAATTCCGGACGTATGTCGGCAGATTACTTCAAACAACAGCTGCCACGTATGCGCGAGGCCTTCTATCGTTATGGGCGAAAGTTAACACCCTAAGCAAGGCAAGGGCCGGAATACCCGGCCCTACTAACGGATTAATCGACAGAGAAAACGGTATTCCCCCCTACCAGGGTACGCTTCACCTGCCCCTTGAGCTCCATACCAAAAAATGGGGTGTTCTTCCCCTGACTGCGCAATGACCTGGCATCCACCAGCCAATATTGTTCGGGGTCAACAATACAGATATCCGCACTGGCACCTGGTGACAGATGACCTGCATCTACACCCAGCATTTCCGCAGGACGACTGGTAATCCTGGCCAATGCCTCAGCTAATGGCAACCCACTTTGTTCGGCCCACTTCAGTGTTAACGGCAACAACAGCTCCAAACCGGTAGCACCCGGCTCGGCTTCGGCAAAAGGCAGTTGTTTGGCATCGTCATCTACCGGACTATGGTTGGAACAAATAGCATCGATTGTGCCATCCATCAGGCCGGCACGCAGCGCCTGCTGATCGCGCTGACTGCGCAACGGCGGAATCAGATGGCAATTGGGATCAAAATAACCAATATCCATCTCCGACAAATGCACGTGATTCATAGATACATCACAGCTCACCGTCAGCCCCTCCTGCTTGGCCTGACGTACCATTTCCACGCCCTCGGCACTGGAAATACGGCAAATATGCAGTCTGACCCCGGTTTCTCTGGCTAACAGTAACATCTTGGATAAGGCAATGGTCTCCGCACACACCGGAATCGCCGACAAACCACAACGCGCCGCCACCTCACCATCGTGCGCCACCCCGCCTTTACTTAAATAATTATCCAGTGGATTCAGCCAGACACTAAAACCAAAGGTTGCGGCATAGCGCATGGCATTCATCAGCACCTTGGTATCCATCAGAGGCTCATTTGCCTGACTGAATGCCACACAACCGGCATCCCGCAGTTCCGCCATTTCGGTCAGCGCCTTACCCTTAAGTCCGACCGTCAATGCCGCTACCGGATACACCCTAGCCTGATGCAGACTACGGGCACGATGTTTCAGCATTTCCAGCAGGCCCGGCTCGTCCAGCGGTGGATCCGTATCCGGTGGGCAGGCCAGACTGGTCACGCCCCCGGCAGTCGCAGCCCGCATTTCCGATTCCAGGGTGGCCAGATATTCATACCCCGGCTCACGCAAACGTGCCGCCAGATCTACCAGGCCCGGCATCACAATACAGCCCGCCGCGTCAATCGTCTGCTCGGCAACAAACCCCTTGGGGGGCTGAGCCAGTGCAACCACCTTACCCTGGCTAATATACAAATCTGTTCGCTGATCCCGTTGATTTAACGGATCAATCACTCGCCCATTCATAATTTGAATATTCATCAGGCCTTATTCCCCACCAACATACTCATTACTGCCATACGCACCGCAATACCAAAGGTAACCTGCGGCAAAATCACCGAACGCTCACCATCCGCCACACTGGAATCAATTTCCACCCCCCGATTCATGGGCCCCGGATGCATCACAATCGCATCCGGCCGGGCATGACTGAGCTTCTGTTCGGTTAAACCATATTTTTTGAAATATTCCTGCGCCGAAGGCAAAGAGGCACCCTGCATACGCTCATTCTGCAAACGCAACATCAGCACCACATCCACATCCTTTAACCCCTGCTCCATATCATGAAATACCCGCACGCCCAGCTGTTCGGCCTTGCTCGGCAACAGCGTCTTGGGACCAATCACACGAATCTCGGGCACCTCCAGCGTCGCCAGTGCATGAATTTGCGAGCGCGCCACCCGTGAATGTAGAATATCGCCCACCAGCGCCACTCTCAGATTGTGAAACTCCTTTTTGTAATGGCGTATGGTAAACATATCCAGCAGCGCCTGGGTAGGATGCGCATGACGCCCATCGCCACCATTGACCACACTGATATGCTCGGGCACATGCTGCGCAATAAAATGGGCCGCACCGCTTTGCGAATGTCTGACCACAAACATATCGGCGTGCATGGCACATAAGTTGTCCAACGTATCCAGCAAGGTTTCCCCTTTACTGGTCGAAGAAGCACCGATATTCAGATTCACCACATCGGCAGAGAGTTTCTTGGCGGCAATTTCAAACGTAGTTCGCGTCCGGGTACTGTTTTCAAAAAACACATTGAACACCGACTTGCCTTGTAGCAACGGGACTTTCCTGATTGCATTATTATTATCAAAATCCAGAAAGCTTTCCGCCTTATCCAGAATTTCAAAGATCAGACGTTTAGGCAAGCCTTCCGTGGTCAATAAATGCTGCAGCCGTTTTTGTTTATCCAGCTGCGGGTTTCTCATGGACATTGCCATGCATCTATCCTTCCCTGTGTATTTTATTAGTGAATTTATTCGGATGAACGCCTGCCCGCCAACTGAATAGCCTCGGGTTCATCAAAGTATGCCTGTAAGATCTGCTGCGCCGCATACTGGTCCAGTATCGCTTTCTGTTTGCGCCCATACACCCCGCGCCGAGTCAGCTCACTGCTGGCGGCCAACGAAGTAAAGCGCTCATCAACCATCAACACCGGCAAACTAAAGCGACCGTGTAAGCGATTGGCAAAACGTCGGCTCAAGGCCGTCAACTGATGCTCGGAGCCATCATCATTGCACGGTAAACCAACCACCAGCGCACAAGCCCCCCATTCGCTAATCAATGCCTGAATCTTAGCAAAACGCTCATTATTTTTGGGCGTATCAATCGTCAGCAATGGTGCGGCCTGGCCCAGCAGGGTATTCCCTTTGGCAACCCCGATACGCTGCTCACCAAAGTCAAAGGCCAGCAAGGTACCGGATGGAATTTCGTCAGACAGCATTAAAATCAGGCATGCCCGGCATCTTCGGCCAACGACGCATAATCAACCCCCAGCAATGACATCGCTGCCGGCAAACGTGCATCGGGTGACACCGCAAACAGAATCTTCTCGGTGGCTGGCACCGTCAACCAGATATTTTCACCGATTTCGTGTTCCAGCTGCCCCTGATCCCAGCCGGCATATCCCAAAGAAATGATAAAATTCTCCGGTCCATTGCCCTGGCCTATAGATTCAAGCACATCCTTAGATGTCGTCAGCGCCAGACGATCACCTATCTTCAGCGTTGATTGCCATTCGTGCTGGGTATCGTGCAACACAAAGCCACGCTCGGTCTGCACCGGGCCACCAAAGAATATCGGCTGCTCCTGCAGCTCAGGCAGTGCCAATGGAATATTGATCTGTTTGAACATTTCTTCCATCGATAAGCTAATAGGACGGTTTACCACAATACCCAGCGCGCCATCTTCATTATGTTCACACACATAAGTCAGCGTTCCGGCAAAATAGCCTTCCTGTACAGATGGCATTGCAATTAAAAAATGGTTTGTTAGATCTAGATCAGCCATAGTGATATTTTAGCGAGGCCAGGCGATCAGTACAATTCCATATCACGCTGACACTGCTTTGCCCAAGTAATTAGAAATTTTTGCGAACTCAGCAACTGCCAGATTCTCAGGACGTAGTTTAGCGTCAATCCCCAGTTGCTGGAAATCACTTTCCGATAAATATTTTTTCAAGGTATTACGCAAAGTCTTACGTCGCTGCGAAAACGCAGCCGCTACCACCTCTGCAAATTTAGCCTCATCTTCAACAATAATCTGACTCTCAGGCAGTGGAATCATGCGCACAATCGCCGAGTCCACCTTAGGGGCCGGACGAAATGACTGTGGCGGAACATCCAATAATTTTTCCATATAGAACCGATATTGCAACATCACGGACAAGCGTCCATAAGCAGAAGTCGATGGTTCTGCCACCATACGCTCGACCACCTCGTTTTGCAACATAAAATGCATATCTGTCACTCCAGCCGCATAACGCGCAAAGTGAAACAGCAACGGCGATGAAATATTATAAGGCAGATTACCAACAATACGTAACGGTGTGGGCAACTGGGCAAGATCAAACGCCAAGGCGTCACCCGCATGTATGGTGACACGGCGCGCTTCATTTTGTTGAGGAAAGGACTGCTGTAACCGCGCAATAATATCGCGGTCAATTTCCACCACATGCAGATGTGCCAGTTTATCAAGCAAAGGGTGGGTCAACGCTCCCAGCCCGGGACCAATTTCAACCATATTATCATCTACCTGCGGGGAGATTGCCCACACGATATCGGCAATAATCTGCCCATCCACCAAAAAATTCTGACCAAACTTCTTTTTTGCTTTATGCATTTACCTGACTATTCCTATAACTCCATATAACAATGCCATCCCGGTTAAGGGATGGCATTGCCCAACGTACTAAACGATCAAACGATTAACCGATCTTGATAATACCACCATCATTCAACAGATGATGACTATTGGCATTAGCATCAAACTCAATCGACACTTCCTGTACATGCGAACCGCCCTGGGCATCTTTATAACTGGCTTTAACCGTCACATTATCTGTGTCATTGTTTTCGATCACCAACTCGGCGCCCTGATCCACCAGATCCTTGAAGTCCAGCGTCTCATCATTATCAAAGTCACTCACCGTATCTGCCGAAGTACCTTCCGGCACATCGGCCAGCTCCCAGACAAAGGTATCAACCCCCAGGCCACCGGACAACATATCATCACCGGCCCCCCCGCTGATCACATCATTGCCTTCCTGACCATAGACCACATCATCTCCGGCACCGGCATTAATCACATCATGACCACCGTCACGACCCGACTCTTGTGCCAGCTCGGCCTGCTGATTCTTGATGTAGTTCATGGTGTCTTCACGCGTCCATTCGATGCTGCTGTTTTGCTCCAGCTGCTGGAACACCAACCAGCCAGCACCTTCGGCCGTCCCCAGACTGAATAGATCGGCCAGTTTATCGGTATTCACCGAGTCACCAAAGATCAGATCATTGCCCTCACCACCCTGCAGGTTATCATCCCCCACCTCGGTCTGAGTCGTCTGTCCCGAAATCAAGGTACCAATAACCTCACTCAGGTCCTGAGCATTGTTAATGTTATCTGCTTGAGAACCATCCAGGCCTTCAACCAGCGATAAGGAGCCCAACTGATAGCTGCCAATATTGATACCCACGGCCTCAATATCGTAGCCATGATCCTTGATTGCCTGAACTTCACTGCGGGTATCCACCTCATCGGCAGCCAGGCTCTGAGTAAAGCTCGCATTGACATTGCCAATCGCACCGCCATAGTTAGCCACAAAGTTAAAGCTGGCATCACCGTTATAAGCTGCCCCCGGCTCCAGCCAGAATTCACGACTCTGCATCTGCGCATGGCTGATCACATCGCCCACCTGTACCGCCTGACCGTTGAGCATCAATGCCCCTTCGGCCGCATCCGGCAAACTGGAAATGGTGATTGAATTAAAGCCACCATTTGAAACACCGGCACTTTGCTCAATTTCAAACTCAATTTCCAGGTCCGAGATAATAAAGATACCGTGCATCTGACCCAGGGCCGAGTCCACCATATCGGCCGCACCCGATGCCCAGTCATTGTCACCCTGATTGGTGGAATCCGCCAATAACATCTTATTCGGCTCACCATCCGAAATAAAGATCACCTTATTCAGATCCGCATTATCCAGCGGCTTTTGCTCACCATTGCCATCCAGCCAGCTCAGTGTTTCCTGCAAACCGGCCTCGTAGTTTGTCTGACCAACCGGCTGCAGCGCCTTGATGTCACTGATGGCCCTATCCAGCTCACCGGTATCCACCACACTGTTACTGATAATGTGATAACTGCCCAACCCACGAGCCGAGGTTTCAAATACCCCCAGATTCACCATCACATCCGCCGCACCCGACTCGGCCAGACTGTTCAAGGCATCACTGACCGCACTCTTTAAACCTTCGATACGTGACAGTGATGCACTTTCACCCGAATTCACAAAGAACTCCGTGGTTTCCTTCATACTCTCGGAAATATCCAGCATCAGTGCGATATTGGCACTGGAACCCGGCAACAAGGTGGTACCGCCCGGATCACCGATCAGCACATCATTACCACCTTCACCGGTAATCGCCCCCGGACCACTGCCATCATCCACGGTATACACCTGAGTGGAACCGGCCACATCATCACCCACCGAGCCGACCAGCAACTTATCCGCATCGGTAGTACCGTCAATAGTAATCACCAGTTCTGCTTTATCACTTAGCGCACCATCGGTCATGGTATAGGTAAATACATCCTGCAGGGTATCGCCCTCATTCAGCGCATTCACCTTGCTGTTGGTATTATCCAGCTCATAACTGTAGCTGCCATCCGCCTTCAAGCTCAGCGTACCGTAACTACCCACCAGTTTCTGGCCCAGGGTACCACTGCTGCCCGCCCCTTCTTCCGTACCGGTACGAATCGCGGTCACGCTCAGGCTGCTGCTATCCACATCCAGATCATTGGCCAACACATTGGTACTCGCATTGGAACTGATAGACGCGGTATCTTCAGAAATACTATTCGCATCATCTACCGCCAGCGGCGCATCGTTAACCGCCGCAATATTCAGCGTCACCGTAGCCACATTACTGTCCAACAGACCATCACTAACGGTATATTTGAAGTTGGCCTCACCATTGAAATTTTCATTCGGCACAAAGGTCAGTTTACCGGCTTCAATATCTGCTACCGTAATCTCGGTACCGGTGGTGACATCGGCACCATCCAGCTGCACCTTACCGTTGGTACCGGTATCGGTAATGGTGATATGGGTGAAGTTAGCCGAATCGATATCGTAGTCATCACCATCATTGCTGACATACGGCTTGTCACCAAACAGCTCGCTCGCGGTCACGCTATACGTCGTATCTTCGGTACCTGACAAGGTGTCGTCTACCGCCACCGGCGCATCATTAACATTCTCAAACCCGCTAAAGGTCACCGTGGCCACATTACTGTCCAGCGCACCATCGCTAACGGTGTATTTGAAGTTGGCACTGCCGGTATGATCCTGATCCGGCATAAAGCTCAGCTTACCCCCTTCAATGTCGGCGATACTGATCTGATCACCCACATCCACTGCCTGCCCATTAAACCTGACCTCACCGTTGGTACCGGTATCGGTAATGGTGATATGGGTAAAGTTAGACGAATCGATATCGTAGTCGTTACCGTCGTTGCTGACATACGGCTTATCACCAAACAGCTGATCCGCACCCAGCACATAGGCGGTATCTTCTACCGCATCGGTGATGGTGTCATCTATCGCCACCGGCGCATCATTAACATTCTCAAACCCGCTAAAGGTCACCGTGGCCACATTGCTGTCCAGTGCACCATCGCTAACGGTGTATTTGAAGTTGGCACTGCCGGTGTGATCCTGATCCGGCATAAAGCTCAGCTTACCGCCTTCAATATCGGCCATGCTGATCTGGTCACCCACCGCTACCGCCGTACCGTTCAGCTGTACCTCACCGTTAGTACCGGTGTGGCTAATGGTGATATGGGTAAAGTTAGCCGAATCGATATCGTAGTCGTTTCCGTCATTGCTGACATACGGTTTGTCACCAAACAGCTGATCCGCTCCCAGTATATAAGCGGTATCTTCTACCGCATCGCTGATGGTGTCATTCACCGCCACCGGCGCATCGTTGACCGGAGTCACATCAATATTCACGGTGGCGGTATCGGTACCGCCCTTACCATCGGAAATGGTATAGGTAAATGAGGCATCACCGTTATAGTCCGCGGATGGGGTAAAGATAATCTCACCCCCCACCATGGCCACGCTGCCATTCACCGGGTTCTGTACCGAAATAATTTCCAATGGATCCCCATCCGGGTCGCTGTCATTCAGCAGCAACTCGCTTGGCGCAATCGTCAATGGGGTATCTTCCGGCGTGGTTTTGGCATCATCCTCCGCTTGCGGTGGATCATTCACCACGCCCACATTAAAGTTCACGGTAGCCTCATTACTATCCAGCGCACCGTCACTGACCGTGTATTTAAAGCTGGCGGTTTCGCCGTTGTCGCTATTAAAGTTGGCATCGGGCTTGAAGACCAGTTTACCCGATTCAATATCCGCAACACTGACCTCGGTTCCGGCCGCCACTTGCTGACCATCTACCAACACCACTCCATTCACACCGGTGTTGGTAATCGTAATATGGCTGAAGTTGGATGAATCGATATCGTAATCATCACCATCTTGAGAGACATAAGGCTTAGCGCCAAACAAGTCGACCGCAGAAATTTCCTTGGAACCATCCTCGTCCACACTCAGACTGTCATCTACTGCAATCGGGGCATCATTAATAGGATTGACCACCACGGTCACTGTGGCGGTGGCTTCACCACCATTGCCATCATCTACCGTATAGGTAAAGCTGGCATCGCCGTTAAAGTCCGGATCCGGCGTAAACAGTATTTCACCGCCCACCATCTCAACCGAACCATGCGTGGGATCTTGTACCGATTTAATGGTCAACGTATCACCATCCGGATCCACATCATTCGCCAATAAAATCTCGGGCTGAATGGTCAGTGCGACATCTTCATCGGTCACCAAGGCATCATCGCTAGCACCGGTATCATTACCCGGCTCGGGCGGATCGTTAACCGGCGTCACATCAATATGCACCGTCGCGGTATCGCTACCGCCGTTACCATCAGTAATAGTATAGGTAAACGAGGCCTCGCCGTTATAGTCCGGATTCGGCGTAAAGGTCACCTTGCCATCCACCAGCGCAACCGACCCATTCACCGGATCTTGCACCGATACTACGCTTAGTGTATCGCCATCCACATCGGTGTCATTCGCCAGCAACTCGGCCACATCAAAATCAATCGCGGTATCTTCCGGCGTGGTCGCATTATCATCCACCGCATCCGGTGCATCATTAGTGTCACCCACATTCACGGTCACCGTAGCGGTATCGGTCAGACCCTCGGGGTCGGTAATGGTATAGGTAAAGGTGGCATCACCCACAAAGTTTTCATCCGGGGTGAACAACACCTTGCCATCCACCAGGTCTACCGTACCGTTGACCGGATCCTGTACCGAAACGATTTCCAGATCATCACCATCGATATCGAAGTCATTCGCCAACAAGGTCTCTGGATCAATTTCCAGCACGGTATCTTCGGGGGTACCTAGGTTATCATTCACGGCATCCGGCGCATCATTCACCGGATTCACCACCACGGTCACCGTGGCGGTGGCTTCACCACCATTGCCGTCATCTACCGTATAGGTAAAGCTGGCATCACCGTTAAAGTCCGGATCCGGGGTAAACAGTATTTCACCGCCCACCATTTCAACCGAACCGTGGGTGGGATCCTGTACCGATTTAATCGTCAGCGTATCACCATCCGGATCCACATCATTGGCCAACAAGGTCTCGGGCTGAATGGTCAGTGCCACATCTTCATCGGTCACCAAGGCATCATCGCTGGCACCGGTATCATTCACCGGCTCGGGGTTATCATTTTCCGGGGTTACATCAATATGCACCGTCGCGGTATCGGTGCCGCCGTTACCATCGGTAATGGTATAGGTAAACGAGGCCTCGCCGTTATAGTCCGGATTTGGAGTGAAGGTCACCTTGCCATCTACCAGCGCAACCGCCCCATTCACCGGATCCTGCACCGACACCACGCTTAGTGTATCGCCATCCACATCGGTATCATTCGCCAGCAATTCGGCCACATCAAAATCAATCGCCGTATCTTCCGGTGTGGTCGCATTATCATCCACCGCATCCGGCGCATCATTCACCGGATTGACCACTACGGTCACCGTCGCAGTCGCTTCACCACCATTGCCATCATCTACCGTATAGGTAAAGCTGGCATCACCGTTAAAGTCCGGATCCGGGGTAAACAGTATTTCACCGCCCACCATTTCAACCGAACCGTGGGTGGGATCCTGTACCGATTTAATCGTCAGGGTATCACCATCCGGATCCACATCATTGGCCAACAAGGTCTCGGGCTGAATGGTCAGTGCCACATCTTCATCGGTCACCAAGGCATCATCGCTGGCACCGGTATCATTCACCGGCTCGGGGTTGTCATTTTCCGGGGTTACATCAATATGCACCGTCGCGGTATCGGTGCCGCCGTTACCATCGGTAATGGTATAAGTAAACGAGGCCTCGCCGTTATAGTCCGGATTGGGGGTAAAGGTCACCTTGCCATCCACCAGCGTAACCGACCCATTCACCGGATCCTGTACCGACACCACGGTCAGTGTATCGCCATCTACATCGGTGTCATTCGCCAGCAACTCGGCCACATCAAAATCAATCGCGGTATCTTCCGGTGTGGTCGCATTATCATCCACCGCATCCGGCGCATCATTAGTGTCACCCACATTCACGGTCACCGTAGCGGTATCGGTCAGACCCTCGGGGTCGGTAATGGTATAGGTAAAGGTGGCATCACCCACAAAGTTTTCATCCGGGGTGAACAACACCTTGCCATCCACCAGGTCTACCGTACCGTTGACCGGATCCTGTACCGAAACGATTTCCAGATCATCACCATCGATATCGAAGTCATTCGCCAACAAGGTCTCTGGATCAATTTCCAGCACGGTATCTTCGGGGGTACCTAAGTTATCATTCACGGCATCCGGCGCATCATTCACCGGATTGACCACCACGGTCACCGTGGCGGTGGCTTCACCACCATTACCGTCATCTACCGTATAGGTAAAGCTAGCATCGCCGTTGTAGTTTGCGTCCGGGGTAAAGACAATCTCACCGCCCACCATTGCAACCGAACCGTGGGTGGGATCCTGTACCGATTTAATCGTCAGGGCATCACCATCCGGATCCACATCATTGGCCAACAAGGTCTCGGGCTGAATGGTCAGTGCCACATCTTCATCGGTCACCAAGGCATCATCGCTGGCACCGGTATCATTCACCGGCTCGGGGTTATCATTTTCCGGGGTTACATCAATATGCACCGTCGCGGTATCGGTACCACCGTTGCCATCATCCACCGTATAAGTAAATGAAGCCTCACCGTTATAGTCCGGATTGGGGGTAAAGGTCACCTTACCATCCACCAGCGTAACCGACCCATTCACCGGATCCTGTACCGACACGACGCTTAAGGTATCGCCATCCACATCGGTATCATTCGCCAGTAACTCGGCCACATCAAAATCAATCGCGGTATCTTCCGGTGTGGTGGCATTATCATCCACCGCATCCGGCGCATCATTCACCGGATTGACCACTACGGTCACCGTCGCAGTCGCTTCACCACCATTGCCATCATCTACCGTATAGGTAAAGCTGGCATCACCGTTAAAGTCCGGATCCGGGGTAAACAGTATTTCACCGCCCACCATTTCAACCGAACCGTGGGTGGGATCCTGTACCGATTTAATCGTCAGGGCATCACCATCCGGATCCACATCATTGGCCAACAAGGTCTCGGGCTGAATGGTCAGTGCCACATCTTCATCGGTCACCAAGGCATCATCGCTGACACCGGTGTCATTCACCGGCTCGGGGTTATCATTTTCCGGGGTTACATCAATATGCACCGTCGCGGTATCGGTACCGCCGTTGCCATCATCTACCGTATAAGTAAATGAGGCCTCACCGTTATAGTCTGGATTGGGGGTAAAGGTCACCTTGCCATCCACCAGCGCAACCGTGCCGTTGACCGGATCCTGTACCGACACGACGGTTAAGGTATCGCCATCCACATCGGTGTCATTCGCCAGCAACTCGGCCACATCAAAATCAATCGCGGTATCTTCCGGCGTGGTGGCATTATCATCCACCGCATCCGGCCCATCATTGACCTCATCAAAGTTCAAGGTAACTGTGGCGGTATCGGTCAACCCTTCCGGGTCACTCACGGTATAGGTAAAGCTCGCCTCACCATTAAAATCGGGATCCGGGGTAAATACCACCTTGCCGTCGCTACCCAATTCAACCGTGCCATTCACCGGATCCTGCACCGACACAATGGTCAATTCATCGCCATCAACGTCAAAGTCATTGGCTAACAGCTCCTGCGGATCAATAATACGTACTACATCTTCCTGCGCACCCAGCTCATCATCCCTAGCATCGGGCGCATCATTCACCGGATTCACTACCACCGTCACCGTGGCGCTGGCTTCTCCACCATTGCCGTCATCCACGGTATAGGTAAAGCTGGCATCACCGTTAAAGTCGGGATCAGGCGTAAACAGTATTTCACCACCCACCATCTCAACCGAACCATGCGTGGGATCCTGTACCGATTTAATGGTTAAGGCATCCCCCTCAGGATCACTGTCATTCGCCAGCAGTGTATCCGGCTGAATGGTCAGCGCCACATCCTCATCGGTCACCAGCGCATCATCGCTGGCTCCGGTATCATTCACCGGCTCGGGGTTGTCGTTAACCGAAGTCACCACCACATTCACCGTAGCGGTGGCTTCACCACCATTGCCGTCATCCACGGTATAGGTAAAGCTGCCATCACCATAAAAGTCTGGATCGGGGTTAAATACTACCTCGCCATCCACCAGTGCCACCGAACCATTCACCGGATCCTGTACCGATTTAATGGTTAACACATCGCCATCCGGGTCGATATCATTGGCCAGCAATACCGCAGGATCAATCACCAACTCGGTATCTTCCGGTGTAGTCAGCGCATCATCGGCCGCACCGGTCCCATTATCATCTTCCGGCTCGGGCGTATCATTCACCGGATTAATATTAACCTGCACCGTGGCAGTGTCTGCCCCCCCATTACCGTCATCCACGGTATAGGTAAATGAGGCATCATCACCGTCATAGTTCTCATCCGGGGTAAACGTGACCTTGCCATCCACCAATGCGACCGTACCATGTTGCGGGTCTTGCACCGAAACCACGGTCAAGGTGTCACCATCAACATCGGTATCATTGGCCAACAGATCCGCAACATCTATGTCAATCGCGGTGTCTTCATTGGTGGTCACCACATCATCTTTCGCATCCGGATCATCGTTCACCGGGGTAACCGTCACTCTGACCGTAGCCGTATCGGTACCGCCATTGCCATCATCCACCGTGTAGGTAAACGTGGCATCGCCATTAAAGTCCGGATCGGGAGTAAAGACGACCTTGCCATCAACCAGCTCAACACTGCCATTGACAGGGTCTTGCACCGAGGTAATCTCCAGCGTATCACCATCAATATCTTCATCGTTGGCCAACAATACCGCAGGATCAATGATCAAACCGGTATCTTCCGGGGTGGTCAGCGCATCATCATTCGGATTGGTGCTGTTGGGATCGTTAGGGTCCTCAGGTTCTGGATCAGGATTCGCATTCGGTGCATCATTCACCGGGTCAACCGTAACATTCACGGTCGCGGTATCGGTTCTACCGGTACCATCATCTACCGTATAGCTAAACGATGCCGGACCGTTATAATCCGGGTCCGGCGTAAACACCACATTGTCGCCAACCATTTCAACCGTACCATGCTCGGGATTCTGTACCGAAACGATCTCCAGCACATCACCATCTGGATCACTATCATTGGCCAGCAATTGCGATTTAGGCAGGGTTAATGGCTGATCTTCATCGGTACGCGCCAAGTCATCTACCGCATCGGGCACATCCGCCACCGGGGTCACATCCACATGCACCGTCGCGCTATCCACACCACCGTTGCCATCATCCACGGTATAAGTAAAGGTCGCCGGACCGTTGTAATCCGGATCCGGGGTAAATGTTATCGTCCCGTCCGGCTGTAATTGCACCGTACCGTTTTCCGGATCTTGCACCGAAGTAATCGTTAAGGTGTCACCGTCAACATCGGTATCGTTGGCCAGCAACACCTGGGGGTCAATCGTTAATACGCTGTCTTCGGGCGTGGTCAGCGCATCATCATTCGGGTTGGTGCTGTTGGGATCACCGTTATCACCTGGCTTATCATCCTTAGCATCCGGATTATCATTCACCGGCTTCACATTCACGCTCACGGTGGCGGTGTCTTCGCCGCCATTGCCATCGTCCACGGTATAGGTAAACGACGCCGGGCCGTTATAGTCCGGGTCTGGGGTAAATTCCACCTTGCCATCGGGACGCAAACTCACCGTGCCATGCTCGGGATCCTGTACCGACTTGATGCTCAAGGTATCACCATCAATATCGGTGTCATTCGCCAGCAGTTCCTGAGGATCCAATACCAGCGGGGTATCCTCATTGGTTTCTGCGGCATCATCGTTGGCATCCGGCCCATCATTCACCGGCGTTACATCCACCGTCACCGTGGCGGTATCTTCGCCACCATTGCCGTCATCTACCGTATAGGTAAAGGTCGCCTTACCGTTAAAGTCAGGATCCGGGGTAAAGGTAATCGTATCCCCATCATAGTCCACCGTACCATTTACCGGATCCTGTACCGACTTAATCGTCAGCGGGTCACCATCCACATCGCTATCATTCGCCAACAGTTCCGCAGGATTAATATCCAGCGCCTCATCTTCCGGTGTACTCAGCACATCATCATTCGGGTCGGTGGTATTTGAGCCGGTAGTATTGCTGGTGTCATCATCCTGCGCATTCGGCGCATCATTCACCGGGGTCACATCAATAGTCACCGTCGCGGTATCCTGACCGCCGCGACCATCATCAATGGTATAGGTAAACGAGGCATCACCATAGTAATCTGGATCAGGAGTAAATTCGATTTGACCGTCAACCAGCGCCACCTCGCCGTTAACCGGATCCTGTACCGACACTATCGTCAAGGGATCACCTTCCGGATCATGGTCATTCGCCAGCAACACATCAGGCTCAATCGTCAACGTGGTGTCTTCCGGCGTACGTAACGCATCACCGTTGCCCTGGGTTGAGTTATCCAGGCTCTCCGGCGTTTCAGGTGTCGCTATCGGCGCATCATTCACTTCATTCACATGAATGTTCACCATGGCCACATTACTGTCTTCCGCACCGTCATTCACACTGTATTGGAATCCAGTATCGCCACTCCAATCCGCCGGGGGCGTGAATTTCAGCTGGCCTTGTGCCAACTCGGACACCGGAATCACTTGGCCTTCGCTCACCGCATTACCGGCCAACGCCAGCGTACCGCTATCGGGCAGGCTGTGTACGGTGATTGTTTCAAAATTCTGCGCCCCTATGGAGTAATCATTATCCGCACCGGTGCCATCCGCACCAAACAAATGTGCCGGGGTAATTGTCAAGATAGAGTCTTCGTTCACGCTCAGGCTATCATCCACCGCCACTGGGCCGGTAGGCACATCAATCGCATCACCGCTAAGCTGCGCGCCCCCCTCGGAGGGGTTTTCGCCAAACTCATAGCTGTTTGAACCGGTGGCCTCTACAATCTTCATTACCCGGAAAAAATTACTCCCCCCGGCATCGGCCTCACCGGCCGCAGTGGGATCCTGCTCCAACAATGCTTCAAGGTCATCCGCCGAGGCCAATACCGTCTCGGCCGTGGTCAGGCTTAAAGGTTCTACTGCTCCCGCCGTCATATCATGCTCGGAAGAGAACACCTGTGCATCTATCATCACAATCTGCTGCTCGGCCACCTGCAATGGACCACCCTGGTAGAAATCAATATTTATATTACCGCCTTCACCGGTAACAATGATTTCTCCCGCATAGACCTCATCGCCCGCCGATAAGGGGCGCATCTGACCATCAGGGCCTTTGGCGTACACTTCGCCATTTACTGCTTGAACTTGACCTACTGCTTGTGTTGTATCTGTGTTTGCCATGATGCTCTTCTCCAACATGAGTTACTCGGGGTTGTAGACAGTTTATACAGACAGCCTGTGACGTCAATTGGACCAAAGGGCATATCTGAACATTTTCCGCCGTCGCCACCCAACAAAAAATGCGAGCCAGGCTCGCATTTTAAAATAAATTCAAATAGATAGATTAAATCTCGAAAATTGTCACCAATTTATATTTTTTAAGCATACGCTGCCAACCCAACGTCAGATCCACAGCAGAATGCCTTTTCACCATGAAATCAGCATCATCCCATCGGCTTCAACCAACGCATTGCGCGGCAAAGATGCAACGCCCACGGCCGCACGAGCAGGATAAGGCTGCTCAAAATACTGTGCCATAATCTCATTAACCCGGGCAAAGTTACCCAGATCGGTTAAAAAGATATTCAGTTTGAGCATATCGTTCAGGCTGCCACCGGCCGCCTCAGCAACCGCCGCCAGGTTTTTAAACACCTGATGAATCTGTGCATCAATCCCCTCCACCATTTCCATAGAGACTGGATCCAGTCCGATCTGTCCGGAAAAATAGACGGTATTTCCCGCCTGTACAGCCTGAGAATAGGTGCCGATTGCCTCGGGAGCGTTATCGGTTTGAATAATTTTTTTTGTCATATCATTTTCCTCTAACGGCGCCCACAAAACCATCCAGGGCACCGACTTTCATTCATTAATCAGGTAATTACTGTCGGCTGCTCACGACCGGTACGGCTGCGCAGTTCCGAAATCTGCAACGCAATATCAATCAGCTCGGCCAGCCCCTGCTGAGCATCCAGACCGTGCTTAGCCGTATCTGCTTCAAAAGATTCCAGATACAGACGTAAAGTAGCCCCTTGCGTACCGGTACCGGACAAACGGAACACAATGCGCGAACCATCGGTAAACAGGATACGAATCCCCTGACCGGTGCTGACACTGCCATCAATCGGATCGGTATAACTGAAATTATCGCAGGCTTCAACCGTAAACGACCCCAGCTGTTTGCCCACCAATGTCTCAAACTGTCCGTTCAAGTGCTGCATTACACCATTAGCGGCCTCGCTATCCACACCTTCATAATCATGACGCGAATAAAAGTTTCTACCAAATTTTGACCAGTGTTCCATCGCAATCTCGGCCACCGTCTGCTTGCGTTCTGCCAGAATATTTAACCAGAACAGCACCGCCCACAAACCGTCTTTTTCGCGCACGTGATCAGACCCGGTACCAAAACTCTCCTCACCACATAAGGTCACCTTGCCAGCATCCATCAGATTACCGAAAAACTTCCAACCGGTAGGCGTTTCATAGCACGGAATATTCAATGCCTGAGCAACCCGGTCGGCGGCCGCACTGGTAGGCATGGAGCGGGCAATTCCGGCCAACCCTTTACTATAGCCAGGAGCCAAAGTGGCATTGGCCGCAATCATCGCCAGACTGTCGGACGGCGTCACAAAGAAGTTATTCCCCAGAATCATGTTGCGATCACCATCACCATCGGAAGCCGCACCAAAATCCGGCGCATTATCCGCAAACATCACCTCCACCAGATCATGCGCATAGGTCAGATTTGGATCGGGATGCCCCTTACCAAAATCCGGCAACGGCTCGGCATTGATCACACTGTCGGCCGGAGCACCCAAGCGATTGACCAGAATGTCACGCGCATAAGGACCGGTAACCGCATGCATGGCATCAAACTTAATACGGAAACCACCCGCCAGATAGCGACGAATCGCCTCAAAATCAAATAACGACGCCATCAGCTCCGCGTAATCAACTACCGCATCAATCACCGACACCTGCATCTCACCGATAGTGCTATCGCCTATACTATCCAGGTCAACATCATCCGCCTGTATGGTTTTATATTCCGTAATGGTCTTACTGGCCGCAAAAATCGCATCGGTAATTTTTTCGGGAGCGGGGCCGCCATTCGCGGTATTGTATTTAATCCCGAAATCCTCATCCGGGCCACCCGGATTATGGCTGGCCGACAAAATAATACCGCCATGCGTTTGATACTTGCGAATCACACAGGACGCCGCCGGCGTTGACAAAATACCCCCCTGTCCGACCAGCACCCGGGCAAAGCCATTGGCGGCCGCCATTTTCAAAATAATCTGAATTGCCTCACGGTTGTAGTAGCGGCCATCCCCGCCCAACACCAGCGTTGCATGTTCCGGCACACCCACCGAATCAAAAATTGCCTGTACAAAATTTTCCAGATAATTGGCCTGTTGAAATACCGGCACTTTCTTGCGCAAACCCGAGGTACCGGGCTTTTGATCTGTAAACGGGGTTGTTGCAACGACTGCTACCGCCATAAAGCTCTCCACATTATGAGTTGTCAAATTCTATCCCGTAAATATACCACCTGACGCCGAAAAATTAAGGCTAAAATTGACCTTAAAATCGAGACAAATGCCCCAAACCAGCGGATTCCTGCAATAATTACAGCTGGAAACAAATTAATCTGCAAAAAAGGGGAGTCAAAAAATGATGAGTCAAGATGAACTGAAACATGCCGTCGCCAAGGCCGCTATCGAATATGTGCCCAGCGACTGTGTCGTCGGTGTCGGCACCGGCTCAACCGCCAATTTCTTTATTGATGAACTGGCACTGATCAAAGATAAAATTCGCGGTGCAGTGGCCAGCTCCGAAGCCTCGGCCAAACGCCTGCAAGCGCACGGCATTGAAGTACTGCCATTAAACGAAGCCGGCGAACTGCCCGTCTATGTTGACGGTGCCGATGAAATCAATAACATGATGCATATGATTAAAGGCGGCGGCGGCGCGCTGACGCGCGAAAAAATTGTCGCGGCTGCCAGCAAAAAATTTGTCTGCGTATGCGACCAGAGCAAACTGGTCAATGTATTGGGCAAATTTCCACTGCCTATCGAGGTTATCCCTATGGCCCGCAGCTCGGTAGCCCGTCAACTGGCGGCACTGGGCGGTCAAGCGATACTGCGCGAAGGCTTTACCACCGACAACGGCAATATCATTCTGGACATACATGAGTTGCAAATCACCGACCCGGTAGAACTGGAAACCCAGCTAGACCATATCGCTGGTGTTGTCACCAATGGTTTGTTTGCGCGCCGCCCTGCCGATGTGTTATTACTTGGTACAGACGAAGGCGTCAAAACCCTGACCGCCACATCATAATTGCGTTAACACTCTTAAGGAGTCCGCATGGGCAACGATCATATTTCTCAAAAATTTGACGACGAACTGGAAACCATCCGTTCGCGAGTGCTGGAAATGGGTGGTCTGGTAGAAAAACAGATCAGCAGTGCCATAGATTCGCTATCTTCCGGCGACGTCAACATGATAGATCAAATCATTGAAGACGATCATAGAGTCAACGGTCTGGAAGTCAAAATCGACGAAGCCTGCAATTCGGTGATCGCGCGTCGTCAGCCTACCGCTGGCGATATGCGTCTGGTCATGGCCGTCGTAAAAACCATCACCGACCTGGAACGCATCGGTGATGAAGCCGAAAAAATTGCCCGTATGGCAAGAATGCTGACCCAGACCAGCGCGCTGCAGCTACCACGTTTTACCGAAATCAAACATGCGGCAGATATTGCCTCGGAGATGCTGAACAAAGCCCTGGATGCGTTTGCGCGACTGGACACCGAGTTGGCTACCGAGGTCATCCGTATGGATGAACGGGTAGACGAAGAATTCCGCTCCAGCATACGCTATCTGATTACCTTTATGATGGAAGATCCTCGCACCATTTCCAATGCATTGGACATTCTATTTGCCGCCAAAGCGATTGAGCGTATCGGCGATCACGCAAAAAACATTGCCGAATATGTGATTTACATGGTTAAAGGGCGAGATGTACGTCACGTCCGCCTTGAGGAATTCGACAAGGATGAACTGTAATGAGTAACCGCCCGGTCATAGCCGCCGTCGACCTGGGGTCAAACAGTTTCCGCCTGCAAATTGCCCGCGTTGAGGGCGATCAACTGTTTATGTCGGATGGCCTGCGCGAACCTGTCCGCCTGGCTGCCGGGCTGGATGACAACAACCACCTGGATCAAGCCGCGCAACAACGCGGCATTGATGCACTCAGCCGTTTTGCCGAACGCCTGCAAGGCATTCCCGGCAATGCAGTACGAGCGGTTGCCACCAACACCCTGCGCATTGCCAGCAATACCGCAGAATTTTTGCCCGCCTTTGAACAGGCGCTAGGCCACCCTATCGACATTATCGAAGGCTTTGAAGAGGCACGTTTAATTTATCAGGGCGTTGCCAACGGCATTCCCGGCTCGGAGCATAACCGCCTGGTGATTGATATCGGCGGCGGCTCCACCGAGTTTATTATTGGCAATGGCAGCACTCCGCTAAAACTGGAAAGCCTGCATATGGGCTGTGTCAGCTTCAGCCAACGCTACTTTTCTCAGGGTATTATTAACAAACGCAACCTACTTGCCGCCGAATTTGCGGCCCGTCTGGAACTGCAGGACATAGAAGAAAGCTACAAGGGCCAATGGCAACACGCCTACGGCTCCTCAGGCACCGCCAAAGTATTAAACGAAATTGCCCGCAGCGAATACGGTGAAGAGAATATTACCCGCGAGGTACTGGATAACATCCGTGACCGGCTGTTACAAGCTGGCGAGTTCAGCAACATCAGCCTGAAAGGCCTGAAACCGGAACGTATCAACTCATTTGCCGGTGGCTTCGCAATTATGTATGCCGCTTTTTGCGAACTGGATATAGCGCAGATGCAACACTCACAAAGTGCGCTGCGCGAAGGCGTACTGTATGACCTGTGGGGACGCTCGCACGACAACGATATCCGCGATGTCACCACACAAAATTTCATGCAGCGCTATCGGGTTGACACCGCTCAGGCACAACGCGTGTCCGAGCTGGCACAAAACCTGGCCGGCCAGGCACTCAATCTGCCTGACGACAGCGGCGAACAGTATTTACTGCACTGTGCCGCTCTGCTGCACGAAACCGGCATCAGCGTGGCACACCGCGGCTATCATAAACATGGTGCCTATATCCTGGCCAATGCCGAAATGCCGGGTTTCTCTCGTACCGAGCAAGGCCGATTAAGCACGCTGACACTGGCACAACGCGGACGCCTGAGCAAAATCAAGGATAAGCTGAGCAATAAAGACATTCCTCTGGCATTCTGTCTGCGCCTGGCGGTAGTACTGTTCCGCAGCCGACGCAACAACCTGCCACCCAACATTCGGCTCAGCATAGACAAGCAGGACTATAGACTGCATATCGACCGTCAATGGCTGGACAACAACCCGCTGACCACCGCCGCACTGGAAAGCGAAACTGAAGTCTGGCAACTGCTGAATATCCAACTCAGTGTTAATCCTTAGCCCGCATAACCAAGGTTACGATAGCCACACCAAATTCCACATAGATAGTTGGTGTGCGCAGCTAACCCTGGCGAGTGCCGCGGCTACATTACCGTACCGTCAGCGCTCACCCCGCATCCGGTGCAAACCAGGCCAGCTTATCGCGCAGAGCAACCACACCACCGACAATAATTAACGTCGGCGGCTGCAGTTTGGCCTGTTGCGCCAACGCCGGCATGGTCAACAAACTGCCCACCAGCACCTTTTGCTCCATGGTCGTCCCCTTCTGCACCAGCGCAATCGGCGTATCAGCCGGCAAACCATGCTCCACCAGTTTCAGGCAAATCATAGGCAGACCATGCGACCCCATATAGAACACCACCGTCTGGTTACTTCTAGCCAATGCCGCCCAATCCAGATTCATGGTGCCATCACGCAAATGCCCGGTCACAAACACACAGGACTGCGCATAATCTCTATGCGTCAAGGGTATGCCTGCATAACTGGCCACTCCAGAGGCGGCAGTAATGCCAGGCACCACCTGAAATGCAACACCGTGCTCAACCAGCGTCTCTATTTCTTCACCCCCCCGCCCGAAAATAAATGGATCGCCTCCTTTCAGGCGCACCACCCGCTTACCTTGCCCGGCCAGGCTCACCAACAGTGAATTAATATCCTGCTGCGGCATGGTGTGCTGATGCCGCTTCTTACCCACATAAATACGCTCGGCATCACGCCGGGTCATATCCACAATCTCAGATACCACCAGATTGTCATACAACACCACATCCGCCTGCTGCATCAAACGTAACGCCTTAAAAGTCAACAATTCCGGATCGCCCGGCCCGGCCCCGACCAGATAAACCTCGCCTTTAGGCTGAATATCCGACTCCGCCAATAACGCCAGCAACGACTGCTCGGCCTGGCCGAGCTTACCGGCAAACACCTGCTCGGCCACCTCACCGGCAAATACCTGCTCCCAGAAAATCCTGCGCTGTTCGGGATGCGCTATCGCCTGCTTGGCCTGATCACGAAAACGGCTGGCCAGATCCGCCAATTCACCATACTGTTGCGGAATCACACTTTCCAGCCTGGCACGCAACTGCCGGGCCAGCACCGGCGCATTGCCGCCACTGGAAAAGGCCACCATTAATGGCGAACGGTCAAGTATCGCCGGCATAATAAAACTGCATAACTCTGGATCATCGACCACATTCACCGGCAAATGACGCGCACTTGCCTGCTCCGCCACATGGCGATTCACAAAATGATCGTTAGTGGCGGCAATCACCAGCCGCACCCCCACCAGATCGCTTTCCGCAAACGGTTTACGAAACAGACTCACCGACGCCAGCTCTTCAAACGCTGCCGCAATCTCTGGCGCAACCACATTCAACCTGGCTCCGGCCTGCAACAGCAATCGCGCCTTGCGCAAGGCCACATCACCGCCCCCCACCAACAGGCAGGTTTGCTGCCTAAGATTCATAAAAATTGGCAAAAAATCCATACATTTCCTCATCTGCTAACGGCCTCAGGCCGGATATATCGCACCCAGCACACAGTCGTGCCCGGCACCGGTCACCGCTGGCATATTCCCCGGCTGCCGCTGCAGCGCTCGACAAGCCAGCCAGGCAAATGCCACCGCCTCCAGATAGTCCACATCTACCCCCAGTGCGGCGGTAGTATCCAGCGACACTTGCGGCAGCAATTCGGCCAAACGTTTTTTCAACTGTCGGTTATGCGCGCCACCACCACACAAATACACCTGTTCAACCGGCTGACAATAACGCCGAATATCATCGGCAATACAACGTGCGGTCAACTCCAGCAAGCTGGCCTGCACATCCTGCGGCCGCTCATTACCATTCAGTTTGCTATTTAGCCAGTCACTGTTAAATAAATCTCTGCCTGTACTTTTAGGAGGTTGCAATGAAAAATAATATTCATTTAATAATGCAGATAATAGCTCAGGTAGCGGCTGCCCCTGGGCCGCCCATTCACCATCCGCATCATAATCCTGCCCACGATGACGAACACACCAGGCATCCATCAGCAGATTACCCGGCCCACAATCAAAGCCAACCACCCCCGCGGCACTCGCGGGCAAATAGCTCAAATTACTGATCCCACCAACATTTACAATCACCCGATCAAAGCGCGCATCGGCCAGCAACTGCCGATGAAACGCCGGCACCAGTGGCGCCCCCTGGCCACCCGCCGCCATATCGCGACTGCGAAAATCATTCACCACACAGATACCGGTCAGCTCGGCCAGCAAGGCACCATCTCCCAACTGCAGACTATAGCCCGCCTCGGGACAATGGCGCACGGTCTGACCATGACAACCTATGGCCGCCACCTGGCCAGCCTGGAGATGACATGCCGTCAACAGCTGCTGCACCGCCTGCGCATAAATCCGCGACAACGCCAATCCCACCAGCCGCGAGCGATGCAACTCCCCCACCGCCGGTTGATGCAAGGCCAACAGCTGCGCTTTAAGCTCGGGAGCAAACGGCACCCATACTGCCCCTAACTGCCGTGGCTTATCGGCCAGATCCACCAGCACCGCATCCACCCCATCCAGGCTGGTCCCCGACATTAACCCAATATATAAGGAACTCACACACCCTCCCCAAACAAAAAAGCGGATAGCCTGCGCTATCCGCTCAATCCTAGGAAGCTGCCAGGCGAAATCACATCAACAACTTCCCAAAAGTTACCGCAGGGTGCTTACCATGCAACACACACCCGCAGACATTATTTATTCAGACTGGCCACCGCAGTATCGCTGTTAACAAACTCAATACGTGCCATCAACTGCTGAGAATGGGCCAGAAACTGAGACTTATAGCGACGAGCCACCGGCTCGGCTTTCGGCAGATTCAGTTTCATAGGATCTTTATGCACCCCTTTTTCACGGAATTCATAATGCAGATGTGGCCCGGTGGCTAACCCGGTCATACCGACATAACCGATCACATCACCCTGTTCAATCTGTTTACCCACTTTCATGCCCTTGGCAAAGCGCGACATATGACCATACAGCGTCAGATAACGGCCACGGCGGTGCTTGATGGTAACCACCTTGCCATAACCCCGTTCACGCGCCACCTTGGCAACCACCCCGTCACCGGTCGCCCGAATCGCGGTTCCGGTGGGTGAGGCGAAATCAACGCCCCTATGCGCACGCCAGCGCTTAAGCACCGGATGAAAACGACGCTTGGTAAAGCCCGAACTGACGCGTGAAAATGCAATCGGAGAACGCAGAAAGGCACGACGCAGGCTCTCGCCATCCGGCCGGTAATAACCGCCGACTTTTTCGCTCGCCCCCTGGAAATACACCGCCTGATAGATTTCTTTCTTATTAACAAACTCGGCAGCCATCACCCGACCGCTGCGCACCAGGGTACCGTTATTAAAGGTCTGCTCATACACCACGGTAAAGCGGTCACCCTTGCGCAGATCCTGATAATAATCAATATCACCACTAAACACTTCGGCAATCTGATTGGCCACCCGATCCGGCACCCCGGCTCTATCGGTAGCCCCATACAGACTATGGGTAATCACTCCGCTTTTCACCACCAGGCGGGTTTCAATCACCGCCGGTTTAATATCCACCGTAAATTCATCACCCTGACGACTGATCACCACCTGATCACCGCCATTATCCAAATAACGCAACGCAATAAACTTACCCAGGGCATCGGTCTCGGCCTGAATTTCCTTGCCTACCCGCAGCTTGCGCAACGAATCGGTCCGTTTAGAACGCCGCAAAAATTCACCAGCGGGCTTATCCACAATATTCAAGCGCCGCACCAGATCGGCAACCGTATCGCCACGCTGCACACGCTCACTGCGCCAAAACACATCATGCGCCTCGCTGGCCGCCTGTGGCGCAATTTCCGGCAAGGCAATAGCCTGTACCGCCTGTTTGACCGGCACAGAGGCCGGCTCGGGCTGAGACACCAGACCAAACGCCGTCACCACCCCCAACAACGGCAGGGTAGACAACATTACAAACCAGCGTAATTTGCTCTTACGTTCTTGATAATAACTATTTTGGGTTAACATGCACCGTCCTTGGTCGACCAGATTAAAGTACCGCTTATGAAACTTAACCAGTGAGTGTATACTGTATCAGAAACCCCTTCAACCGCCAATGCAATATGGCGCTCGCCGAACACCTGTTGGCGGGTTATTTCGGCCATACGGCGGGATCTACACTCTAACTAACTAACACGAGCTTTTTTCACCATGACAGATGCAAGCCATTCCGAAACTCTGGCACTGATAAAACGTGGCGCAGATGAACTGCTGCGGGAAGATGAACTGATCAAAAAACTGGAACAAAACCGGCCATTACGCATCAAGGCCGGCTTTGACCCCACCGCCCCCGATCTTCACTTGGGCCACACTGTCCTGTTAAATAAGATGCGTCAGCTGCAGGATCTGGGGCACCACGCCTTGTTTCTGATTGGGGACTTCACCGGCATGATAGGTGACCCTACCGGCAAAAACACCACCCGCCCGCCGCTATCTCGCGAGCAGGTAGCCGAAAATGCCACCTCCTATCGCGAACAGGTGTTTAAGGTACTGGACCCGGAAAAAACCGAAATCGTGTTCAACTCCAGCTGGATGGACAAATTTGGCGCGGCCGATATGATCAAACTGGCCGCCAGCCAGACCGTTGCCCGCATGCTGGAACGCGACGATTTCTCCAAGCGCTATAAAAGCAACCAGCCTATCGCCATCCATGAGTTCATGTACCCACTGGTACAGGGTTACGATTCGGTAGCGCTCAAGGCGGATATCGAACTGGGCGGCACCGACCAGAAATTCAATCTGCTGATGGGCCGCGAACTGCAAAAACAACACGCCCAGCCACAGCAATGCATTCTTACCATGCCCCTGCTGGAAGGTCTGGACGGCGTCAACAAAATGTCCAAATCACTGGGCAACTATGTTGGCATCACCGAAAGCCCGCAGCAAATCTTCGGCAAACTGATGTCGGTTTCCGATGAACTGATGTGGCGCTATTTCGAATTGCTGTCATTCCGCCCAATGACGGAAATCAACCAATGGCGCGAAGAAATTGCCAACGGACGCAACCCACGAGATATTAAGGTATTGCTGGCCCAGGAAATTGTCACCCGCTTTCATTCCGCCCAGGATGCCGAGGCCGCACTACAGGAATTTGAGGCCCGTTTCCGCAAAGGCGTACTGCCGGATGACATGCCGGAAGTTAGCGTAGACAGTGGCGAGCCCCGGCAACTGCCGGTTGCCGGCCTGTTAAAACAGGCCGAGCTGGTCGCCAGCACCTCGGAAGCACTGCGCATGATCAAGCAGGGCGCAGTCAAAATTGATGGCGACAAGGTCAGCGATAAAAACCTGAGCATTGCCGCAGGCAGCACCATTGTGGCTCAGGTCGGCAAACGCAAATTCGCCCGGGTAACCGTACAATAGCCAAAATTCGGGGGCTACGCGCCCCGAATTTTGCGCAAAAATCATCGTTCAACACAATTTTTCAACCATTTAGCCTAAATTTCAACAATTTCCGGTTGTAGCCGCATTCGGCTTTTGTTAGAATCGCGCCCTTCTTACAAACTCATTAACAAGGTGTTATTTCATGACCACAGTACGTGTAAAAGAAAATGAGCCGTTTGAAGTCGCAATGCGTCGCTTCAAACGTTCAGTAGAAAAAACCGGTGTACTTACCGACCTTCGTGCACGCGAATACTACGAAAAACCAACCGCCGAGCGTAAGCGCAAGCACGCTGCCGCCGTTAAACGTCATCACAAGCAACTGCGCAGCCAGACACTGCCGCCTAAGTTGTTCTAAGCCACACGTTTCACCGAATGAGTCTAAAACAACGTATTAGTGACGACATGAAAGCGGCGATGCGCGCCAGAGAAAAACAGCGCCTTGCTGCCATCAGACTGTTACTGGCTGCCATCAAACAGAAAGAAGTCGATAGTCAAAGCGAGCTTGACGATGCGCAAACGACTGCTGTAATCGAAAAAATGTGTAAACAGCGTCGCGACTCTATCAGCCAGTATCAAGCCGCCGAACGTCAGGATCTGGTTGAGGCGGAACAATATGAACTGGAAATTCTGCTGGCTTATATGCCCGCGCAATTAGGCGAGGATGAAATCGCCACAGAAGTCAGCTCAGCCATCAGCGAAACCGGCGCCGCCAGCCCTAAAGACATGGGCAAAGTCATGGGCCTGCTGAAAGGCAAACTGGCCGGCAAAGCCGATATGGGCAAGGTATCCGCCCAGATCAAGGCACAACTGGCTCAGTAAAGCGTCAGTGGTGGAAAGCTAACGCCTTCCACCCAAGCTTCTCTGAGACAAGGTTTACCGAATGTGATTCCTCAAAGCTTTATTCAGCAATTACTCGACCGACTGGATATTATTGATGTCGTCGAACAACATATTAAACTGAAAAAAGCCGGCAGCAATTATGTTGCCTGCTGCCCGTTTCACAACGAAAAAAGCCCTTCTTTTACCGTCAGTCCGAGCAAACAGTTTTATCACTGTTTTGGCTGTGGCGCCCATGGCACGGCAATTAACTTTGTCATGGAGCATACCGGACTGGGGTTTGTCGACGCGGTACACGAACTGGCTCACAGCGCCGGTTTGCAAATCCCGCAACAGTCTGCGGAGCACCCCTCCTCTCCCCCAATTGCTCCCAGCCTGTTCGACACCTTAACCACTGCGATGCAATACTATCGCAACCAGTTAAAACAACACCCTCCCGCCATTGACTACCTGAAACAACGCGGCCTGACCGGCCAGATCGCGGCACGCTACGGCATAGGCTATGCCCCCGCCGGCTGGCGCAATCTGACCAGCGCCGTTGCCGACTACCTGGACGACAACCTGACCGAAACCGGGCTGGTGATTCAAACTGACGAAGATAAACGCTACGACCGCTTCCGTGACCGCATTATGTTCCCGATTGCCAACAATCGCGGACAGATCATAGGCTTTGGCGGCCGGGTGCTGGGCCAGGGAGAGCCCAAATACCTGAACTCACCGGAAACCCCGTTATTTGAAAAAGGGCGCGAACTCTACGGCCTATACCAGGCCCAGAAAAGCATTCGCCAACAACAGCAGGCGCTGGTAGTGGAAGGCTATATGGATGTGGTCGCCCTGGCCCAGCACGGCGTCGATTATGCCGTTGCCACCCTGGGTACCGCCACCACCCCGTTTCATATACAGCGCCTGTTTAAGCTGACGGAACATATTATTTTCTGCTTTGATGGCGACAAGGCTGGCCGTAAAGCCGCCTGGCGTGCACTGGAAAACGCCCTGCCGCAACTGCAGGATGGCAAACGTATCAGTTTTTTATTCCTGCCCAGCGAACACGATCCGGATAGCTATATTCGAGAACACGGCCAGGAAGACTTTGAAGAACAGCTGCATGAGGCCATGCCACTATCGGGCTACCTGCTGCAACATATCAGCCAGAACATAGACCTGCGCACCCCGGAAGGACGAGACCAGCTGGTACAGCGCAGCAAACCACTGCTCAGTGCCATTAAAGCCCCCACCACCAGCCTGCTGCTACGCAAAGAAATCGCCCGTCTCAGCGGCCTGGAAGCGCATGAACTGGATAGTCTGCTGGGCATAAGCGCCACACCCAGCCCCGGCATGCACGCCGCTCCTACATCGCAACACCCCGGCGACCACAGTCCGCCCCCCTACTCGGCGCCCCCCATGGGCAACAAACGCCGCCCCAGCGGCAAAAAGGTCGCGCGCCGCATCCCCCCCTCGGCACATAAACTGCTGCTGCAATGCCTGCTGGCCAAGCCCCCCTTCTGCGCCCAGATTCCCGAGCAATGGCAAGAACAAGGCCAGGAGGCCGCTGCCATCATGAGCATTTTGCAACTACAACGTGCCAACAACTTCAGCCTCAGCAGCGCCGCCATCACCCAGACCCTGCAAGACAGCGCCCACCAGCCGATACTGGCCCAGGCCGAAGCCGAAATGCTGGACTGGGGAGAAGACTTCGATATCAATGGCGAATTTGAAGGCATACTGAGAAAAATCCAGGACGGACTGCGTAAACAAAAATTTATGCAACTGCAGGAAAAAGCCAGGGGCGGGATAGGCAAGCTGAGTGAAGAAGAAAGACTGCAATATCTTCAATTATTGCAACGCACGCCTTAGGCTGTATTGACACCAGGTTAGCACGCTCCTGCTGAATTTTTTGTCAGGCAAGGCCTGATGGGCGCGGTATAACCCAGAAATCTGGCCAGCCCTGTGGGTTGCGTCATAAAAACCGCATGAGGCATTTTATGACGCAACAGAAATACCTTATGTCACAACACCCAGCGCCTTGACCTTATCCAGCACCGCCTGCGCATGGCCATCCGGGGTCACGCCATATTCCACATCCACCAGTTGGCCGTTTTTATCGATAATAAAGGTAGAGCGCACTATGCCCATTTTGGTGACGCCATTTTTTTCTTTTTGCTGCCACACGCCATAGCTGTCGCATAAGGTGCCATCGGTATCGGCCAGCAACATGACTTTCAATTGAAATTTTTCAATAAACGCCTGATGGCTTTGGCAGTCATCTTTACTCACCCCCAGCACCACGCTGTTGGCCGCGGCAAAGTCATCGGCCAGTGCCGTGAATTGATTCGCTTCTATGGTGCAGCCAGGGGTATCGTCCTTGGGATAGAAATACAACACCACATGCTTTTTCCCGTGAAAGTCACCTAATGTAATCGGCTTACCCAGCTGATCGGCGACACTGAATTCGGGGGCGGTTTGTCCGGTTTGTAACATAATGCTCTCCTATGGATTATCACAAAAACGAATACTCTACTGGAAAACTCAGGCAAACAACACCCCGACCCCATATCGGGAAATTGGCTACATCTATCGCAAGCGCCCATAAAACCATGCGCAATCGTTTACAATCGCATTACTGCAAAACTCATACTTCGAAAAATTCAGCGACGACACAGGAGAAACAAGATGCAAATTGGCATGATCGGTCTGGGGCGCATGGGCGCCAACATGGTTAAACGTTTAATGCGAGCAGGACATGAGTGCGTGGTTTATGACCGCAGCACCGAAGCGGTAAACACATTGGCCAAAGAAGGCGCCATTGCCGCCGACAGTCTGGCCGATATGGTGAGTAAACTGAATGGCCCGCGTGCGGTATGGATGATGCTCCCGGCCGCTATCGTGGACCAGTGTATCGCCGAACTCAGCCCGTTACTGGCGGCCAATGATGTATTGATTGACGGCGGCAATTCTTATTATAAGGATGATATTAAACGCGCCGCCGAACTGAGTCCGCGCGCAATTCAATATATTGATGTCGGGGTCAGCGGCGGTGTCTGGGGGCTGGAGCGCGGCTATTGTTTAATGATTGGCGGTGATAATGATGCGGTAACACGCCTCAAACCCGTCTTTGCCACCTTAGCGCCCGGTATACAAACCGCCCCGCGCACCGATGGTCTGGAGGGTGAACCCAGCCCGGCCGAACAGGGCTATCTGCATTGTGGCCCGGTAGGCGCCGGACACTTTGTCAAAATGGTACATAACGGTATCGAATATGGGCTGATGGCCGCGTATGCCGAAGGCTTTAATCTGTTACGCCATGCCAATGTCGGTAAGGCCGAACAGCAGATTGATGCCGAAACCTCTCCGGTACGCGAGCCGGAAACCCTAAGCTACGATATCGATGTGGCTCAGGTAGCCGAATTATGGCGCCGTGGCAGTGTGGTTGGCTCCTGGCTGCTGGATCTGAGTGCCCATGCCTTGCATCAGGATGTGGATCTGAATAATTTCAGCGGTCAGGTATCCGATTCCGGCGAAGGCCGCTGGACCAGTATCGCCGCTATCGAATCGGCTACACCGGCACCGGTATTAACCGCCGCGCTGTTCAGCCGCTTTGCCTCGCGCAATGAAGACGATTACGGCAATAAAGTGTTATCCGCGCTGCGCTTTGAATTTGGCGGGCATCACGAAAAGAAATAAGCAAACGTCCCGACGCCAATGCATAACAGGCATCCTACGCGAGATTCCCCATTTAGCGTAGGATGCATTCCTTATACCATTTCCTGCCACCTTCCTTAATTAGGTTCAGTACGTGTATGATCACGCCTGCGGTATCAACACCTGAGCAGGCCACATGGAAGACCTCAAGCATTATCTGGAACAATCATTAACACAACTGCTGCACTGGTTTAGCAGCCCGGCTTTTTACGCCCAGCTAGGGCTGATTAGTGTAGCCTTTATGCTTGCCTGGAGCGCGCATCTGCTGCTGCGCCGTGTCTCTCCGCTGCTGCGCGAAGCCCCCAACCGCGAGGCCCCGTTATTTATCGTGCGTAACAGCATCTATCAATGCCGGGAACTGTTGTTACCGTTATTCATTATTCTATTCATGATGAGCGCGGCTGATCTGGCCGATGACTGGCTGGCGCAGAGCTGGCTGGTCAGGGCTGGTGCCGGATTAGCCATTGTTTTTATGATCTATTCCATCATACGGCGTTTTATCAGCAACCCCTTGTTACAGCGTGTTATCAAATTAATTGCTATTCCCATTGCATTGCTGCATGTATTCGGTTTTCTGGATGATATTACCAGCTATCTGGACAGTAAAACCCTGGAACTGGGGAATATCAGTATCTCCGCCTATGGTGTGGCTCGCGCCATCATCTTTGGTATTGTCTTGTTCTGGATTGGCCGGGCCATGAACAGTTTTGGCCAACAGCTGATTCGCCAACAGGATTCGCTGAATATCGGTACCCGCGAAATTTTTGCCAAGGTCTATCAGGTACTGCTGTTCTTTATTATCAGCCTGCTGTTACTGCAAATTATGGGGGTAAATATTACCGCCCTGGCCGTATTCGGTGGTGCGGTCGGTGTCGGCCTGGGTTTTGGATTGCAATCAATTGCCTCTAATTTTATCTCCGGTATTATTTTACTGGTCGATCGCTCATTAAAGATAGGGGACTATATTGAACTGGAAGATGGGCGTAAAGGCACGGTAATCAAACTGAATATGCGCTATACCGCGCTGGAAACATTTGATGGCAAAGAAATCATGGTGCCCAATGAGAAATTTATCACCACCTCATTCACCAACTGGACCCACAGCGACCCTCGCCAACGCTATTCGGTAGAGTTACAGGTTGCCTACCATACCGATCTACACCAGCTATTCAGCCTGCTGAAACAAACTGTCGCCAGTCATCCACAGGTAATCAGCGGGCCGGATATCAGCCCGGAGCTGGCAGTTGATGCAGAAATACAGGGCTTTGGCGATTCCGGGGTGAATATCCTGATTGAGTTCTGGATGGAAGGCATTGATGATGGCCGCAACCGGGTGGGCGGCGACCTGCTGCTGCTGATCTGGGAGGTATTACGCGAGAATCAGGTGGAAATTCCATTTCCACAACGCGAGGTGCGTATTATCAATCATCCTTCGTCCTGAGGTTTTTGTTTGGCATTGGTCCAGCTCACCTTGCCGGAACTGCCAGCAAAAATCGATTTGCTAGGATGCCCACCCTTGATCAATGAGTCGCGCATTTCCGCAGCAGACTTGTCGGCATAAAAGGCCAGCCCTCCCTCGACACTCAGGGTTAATACCTGGGTTTCACCTATCACCTGTTTTACCTCACAGCCGACGTTACTGTCCAACTGCTCCCGCTGCTGCTTTAGCTCCTGCTGTTGCTGTTTAAGCTGCTTCAGTTGCTGGTAAATGACATTGCCTTCTTCGGACAGTTTAGCCATTTTTTTAAAATTAATGGCATGCTGCTCCACCAGTTTTTTCCAGCTTGCCGCTTGATTACCAACGAGCTTTATCTTATTGCTTTTTACGCTGTCATACAGGTTCAAGAATTTGACAAACTCCGGGTCTTGTTTCAGCTTATTAATCGCTTTTTGCTTTTGCTGCAAGGGTGGCTCCAGTTCAAGCAGCTCGCGTTGCAGACCATCAATCTGCTTGGTCAATTCGGTCAAGTCCGGCGTTAGCAATACCAGTCGATTTTCATCGGTGCGTCTGGCGGTACTGGTTTTCACCTTAATCTCTCGGGCAATCACCAGACAGCCTTCCAGCTGCCCGGCAATCACGGTATCGGCCACCAGCTCGCAATTAATCGCATGTTCAATTTTCAGCACCTTGGCGACAATACAGGAGGTATCGGCATAACTGGCCCGGACCTCACCCTCAAGAGCTTTTACCTTGGCGCGCGACATACGCTTTTCAATGTTAATGTTGCCGCTATCGGTTTCGGCACTGCCGCCGGACAGATTACCAGCAATCCGGATATCTCCCCCCTGCGACACCACATTGCCAAACACATCCGCCATCAATGTCAGATGCTTACCCTGAATAGTGCGTTTTTCCTGGATCTCACCATGCTCGACATATTCTTCAACGTCCAGCTGCAGACTACCGGTGGTTTTAGTGCTGACCCCGGTTTTATTTTCAATCTTTTCGTTCACCGAGATCTTGCGGCTTTTCTCATCGATCAGGATAAAACCATCCTGTACCGCCGATATCATTTCGCCCTGCTCGCCCACCTCCAAACAGGTACCCGGACCAATAAAGCGATTAATATCCACATCCTTAGGTAAACGCGGTGAAATCAGTTTGCCCAGCACGGTAATACCCGGCTTACCCAGTTTGCGCTCTACCTTGCGTAATAAACAGTCTCCACGCTTAGCCTGAGGGAAAAAGTTTGCCTTGCTTTCCAGGTCAACCTTGCCGTCTTCTCTGATCTTAGGTGCATTGCTGACATGCAGAGTATCCAGCACCTCTTCAATTTTTGCATCCTGCCCCGGCACCGGCTCCAGTAACTCGGCTACCACCACCCGCTCCGCCTGACGATTATGCATGCCTTTTTCAATAACATCTTGTTTCAGGCCATATTTAATCTGTCGCCCCCAGGCATGTGCCACAAATTCATCAAAGCGCAGGTTAGCATCTTGTGGTTGATCCGCCTCCTCACCCACCAGCGGAGCATTGCCCTCAAAAAAATACTCTGCCGCCGCACCTCCCGGACGTATCTTAATATCCCGGTACAGCAATTTTCGGTCCGCGGAAAAGTCACCAATACCGGCAGCCAGACGTACCGTCGCCTGCGCATCGGACTGAATGGAACACCATTCCGCATCAAACAGCAGTTTTGTAAAAATAGAATAATCCAAATCAACCAACAGCTGGCCACCGGCAAACAGGCGATCAATAAAAGCCTCAAACAGCTTATTGCCTAACAGCCCCTTGACCTCAATCATCAAGCCCTCATCGGTCACCTGCAAAAACGTAGGTAATGTGCTTTCACGGCCAGTGTGATCGGTAGGTTTATTCATTACTGCACTCCCTTCTGTTTATGCAGTGTTTCTGGTCCATCATACGTCCAATCCAGCTGACCATAATCGCCGCTGAACAACAGTATTTTAAGTTGTTCCGCATTATAAATATTTTCACGAATTTCACTGGCGGATTTATAACGAAAGTATTCCATCCCATAATCCGCCAGCATTGCCTTCACCGTTGTTTTACCGGCTACCTTATTAATACGACACAAAACCCCTTTTACTTTAGCCTGACGTTGCTGTTGCAAACGATTTCTTGCGGTTTTTAAGGTATCAAACTGGGTGCGCAACTGCATCGCCTGCTGTCGTTGTGTCAGCCATAATTCAAAATTTTCCCCATGCTGCTGCTGCATTTCTTCCCAGCGCAACTGTTGCCTGGCGGTTAATTCGGGCTGTTTTTTGTTGATATTTTCGTGCAATAGCAGATATTTGGCAAACTCGGCCTGCTGTTTAAGGCCATCCATTTGCGCACGCACCAGATTAAAACTTTGTTGTAATCCCAACAGCTGTTGTTTCCAGTCTTCCAGCTGGCGATCAATCGCACTCAAATCGGGCAACAGCAAGGTCACATGGGTTTCATTATCGCGCCGTTCTTCTGCACGCTTGATGTTGATGCAACGGGCAATCACCAGACAGCCTTCCAGCCTGTCGGCCTCCACCGTATCGGCTACCAGTTCGCAATTAATGGCATGATCCACCGAGATATGCCTGGCAACCAGGCTGGAAGTATCGGCATAGGGTACGGCAACATTGCCCTCATAAGCCCGGATTTTGGCACTAAGAATACGCTGTTTAACCACCACATTGCCGCCCAATGCCTCCGCCGAGCCCCCCGATAAGTTTTCGGCAATATGAATATTTCCCTGCTGAGCAATGGCATGACCAAACACATCCGACAAGAAAGATAAGTGCTGTCCTTTCAGCGTGCGTTTTGCCTGCAACTCGCCTTGATGTACATAATGAGGCTCCTCAGCCAGCTGAACGAAGTCCAGCAAGGGCGGCATATTATTATTTTCCGTTGCGTTATCATCCATTTAAGCACTGCTCCCTGACATCCGCATGATGGCTGACAGTATACCGTCAAAGTCAGCCTGCTCACAGATAAAGCCATAAATAGGCACTTATTTACCGGGCTATTCAAAAGCTAATAGCATGGCCGCCTGCGCTAGCATAAGTCTTGTAAAACTCGCGGTTAGTGCCGCACTTTGAAACAGCCTGAAAGGTGCCTTATGAAACGATATGATCACTTAGAATTAGGACAATTCATTCCAATTCAGTATCACTATAATATGCTGAACGACAAGGCCAGAATGCAGGGCTTTAAAACGGCCTTACAAGCGGTCGTGAAGCCTGGATCCACCGTACTTGAACTGGGAGGAGGCACCGGCGTCCTGTCTTTCTTCGCCGCGCAACAAGCTGGCAAAGTCTATTGCGTTGAGCGCAATCCCGAGCTGCTGTCGGCAGCCAGACGTATTCTTAAGCAAAACGATAATGGCGACAAGGTACAGGTAATTCATGCCGATGCGGCCATGTACCTGCCACCGGAGCCGGTGGATGTAGTGATCTGTGAAATGTTACATGTGGGTTTGTTACGAGAAAAACAAATCGATATTCTACGAAAATTCAAGCAAGGCTATCAGCGCCGTTTCGGCTCACAACTGCCTGTTTTTGTGCCGGAGGCCTGTATTCAGGCGATTCAACCGATTGAGCAGGACTATGATTTTGAAGGCTATTATGCCCCTACCGTATTGTTTCAGGAACCCACACAAACCCAGAATAAAAGCCGGGAATTAGCGCCACCCACGGTATTTCAAAGCTTTACCTATGATCAGGAGCTGCCGCAAGAATGCCAATTTAATGGTGAACTGATGATTGAACAGGACGGCGAATTAAACGCTATCCGTATGGTCACCAAGAATGTGCTGGCCATTTTGCTAAATAGCGCGAATACCGTAGACTGGTTTAACCAATACCTGATTGTGCCGCTGGATCAGCCCATGCAGGTTAAAGCCGGTGATAGACTGGCGATTTCATTCTGTTACGAACCCGGTGCCCCGCTGGATGCACTCAATGATTCCTTACAAATTTCCAGCATAGAACAACAAAGTATCGCCCTGGCCGCCTCTGTCGGCTGAGGACTAGAACACAAGGTGAGGGTAAAACCTCACCTAATAAGGGATACATCCCTAATTGCGTCAGTTATTACCGAGTCCGACGACGAGCAACCAACCCGATTAAACTAAGACCGGCAACCAACATAGCATAGGTTTCTGCCTCAGGCACAACCACCGCCTGGTCAACAACAAAATTGTCAAATACGGCCCGATTACTTGCACCTTCAGCAGTAAAAACAACACTGCTCAGATTACTATAATTTTCCAAAAACAAGGTTGTATACGTAGTATAGTTACTAAAATCTATACCACTATTAAACGTTGTCGTTAAGGTATCGCCCCCAAATGTCTCGCCAGTTACACTCAACCAATTGACGGGTTTTTTATTCGAGACATATCCCCCTGCAAAATCAAATGACTGCAGACTAAATGCCGAATTTGACGTATTCGTCATGGTAAAACCAGAAAGGCTGCCCCCATTAGTCCAGGACATCAAGTGGATGGTACCATCAGAAGGCCACAAAGTATCATTATTGGTACCTAGGCTATCCAATGTGCTGAAAGTAAAGCCCCCCTCAACAACTGATGGAACAAAATATTGCTCAGGATGTGAATCAAACGTTAATGTTGTCGCAAGCGCCGAATGCGCACAACAAATTAGTGCGGCACCCGTTAAAAATTGTGTCAATTTCATAAATACTCTCAATCTAATTATCAAATTTCAACTTTATTTTAAGAAAAATAGTTTACTTGTGCCATCTCAAAATTAAGCAATAAAGCATAGCATTCACTACTCACTATGCCAATAGTTGGCATTGAGAAACCTGTAACTTCTCAATAACTCATGGTAAGTCAGGAACAACATCATATGGTGTGATTGCGGTTACAATGTAGTCAAACAAGATTAGCCCTTATGAAAAAGCCACTGCAACTACCAGAGATACCAGAATCGGAGCAAAGCCCTTTAGTAAAGTGCTTGCTGGCGATTATTGCTCATCTTCAGGAGCAGAACCAATTGCAGCAAGAGCAAATTCAGCAACTGCGAGATGAGATTGCGATCCTGAAAGGTGAAAAGGCAAAGCCCAAGTTCAAATCGAGCAAAATGGAGCAAAACACCGATCCAGATGATAGTGACGATGATGACAAGCCTACAGGTCAGCGTTCTAGCGGCCAATCGGGTAATAAACGCAAGAAACGAGCGGGGTCGAACAAGCGCAGCAAAACAGCCCAGCTGACAATTCACGATATCCAAATCATCCCGTGCGAAAATGCGCCCACTGGCGCACGGCATAATGGTTATCGAGATGTGGTGATTCAAGGGTTAATTTTTCAGGCGCACAACATCCGCTACCGACTCGAAGTGTTTGTGGATGCGAACGGTAAATCGCACGTTGCTCAACTGCCTGCCTCGCTACGCAACCATCGCTTTGACGAAATATTGCGCGGCTTCATTATTTATCAACACCACCACTGCGGTACCACGCAGCCGTTGATTTTGGAGCAATTGCGCGAAGTCGGCGTCGATATTTCTGCGGGGCAAATTAACGCCATTCTGAGTCAGCGCCATGATGTGTTGCATACAGAGAAAGACGAGATACTTGAAACCGGCTTAGAAATCAGTGCCCATGTAAGCGTTGACGATTCTGGTGCCCGTCATGCGGCCCGCAACGGCTATGTTACCCAAATTGGCAATGATTATTTTGCCTGGTTCGCCAGCACGGCCAGCAAAAGCCGAGTGAATTTCCTGGAGCTACTGCAAGCAAGTAACCGCGGTTATCAAATCACCGAAGATGCCCTGGCGTATATGGAAGCGCATGGACTACGCAAAGCACTGCGACTGGAACTCAGCGAGCACCTGACAACGCCGATTTACGACGAGAAATTATGGCGGTTACACCTTGCATTCTATGGCTTTGAAACCGATCATCAGATCCGCATCGCCACCGAAGCCGCCCTGATCGGGCATTTGCTGACAAATGGATTCAATCCCAACTTGGCAATCGTCAGCGATGGTGCCCGACAATTTTCGCTGTTTTTGCATGGTCTGTGCTGGGTACATACCGAACGCCTGATTCACACACTGATTCCAAGCAATGATCTGCAACGGCAAGCGATTAAATCTGTGCGTGCACAAGTCTGGGATTTTTACCGTGATCTGAAAGCGTACAAAGCGGCCCCTAATGCAACACAGATACCGATATTCGAAGCACGTTTTGATGAAATATTTACCCTGCGCACTCAGTACGCCACGCTGAATGAACTGCTCAAGCGCACCCATCAACGCAAAGAGGAACTGTTGTTAGTGCTGAGACGCCCAGAAATTCCGCTGCATACCAATGGCAGCGAAAACGACATTCGCTGCTATGTGCAAAAACAGAAAATAAGCGGCGGCACACGTAGCGAACTGGGACGAAAATGCCGAGACACCTTCACCAGTTTGAAGAAAACCTGCCGAAAATTAGGCATGTCGTTCTGGCAATACCTGCAAGATCGACTCACGCTGAAAAATAACATTCTGCCTTTGCCTGAACTCATGAGAAATGCTGCTCAGAATGCCGCTTTGCCATGAGTTATTGAGAAGTTACAGAAACCTTATATAACAACATGATTATTAATAGATTTATTTTTTAGCAAACTATCACCCAAAAAAACATTAGTTACATAATCAAAGTGTTAGCAAGGGATTGCTCAATATCGGCAATAGGAAGGAAGACCGCCCCCAAAAATAAAAAAGCCCTCAGAGTAACTCTGAGGGCTTTTTATTGTAATGAGTCTGACGATGACCTACTTTCACATGGGCGAACCACACTATCATCGGCGCGAAGTCGTTTCACTGTCCTGTTCGGGATGGGAAGGAGTGGGACCAACTTGCTATGGTCGTCAGACGAACTGGTGGTAATAAGCAATGTGCTTATTACTGCGTTCGTTTGTTGAATGTTTACACATTCAACGGTAATCTGGAAGAAGTAGTTTATACGTTTTGTTGTATTTTTACAAGCACTTAGTAATTTTGCACGACTCGACCACTTAATGTTATAGGATCAAGCCTCACGGGCAATTAGTACTGGTTAGCTTAATGCATTACTGCACTTCCACACCCAGCCTATCAACGTCCTGGTCTCGAACGACCCTTTAGGGGAGTTAAACTCCCAGGGAAATCTAATCTTAAGGCGAGTTTCCCGCTTAGATGCTTTCAGCGGTTATCTCTTCCGAACTTAGCTACCCGGCAATGCTTCTGGCGAAACAACCGGTACACCAGAGGTTCGTCCACTCCGGTCCTCTCGTACTAGGAGCAGCCCCCTTCAAATTTCCAACGCCCACGGCAGATAGGGACCAAACTGTCTCACGACGTTTTAAACCCAGCTCACGTACCACTTTAAATGGCGAACAGCCATACCCTTGGGACCGGCTACAGCCCCAGGATGTGATGAGCCGACATCGAGGTGCCAAACTCCCCCGTCGATATGAACTCTTGGGAGGAATCAGCCTGTTATCCCCAGAGTACCTTTTATCCGTTGAGCGATGGCCCTTCCATACAGAACCACCGGATCACTATGACCTACTTTCGTACCTGCTCGACTTGTCAGTCTCGCAGTTAAGCATCCTTTTGCCATTGCACTATCAGTACGATGTCCGACCGTACCTAGGATACCTTCGTACTCCTCCGTTACAATTTGGGAGGAGACCGCCCCAGTCAAACTGCCTACCATGCACGGTCCCTAATCCAGATTATGGATCCAGGTTAGAACCCCAATAACACCAGGCTGGTATTTCAAGGTCGGCTCCACGTGAACTAGCGTCCACGCTTCAAAGCCTCCCAGCTATCCTACACAAGCATTATCAGAGTCCAATGCAAAGCTACAGTAAAGGTTCATGGGGTCTTTCCGTCTAGCCGCGGGTAGATTGCATCTTCACAACCATTTCAACTTCGCTGAGTCCCGGGTGGAGACAGTGTGGCCATCGTTACGCCATTCGTGCAGGTCGGAACTTACCCGACAAGGAATTTCGCTACCTTAGGACCGTTATAGTTACGGCCGCCGTTTACTGGGACTTCAATCAAGAGCTCTCACCCCATCATTTAATCTTCCAGCACCGGGCAGGCGTCACACTCTATACGTCCACTTTCGTGTTAGCAGAGTGCTGTGTTTTTATTAAACAGTCGCAGCCACCTTTTCACTGCAACCTCCTTCGGCTCCAAGAGCAAGTCTTTTCACCTAATAGAGGCGCACCTTCTCCCGAAGTTACGGTGCTAATTTGCCGAGTTCCTTCACCCGAGTTCTCTCAAGCGCCTTAGAATTCTCATCCTGCCCACCTGTGTCGGTTTGCGGTACGGTCCCAATATAACTGAAGCTTAGTGGCTTTTCTTGGAAGCTTGGTATCAACAACTTCTCGTCACATGGACAATCGTCATCACGCCTCAGCCTTAGTCTTCCGGATTTGCCTAAAAGACCAGCCTACACGCTTGAACCGGGACATCCAACACCCGGATTGCCTAACCTTCTCCGTCCCCACATCGCATTATATTGAGGTACAGGAATATTAACCTGTTTCCCATCGACTACGCATTTCTGCCTCGCCTTAGGGGCCGACTCACCCTGCGCCGATGAACGTTGCGCAGGAAACCTGGGGCTTTCGGCGAGGGAGCCTTTCACTCCCTTTATCGCTACTCATGTCAGCATTCGCACTTCTGATACCTCCAGCATCCCTTACAGGACACCTTCGCAGGCCTACAGAACGCTCTCCTACCATATGTGCATTGCGAACAACGCACACATCCGTGATTTCGGCGCATGGTTTGAGCCCCGTTACATCTTCCGCGCAGGACGACTCGATCAGTGAGCTATTACGCTTTCTTTAAAGGATGGCTGCTTCTAAGCCAACCTCCTGGTTGTCTGTGCATTCCCACATCGTTTCCCACTTAACTATGTCTTGGGGACCTTAATCGACGGTCTGGGTTGTTTCCCTTTCGACACCGGACGTTAGCACCCGATGTCTGTCTCCCATGCTCGCACTTCTCGGTATTCGGAGTTTGCAATGGTTTGGTAATCAGCAATAGACCCCTAGCCATAACAGTGCTCTACCCCCGAGAGTGATACATGAGGCACTACCTAAATAGTTTTCGGAGAGAACCAGCTATTTCCAAGTTTGTTTAGCCTTTCACCCCTATCCACAGCTCATCCCCTAATTTTTCAACATTAGTGGGTTCGGACCTCCAGTGTGTGTTACCACACCTTCATCCTGGCCATGGATAGATCACTTGGTTTCGGGTCTACACCCAGCAACTAGACGCCCTATTAAGACTCGCTTTCGCTACGCCTCCCCTATTCGGTTAAGCTTGCTACTGAATGTAAGTCGCTGACCCATTATACAAAAGGTACGCAGTCACCGAACAAGTCGGCTCCCACTGTTTGTATGCATGCGGTTTCAGGTTCTATTTCACTCCCCTTCCGGGGTTCTTTTCGCCTTTCCCTCACGGTACTGGTTCACTATCGGTCGATTACGAGTATTTAGCCTTGGAGGATGGTCCCCCCATGTTCAGACAAGGTTTCTCGTGCCCCGCCCTACTTGTCATAACCCTAGTTCCACAATCTTGTTTTCGCATACGGGGCTATCACCCACTATGGTCAAACTTTCCATTCCGTTCTATTAACAAAGTGATTATCACTAGCAGGCTCTTCCGTGTTCGCTCGCCACTACTTACGGAATCTCGGTTGATTTCTTTTCCTTCAGTTACTTAGATGTTTCAGTTCACTGAGTTCGCTTCCACTTCCCTATGTATTCAGGAAGGGATGACCTAAAAGGCCGGGTTTCCCCATTCAGAAATCTACGGATCAAAGCTTCTTGTCAGCTCCCCGTAGCTTATCGCAGACTAACACGTCTTTCATCGCCTGTAATCGCCAAGGCATCCACCACATGCACTTATTCACTTGACCCTATAACGTTAAGCCCTCAGCCTTTTGAATTCTGAGGCGTCAAGGTCTATGCCGTACAAATTCTAAGTCGCTTGTAAAAAACCTATAAATCTTACAATTCATAAATTCTACAATCAAAAACTCTTTAGATTACGTTAAATTCATTAACCGTTCGCTTAATTAAAAACAAACAGCAACTCATTCAACCATGAATCAATTCTTACTTCTTCCAAATTTTTAAAGATCAACACCGTAAAAGGTGAAACATAAATACTTAACAATCTACATCGCTAAACACTTAAGTTTCAACTCTCAAGCTACTTCTCAAGAATGAATAATATTCTCAGGACCAAGTACCAAGTGAATGGTGGAGGTTAACGGGATCGAACCGTTGACCCCCTGCTTGCAAAGCAGGTGCTCTCCCAGCTGAGCTAAACCCCCCGTTCGCTTCTATCAACAGACCACCAAAAGCGCTATACCAACTACCATGCACTCTCTAACTACCTAGGCTGAATTTCCTGGTGGGTCTAGATGGACTCGAACCATCGACCCCCGCGTTATCAACACGGTGCTCTAACCAGCTGAGCTACAGACCCCGCCTTGCAACTTCTGGCCAAGAACGCTGCCGCAAGAAACCAACCGATAAGTGTGAGCAAAACTTAAATCGAAGCATGTCGAAAGATTCTCCTAGAAAGGAGGTGATCCAGCCGCACCTTCCGATACGGCTACCTTGTTACGACTTCACCCCAGTCATGAAACCCACCGTGGTAAGCGCCCCCCTTGCGGTTAGGCTACCTACTTCTGGCAGATTCCACTCCCATGGTGTGACGGGCGGTGTGTACAAGACCCGGGAACGTATTCACCGCGACATTCTGATCCGCGATTACTAGCGATTCCGACTTCATGCACTCGAGTTGCAGAGTGCAATCCGGACTACGACGCGCTTTCTGAGATTAGCTCCACCTTGCGGCTTGGCAACCCTCTGTACGCGCCATTGTATTACGTGTGAAGCCCTACCCATAAGGGCCATGAGGACTTGACGTCATCCCCACCTTCCTCCGGTTTATCACCGGCAGTCTCATTAAAGTGCCCAACTAAATGATGGCAATTAATGACAAGGGTTGCGCTCGTTGCGGGACTTAACCCAACATCTCACGACACGAGCTGACGACAGCCATGCAGCACCTGTGTTACCGCTCCCTTTCGGGCACACTTACTTCTCAGTAAGCTTCGGTACATGTCAAGGGTAGGTAAGGTTTTTCGCGTTGCATCGAATTAATCCACATAATCCACCGCTTGTGCGGGTCCCCGTCAATTCCTTTGAGTTTTAATCTTGCGACCGTACTCCCCAGGCGGTCAACTTCACGCGTTAGCTACGTTACTAAGGAAGTCTCCTTCCCCAACACCTAGTTGACATCGTTTAGGGCGTGGACTACCAGGGTATCTAATCCTGTTCGCTCCCCACGCTTTCGTACATGAGCGTCAGTATTAACCCAGGGGGCTGCCTTCGCCATCGGTATTCCTCCACATATCTACGCATTTCACTGCTACACGTGGAATTCTACCCCCCTCTGCTATACTCTAGTCTGACAGTCACAAATGCAGTTCCCAAGTTGAGCTCGGGGATTTCACATCTGTCTTATCAAACCGCCTGCGCACGCTTTACGCCCAGTAATTCCGATTAACGCTCGCACCCTACGTATTACCGCGGCTGCTGGCACGTAGTTAGCCGGTGCTTCTTCTGATGATACCGTCAGCACTCAACGCTATTAACGTTAAGCTTTTCTTCTCACCTGAAAGAGCTTTACAACCCGAAGGCCTTCTTCACTCACGCGGCATGGCTGGATCAGGGTTGCCCCCATTGTCCAAAATTCCCCACTGCTGCCTCCCGTAGGAGTCTGGGCCGTGTCTCAGTCCCAGTGTGGCTGATCATCCTCTCAGACCAGCTACGGATCGTCGCCTAGGTGAGCCTTTACCTCACCTACTAGCTAATCCGATATCGGCCACTCCGATAGCGGCAGGTCCTAAGATCCCCACCTTTCCCCCTAAGGGCATATGCGGTATTAGCATAACTTTCGCTATGTTATCCCCCACTACCGGGCATGTTCCGACACATTACTCACCCGTCCGCCACTCGTCAGCCAGAGCAAGCTCTGCTGTTACCGTTCGACTTGCATGTGTAAAGCATGCCGCCAGCGTTCAATCTGAGCCAGGATCAAACTCTTATGTTTAATCTCTGTCTTAAGTCTTTCGACTCGGTCCTTACTCAAAGCAAATCACTTGCATGTTTGATTTGTGTAAGTATACTGCTATTTTATTTTTTGAGAATTAAATGACCTAAATCATCTAATTGCCAGCAAGCCGAATACCTACACTCATCGGTTATTCATTCAATCTTTTAAAGAGCTGCGCAACCTTGGGTTGCGGTAACGAGGAGCGCATTTTACAGACTTAAAAGCCTTTGTCAACACCTTTTTTCTTCCTCTTTCCTCTTCAACTCAGCACCCTAACTTCTTAGTAACGCCTCGCTTCAGAGAGGGCGCATTATAAATATCTACAATCTCTTGTCAACATCTTTTTTGCGACCTTCTCTTCATCGCCAACTTCGCTGTACAATCTAGCGCCGTTGCCGGTGAAGAGGGGCGCATTATAGCCATGCCAGATTTACTGTCAAGCACTTTGGTCATATTTCTTTAATAATTATTTTTTGATGCCTTATCACCTGATAGACAGCCATTGCCACCTGGACTTTACCGCCTTCGATCACGATAGAAAACAGGTTGTCCAACAATGCCAGCAAGCGGGCATCCGGCAGATTATTATTCCCGGTGTAAAGCAGTGCAACTGGCCGCGCCAGCTTGCTATCTGCAGCCAATATTCACAACTGCATCCCGCGCTGGGCCTGCATCCCTATTTTCTTGAGCAGCATCAGCCACAACATATAGTACAACTACATGATCTAGTCGCACAGCAACGGCCGGTTGCCATCGGTGAAATCGGCCTGGATTTTTTACTGCCACAACTAGCCAAAGAAACACAACAGAAATACTTTGTAGAACAACTGGAGATTGCCCGGCAATTTAATCTGCCGGTGATTATCCATGCCCGCAAGTCTCACGATCAGATTATTCAATGCCTGCGCCAATTCAATTTATGTGGCGGTATTATTCATGCCTTTAATGGCAGCCTGCAACAGGCACAACACTATATAAGCCTGGGCTTCAAACTGGGCTTTGGCGGTATGCTGACCTATCCCCGCTCCACCCGCTTACGCCAACTGGCCGCCAAACTGCCGTTAACCAGCCTGGTACTGGAAACCGATGCACCGGATATGACCGTCGCCCGCCACCAGGGACAACGAAACAGTCCGTATTATCTGATAGACTGTCTGACCGCATTAGCCAAGGTTCGCGACCAGCCGGCAGCCACCATTGCCGCGCAGACCAGCAGCAACTGCATTCAGGTTCTACATTTAACAACAACATAAATACTCATGAGTGATAGTGAACAATACGACACCCGTTTTGGCAGTCTGGCACGCTTATATGGTCAACAGGCTTATGCCCAGCTAAAAAATCTGCATATCTGTATCGTCGGCGTCGGTGGCGTCGGCTCCTGGTCGGTGGAGGCGCTGGCCAGAACCGGGGTCGGCAAGTTGACACTGATTGATTATGATACGGTATCTCTGAGCAATACCAATCGCCAGCTGCCGGCCATGAGCAGCACGGTAGATCAGAAAAAGTTTGCGGTATTGCAACAACGCGTGCACGATATCAATCCGCAATGTGAATGTCTCAGCATTGATGATTTTGTTACCCTGGACAACCTGAGTGAGATACTTCACACCGAGCAAGGTTTTGATTTCGTGATCGACGCCTGCGATGGCATTCGTGTCAAGGCGGCAATGATCAACCACTGCAAACGCAATAAAATCCCTATCATCACTACCGGTGGTGCCGGCGGTCTGACCGACCCCACCCAGATTCAGATTGCCGATCTGACCAAAACCTATAACGACCCGCTGGCCTCCAAGGTAAGGTCTACCTTACGCAGCCAGTATGGGTTTGCCAAACAGGGTAAGCGCAACTTTGGCGTGGCCTGTGTTTTCTCCAGCCAGGCACCGCTATACCCCAAACCGGATGGCAGCGTCTGCCATAAAAAACCGGGCATCCATGGGGTATCACTGGATTGTCGCTTCGGTTACGGCTCGGTCAGCTTTGTTACCGCCAACTTTGGTTTTAGCGCGGCCTCTTATGTGATTAATAAATGTATGGCTAGTTTTAACGGCCAATAATCATGACCGATATCATTCTTAGCACACTAAATGCACGTTATATCCATACCTCGCTGGGCCTGCGCTATCTACAAGCCAATCTGGGCGCGCTGCAATCTCAAAGCCGTATCATGGAATTCACCATCCAGGGACGCAGCACCGATATTGCCGAGCAACTGTTAGCCCAGCAGCCCAAAGTCATTGGCCTGGGGGTTTATATCTGGAATATCAGAGAAACCACCGAACTGGTGGCGATACTCAAGCAGGTCGCTCCCGAGGTATATATAGTATTAGGTGGCCCGGAGGTCAGCCATGAGCAGCAAGCACAAGCTATCGTGCAATTCGCCGACTATGTCATTAGCGGTGCCGCCGAACACAGCTTTGCTCAGCTTTGCCAACAGCTGCTCAACGCCCAAAAACCGTTGAACAAGCTAATCTCCAGCTCCGCCGTAGCACTAGATCAGCTGCAGCATCCGTATGCACTGTATAACGATGAAGATATTCGTCACCGTCTAATTTATGTGGAAGCCTCACGCGGCTGCCCGTTTAAATGCGAATTCTGTCTGTCCTCACTGGACAAAACCGCCAAACCGTTTGATCTGACAGCCTTCCTGGAACAAATGCGTGAGTTATATAGACGCGGCGTGCGACATTTCAAGTTTATTGACCGCACCTTCAATCTGAAAATCGAACAAAGTTTACACATTCTGGATTTCTTTTTACAGGAATGCCCCGCTAGCTTTCTGCATTTTGAACTGATTCCCGATCACCTGCCCGAAGCACTCAAAGCCAAAATCGCTGCCTTTACGCCGGGGGCGCTACAGTTTGAAATCGGCATCCAAAGCTTTAACCCCGAGGTGCAACAACGCATCAGTCGTAAACAAAACAACGAAAAAAGCATAGATAACCTGCGCTGGCTGCGCGAACACACCCATGCCCATCTGCATACGGATTTAATCGTTGGTCTGCCCGGCGAAACCCTGGATAGTTTTGCCCAAGGTTTTGATCAACTGGTCGCACTGAACCCACACGAGATACAGGTCGGTATTTTGAAGCGCCTGCGCGGCACGCCCATCATTCGACATACCATTGAGTATCACATGGTGTATAACCCGCAGCCGCCCTATAACATACTGAGCAACAGCCTGATCGATTTTGGCCAGATGCAGCATATGGTCAGATTTGCCCGCTTCTGGGACATGATAGGCAATTCGGGCCGCTTTCAGCAGACCCTGCCACACTTACTCGCCGATCAGCCGTTTGAACGCTTTATGCAACTCAGTCACTGGCTATATCAACAACTGAGCAGTACCACCAAAATCGCGCTGCCCAGGCTCTATCATTATGTATATCAGGCCGCGATCAGCATACTGGACATTCCCGAGGCCCAAGCCAGCGCGCTGATCAGCGCCGATTTCAAACAAAGTAAGCTCAAAGGTGAACCCAGGCTGGAAGCACCATCCACCGCCAATAGCGTAGAGCACAACAAAAACAGCACCACCCGACGCCAGCAACGCCACCGTTAAGGCTTACGCTTAAGCGGTGCCACCTTGGCTCAACCGCTTATCCGTCGGAAAAACTGACACAAAATCACACCATAAACTTTATTGCGCCACAAAATCACCACCCGGCGCAATAAAGTTTTATCTCATCCCTAACTGTGATCGCAGCAAACCGACCGTTCATCCTCTAATTGTTTATATGGTCTGATATATGCGTCTTTTTCAGTGCCCACATTCAACACCGCATGAGGCCAGCAATGAAAAACATCCAACGCATTACATTAGCCGCACTCAGCATCAGCTCACTCATACTGACCACCCCCGCTGGTGCGGTGCCGACATTACAACTGGGCATTACCGACGGCTGGTATGACAACATCAGCGAAACTGCAGTTGCCAGCCAACCCGCGTTTACCTTAAATGCCTATCTGCATCCTAAAGCCGAGATCGCCCCATTAAATGCCGATTACTTTTTATCCTATGCCCTGTCGCCCCAGGTCAATCCTGCTCAGGGTTATGGATCTTTCAGCATCGATGGTGTCACCATTGATATCGGCGGTGATCTGACGTATGGCACCCCACCATTAGATCAAAATGCCCCTCATTCGGCCAAGAGCCTTGCCAGACACGGCATATTTCCCACACTTTTTGGGGAACAGGCCTTTTCATTCGGCAATCAACAAACCGCCATCGTGAATACCCAGGATAAGCCGGGCAACGATCCAGCCCAGGTCACGGGCAGCGGTATGTATTACCAGCAGTTTGCTATTGATGTCTCCAGCTTATCCCCTGGATATAGCATGCATTTTGATTTATACCGCAGCGTGATGTTACATAGCCAGTCTCGCCAGATCATTGCATTCGCCCCATTCAGCCACGATGCCGAAAGTGCTCCCACCCTATCACCCGGCCCGACACCCGTCAGCACTCCCGCCACAGCGGCATTATTTGGCCTGGGACTGCTAGGCCTGCTATGGACACAACGGCGGGAAAAACGCAGCCGCGTTTAGCCGACATACTTAGCGCCGCCCTTGCCGCCTTAATGCCGATGGTGAATAATCGGCCGGGGTACGCTGTAAATCAAAACGATTAACCTGTTTTTCTTCATTGTCCAGCCCCATCACCAGATAGCGCCCTGCCTGCAAGTCGGTATGCACCTCCAGCGTGGACCACAACAGCGGCACATCATAATAGTTAATCACATGCCCCTCGGACACCCGCCACAACTGGTCACGATTATCATATTGGTCAACCAGTAAAACCTGCCAGCTGTCTTCATCCACATAAAAAGTACGGCGTTTATAGATATGGCGAGTATGTTCCTTTAAGCTCGCCTCGACCACCCATACCCGGTGCAGCTCATAGCGCAACGGCTGAGGATTAATATGCAATGGGGTCAGAATATCGCGGTATTTCAAGCCATCACTATGCAGTTTATAGCTGTTATAGGGCACATACAGCGCTTTTTTGCCGACCAATTTCCAGTGATAACGTTCGGGGCTGCCAGCAAACATATCGTATTGATCGGAGGTGCGCATACCATCGGCCGCGGTACCCGGATTATCAAAAGCCACATTCGGCGCCCGACGCACCCGGCGCTGCCCCGGGTTATACAACCAAGCCTTACGTGGCTCCAGACTTTGATCCAAGGTCTCATGTACCAGCAAAATCCCTCCGGCCAGACGCGGTGGCGATAATACCGTCTGTTTAAATTGCAAAATAACATTGTTCAGCTTTTGCTCAGTCATCTGTGGCTGCGCATATTGCATATTGAATTCATCTTCAAAGCGTACCAGCGTATAGTCACCGCTACGTGTAGGCGCGGCCTGGGCAAAAGTGCGCCCGACAACCTCACCCCGATAGCGCAGAATATGGTTCCAGATCACCTCCAGACCATTTTGCGGTATAGGAAACGGGACACTATGAATCGCACCACTGACCCCATTGCCGTCTTTAGTCAGACTAGCCGTGGTGGCATTGTTAATCGTGGCCTCATAAATGCGCTGCGGATAGGAAGCACTGCGCCGGCTGGGATAGATATTCAGATAAAAGCTGTCATATTGCTGCAGCATGGCTTTATGCCCGGCGGATAACTTGTCCGCATACTGCGCCATATTCTGCTTATTAATGGTAAACAACGGCTTATCATCGGCAAACGGATCGGGATGATGCATACCGGCTTGATAGCCCTCGGGAGGCGAGCTAATCCCGCCCGTCCATGCTGGAATGCTGCCATCCTCCGAGCCGGCCCGGGTTGCCCCCATAGGCGTCAGCTCATTACCCAACTTAGCGGCCTGCGATTCCGATACCGCAGCAGTCGCCGACACCGAGCCACTTAGCAGCAGCGAACAGCAAATTACTCGTAATATCTGATATCGAATCATGCCGAACTCCTAGAACGAATATTTAACATTGGCCGCAATAAAATCACGATCCCGAATCAGATTATAACGCCCGGCACCGCTAAACACGGTGTAGCTGATATCCGCACTATAGGTATGCTGATACACCGCGCCCAGCCCCAGGGTAACCGCTTTACGCCCTGCAATAAAATTACCCGCCGGCCCGGGAGACACGCCATTGACATCATGCTGCCAAGCAATACGCGGCAACAGATTGATACCGGCCACCACATTATCGTATTGCCAGCGGGCCAACAGGCGATACCCCCAGGAACTGGCATCGGCAAAGGCATCGGCCGCTTCATAACGGCCATAATGCAACGCCGCCATCTGCGGATTCCCACTGATATAGGTACCCGGGGCCTCCAGCCGCAAGACATTTTTGTCCGGCATATTCAGCACCTTGGTGATACCGGCCTCACCGAGCAGCACCGTGCTGCTGGCCCCCATGGACGGACCAAACACCTTGGTGGCCGTCAATTGTGCCTGAGCCACATCGCGCCGGATATAGCCAGGGATCACCGTTTCAAATGGCACCGCGCCCAACTGCCCCTGAGTGGCAAACACCGCAGCAGCGGTATTCCCCGGGCTGACATTATCCTGAGCGCCCAGCGCCGCAAATAAGATTTCCACATCATCTATCTGCAACGGGACATCCTGACGGTAAGACAGCTCGCCCTGCAGCGCAATACCGGAACCCTGTAGCAAGGTATTAAAGCTGGCGCCATAAAGCTTGATATCTTCGGGATAGCTCAACATATAACGCGCCGAGCGCACATAACTTTGCCCATTCGGGTCCACCCCTACCGTTGCCGCGGCGGTACCGGTCTGCGCGCCTATCAACGGCAGACGACTATGATAATTAATAAAATATATGCCAAATTCAGTATTATTCAACGGCTCGGAAAAATAGCGAAACGCCACCCCAAACTGTCCGCCGTCAGCGGGTTCATCATCCGCCGCACGCAATACCACCGCCGTTGTCGCTGGCGGTGACACCACCGCCCCGGCAGAAATAGTATCCGGCACCGCACCAAAGCCCAGCATCACCCGCTCACCACCGGCACCGGCAAAGTCCGAGGTACTGAAATAGGTGGCAGCCGGATCAATTTCGGTTTTTTGCCAATCCAGCTGATAGAACAACTCGGCACTGGTATTTTCGGTGGTTGCCAGCGACGCCGCCAGCATGGGCACCGGGGTCAGCGCCTCACGCAGCTCGGCGCCCGGCACCCGTACCTTAGCGACATCCACCGGGTTAATGGTATTAATACTGTTCTGGATAAAGGTAGACTCCCCCCAGCTTAGCAATTGATTTCCCAGACGAATATCCCCCGGCTTACCCGCTAGCTCAATTTCTTTCCACAGATACGCATCCAGCAGATCGATATCGCTACCCACCTGTTCCTTGGCAGCCGCCGATAAGGCACTGCGTTGACGACTGCCGTTTTCATTTTCAATATCATAAAATGCGGTCGCACGTATAAAGGCGCCCACCCCGTCAAAATCCAGCTCCATTTCTGAGGTTACTTTCAGCGCATGACTGAATACCCCGCGGTGATAATTCAAATTACCATCATCACCATTCACACTATCGGCACGACCACCATTGGCCCGACCAATAATCGCCGCATCGGCCTTTTGCACCCGGGAGGCGATACCATATGAAATGGTCGTATCCAGCGAGCCGCTATAGCTATCACCGGAAATATCCACGGCCAGCACCGGGCCGGCATAGCCCAGCGCCCCTGAAATGAATAATATCGGTAGATAAAACCTGGCTTTCATATGCTTTCCCCATTACTCAACTAAGGCCTCATCGGCAATCGTTAACTGTCGCCCTGCCGAGGCCAGAAAGCTTGCCATGGCCGCATGCATGCCCTGGGTCACCTCGGCTGCAGCGGCAGTATCCAGCAAGGAACTATGCTCCCCCTGGGTATAACGAATCCATGCGTTTTGTGGCTGCTCACTCGTGCGACTTTGACTGACCAGTGTCAGCCCCAATAGGCGACCCCACGGATCGGTACCGGACAAGGGCGCAGCAATCGTATCTGCCGCGGCGAGCGTGGTCACATTATTGGGAATCACCTGATCCGGCAAACTATCGGCGTTGCCGACCACTTCCAGCATTAATACGCCTCTATCGGCTGTCAATGCCGAGGTGTAATTGACAGGATCGACGCTATCCATCACCGTCTGTGCCGCCCCCATAAATGCCTCGTAATCGGCACTGCCCTTATCGACACCGGCAGCCGCCAGACCGGCGGCGATCGCCGGCCCAAAGCTCGCCGAGCCATCCAGCAACTTGGCAATACCCGTGCCGCCCATGGCCAGCACCGCTTCATGAACTTCCGGCTGCAAGCTCAAAAATGATGCGCCCACTATGGCACCCAGCGAATGTCCGACAAAATACACCTGCTCGGAATTAAAATCACCACCATTACCACTGTAGCTCAATTCATCCAGCACCTGATACAGTGCCATCAGATCGGCACTGCCCTGGCGCATATTATCCCGTGACAACAACAGATTCTGCAGATTAATAAAATGGCTGCCGCTTGCATCCACCATGCCATCCGCACCCGGCGCTACGGTGGTGTTATTTATCAAATCCAGATCAAAGGTACGCTCCTTGCCCGCCTGATAAAACGGCTGACCCGGCAGCAGCCCATGCAGTGGCAAATCAATCGCCACCGCCGCAAAACCGGCCTGTGCAAAAGTATCGGCCAACACCAGCAAATCGCTACGGTTACGGCTAATCCCATGCTGATAGATCACCACCGGCCACGGACCTTGTCCACTTTTAGGTACGCTAACCAATAACGGTACGGACTGATAGGAGGTTTGTTGCGGAACCGGATTAAATTGTGTCAGATAACTGCCCTGCCGCCCTTGCCAGAAACGATTCAATGGATCGGTGGGCAGCATTGAGCCATCGCTCAAATAATAGGGCAAGGTTAATTCGCCAGTATAGACATTCACCTGTTGCGCATACGGCAAGTCCGGTAACTCAAGCTCAGTCAGGGCGGATGCCGTCGCCGCTGCACTCAGTTTTTTGGCCTCAGCCAGCACCCGACCTATAGACTGCGTGGTGAATGTCCAGCTTAATGCTACCGCGGATATATCCTGACCATAGGCCTGCAGCGCAGCCTGTTGTGCATTGACCAGCTGACGCAACGGTTCCAGCGCCTGAGCCTGTGCATCTTCCAGGGTAAGCACGGCACTGGAACCGTCCTCGCTCACCAGCGAAGTGGTGCTTTGTAAAATCTGATAGGTCTGTTCGGCAGCTGCCACCCGCCCATCACGGCTACGCAACTTATTGGTTAATACCACCAGATAGCTGCTTGCCGGTTGCAAAGGGGTTAATAATGAAATCGTCAGCTGCTGTGGATCAAACGGCGACACCGTTGCCAGATAATCCACTCCATAGTCCAGCGCGGCAACCACCGATTGCACCGCCCTGGCCTCACCCACAGTGACCACCCGATACAGCTGCACCGAATCAGCACTCAGTGATGCTGCATCCAGCGGCAGGTTCAGCCGGGTCTGTATCGGTGCCACGGTAGAAAAACCATCCAAAGTATTGAGGGCAACCTTGGGATCGGAAAAGTCCTGCTCGTCACTGACCGCGATATTCAGCGTGCCATCGGTGCTGCCGATAAAAGCCAGATCAAAGGGTGACGGAGTTTGCGCGGGCTTTGCGGTGAGATCAAAACTGGCGACAAAGCCTGCCGATGAGCGATCTATCTGCAGATCGGCTTCCACATCGTCATCATTGCCGCCACAGGCGAACAGCACCCCACATAAGCAGCCGATTACTAGCGGCCGATATCGAATCCACATATCTCCCTCCTGCAACAAGACACTTCACCGCTGCCCTGCAGCAACAAACCGCCCGCTGCTACAGGTGCAGCCTCAATCGGTTATACGGCTTTTTCTGCCGTTTTTTTCTTGGTAGTTGCTTTTTTTGCCGTGGCTTTTTTAGGCGCCGCAGTTTTACTTGCTGTCGTTTTCTTGGCCGGTGCTTTTTTGGCGGCCGTTTTTTTAGCCGGCGTTTTGGCCGCTTTAGCCGCCAATAATTCCAACCCCTGCGCCAGAGTTATGTCATCCGGCGTCACCTCCTTAGGCAACGTGGCATTGATCTTGCCATGACGCACATACGGCCCATAACGGCCATTGCAGACCTCAACACTGTTGCCGTCATCCGGGTGATCACCCAGCACCTTGAGTACCGCATTTTTTTCTTTGGCCTGAGCCAGCAGTTCCAGTGCTCGCTCAAGCTCAATCTCAAAAATACTATCCGTTTTCGGAATCGACTTAAATTTACCGTCATGGCCAATATAAGGCCCATAAGGACCGATATTGACCACCACTTTTTTCGCCGATTCGGGATGCAGGCCCAACTCACGCGGTAAGGCCAGCAGCTTTAATGCCGTCGCCAGCTCCGCGTTTTCCAGGGGCATAGCCTTAGGCCAGGCAATACGCTTGGGTTTTTTCGGTTTGCCGGCTTTGGTGGTTCCGGCCTCATCGGCTTCCCCCAGTTGCACATAGAAGCCATAAGGCCCCTTCAACAGCAAAATCGTTTTCCCCGTTTCCGGATCTGTTCCCAGCTCCTGACGCATGGCGGCGGCATCCTGCACCTCACCATCCAGGCTACGCGTAAATTTACACTCGGGATAACCGGTACAACCCACAAAACTGCCCATCTTACCCAGACGCTTTGACAACGGCTTGCCACACTCGGGGCAGGCCTCATCCAGCAACTCCTGGGTGACTTCTTTGCGTTCGATATTCTGTTTTTCCTCAACCAGCTGATGAAAACCGGTCCAAAAGGCATCCAGCACCGGAATCCAGTCACGCTTGCCTTCGGAAATTTCATCCAGCTCATTTTCCAGCTCGGCGGTAAAACCATAGTCCACATAGCGGGTGAAATGTTCGGTCAAAAAGCGGGTAACCACTCGCCCGACATCGGTAGGCACAAAACGCTTACTCTCCAGCAGTGCATACTCCCGGGTCTGCAGGGTGGAGATAATCGATGCATAGGTAGACGGACGGCCGATACCATGTTCTTCCAGAGACTTCACCAGACTGGCCTCGGTATAACGTGGCGGTGGCTGGGTAAAGTGTTGTTCACCATACAGCTTATCCAGCGGAATCGTCTCGCCCTGCTCCAGAGGGGGCAAGGCCTTACTTTCCTCTTCCTTGCTGTCATCCACGCCTTCCATATAGACGCTGATAAAGCCCGGGAATACCAGGGTCTGACCGCTGGCCCGAAATAAATTATCATCGGCCGCCAGGGAAATATCCAGACTCACCGTATCAAACCGGGCCGCCGCCATCTGGCAGGCCAGTGTCCGCTTCCAGACCATTTCATACAAACGCAACTGATCCGACGTCAGATAACTGCGCAGGCTGTCCGGCGTGCGCAAAATAGAGGTTGGACGAATCGCCTCATGCGACTCCTGAGCATTTTTGGCCTTGCTTTTGTAAAACGGCTGCTTTTCGGGCAAATAGTCGGCAGAGAAATTTTGCCCGATATAATCACGAATCTCGGTTACCGCCTCTTTAGCCAAGGTCACCGAATCGGTACGCATATAGGAAATCAAACCCACCGTCTGACCACCGATATCCACCCCTTCATATAACGACTGAGCCGTTTTCATGGTGCGATCGGCAGACATCCCCAGCTTACGCACCGCTTCCTGTTGCAAGGTCGAGGTGGTAAATGGTGCGGCCGGATAACGCTGTTTGGCTTTTTTGCTGACCTTAACGATCTGCGGCGGCTCGGTAGCCGCATTCAGCCGTTCAAAAATCTGCTGATACGCCTGTTCACTGCCAATCGCCAGCTGTTCCAGTTTTTTACCCTGATAATGGGTCAGACGGGCGGAAAATGGTTGCGTCCCCTTATGACTGTCCAGATGCACCGTCCAGTATTCCTGGCTGTTAAAGGCTTCAATTTCCAGTTCACGCTCAACAATCATACGCAGCGCTGGACTTTGTACCCGCCCGGCCGACAGACCGCGGCGAATCTTACGCCATAACAATGGCGACAGATTAAAGCCCACCAGATAGTCCAATGCGCGTCTGGCCTGCTGGGCATTCACCAGCGGCATCAGAATATCCCTGGGATTGGCGACCGCATCGACAACCGCACTTTTGGTAATCTCATGGAAGACCACCCTGTGCATGGGTTTATTTTTCAATGCGCGCTTGGCTTTCAACAGTTCGGCAATATGCCAAGCAATGGCTTCACCCTCGCGATCCGGATCGGGCGCCAGCAGAATACACTCGGCTTCTGCCGCCGCCTTGGCGATGGCATCCACATGCTTGCTATTGCGCGCAATCTTTTCATACTTCATGGCATAGCCATTTTCGGTATCTACCGAGCCATTTTTCTGCACCAGATCGCGCACATGCCCGTAAGAGGCCAGTACCTCAAATTCTTTTCCCAGATATTTTTTCAGTGTTTTCGCCTTGGCCGGCGACTCAACGATTAACAGATTTGCTGCCATAAAAAAACTTAATGTAATTGACCGAAATGTAACGGAGAAAGCAGCTCTTCCACCAATAAAGGTTCCAGCTCTTTCTGATAACTCCACAATACCATCAGCATAATCAGCTTCAGGTTAGCCTCACTCAACGAAGGTTGATTCAGTGCTACCGCACGATCTATCACCATCTCCCGCTCCACCGCAGTAATCATTCCCTGCTGCTCGGCGAACATCAGAAACTGCCGCGCATCACTGCTGATACGCTGCTTTTCAAAGTCGGCATAAAAACGCATACCTATATGCGATAACTCAGTCGGGTAATCATCCCCATTCTGTTGCTGCAACTCTGCCAGCCAGTTAATCGCCTCTGAGATTTCATCACCCTCAAAGCCTGCAGCACTGAGTTTACGCGACAGTTTATCCAACTCGGGATAACCATCGGTGTTGAAATAACTTTCAAACAAATACATTAAAATTTCAAACATATCCTATACGCACATTTTGAATTATTGTAAGCGTTGGTAGCGACCACCGGGCAATGTATTTACCAGCCCCTCAAGCTCCAACGTTAACAGCATGGCGGATAGCTCAGCTATCGTCAAGCCTGTCTGCTCAGATAATTCATCCAGAGTAATCGCTCCATACCCCATTTGTTCAAGCAAATCCGAATGCTGCCCCTGTTCCGCGTTCTGCGGCGGCGCAATAAATGTCTGGCTGGCTCCCAGCTCCTCCAGCACATCCTGAGCGCACTCCACCAGCTTAGCGCCTTGTTTTAACAGCGCATGACAGCCTTTGCTTTGTGGCGAATGAATAGACCCCGGAATAGCAAACACATCTCGCCCTTGCTCTACCGCCAGTCGCGCGGTAATCAGCGAACCACTTTGCAAGGAGGCTTCAACCACCAAGCAGCCCATGGACAGACCACTGATAATTCGGTTGCGACGAGGAAAGTTGGCCGCCCGAGGAGGGGTATCCAACGGAAATTCTGAAAGCAGTAGCCCCTGCTGCGCCAATTGGTGTGCCAGCGCTCTATGTGCCGCCGGATACACCCGGTCCAGCCCGGTGCCAACCACCGCAATGCTAGAGCCTTGTCCCAACAAGGCCCCTTGATGTGCGGCGGCATCTATGCCATAAGCCAGACCACTGACCACACACCAGCCACTGTCACTGAATGTGCGGGCAAAAGCACTTGCATCGCGCACCCCCTGCGGCGTGGCATGACGACTGCCCACCACACTGAGCGCGGGACGCGTTAACAGCTCCAGCCGCCCCTTGGCATATAACAACAACGGTGGACTGGGAATATTCAACAAGATGGACGGATAAGCGTCATCGGCCAGCGAGATAAGATGGTTGCCGGACTGGTCCAGCCATTGTTCGGCCCGCTCCAGTTTTTGCGGATCGCCCCCCTGTGCGATAGCCGCTGCCAGCCTGGCACCAATAATTTCAGACAACTGCGCCACAGAAGCGGCAAGAATTGCCTCGGGCGAACCCAGCAGCGTCAATAAGCGACGGCAGGATTCGCCCCCCAGACCCTTAATCAGACTTAATCTCAGCCAGGCCCGGGTTAACGCATCGGCCATAGATTATGGGCGGGACACGCGATCCAGCAACTGAACCGGCAAGCGTGTCTGCATCACCAAGGCATAAGACACCTTATCAAACACCCGGAAAACAAACATCATGCCGTATTGTTCATCCGGCAGTTTCATTTCTTCACCCTGATATTTAATGATTTCACCCTTGCGATGCAACGCCAGAACATGGCCTTGCGCCACACCATTCTCAAACCCTTTGTTCAGGGTCACAATGCTGTATTGACCACCGCGCTCAACACCGCCATAAATTGAAATGACTTGGGCGCGAATATCCTGCTCCGGCGCTCGGGGTAAATAATTTGCCCGCATTTCGCCATCATGCATGATCAGACGATCACCTTGAGAGATTTCCTGTACCGCCTTGGTAATTGCCAGTGTGCTGATCTCACCAAATTCGGTGATAGTCGCATCCCCCAGATAAACCGACTCAACCCCCAACACTTCTTCGGTTTCAGGATCAATAAACTGTTTACCCGGCCGATAGAACTGCCAGCGCTTACCGTTATCGGCATCAACCCCTTTAGCAAAACCAATGTCACCTACGCCCAGCATCACCCGGCCTTCACGCGCACCCAGCAATACCGGCGAAACATCCAGCAGCCATTCGTCTATCACCAGCGGCTGACTTAAAAAAGGCTCAATCACCTTGGCCGGGATACTGGGAATCTCATCATAATCGCTGCGCCCATAACGAATACGTGGCGACAATGTTGAATTACCGGTAGCCGCAGGCTTACCAAACATCAATTGACCGGTTGTCGGATCCAGATAAATCACATCTCCCGGATAAATCCAATGAGGGTCTTTAATATGCTTTTTATTCATTCCCCAGATATCTGGCCACTTCCAGGGACTTTTATAAAACTTACCCGCGATATCCCATAGGGTATCGCCCTTAACCACGATATATTTATCCGGTGCATCAACACGCAGATCATTTCTCATATCGCCAGGGGCAGCGAATGCCAGAATTGGTATTAAAAAACAAATCAGCGATATAATCTTGCGCATAACAAACTCCAGCATTATGGTAGACGAGTTAAACTAACCACACGTGAGCAAATTCTGCATCTAGTACTGCAAATTGGCAAGCGTTAATCGTAACAATTGTTGCATCTATCGTGACAAGCGGTTTGTTACTGCCGTGAAATTTATTTATCATCGCTACATTATTTAAAATATACGATAGAAAATGGCACTGTTACCTATATTGCAATATCCGGATGAACGTCTACACACGGTGGCCACACCGGTAACCGACGTTTGTAATGAAATACGCCAATTGATCAAAGATATGGCAGAAACCATGTATGCTGCACCCGGTGTCGGGCTGGCCGCCACCCAGATTGATGTTCACCAACAGATTATTGTGGTTGATGTCTCGGAAAGCAAAAATCAATTACTGGTATTAATTAATCCTAAAATCATTAAACGCGACGGCGAAGTGGTCAGCGAAGAAGGCTGCCTGTCGGTTCCTGGCATTTATGAAAAAGTCACCCGGGCGGAAACCTTAACCGTTGAAGCCCTGGACAAGAACGGCCACCCCTTCAGCCTGGATGCCGAAGGATTTATGGCGGTATGTATTCAACATGAGATCGATCATTTAAATGGTAAGGTGTTTGTTGAACACCTGTCCCCACTGAAGCAGACCCGCATTCGTACCAAACTTAAAAAACGCCGCCGCGAAGCGATGTAACACAGGAAATTCGATACCGTGAGAATTATTTTTGCCGGCACACCGGCGTTTGCCGCACAGGCTCTGGACGCATTAATCCAACACAAGCATCAGATTGTTGCCGTATATACCCAACCCGACCGGCCCGCCGGACGCGGCATGCAACTGACGGCCAGCCCAGTCAAACAGCTGGCACTCGAGCATAGGCTGCCGGTATATCAACCCGCCTCACTCAAACACGAGCATGCCCAACTGCAGCTCGCCGAGCTGCAGGCCGACCTGATGATAGTTGCGGCTTATGGACTGATTCTGCCTCAGGCAATACTGGACACCCCACGTCTAGGCTGCATCAATATCCATGCCTCTATCCTGCCACGCTGGCGCGGTGCGGCGCCTATACAGCGGGCGATTCTGGCCGGTGATCAGCAAACCGGGATTACCATTATGCAAATGGATAGCGGATTGGATACCGGAGATATGCTGCTGATTAACCGCTGCGCTATCACCCCGGAAGATAGCAGTGTCACCTTGCACGACAAGTTGGCCGCCCTGGGTGCGAGCAGTATTGTGCAGGCATTAACCGAATTGAGCGAATTAAAGCCTCAGCCTCAGGATGAGGCGCTGGCCTGCTATGCCAGCAAGATCAGCAAACAAGAAGCCATGCTGGACTGGCAACTGCCGGCAATACAACTGGAACGGGCAATTCGCGCCTATAACCCGTTCCCAATCAGCAAAACCGAATTTCAGGGAAAAACCATTAAGGTCTGGCAGGCACAACTCGCAAACACCCCATCTGAGGCAACGCCGGGGCAGATCATTGAAGTGGATAAACACGGCATTACCGTGGCCTGCGGCCAGGGAAACCTGACCCTGACCCAGCTGCAACGGCCCGGAGGCAAGGCACAACCCGCCAGCCAGTTGTTACAGGCACTAGCCCTCAATGTCGGAGATCACTTTAATTGATGCATGCAATTCAACTGGCCGCCAGCCGCACCATACAGCAGGTATTTGACAAAGGGCGCAACCTGAATCAGGCACTTGACCACGCCTTAACACAATGCCACAACTGGCAGCCTGCGGAACGTGCCGCATTACAAGACCTGTGCTTTGGCTCGGTACGCTATTATGGCGAGCTGCTGCATATTCGCAGCCAGTTACTACATAAACCCTTAAACAATGCCCGCATCAATCATCTGTTGATCATTGCGCTATATCAATTACGTTTCAGCCGTAGCGCCCAACATGCGGTGGTTGATCATGCCGTCAAAGCCGCCAAAAAAATCAGCCCCAAAATGAGTGGTCTGGTCAATGGCTGCCTGCGCAATTTTCTGCGTAATCAAAGCACACTGAATGCCAGCTGCACAGAGCACCAACAAAGCCGCTTCAACCATCCCAAATGGTGGATAGATTTATTACAGCAGCAATACCCCGAGCATTACCCGCAGATACTGCAGAGCAATAACCAGCATCCGCCAATGAATTTGCGCGTTAACCGACGCCACTTAACCCCTCAGCAGTATCTGGCCACGTTGCAACAACACGATATGGCCGCCCATCTGATCGCTGCCGACGCCATCCAGCTGGAAAAGCCGGTACCGGTAAGCCAGCTGCCGGGTTTTTTCCAAGGCCAGGTTTCGATACAGGACAGCGGCGCCCAATACGCGGCGCAACTGCTGGAGGTGGCCGACGGGATGCGCGTACTGGATGCCTGCGCGGCTCCGGGAGGGAAAACCGGCCATATTCTGGAACTGGCCGAGGTAGACATGACCGCCATAGATATCAGCGAATCACGTTTGCAACAGGTAGCCGATAATCTGCAGCGCCTGCAACTTAGCGCCACACTGCAAACCGGCGATGCCGCCCAGGTGGAAAGCTGGTGGGACCGGCAACCATTTGATCGCATTCTGGCCGATGTCCCCTGTTCCGGCTCCGGTGTGGTCAGACGCCACCCGGATATCAAATGGTTACGACGCAAACAAGATCTGGCCGGTTTTGCCGAACAGCAGCTGGCCATACTGCAACAATTATGGCACTTACTGCGACCCCAGGGTAAATTGCTGTATGCCACCTGCTCGATATTCGCGCAGGAAAACGAACAGCTGATTGCCACCTTTCTAAACCAGCAGAGCAATGCCCGGCGCCTGCCGCTTGATATCGGCGACAACGGTCAGCTGCTTCCCAATGACCAGCACGATGGATTCTTTTATGCGTTGCTGCAAAAAAGCACTTAAGCTACTGCTGCTGTTGTTACCGCTTTGGCTATGCAGCGCTGCATTCGCCGAAGGTATCAGCATCAACAAAGCAGAGGTACGCAGCAACGAACAAGGCTATTATCTGACAGCGAACTACCATATCAGCCTGCCCTTCTCCGTCGAGCTGGCCCTCACTCGTGGTGTCCCTCTTTATTTTACCAGTGAATTTACCGTCACCCGTACCCGCTGGTACTGGCTGAACAAACATGTGTTTCGTAATGAACAACTGGTAAAGCTCTCTTATAATGTGTTGACCCGCCAATATCGTGTCTCACGCGGCAATCTGTATCGCAATTTCAGCACACTGGATGAAGCACTGCAGGTGCTATCCATTCAAAGCTCGGCCACCTTCCCGGCCTCCCTGGTCGCCGATGACCGGGGTTACCTGACCAGCCTGGTTACCGCAGATCATCCGTTTACCGCATCGGTACGGATGATTCTGGATATCGACCAATTACCCAAACTGCTACAAGTCAATGCACTGACCAGCGATGAATGGAACCTGAGTTCCGACCGGCATCAATGGGAGCTGTCACTTCCCACCCCCGAGGAGGATGCCGAGCATGATTAAATATATGATTTTAATCAGCACCCTGCTGGGCGGTGCGCTGCTGTTCCTGCTCTCTAGCAACAGTGAAAATACCCGCCTGTTTTCACAAACCTATTACCTGCTACTTGGCCTTTCGGGCGCACTGGCCTGTTTTCTAGGCGGCCTGATCGCCTTTCAGTTCTGGCGTTTACGACGCAAACTCAAGGCCAAGGTATTTGGTGCTAAACTGACTTTGCGGCTGGTACTGTTCTTTATGCTGGTCGCCATGGTGCCGGGATTCCTGGTCTACGCGGTATCGGTACAGTTTTTGGGGAAAAGTATCGAGTCCTGGTTTGATGTCCGCGTGGAAAAGGCACTGGAAGGCGGACTCAATCTGGGACGCTCCAGTCTGGATCATAGCCTGCAGGAACTGGCCCGCAAAACGCAGTTTGTCGGCAGCGTGCTCGCCGATCGTCATCCCTCGGAATATCAACATACCCTGGACCAGCTGGTAAATGAGAAAATTGCCCAGGAATCTGCCCTGTTTTCCGCGAAAGGCAACTTAGTTGCCTCCGCCAGCCTGCAGCCGAATATCAAAATCAATATCCCCGACACGCGAATATTAACCAAGGCCCTGCAGCAAGGCAGTTATTCCGACATGGACAGCCGTGCCAACAACAGCCTGGTCTTACGTGCCCTGGTCAGCATACATCCCAAAAATGATGAATATGCCACCTATATTTTGCAGGTACAACAACTGGTACCGGCAGAAATCGGCCACAATGCAGAAACCGTACAGGCCGTTTACCAGGATTATCAACAGTTGGCATTATCCCGGGCCGGACTCAAGCAACTGTATGAGATCACCCTGACCCTTTCTTTATTGCTGGTATTGCTCAGTGCGGTATCGGCGGCCTTTTACCTGAGTGAACGTATAGGTTCCTCGCTGGAATCTCTGGCGGAGGGAACGCGCGCGGTTGCCCAGGGGGACTTTACCGGCCAACGCCCGATTCAGAGCCGTGATGAGCTGGGCGCATTAACCGGGCTGTTCAACCAGATGACACGCCAGCTGCATGAGGCCAAGCTCGCCAGTGAAGCCCAGCAACGCGAAGTGGAAAGTGCAAAAACGCATTTGGAAAGTGTGCTCACCCATCTATCGTCCGGCGTGCTGTCACTAGACCCCGAACTTAACCTGAAATCTGCCAATACCAGCGCCTCGCATATTTTATCGTTTCCACTGCCGGAAATGCGTCGTCAGACATTACAGCAGATTGCCAACGAACATACCTTGCTGGCTTCATTCTGCCAGACCATTCTCCAGGCATTTAGCGAAACAAATAACGGTGAATGGCAACGCCAGATTGAGCGCCACACTAAAAATGGCCTGCAGATATTACTGTTGCGCGGTACCCGCCTGCCCCGAGGTGGCGATGCCGGTTATGTGGTGGTATTTGATGATATCAGTCATCTGCTGCAGGCAGAACGTCAGGCAGCCTGGGGAGAAGTGGCACGCCGACTAGCACATGAAATCAAGAACCCACTGACCCCCATCCAGCTTTCTGCGGAACGGCTGCAGTTCAAATTACACAAGAAACTCTCGGCCGACGATGCCGATCTATTGCAACGCGCCACACAAACCATTGTCAATCAGGTTGAAGCCATGAAAAACATGGTCAGTGATTTCTCCGATTATGCCAAAGCACCATCCACCAGATTAGCCAGCCTGGACCTGCATCAACTGGTCAGCGAAGTTTTGGCACTGTATGAGTCCGGCAGCATCCGCATCACCTCACAACTGAGTGCCGTGCGCAGCATGGTCAATGCGGACGCAACCCGGCTGCGCCAGGTTATTCACAATCTGCTCAAAAACGCTCAGGATGCTTTGCAGCATTGTGAGCAGCCCAGTATTATTCTCAGCACCGAAACCCATGGCAGGGAAATTGTACTGAAAGTGGATGATAATGGTGATGGTTTTTCCAAAACCGCGATTTCACGGGCCTTTGAGCCCTATATGACCACCAAGAAAAAAGGCACCGGACTGGGGCTGGCAATTGTGAAAAAAATTATCGAAGAACATAACGGACACATTAATGTTGAGAACCTTACTCAAGGTGGAGCAAGCATCAGCATTTATCTGCCGTTAATTGGACAAACAGAACAATCAAGCTCAGGAAATAACAATGGCTAATGAAACCATCTTAATTGTAGATGACGAAATCGGCATCCGTGAATTATTATCAGAAATTCTGGCCGATGAACGTTATCAGGTCGCGGTTGCGGAAGATGCCGAAGAGGCCAGGCAATATCGCCTGCAACATGAGCCAGATCTGGTATTACTGGATATCTGGATGCCGCAAACCGATGGTGTCACCCTGCTAAAGGAATGGGTGGAACAGGACCTGCTCACCATGCCGGTGGTAATGATGTCCGGCCATGGCACCATTGAAACCGCGGTCGAAGCTACCCGTATCGGCGCGATAGATTTTTTGGAAAAACCGATTTCCCTGCAGAAACTGCTGGATACCATCAGTAAAGCCTTGCTGGAAGGCGCACCACGCCTGCCTTCTCAGCCCATGCAAAGCGACGAAGCTACACAATCGCCCTGCATTACGCTGCCTATAGACGGCAACATGACCGCGTTTCCATTACCGCTGGATATTCCGTTAAAGGTCGCCCATGAGTATTTTGACGCGATGTATTTCAGCTACCATCTGAGCACACAGCAGGGCAATGTCAGCAAAGTTGCCGAATGCGTTGGACTGGAACGTACCCATCTCTATCGCAAACTCAAGCAGCTGGGCATTAAGGCGAATAAGAAAAACGGCTGATAGATAGCATCAACCTAACCAGCGGTTACCCCCTCAAAAAGCACGGTAGAAGCTCTGGGGCACGTCGTATACCTGCTCGCTAAATAACTGCATTGCATAAGTCTTCACCTCTCTCCTGTCCGTGTATGAGCACAATCAGTTTCCCCCTTTTTGAGGGGATTTTTATTTCGCCTGCGGCGAGTGACTTTCTTTGCGCTGCCAAAGCAAGCCACCAAAGAAAGACGGCCCCTGATATCGTGGCCGCTGGCCTTCAGTCGTTGCTCGATCACGCCCGGCTACGCTACTCGCTGCGCTCAAACAGTACTCGCTTTTCTCCGGGCCCAATCTGCGCTACTCATCACGATAAAAGGGAAGAAATATACACAGCATTGCTTCGCTCGCTGCGGCGACGGCTTGTCGCTTAGCCGTCGTTTCAGCAATAAAAAAAAGCAGCCCAAGGCTGCTTTTTTCGTTGTGGCAACGAATCGACTTAGTGAGCCGCACGCTTGCGCAATTGCTCAAGTGTGTGCAGCTGGGCAACCGCCTGCGACAATTCGACTTGAGCCTTGGCATAATCCACTTCCGAAGCTGCATTTTTCATTGCTTCTTCGGCAGCCTGCTTGGCTTCATTGGCTCTTGCCTCATCCAGATCGGCACCACGGATGGCTGTATCAGCCAGTACGGTTACCGTACCGGGCTGAACTTCCAGCATACCGCCAGATACATAAATAACTTCTTCTGTATCTTTATTAGGCACCTTGATTCTGACTGCACCAGGCTTGATCGTTGTCATCAATGCTGTGTGACGTGGGTAAATGCCCAATTCGCCCATTTTGCCGGGAACTACAACCACTTCGGCCAGCCCACCATAAATCGCTTCTTCAGCACTTACTACGTCAACATGTACGGTCATTGTCATGACTTAGCCCTCAATTATTTTTCCTGCAGTTTCTTGGCTTTTTCGATTGCCTCGTCAATGCCACCTACCATGTAGAAAGCCTGCTCTGGCAGATCGTCATATTCACCTTCAACAATCGCTTTAAAGCCTTTGATGGTTTCTTTCAAAGACACATATTTACCCGGCGCACCGGTAAACACTTCCGCAACGTGGAAAGGCTGAGATAGGAAACGCTGGATACGACGTGCACGGCCAACAGCCTGCTTATCTTCCGGAGACAGCTCATCCATGCCCAGAATCGCGATAATATCACGCAACTCTTTATAACGCTGCAGTGTTTTCTGAACCGCACGAGCAACACCGTAGTGTTCCTCACCCACCACTTGTGGGTCCAACTGACGTGAGGTTGAATCCAATGGATCGATCGCAGGGTAGATACCCAAAGAAGCGATGTCACGCGACAGAACCACGGTTGAATCCAAATGCAGGAAGGTGGTTGCTGGAGATGGATCGGTCAAGTCATCGGCAGGAACGTAAACGGCCTGAATCGATGTAATCGAACCCACTTTAGTCGACGTAATACGCTCTTGCAAACGTCCCATTTCTTCCGCCAGTGTTGGCTGATAACCCACCGCAGAAGGCATACGGCCCAGCAGCGCAGATACTTCGGTACCGGCCAGTGTGTAACGGTAGATGTTATCCACGAAGAACAGGATGTCACGACCTTCGTCACGGAATTTTTCCGCCATGGTCAGACCGGTCAACGCAACACGCAGACGGTTACCTGGAGGCTCGTTCATCTGACCGAACACCATGGCAACTTTATCCAGAACGTTGGAATCGTTCATTTCATGGTAGAAGTCATTACCCTCACGAGTACGCTCACCCACACCAGCAAATACAGACAAACCACTGTGCTGCTTGGCGATGTTGTTAATCAGTTCCATCATATTAACGGTTTTGCCCACACCGGCACCACCGAACAGACCAACCTTACCACCCTTAGCGAATGGACAAACAAGGTCAATCACTTTAATACCTGTTTCCAGCAGATCAACCGATGGAGAAAGCTCGTCAAACTTAGGAGCTTTTTGATGGATACCACGACGCTCGTCACACTGAATGTCACCCGCATCATCAATTGGACGACCCAATACATCCATAATACGACCCAGAGTACCGGTACCTACAGGTACCGCAATCTCTTGACCGGTGGCCTTAACAGCCATACCGCGACGCAGACCGTCGCTAGAACCCATAGCAATGGTACGAACGATACCATCACCTAACTGTTGTTCAACCTCAAATACCAAACCTGCTTCTGCAACAGAAGAGCTATCATCAGCCAGTTGCAATGCTTCGTATACTTTGGGCATTTGGTCACGTGGAAATTCGATGTCGACCACCGCACCGATACACTGAACAATCTTTCCTTGACTCATTTTTAGGAATCCCCGTTTAAATTAAAATACTTGATCTTTACTCAACCGCTGCCGCGCCACTACAAATCTCAGAAATTTCCTGAGTAATCGCAGCCTGTCGCGCTTTGTTATAGACCAGTTTAAGCTCTGCGATAACATTCTTGGCATTATCAGAGGCGGCCTTCATCGCTACCATACGAGCGCTTTGCTCGGAAGCGATATTTTCTACCACGGCCTGATATACCAGCGATTCGATATAACGAATCAACAGCTCATCAATTACCTGCTTAGCTTCCGGCTCATAAATGTAGTCCCAGCTTCCAGAAGAGGTCCCCATTTTTTCACCGCTCAACGGCAGCAACTGCTCAACCGTCGGCTCTTGTTTCATGGTATTGATAAACTTGTTATAGCTTAAATAGATTGCGTCTATTTCACCTGCAACATAAGCGTCCAGCATCACTTTTACCGCACCGATCAATGACTCGAGATGAGGCGTATCGCCCAGGCCAACCACATGAGACTTCAGGTCGGCACTAATACGAGTCATAAAACCAAAGCCCTTATTACCGATAGCGCAGACAGATGTTTTCTTGCCTTCGCCATCCCAGGACTGCATACGGTTAGTAATTAAGCGCAACAAATTGTTGTTCAAACCGCCACATAACCCCTTATCGGAAGTCACTACGATCAGACCAACATTTTTTTCCTGCTCACGCTTAACTAAAAAAGGATGCTTGTATTCCGGATTCGCCCGTGACAGATGAGCTGCCACTTGACGAATCTTTTCAGCATACGGGCGAGCTGAGTGCATGCGATCCTGTGCTTTACGCATTTTTGCCGCCGCAACCATTTCCATGGCACGGGTAATCTTACGTGTATTTTGTACACTCTTGATTTTTGCGCGGATCTCTTTACTGCCAGCCATTTCTCACCCCGTCTTAGTAAACTGCTGTTGATTTAAATTTCTCGATCGCAGCAGCCAACGCTTTGTCGTTATCAGCATCAAGTACTTTAGTCGACTGAATCGCATCCATAACACCCTTGGCATTACCTTCCAGGTATTTATGCAATGCATCTTCAAAGGACAGCGCTTTATCTACTTCAACGTCGTCAAAATAACCTTTTTCAACGCAATATAAAGTCACCGCCATTTTAGATACTGACAATGGAGAATACTGCTTCTGCTTCATCAGTTCGGTCACAACCTTACCGCGAGCCAGCTGCTTCTTGGTCACCTCATCCAGATCAGAGGCAAACGAGGCAAATGCGGCCAGTTCACGATACTGAGCCAGAGCCAGACGTACACCGCCACCCAGCTTCTTGATCACTTTAGTTTGAGCTGCACCACCCACACGAGAAACCGAAACACCGGCATTAATCGCTGGACGGATACCTGCGTTAAACATATCGCTTTCCAGGAAGATCTGACCATCGGTAATCGAAATCACATTGGTAGGAACAAACGCAGAAACGTCACCCGCCTGAGTTTCAATAATCGGCAGTGCGGTCAATGAACCGGTTTTGCCTTTAACTTCACCATTAGTCAGCTTCTCAACGTAGTCGGCATTAACGCGCGCAGCACGTTCCAACAGACGAGAATGCAGATAGAATACGTCACCAGGATAGGCTTCACGACCAGGAGGACGACGCAACAACAATGAAATCTGACGATAAGCCCAGGCTTGCTTGGTCAAATCATCATAAACAATCAATGCATCCTCACCGCGGTCACGGAAGTATTCACCCATAGTACAACCGGCATAAGGAGCCAGGAACTGCATCGCGGCAGAATCAGAAGCGGCAGCAGCAACAACAATGGTGTATTCCATTGCGCCATGCTCTTCCAGCTTACGTACCACGTTAGCGATAGTCGATGCTTTCTGACCTACGGCAACGTAGATACAGATCATGTCTTCGCCTTTTTGGTTGATGATTGCATCAACCGCTACCGCAGTTTTACCTGTCTGACGGTCACCAATAATCAGCTCACGCTGACCACGGCCGATAGGTACCATGGAGTCAACACATTTCAGACCGGTTTGTACCGGCTGATCCACACCTTGACGTGCCATAACACCAGGGGCTACTTTTTCAACCTTATCGGTTAAGGTGGTATTAATCGGTCCTTTACCATCGATAGGCTGGCCCAGTGCGTTTACTACACGACCACACAGTTCACGACCTACCGGTACTTCCAGGATTTTGCCAGTACATTTAACAATACTGCCCTCAGAGATATGCTCGTATTCGCCCAGAATAACGGCACCCACAGAGTCACGCTCCAGGTTCAAGGCCATACCGAAAGTATTGCCATCAAACTCCAGCATTTCACCCTGCATAACATCTGACAGACCATGCACACGCACGATACCGTCGGTTACACTAACGACGGTACCTTCGGTGCGCTCTTGTGTCAGCGCTTCAAAGTTTTCAATACGCTCACGTATTAAGTTGCTAATTTCAGAAGGATTTAGCTTCATTATAATTTCCTTATCTGGATTCTTATCTGGCCAGGGTGGTTGCCAATTGCTGCAGACGTGCACGTGCGGAACCATCCAGCACTTTGTCACCTGCTTTAATCACAACACCACCCATCAAGTCTTTATTGACGCTGCATACCAGTTTGATTTCACGGTTCATGCGGGACTTTAATGAAGTCGCAATTTTTTGCTGTTGTTCTGCACTCAACTCAAATGCAGACTCAACTTCAACATTCATTGCTTTTTCCGCTTCGGCGCGTAAAACCTCAAAAATTGCCGCAACTTCCGGCAACACCTGCAAACGTCGATTCTCAGCCAGAATCTTAATAAAGTTATTTTGTTGCTGGCTTGTCTTGCCACCTAACGCATCAACCACCAATTGACCAACCTGGCCCTTATCGACCCTAGGGTTGGTAATCAGTGCGGTCACGTCAGGTACACAAACCACTTCGGCCGCTGCCTGAACAAACTCAGACCAGCCTTTTAAATCGGACTGTTTCTGAGCATATTCAAATGCAGCATTTGCATAAGGCCTTGCAATGGTAGTAGTTTCAGACATTGGCTTAAATTTCCGCTACAAGTTTGTCTACCAGATCGCCATGTGCCTTGGCATCAATTTCACGACCCAGAATTTTTCCAGCACCACTAAGAGCAATGCTAGATACCTGCGTACGCAGCTGTTCTTTAGCACGAAATACTTCCTGTTCAACTTCAGCCTGTGCGCCAGTAATAATCCTGTCACCTTCAACCTTAGCCTGTTCTTTCGCGCTCTCAACGATTTCGCTGGCACGCTTTTCACTGTTGCTAATAATTTCGCTAGCCTGCTCTTTTGCTTCACGCAGAATTTCTGCGGAACGCTTGGTCGCTAATTCCAAATCGTGCTTAGCACGCTCAGCATCAGCAAGACCGTCTGCAATCTGTTTCTTACGAGCTTCCAGCGCAGCCATAATTGGCGGCCAGACAAACTTCATACAAAACCAGACGAACAGAGCAAACATGATTGTTTGTGCGAAGAGTGTTGCATTAATGTTCATGCAAGCTACCTTTCCTAAGTTGTTCCGTTACAGTTTGATTCTTGAAAAATTAAGCAACCGCAAACAGAACGTACATCGCCAAACCAACCGCAATCATAGGTACCGCATCAACCAGACCCATAACTACGAAGAACTGTGTGCGCAGCATAGGAATCAGCTCAGGCTGACGTGCCGCACCTTCCAGGAAGCGACCACCCAGGATACCGATACCAACCGCAGCACCCAAAGCGCCCAGACCCATCATCAGTGCACCAGCGATGTATAGCAATGCCATTTCCATTTTAAATCTCCTATTTCAAAAGTTAAAGTAAAGTTAATAAAAGTGTTCTATTTCAAAATCTTAGTGTGACTCTTGGTGCGCCATATCCAGGTACACAATGGTCAGCGTCATAAAGATGAATGCCTGCAGTGTCACGATCAGAATATGGAAGATCGCCCAGCCTAAAGACAACAGAATCTGCGAACCAAACAAGGTCACATCAGCCATGGAGGCACCTACCCAGGAAGCACCCATCAATGCAATCAGAATAAAGATCATTTCACCGGCATACATATTACCGAACAGTCGCAATGCCAGAGAGATTGGCTTGGCAATCAGGTTAACGCCTTCCAAAATCAGGTTAACCGGCATACCCAGCTTACCAAACGGATGGAACGCCAGCTCACCAAAGAAGCCACCCAGCCCTTTAACTTTAATGCTGTAATACAGCACCAGAACAAACACACCCAATGCCAGACCAAAAGTCGCATTCGGATCGGTAGAAGGCACCAGTTTAAAGAATGGCAGACCCAGCGGATTTGCAACTAAAGCGGCAAACCAATCAATCGGCACCAGATCCATCAGATTTAACAGGAACACCCAGGCAAAAATCGTAAAGCCCAGCGGCGCAATCATGCTGTTTTTCCCGGAGAAAGAGCCTTTGACGCTATCCTCGATAAACTCCACCACCCATTCACAGAAATTCTGCATACCGGAAGGCGTGCCCGGTGTAATGCTTTTTGCCACACCGCGGAACATCAGCATAACCAATGCGCCTAACAGTAACGACATAAAGAAGGTGTCCAGATTCAAGGCCCAAAAGCCCATGGCTTTTGCCTCACCTGCTGTTTGTGCCACCCCCCAAGATCCATCCATCTTCTGACCGAAAGTCAGATTTTGCAGATGGTGCTTGATGTACTCTCCTGATGTATGAATTTCACTCGCCATTTTTTCCCACTATCATTTCATTTGTAATCTGTTTAACACTAACCGGGCAGCTACAAAACAGGCCTGAACCATTACAAAGCCTGCCACCAGCGCCAGCGGCATAAATTCAAAGACCAGCATGCATATTGCGAGCAGGACTATAACTGCCAGATATCTCTCGACAGCATAAAAATACATTAGTCGCAACTGCAAATGCGCATCCAGGGCGATATGCGCTGAAGACTTTCTCATCCTCCAGGTCAATAACAACGTATTGACAACAGATACTCCCCCTCCACATATCACTGCTATTGCAAACTGCATATCACTGGTAATTACCAGACTGATCAACGCAACCAACAAAACAGCAATTATCTGAACCAAAACAATGCGCTGCATTATTTTTCCTTCGCACAGCAACTGTTCGTCAGGATCAGATCGCGACATAATAGCTTTGTTTTCCACTTGCGTCAAACCTCTTCCGGCATTTTATCCGGCATACTTTATCTATAATTTTCACGGTGTTATCCAACCAAACGGGGCGACCAACTATATCTAGTCAGATTTATTCCAGGAACACTAATTAGCGGCACAAATCAGGCTTTCAATCTACCCAGAAAGCTATCCAGCTGATCGTGATTATCGTATTCAATCACCAACTTGCCGCGCCCCCCCTGCCGGGACTTAATCTGCACATTAACCCCCAGGTGTTCGCTCATCTGCTCCTGCAAACGCAAGGTATCCCTATCCACCTTAGCGGCCGTTTTTTCAACTGGCGGTTGCTGCAACTGCTGCACTAGCTGCTCGGTCTCACGTACCGACAACTCACTACCAACCACCTTATTTGCCAGCAGAATCTGCTGTGCCAGCGGCAATGACAACAACGCCCGCGCATGCCCCATATCCAACCGCCCCTGCATCAGCAGCTGCTGCACCTGCGGCGCCAGATTCAACAAACGCAGCAAATTGCTCGCGGCACTGCGTGAACGCCCCACCGCATCGGCGGCACGCTGATGGGTCAGACCGAATTCATCCACCAGTCGCTGTAAACCGTGCGCCTCCTCCAATGGATTCAGGCCTTCACGCTGAATATTTTCGATTAACGCCATCGCCAGCGCAGCCTCGTCGGCCACACTGCGCACCAACACCGGCACATGCGCCAGCCCGGCCAGCTTGGCCGCACGCCAACGTCGCTCCCCGGCAATAATTTCATAATCATAATCGGCCAGCTGACGCACAATAATCGGCTGCATAATGCCCTGCGCCTTGATAGAATCGGCCAACGCCTGTAACGCCCCCCCATCCATATTGGTTCGCGGCTGGTATTTTCCCGGTTTCAGCTGAGCCACACTCAGCTCACGCAACACCTCATCCTTTTCACTGCTGCTACCCGACAGCAGCGCATCCAACCCTCGCCCCAGACCACTTTGTCTTTTTGCCATGATTTTTAACCTTTCCTTCAAGCCGCTGCGGCAACGGCAGACTTGGCTATTAACTCTTCGGCCAATGCCTGATATGCCTTGGCTCCCTTGGAAGATTTATCATGATAGTAAACCGGTACACCATAGCTGGGCGCTTCCGCCAGTCGAATATTGCGCGGAATAATGGTGTCATACACCTTGCGCCCGAAATGACTGCACAACTGCTCGGACACCTGACGCACCAGACTGCTGCGCCCATCAAACATGGTGCGTAACAAACCCTCAATTTCCAGCTCGGGGTTCAATGACGAACGTACCTTACGGATGGTATTCACCAGATCACTCAATCCTTCCAGCGCATAATATTCGCACTGCATGGGAATCAATACTGAGCGGGCCGCACACAAGCCATTGAGCGTCAATAAGTTCAACGCCGGCGGACAATCAATAATCACATAATCATAATCATCTTCCACCTCGGCGACCGCATTCGCCAACATACGCTCACGCTTGTCCATATCCACCAGCTCAACCTCGGCACCGGCCAGCTCCCGGTTGGCGGGCAACACATCAAAACCGGCCTGTTCGGAACGCTGCACCACCTCGGGTATCGGCTTACGCCCCAGCAACACCTCATACACACTGGAAATCAACGAGCTTTTATCGACACCGCTACCGGTTGTCGCATTTCCCTGTGGATCCAGATCAACCAGCAACACCCGCTTTCCAGCCAAGGCCAGACTGGCCGCCAGATTGACACTTGTCGTGGTTTTGCCCACCCCACCTTTTTGATTGGCTACCGCCAGCAACTTAATCATTTCTCCTCACTTCCCGCACAACCCGCCAGCACCAGGCTGCGCGTTGCAGATATAAATGGCACCGTTAACGGCAGCACCTGCTCAATGCGATAAACAGGGTCTACCACTGCCTGCAATTCCTGCTCGGGCTCACCCTTCATCGCCGCCCAGCGGCCATTGGCCGCCAACAAATGCTGACTGCAACGCAAGAACTGCACCAACTCACTAAACGCCCGGGAAATAATACCGTCAAATAATTCCGGCGGCTGCCATTGCTCCACCCGGGTGCACTGCACCTCAACATTATTCAACCCCAGCTGAATCACCGACTGCTGCACAAAGCCAGTTTTTTTACTGTTACTGTCCAGCAAAGTAAATGACCACTGTGGCCGAGCAATCGCCAGTACCACACCAGGCAAGCCAGCACCACAGCCCACATCCAGCCAGCGCCCCGGCCATAAATGCGGCAACACCGCCAGACTATCCAGCAAATGATGGGTCACCATCTGCTGTGGGTCACGAATCGCGGTCAAATTAAAAACTCTATTCCATTTTTGCAACAACGCCAGATATTCTAACAGTTGAACAATCGCCGTTTCGGGCAAATCCAGCTTTAGCTCGACAATCCCTTGCCGCAACATGCGCTCGGCGGCACTCATAATGACTGCCCACGTTTTAAATGCACCAGCAGCAATGAAATCGCCGCCGGCGTCACCCCATAAACCCTGGCAGCCTGACCCAGGGTTTCCGGCTTATGCTCGGCCAATTTCTGTTTGACCTCGTTAGACAAACCACTCACCTTGCCATAATCCATATTGACGGGCAACTTCATACTTTCATACTGTACATTACGCGCAATCTCCTCTTTCTGGCGCTCAATATATCCCGCATATTTCGCCTGAATCTCAACCTGCTCGGCAACCGCCGCTTCCGCCACCGCCTCACCCGCTCCCGGCAACGACATCAGCTCAGCATAGTCCACATTGGGACGGCGCAATAAATCGAATAGCGAATATTCACGCTCAATTCCTTTGCCCAACACCCGCTCGGCCTCGGCCTGTGGCAATGAGCGCGGGTTAACCCAGGTACTGCGCAGCCGCTGCTGCTCCTGTTCCACCGCCTCACGCTTACATTCAAACGCCTGCCAGCGCGCATCATCCACAATTCCCATCTGACGCCCCAGCTCGGTCAGTCGCAAATCGGCATTATCTTCCCGCAACTGCAAACGATATTCGGCCCGACTGGTAAACATACGATAGGGCTCGGTGGCACCACGGGTAATCAGATCATCCACCATCACCCCCAGATAGGCCTGATCCCGCCGCGGACTCCAGGCCTCTTCATCACGCGACAGACGCGCCGCATTCAGCCCGGCTAATAAACCTTGTGCGCCCGCTTCTTCATAACCGGTCGTGCCATTAATCTGGCCAGCAAAAAACAGCCCCTGTATGGCCTTGGTTTCCAGCGAACTCTTCAGGCCACGCGGATCAAAATAATCATATTCAATCGCATAGCCGGGACGCAAAATATGCGCATTCTCCAGGCCAGCAATCGAATGAATCAATGCCAGCTGCACATCAAACGGCAGGCTGGTAGAAATCCCATTCGGATAAATTTCATGGGTATCCAGGCCTTCCGGCTCCAGGAAAATCTGATGCGAGTCTTTATCCGCAAAGCGCGTCACCTTATCTTCAATCGACGGACAATAACGCGGCCCCACCCCCTCAATCACACCGGCAAACATCGGCGATCTATCCAGACCACCGCGAATAATCTCATGGGTTTTTTCGTTGGTATCGGTCATCCAGCACGAAATCTGCTTAGGATGCAGCTGGCGGCTACCGGCAAATGAAAATACCGGCACCGGATCATCACCCGGCTGCTCACGCAGCACCTGATAATTAATACTGCGCCCATCAATCCGGGGCGGGGTACCGGTTTTCAAACGCCCTACCGGCAACTGCAGCTCACGCAAACGATGCGCCAGACTCAGCGATGGCGGATCACCGGCCCTGCCAGCTTGATAATGCCGCATACCCACATGAATCATACCGGATAAAAAAGTCCCCGCCGTCAGCACCACGGTTTTGGCATCAAAACGCAGTCCCAGCTGAGTCATCACCCCGCACACCTTATCCTGCTCCACAATCAGATCATCCACCGCCTGCTGAAACAGCCAGAGATTGGGCTGATTTTCCAGGCGCGAACGTATTGCCTGCTTATACAGCAAACGATCGGCTTGGGCACGTGTCGCACGCACCGCGGGGCCTTTGCGTGCATTCAGAATACGAAAGTGTATCCCACCTTCATCGGCGGCCAGCGCCATGGCACCACCCAGCGCATCAATCTCCTTGACCAGATGCCCCTTACCGATTCCACCTATAGAGGGATTGCAGGACATCTGGCCCAGGGTTTCAATATTATGGCTTAACAACAGGGTTTTAGCCCCACTACGCGCACTGACCAGCGCGGCCTCGGTACCCGCGTGGCCACCACCGACCACGATCACATCAAACAATTGGGGAAAAATCATTTTTATATCGCATTACAAAACCGGGCGAATCATACAACGCATTGACCACAAACCCAAATAAAAGATGCGATCATTCCACTTATTATCAAGTGGTTATCACCACCCGTATGGCATCCAGGCGAGGAATTGAGGATTCAATCACCGCATCCAGCTGCTTCCATTGATCGGCAAAGAACTGTATTTCCTCGTCACGCACATTCGGATTTACCTGACGCAAAGCTTGCAGACGGTTAATTTCACGCTCCAGCATCACCCGCGCTTTCTGATGCGCCTGCTTTAACAGCCGCGGCGCCTGATCCTTAGCCAGCATATCGGCTGCATCAATCATCTGTCGCAGCGGATCGGCATACGCCCGGACAATTTTACCGGCCACCGCCTTATCTACCTTGCTGCTGTTTTCCGCAATCAGTGCCTCGGTCACAATATGACTGCAGTCATTCCCCTGCTGATCTACCACACTGCGAATGGTTGTCACCGGCAAATAGCGATTCAAGCGCAGCTCACTGCCCGCCCCATTATCCAGCACATACAGCCCTTCCAACAACAATAACCCCGGCTTGATGCCTTCCACACTGATGGCGATAATACTGCTATTACCCTGCTCGCTGCCCAGCACCATTTCCATGGCACCACGCACCATGGGATGCTCCCAGGTAAGATAATGCATATCTTCGTTCGCCAGCGCCTCATCGCGATCAAAAGTAATCGTCATTCCATCTTCCAACAGGCAAGGAAACGACTGCTGCATCTTACTGCCCTGACGTATGACATAGCTATGACCGATATGCTCCTCCATATCCACGCCATAGCAATCAAACACATGCTCCAGATAATCGCTTAACTCATCGCTACGCTCTTCGCTCAAGGCCTGACGACATAAGGTTGCCGCCTGCAGCGGACGGCAGGAATTATATTCCAACAGGCGATCACGCCCTTGTTGTAATTGCTGGTTTTTCTGCTGATACAACTGATAGGTGGTCACCAGCAATGCCTCTAATTGCTGAGCATCATTTTCCAGCTGATGCAGCGCCTCCAGCAAGGGCTCTCTGACCTGCTCAAAAATACTGTTGCCGGCCGGACAGGTTTGCGTAAACGCATTCAACCCGCGCTGATACCATTGCAGCATAATTTCCTGCGCCGACCCCTGCAGATAGGGGATATGCAATTGAATAACCCCGGCCTGACCAATCCTGTCCAGACGTCCGATACGCTGCTCCAGCAAATCCGGATTTAAGGGCAGATCAAATAAAATCAGGTGTTGTGCAAACTGAAAATTACGCCCTTCACTGCCGATCTCGGAACAAACCAGCACCTGGGTGCCATATTCCTGATCAGCAAAGAATGCTGCCGCACGATCACGTTCGACAATACTCATCCCTTCATGGAACACCGCGGCCTGAATACCGGTATTCACCTGCAGCGCATGCGCCAGATCCATTGCGCTTTCTGAGCCGGAGGTAATCACCAGCACCTTGGCCGGACGCAACGCTTTCAGCTGCTCACCCAGCCACTCAACACGCGGATCAATACCGGTCCAGAAAGGAGCCTCTTCGGCCGCCTGCTCCAGATACAACAATTCCGGGCTGAGCAGCCATTGCGGATTCGTCAGATCCTGGGATTTATATTGCTCCATCACCTCAGCGTAAGCTGCGGGTAAGGGTAATGAATAACTGTGCATTTCACGTCCCGGAAAGCCTTTAATCGCAGCCCGGGTATTACGGAACAACACCCGCCCGGTACCATGCCGGTCCAGCAAATGATCAACCAGCTCCTGACGCGCGACTTGCTGATGTGCCTCATCGCTATGCAGCAGCTGATCCAGTAACGCCGCATTATCCCCTTCACCCAGGGTGTGCTGCAGCAATTTAAACGTGGTGTCGGATAAGGCCTCATCACCAAGCAGCTGTTCAACCGCCAGTGCGATTGGCGCATAATGCTGCTCCTGTTCAACAAACGCCTCAAAACTGGGATAACGCTCTGGATCCAGCAAACGCAGACGGGCAAAATGCCCGCTTTTACCCAACTGCTCCGGGGTGGCGGTTAACAACAGCACACCCCGAATTTTTTCGGCTAACTGCTCCACCAGTAAATATTCGGCACTGGGCGCTTGCGCATCCCAATGCAAATGATGCGCCTCATCCACTACCAGCAAGTCCCACTCGGCCGCCAGTAACTGCTGATGATATTTCGGATGATGACTCAAAAAATCCAGACTGCACAGCACCAGCTGCTCACTTTCAAACGGATTCTCATCCGGCTCCAACCCTTCACAGCGCTGCTGATTAAAAATACTGAACTGCAGATTAAAGCGACGCAGCATTTCTACCAGCCACTGATGCACCAGGCTGTCCGGCACCACAATCAATACCCGTTGCGCCAGCTCGGTCAACAGCTGCTGATGAATAACCATCCCGGCTTCAATGGTTTTACCCAGCCCTACCTCATCGGCCAGCAACACCCGAGGGGCATAGCGCCTGGCCACCTCATGGGCAATATATAACTGATGCGGGATCAGGCTGGTGCGACCGCCGGTCAAGCCATTTAATGACGAGGCAGCCAGCCGGTTAGCCTGCTGCAAGGTACGACTACGCAGCAAAAAACGTTTATTGGCATCAAACTGACTGCCAAGCAAACGCTCAACCGGCCGGTTAAGCTGCATAAAATTATCCAGATGGCCTTCATCAAACTCGGTGGGCGTACCGTCTTCTTTTTTGCCGCGATAAATCAACAGTCCATCATCGGTCTCGGTCACCGACTCAATAAACAGATTCCAGCCTTCATGGCTTTTGACTTTATCTCCCGGCCCAAATGCGACCCTGCGCAAGGGCGCGGTCGCGGTTGAATAGATACGGGTTTCACCCGTTGCCAGAAACACCACCGTCACTGAACGCTGATCACAATTCAACACAGTACCCAATCCCATTTTCAGTTCTGCGTCACTAATCCAGCGTTGACCGGGGGAAAATTTTTGCATAAGGCGATAACTCCGTACTTCTTCAGCTAAAACAAACGGGCCATATATTAGTAGATTTTGGCAAAATCCGGAAAAAAAGCCGGCACGCAGGCGCAATATTTTAGTTGCTCAATGCGACATATCCAACTGAATTAAAACAAATATAACCCGAAAATTTCAAGTTACAATTTAACCCAAATCAACCCAAATTAACGGGTAAACGCCACCACAAAAGCCCTGGTCAGGTAATCATGATCCAGCACACCGGCACTTTCACGAATACTATGCATGGCCCACATAGCATTACCCACGTCCACACTGGCCATCCCCAGCTGAGCCGCCAGCATAGGCCCTATGGTGCTGCCGCACCCCAGATCGGTTCTATGCACATATTGCTGATACGGCACCTTTGCCTGTTCACAACACAGCATAAAGCGAGCCGCCGTTTCGGCATTGCTGCTATAGCGCTGATTACTGTTAAGCTTAATCACTGGCCCGGCATTCACCAGCGCATGATGCGCCGCATCATAAGCCGCCGGAAAATTAGGATGCCAGGCATGCGCCATATCCGCACTGATAAAAAAGCTGTTCGCATGCATACGCTGCCTGTCCTGCGCATCCAACTGCTGGCTGGCCGCCATACGCTGCATCACATCCTGCAAAAAGCTGCCTCCGGCCCCGGTACTGCTTTCACTACCCACTTCTTCATGATCAAAAAATGCACAGATACAACTGGCGCCGGTTTGCGGCGCCTGCAACAACGCACTCAACGCGGCATGGCAGGAGGCCAGATTATCCAGCTGGCTGCTGGCCAGAAACTCACTATGCACACCCCACAAGCTACCGGGCTGCGTATCATAGGCATTCAGCTCCCAACTTAAAATAGCGGCCGGATTAAGCTGCAACTGATCGGCAATCAGACAACGAAAGTCCAGCTCCGGATCCGCCTCTGGATCGGTCATGCCCAACACCAGCGGCAACTCGGTCTGTTTATTAAATTTCAGCCCCTCTTCATTCACCAGGCGGTTCATATGAATCGCCAGATTTGGCAAACGCAATAACGGTTGTTCAAAGCGCACCCGCTGTGTCTGCAGGCCGGTTTCGGTTTTGCTGACAACCCGTCCCGCCAGCGACAGCTCGCGGTCGGAAAAAGTGGCCAGAATCGGGCCGCCATAGACCTCCACGCCCAGGCGTGTCACCCCCTGCACATCCTCTACCGGCTTAGGCTTGATACGCAACCCGGGAGAATCGGTATGCGCCCCGATAATCCGCAAGCCAGCATCGGCCAGCGGCAGATTGCCACATTGAAACGCAATAATAGAGGCATCACCTCGCGTGACATAATAGCGCCCCCCCGGCTGCAACGACCAGCGCTGAGATTCCAGTAAACGGCCATAGCCCGCCTGCAGCAACAACTGCTCACAACTGGCCACCGCGTGCCACGGACTGGGGCTGTCATCAATAAAGGTTAACAAGGCTTGAGCATGTTCGGAGGCAGTTGTCATCGTATTCACCATCAATCATCAAAGTAGCAAACTATGATACTGAAAATACGGCCGCTTGACATACCTCGCCGAAGAAACGGCGCTAAGTTAACCGTCTACACTAACCTGCGGCCACACCGGCTAGGCCGGTGATTTCTGGGCCTGCTTGGGACGAAATACCGCACATTCCTCGGAATCGGTATCCATATAGGGACCATCCAACAGATCGATACAATAAGGCACCGCCTGAAATACCGCCTGCAAACAATCATTAATTGCCGAAGGTTTGCCCGGCAGGTTAACAATTAACGAGCGACCACGAATCCCTGCGGTCTGGCGCGACAAAATCGCGGTAGGCACAAATTTCAGTGATGCCGCACGCATACGCTCACCAAAGCCCGGCATCATTTTGTCACATACCGCCTCGGTAGCTTCCGGCGTAACATCACGCGGTGCAGGACCGGTGCCACCGGTAGTCACGATCAGACAACACCCTTGCTGGTCCGCCAGTTCACGCAAGGTTTTCTCAATCAAGGCCTGATCATCTTCAATCAATCGGGCAACCGGCTCCCAGGGCGTGGTCAGTGTTTTTTTGAACCAGTCATGCATGGCTGGGCCGCCCTTATCCTCATAATCACCCCGACTGGCGCGATCCGAAATGGTGACAATTCCAATTTTTGCAATTTGCATAATTATTCTCTCTTTTTAGCTTAACCCGTAATGGTAAGACCGTAATATTACAGCATGATGACAACCACTATTCGATTAACCCCGCAGCTGCCTGCAACTCACACCCATCCAGCAGCTGTAACACCACCTCATCACCGGCAGCCATACCACAGGCTGCGGCGGGTATCACCGCCAGAGCATCGGCCCTGGCCATAGACAACAGCATACCACTACCCTGCAAACCGGTACTGGTGGCGGTGTAGCCATGCGGGTCCTGCCCCAGGGTCACCCGCACAAACTCAACACGTCCGGGCCTATGCTTTAAATCATGGGTCAAACGAGCGCTCAAGGTACGACGAAATAAACGACTATGCCCCATCATACGGCGCAGCCCCGGCAAGGCATATTGTTCAAAACAAACCATACTGGATACCGGATTCCCCGGCAAACCAAACATCACACAGCCATCCGTACGGCCAAAGGCCAAGGGATGACCGGGCTTCATATTCACCCGCCAGAACAGCATATCTACACCCAACGCTTGCAGCGTCGGACGCACATAGTCGTGTACCCCAACGGATGTACCGCCCGACACCAGTAACACATCATACTGCAGACCTTTTTGCAGATAGTCACGCAATTGCTCGGGATCATCACGAGCAATACCCAGCAAATCAGGCGCTATACCTATGGCCTGCAACTGAGCCATTAACGCATAACTGTTAGCATCGGGTATTTTATAGGGATCTACCGGCTCATCAATCGCTTCCAGCTCATTGCCGGTAGAAACAATCGCCACCCTGGGGCGTTGATACACCTTGAGTTGCAGATATTTCACCGTCGCCAGCACCGCTAGCACACCCGGCGTCACCTCGGTACCGGCGTTCAGGATAATCTCACCGCTGGCCATACTCTCGCCCTGACGACGAATATCATTACCGGCGGGCACGCTTAGTTTAATGCAGACCTGGGTTTCACCCTGCATCTCGCTATCTTCCACCCGAATCACCGTATCGGCACCTGGCGGTACCGGCGCACCGGTCATAATCCGGGCACATTGCCCAGCCTGCAATGCATGCTGCGGCCGGTCACCCGCCTTAATATCCTCAATAATCTGTAAGCTGGCGGGAGCCTGGGCAACATCGGCACTACGCAAAGCAAAACCATCCATGGCCGACACATCATACGGCGGCAAATCTCGGTTAGCATAAACATCTTCGGCCAGTACCCGCCCCAATGCCTGATAAATGCTGACGCTTTCCACACCGGTTAAACGCATATGATTCAAAACACACTGCTGGGCAGCGCTGACGGATAAATATTCCATAAAACTCTCCGCGGGTTTAGCTGATTAATAATTGCTGTGCGCTGGCCAGATCGTCCGGTGTATCCAGATCAAAAAAACTGCTCAATGTCGCATCGCCAACACGCAGCCTATCCTGGTTAACATAACATACATCCAGCGCCTGCAACCCCCGGCGTAAGCTCAGACATTGCCTGTCCAGCTGCTGCTGCCAATAGGCCAGTGCGCCACAATGATAAAACCCCGCCAGCGGTTGTGGATGTCCATCGACAAACGGAATAACCGCCTGCTGCTGCCGACGAAATGCCGCCAGGGTGCGCACCAGTTGTGGCCGAATAAACGGCATATCGGTAGCTATCATAAACAGCCAAGGCGTATCGATTTGCGCCATACCGCTGACCAGCCCGGCCAAAGGACCGCTATTGGCTTGCACATCCGCCACCTGAGGCAATGCCAGCCCCGACCGCAACTGCCGCACACTCAATAATCTCTTAGAAAATAATGGACTTAGCCGGGTCTCCACCCGCTGTAACAGGCTGCTGCCCGCCAGCGCCAATTCGGCCTTATCCTGCCCCATACGCCGAGAGTTGCCACCGGCCAGTATCAACAAGGTGCAGTCGGTGATTAATTTATCCATGCCAATAGAGGACACGCCCCATCATTGAATATTGATAAAACGGCAGCATGACATCCCCCCTAGTCTATATTTTTTGTTGCAAAATAAACGCGGCGATAGGCTCCAGCGCGTCCAGCTCGAAATGCGGCAATTGCGGGTAAACCTCATCCACATCGGTCACCATGGCAATCAGCCCCTGTTCCGGCTGACAACGTGGTGTTATATTATTTGCCCGACGCAGCACTTCAATTTTGGGGCCTGGCGTAGCAGAAAAGCCTTCGGCCAACACCAGATCTGCCTCCCCTAAAAAACGTTGTGCCAGCCTATCCGGGGCGCTATCCTCCAGCGGATCGGCCACCAGCTGCACCCCATCGCTAGTCACCAGCATACTGAGACAGGCCCCGGCCTGTTTATAACGCCAACTGTCTTTACCAGGAGTATCCAGTGTCACCTTATGGTGAGCATTTTTGATGGTAGCCACCTTGAGGCCTTGAGCCGTTAAGCGTGGAATCAACGCCTCTATCAACGTGGTTTTACCGGAGCCGGAAAAGCCGACAATACTGATTAACCGCACACTCATGGCCGCGGACTGACCCAGCTATCTCCTTGCGGGGTAATTTCTTTTTTCCAGATAGGTACGCGCTGTTTTAACTCAGCGATTAACCATTCACAGGCCGCAAAGGCCGGGCCACGATGTTTGGCACCGGCGGCAATAAACACAATATTCTCACCCGCCTTCACCTCGCCCACCCTATGCACCAGCCGTGCGTCCAGCAGCTCAAAACGCTGAATCGCCTCCTCACGCAATTTATGCATTTCGGCCTCGGCCATAGGTAAATACGCATCAAAATGAATCTCCGACACCGAACGCCCCTCGGAAAAGTCGCGCGCACACCCTAAAAACGTGGCAATCCCCCCCATACAGGTCGAGCTGGCCTTTAACGCAGCCACCTCTTCATCCTGAGAAAAGTCTGCAAATTGAATACGAACCGCAACGTTCATTCAGCCTCCCGAAAATTTAGACATAAACACCAGCTCGGCATGATCCGGCACCCGCGTCGCCATATCACTCACCTGCTCATTGTTTAATGCGGTAAAACACACCAATTTAAACGCGGCCGGATATTGCGCGGCCAGGCGGTCGTAAATACACTGCACCGAAGTTTCCGGCTGAAAATCCAGCACCAATTCACGCTGTCCTAGCTTATCGGCTACCGGGCCAAAAAATAAAACTTTAATCATAATGCCCTTTTATTCGCGTGTCGCCGAGGCCACGACATCGCTACGTTGCCACAGCCCACTCTTACCGCCATGCTTTTCTTCCAGCTGGATATACTCAATGCGCATGCCTTTATCCACCGCCTTACACATATCGTAAATGGTTAGCAACGCCGTGCTGGCGGCACACAGCGCCTCCATTTCTACCCCGGTCTGGCCAACGCAGCCTACCTGGGTAACCACTTTGATGCCGACACAGCCTTGCGCATCCGGCGCCATAATGTCGGAAAAAGCCACCTCCACTCCGGTTAGCGGCAGCGAGTGGCACATAGGAATCATATCCGGTGTGTGCTTAGCCGCCATCACCGCCGCCACATCGGCGACGGTCAGCACGTTACCCTTGGCAATCTGCCCTGCGTGAATACGTTGCAGGGTTGCCGGCAACATACGCAACACCCCGGAGGCGATAGCAACACGTTTATTACTGGGCTTATCCGACACATCCACCATACGCGCCCGGCCGGATTCAGAAAAATGCGTTAACTCTGACATAATTATCAATTACTGGAGAAACCGAACATAATAATCGTCCGCCACTAAATTTTCCAACCCTTTACCGCGCAGGGAAAAGCCTAATTCATCCCCGATGCGACGGCGAGGGCGGCACAACGAATTATCGAATCTTAACAAAATCTTAACATCTGCTTAACATCCGCTTGACAACACACTGGCTAGACTGACCTCACGTTACCCCAATCGTGTTGCATTCAGGAGCCATTATGCTGTCCAACATCACTACCGAGAATCCCCCCGCTCTCCAGCCCGACCCCGAACTGGCACTCCAACTTGCCGCCGGCAAGCATTTACCTGCGGCACAGCACTTTATTGCACAGATATTCAATCAAGCTTATAGCGCCAGAGTCAGCCACTTTCTGCCGTTTTTGCTGACGTTACAACAAAACCATAGACTGCAGGCCGCCTTAGGCTTATCTCCTGCCGCACACCAGCCGCTATTCCTGGAGCAGTATCTGAACAAACCGATTGAGAATATACTCGCCGGCCGGCTGGCCCGCCCTATAGACCGAGCCAGAATCATGGAAGTGGGCAATCTGGCCTCTCGCGGTGCCGGTAGCGCACGCCTGCTGTTTATTATGCTGAATGCCTGGCTAGCCGAGACCGGCTATGAATGGTGTGTCTTTACCGCCACCGCTCAGGTGCGTCATATGTTCCGTCGCCTCGGGATAACACTGACCCCGCTGGCCAATGCCCATGCCTCACGTCTGGAATCGGGCCAGCAGGAATGGGGCAGTTATTACCAGCAACAACCTCAAGTCGTGGTCGGCGATATCCGCCGGGGAGCCGCTATCATGCGCCGGCATTTGGAGCGTCAAGGCTTGCCACAAACTGGCGAACTATGGCGACAGGCCCGGCAACTGGGGCAGCAACATCGCTTAAGCATTCACCCCTGGCAACTTAGCACCTGCACACACCAACGGGAGGCATAAGGTGAATACGCTACTGGATACGGTTAACCAACACGCCCTGCGACAACCTCAACAGATTGCCCTGTATAACCGCGAGTTAAGTATCAGTTATCAGGTACTCAAACATGAAGTCGATAAGCTGGCCAGTGAATTTTGCCAAAGCGGTATTAAAACGCTGGCCCTGCTAATGGACAATGGTCCCGGCTGGGTCATTGTTGATCTGGCCTGCCAGCAAGCCGGTGTAACACTGGTGCCGATTCCCGCGTTTTTCACGGCACAGCAGCTATGCCATACCCTGCGCGATGCCGGCGTATCACTCTTGCTGACCGACAATGCCATGCAGCTGAAATGCTTACTCCCGGAACTCAACCCACAACCCTTACATAAACTGCTGGGTGGCCCGTTATGGCAGCTAGCCGTTGACTTACCCGCGCGTTCCACCCGGGAAATCAGCAAAATCACCTATACCTCCGGCACCACCGGAGCAGCCAAAGGCGTATGCCTGTCCGATCAAAGCCTGTTTAATGTCGCCAACTCACTGCAACAGGCACTAAATATCACCCCTGAGCAACAGCATTTATCCTTACTGCCACTGCCCGTGCTGCTGGAAAATGTTGCCGGGGTCTATACCGCGCTGCTGGCCGGGGCACGCTGTCTGTTACCCAGCCTGCAGGAAATCGGCCTGCAGGGAGGCTGCGGACTGAACGTGCAACAATTATTAACCACCATCAATCATTACCAGCCGAGCAGCATTATGCTGCTACCACAAATGCTGCAAGCCTGTGTCATCGCAGTAGAACAAGGTGCCGACTGGCCACTACCGCTGCAATTTGTCGCGGTAGGCGGCGCCCCGGTATCCCCCCAGCTACTCAGCCGTGCCCGAGCCGTCGGCATTCAGGTATATGAAGGCTATGGGCTGTCCGAATGCGCCTCGGTGGTGGCGGTCAACACCCCCGAAGCACAGCGGGCCGGCAGCGTCGGCAAACCGTTGCCTCATCTGCGGCTGCGCATTGCCGAGGATAATGAGATACAGATTCAAGGCCAATTATTTAACGGTTATCTGCATCAACCGTCATTACCTGACGACTGGTATGCCACCGGTGATTTGGGCTATCTGGACGAGCGGGGATTTTTACATCTTAGCGGGCGCAAAAAAAACTGCTTTATTACCAGCTTCGGCCGCAATGTTGCACCGGAATGGGTGGAACGTGAATTAACCCTGTCTCCAGCAATTGCACAGGCAGTGGTATTTGGTGAAGCCCGTCCCAGCAACACCGCCATTATTGTCGGCCGTCCCGGCCACCCAGCCGCCGCCATTCAACAAGCGATTGAACAGGCCAACCAACAGCTGCCAGATTATGCCCAGGTGCATCAATGGCTGTTGGCCGAGCAGCCCTTTTCACTGGAAAACCAGCAATTGACGGCCACCCAGCGTCCGCGCCGCCAGCCTATCTGGGAATATTATCAGTCGCGTATAGAAGCACTCTATCTGCCCGAAAGGAATCAACATGCCATTCTATGAACAGTTACTGGCCGCCACCGAAACCGCCAGACAAGAGTTTTTACAAACCCCGGTGTTACACGCCGCAATCAATGGCCAGGTCAGCCATCAGGCATATATTGTCTTCCTGAGCCAGGCCTACCATCACGTCAAACATACCCTGCCCTTGCTGATGGCCTGTGGCTCGCGACTACCACTGGAACCTCGCTGGATGCGTGAAGCCATTGCCGACTATATAGAAGAAGAGAAAAACCATGAAATGTGGATACTGAACGATATCCGTGCCTGCGGTGCCGATGCCGACGCGGTACGTTATGGTCTGCCGCATCACAGTACGGAAATGATGGTGGCTTATGCCTATTACACCATTGAACGGATTAACCCCCTGGGCTTTTTCGGCATGGTGCTGGTACTGGAAGGCAGCAGCACCCAGCTGGCCTGTAAGGCCGCCGCCGCCATTCAGCAAAACCTGGGCTTGCCTGACGCGGCCTTTAGCTACCTGAACTCACATGGAGCGCTGGATATTGAGCATATGCAGTTTTATCAGCAACTGATGGACAAAATAGACAACCGAACGGATCAGCAGGCCATCATCCACTGTGCCCGCCGTATGTATAAATTATATGGCGCGATTTTCCAGCACGTTTCATTGAGCAATAACGGAGCATAAGCATGCAACTGAAAAACTGCGTTACCGTATTAACCGGGGCCTCGGGGGGCATTGGTCAGGCCATTGCCGAGCAACTGGCCCAACAAGGTGCCCGGCTGATGCTGGTCGGACGCAATCAGGATAAATTGCGTAAGCTGCAACAACAGCTACAGCAGCAGTATGATGCTCACTGCATCACGATTGCTACCGATATCAGCCTGGCCATCGGACGCCAGCAGTTGCTGGAGCAAATCTACCAACATTGCAATCGGGTGGATCTACTGATCAACAATGCCGGCATCAGCGACTTTCATGCCTTTGATCAACAATCCAGTGAGCAGATTGAACAGATGTATGCCACCAATGTACTGGCACCGCTACAACTTAGCCATGCCTTACTGCCGAATATGCTGGCACATGGCAAGGGACGTATCGTCAACATAGGCTCCACCTTTGGCAGCATAGGTTTTGCCTATTTTGCCACCTACTCCAGCAGTAAATTTGCATTACGGGGCTTTTCCGAAGCGTTGTCACGGGAATTAAAAGGCAGCGGTGTCGAGGTCAGCTATATCGCCCCACGCGCCGTAAAAACACAGGCCAATAGTGCCGCGGTCTATGAAATGGCCCAAGCCACCAAGATGAAAATGGATGAACCCGAAGAAATAGGCCGATTTATCGTGCATTGCATCCGGCACGACAAACACAGGGCCTATTACGGCTGGCCGGAAAAACTGTTTGTACGCATTAACGCGCTGCTACCCCGCCTGGTAGACCGTGCGCTGAGCAAACAGAACCGAATCATGTCGCACTACTTACCCAAACATTAAGGAGCCACCATGAAATCACGCCTTATTCACTTATTACTCGCCAGCTGTTTATTCAGCTCACCGGTCTGGGCCATAGGCCAACAGGCCGCACCACTGCAACATGACTGGGAAGTGGCCAACTACCAAACCCCGGCCGATCAACGCGAAACCAGCCTGGAAAAACTGGCCGAACGCGCCAACCGCTTAGCCGAACAACACCCCAACAATCCTGAAGTACTGATCTGGCAGGCCATTATTGTGAGCAGCTATGCTGGCGAAAAAGGAGGGCTGGGCGCACTCGGCCTGGTCAAACAGGCCAAGGCCGCACTAGAACAGGCAACACGCATTGACCCCAATGCACTGCAGGGTTCGGCCTATACCACGCTGGGCAGCCTGTATTACCAGGTGCCGGGCTGGCCGATCAGCTTTGGAGACCATAAAGTGGCATTAGACTATTTACAAAAAGCCTTGAAAATTGCACCTGACAGCATTGATGCCAATTACTTTTATGCCGATTTCTTATTTAACGAAGCCCAATACCCCCAGGCCCTGCAAGCCGCCCAAAAAGCCCGGGCAGCACCGGCACGCAAGGATAGGCCGCTGGCGGACAAAGGTCGACAGGCCGAGATTCGTGAACTGATCCAGAAAATCCAACAACGTATTGATGAAGAAGAATGGTAACAAACAACTTGTTAGTCAGATACCGGGTTGGCATACTTCTGCTTTCATCAGCGTAATCACTATGGTCAACCCACTCAGAATTCTTATCATAGAAGACGATGCCGACTTATCGGCTAATTTATACGACTATCTGGATGCCAAAGGCCATCTGCCGGATGCGGCTGGAGATGGCATCACCGGTCTGCACCTGGCCATCACCCAGGACTTTGATGTGATTATCATGGATATTAATATGCCCGGCATGGATGGTCTGACCGCCTGCCGCAAGCTGCGCCAGGAAGCCGACAAACACACCCCAGTCCTCATGTTAACCGCCAGGGATACACTACAGGATAAACTGGCAGGTTTTGACAGTGGTGCCGATGATTATCTGATTAAACCCTTTGCCCTGCAGGAGCTGCTGGCCAGGATACTGGCCTTAAGCAAGCGTGGTCAGCCGCAACAAGCCAACGAATTTCAAGTTGACCAGCTGCTATTTAACCGCAACACCCTGGCAGTCAGCCGTGACGGCAAGCTGTTAAACCTGACGCCTACCGGATTAAAGTTACTGCAAGTGCTGATCAGCCACTCGCCCAATGTGGTCACCCGCTCACAACTGGAACAGGCGGTATGGGGAGATAATCCACCGGACAGTGATGCACTGCGCGCCCATTTGTCCACCCTGCGCAGCACGGTAGACAAACCGTTTGGCTATCCGCTGATTCATACCGTACATGGCTTAGGCTTTAAACTGGTTGGTCGCTGATGCAGTTTCGTCAGAGCCTGCGCTTTCGCATCACCTTTTCATTTACCCTGTTTGCTGCCTTGCTTAGCAGCGCGATTGCCTATGGTGTGTATTTGACCATAGAAGATATTGAACATGAACTGATTGATGAACAAATGCAGGCCGAGCTGGAGTATTTATTACAGCAACCCCAGGTAAATCGCGACGCACTACAACAAATCACCTTTGACACCCGCTTTTATTATCAAACAACGCCGGCTGCCAGCAACACACTGCCGCCAGCCTTACATACCTTTGCCGAGGGTTTACATAGCTGGCAACACCAACAGCAAAGCAGCTATGTGCTGATTATGCCGTTTGCCCAGGGACGGGCCTATCTGATCAAGGAAGCCACCGAATTTGAAAACCGCGAACAAGCGATTAGTGCCGCACTGATTCTGGTGGTATTGTTATCACTTGGCTGTGGCTTTATTCTGGGGCGCACCCTGGCCAGCCGGGTTATTTCGCCGGTTGCCAGCCTGGCGCAACAGGTTGCGGATCTGACCCCAGGACAGGACAGCTCCACACTGACCAAAAACTATGCCCACGATGAGGTGGGTCAACTGGCCCGTACCTTTGCACAATACCAGCAGCGCATGCAACACTTTATCGAACGCGAACAGGCCTTCACCAGCGATGCCAGCCATGAACTGCGCACACCGCTGGCGATTATTCAGGGCGCGGCCGAACTGTTGCAGGAGTGCGAGCAAATCGGTGATAAACAACAACGCCAGCTGCAACGTATTCGCCGTGCCGCCGAGCGTATGTCACAAATGCTGGAAGTGCTGCTGATGCTGGCCCGCGAAACCAGCAACCCTTCCGCGGCACAATCCAGCTCGGCACAAGAGGTAATACTCGATGCGGTGGAACAATACCGTCATTTAATCGGCAATAAAACGATTAACCTGCACACCCATTTGATCGAAGACTTCACCATCACCCTGAACAAATCGGTACTGTCGATTGTGCTGGGAAATATCATCAAAAACGCGATTGAATACACCGAACAAGGTCAGGTTGAAATTACCCTGCAACCGCATCAGATCACCGTCAGCGACACCGGCTGCGGCATCAGCGCCGAAGATCAGCAACATATTTTTACCCGTTTTTATCGGGCTAACCCAGGCAAACCGGGCAACGGTATCGGCCTGGCCATCGTCAAACGCATCTGCGACCGTCAGGGCTGGCAGATTCAGCTGGATAGCACACCAGGACAGGGAACAACCGTAACGCTGGACTTTAATCAACGCTCAACTGAAGCGCGCCAAGCTTAACGCCCCCCTAGGAGGCGGTAAAATAACCCCGCCATTAAACATGGTGTCTTATCCCGGGCAGATTACACCGCGCGCGAAGCGATGCGGTGTCTATTTCTTCTCCTTTATGGTGATGCGTATTGGGCTCAAAGAAAAGCGAGTCGGCTCCCTGACTCAGCATAGCAAGCATAGTTGTTAGTGACGAAAAAACGCGGAGCCAAACTCGGTCGCCCCTATCCTCAGCTTTTATCAACCTGGATTCCGTCGTTGGACAGGTTCAAGCGTGCGTTGTCAGTGGTTCTGTGCAAGGCGTAACAACGCAGCAAGACGAGTCCTTTCAAGTTGTTGCAACGCAGCTAATGGGCCGCTGACAATGGGCTCTAGCCTGCAATGGTCAGTCACCCTGAGGATGAATCGCGCCAGCAACGTCAAAGTAACTCAATCCACTCTTGGCAACACTCACTAATGGTCGGCTGCGGAATCTAGCTTCAAATCATTGCACGGAGTATAGTTTCACCTAAGCTTGGCGAATGAGTAGAGAGCGGCATGACGACAACAACCTGGTATCACGTGACGGCGTTATCAAATTTTGCGCGAGGTTATGATAAATATCAGCGTTGTTACAGCAAGGCCAATATTGCCCAAAGCCATTTTCCAGCGCAATTTTTTCTGCTCAAAAAACATGAGTTGGCTATTGGTATTGAAAAAACTCAGCGTTTATTACAGAAGCTGCAGTTAGCGGGTGATCGGTTATTGGTGTTGGCTTGCAAGCTGACAGATACGCCATTATTTAACGACCATGCTTCCGGTGTTGGCCAATATATTAAACAGGATTATATTCCTGTGAGTGGCGTGTATTTTGTCCAATCGGCCGTTGATGATCAGCTGTTACCTCAGCGCGTTGAAGATGTCATGGCCGAGTCGTTGGCGGTGTTAAATGTTGATCTTTTTAGCTGGCAGCAATTATCTCCGCGCAGTATTTCCATTTTACCAATTGCGCATGCCTGTCAGGCCAAGTGTCGTTTTTGTTTTTCCAAGTCTTCGGTATCAACGGGTTTTAACGGGCAGTTTAACGACTGGTCTCGTTGCGAGCAGGTGTTGCAACACGCTCAACGGGCAGGAGCTGAACGCGCCGTGATTACCGGTGGCGGGGAACCCGGGCTGTTAAAAATGGCTCAGTTGCTACGTCTGATACAACAATGTGCACACTATTTTAATAAGGTAGTGTTGATCAGTAATGTCCAGCGCCTGGCATGTATGAATGAGGATGCGCGGCAGGCCAGTTTGCTGGCGATGCAGCAGGCGGGATTGTCGGTGCTGGCAATGTCACGTCATCATCCAGATGCTGCACAAAATCGCCAGATTATGGGACTGAATACGATGACCGAACAGGTGTGTAACAGTCTGCGGCAATTATCGGGGGCGACTTTACAGCCACGGTTGGTGTGTGTTTTGCAACAACACGGGGTGGCAACGGTAGACGATATTGCCGATTATTTGAGCTGGGCGGTTGTGCAAGGCGTAAATCAGGTAAATTTTAAAGAACTGTATGTAGCGAGTCGGGCCGAGTCGGCATTTAGTGATTATCAGGCGAATGATTACAGTGCTCAGCATCAGGTGCCATTACGCATGGTTTATGACTTTGCCGCACGTTATGGCTGGCACCAATGTCAGCAATTGCCCTGGGGGGCGCCCATTTTTAACGGACAGTGGCAAGGTCAAACGATGCAGATTGCCGCATATACCGAACCCAGTGTGTATTGGGAGCGTCGCCATGGCATTGCCCGTAGCTGGAATTTAATGAGTGACGGTAAACTGCTGGCGTCGTTGGAAGATCTGCAAAGCGAGGTAACGGTTTGATGAATTTCCAGCAATTTAAAGTCTGGCGTGAGCAGTTACTACAACAGTTCACGCCTATGCGCCTGGATTGTATGAATCCATTTATTGCGATGCAGTTTGTTAATGAGGAAGCCTCATCACCCGTATCGTGCTCGCGGGATGAATTGATAGAACGCTGGTGCGAGGTCATGCAGCAACCCGAGTGGCGAGGCTATGCACTGCCAACTCGTGGTGTACGTACTGGGTTGCTGGCATTGTTTCATCTTTTTGCCCAACAACATAAAAGCTTGTATCTGCCAAATGATATTTATCCCTTTTATCATGTTGCGGCACAGCAGGCTGGCCTGCATCAGTTGGCATTTAACAGCTGGCCTGACGTTGATTGGTCCGTTTTATCGCAAGCGGGGCCAGACAGCGTGCTATTGCTGACCAATCCACAAAACCCAAGTGGTCAATATTTGAACCAACAACAGCTGGAATCGATTGCCTCATGGCTGGCCGACTTTCCACAACGCCGGATAGTGCTTGATACCGTGTATTGTTATGACGCGGCTTTTGATGCTGCCACACAGGCACTTTGGCAAACCGGTCAATGCTTTATCTGTCATTCGTTGTCGAAAGCCTGGCTGTCTCCGAATTGCTTGGGCGTTGTGATGTGTCCCGATGCGGAACGGGCAATGCTGCAACCTTTGCTGGCACTTCCTGAGCCGGAGGCTTGTCGTCAGGCGGCGAGAGCATTGCACAAGCTTGATCTGCCCCAACGGCAACAACAGGTATTCCATCGAGAGTGGCAGCGTTTATTACCGTTAATTCAACGGTTTTCTGCTGACTTTACACCACCCGACACCGGCTATTTCGCGATAGTGCATTGTGATTTTGATACGCTACTCAACCAGCATCGGGTGTTAACAATTCCTGCCAGTGTATTTGGTATAGATAAAGCCGGCTGGTCGGTGATCAGTTGTTTGTATGAAATTAAACGCTATCAGGAGGAACGGATTTAAGCCCGTTGATGCCCGTGTTTGTTGAGCGCTGCGATGTTAATCGCCCAAAAAACCAATGACGTGAGGTTTATATTCGGTGTTACCCAGTCATCAATCGCGGTAATTTTTCGCCACTCACGGTTAAATACCTCAATAAAGAGCACATAGCACGGTTTCGCTACCTGAGCTTAGCGCTACATTACCCAACCTGCGCTGTAAATTAACCACGCCATTAAGCATTGCAACAACTTGAAAGGACTCGTGCGCCTTGCATTGAGCCACTGACAACGCCCCCTTGAACCTGTCCAACTGCGGAATCCAGGATGAAGGAGAGATAGCGTTTTACAATGCCTGTTAATACAAGCCCCAGAGCTGCTGGCACCATTCCAAATACGATAAAAGCAACTACTTTCAACTGTAGAGCGTCTGGCAATACTGGACGGAGGCTTTCGTGAATGGTCATGCCCCGCATGAAACAGCTGATAAGAGCTGATAAGAGCTGCAATTTTTGCAGGAAATAATAAGATGAGACGTAACGGGATGGAATATTCCCTTGATTATTTAAGTTTTATTCGTTATTAGTCTACTGGGCTTTGAATTGTTTTGAACCATAAAAGAGTACTAATAATTTAGAGGCTCAGTTCCTTGACTTAGCATATCCAGATAGCGCTTATAGGCAAATATTTTATGTCTATCTTTTCCTGTAAGTTCCTCTACAATGCCTAGAGCTTCTAAAGCCTTCATGCTTCTCATCACCGTTGGCAAAGAAACATTACACACGTCCTTAATATTTGCCGTATTGGAAACGGGATGATTCTGTAGATAATTATGTATGGTTAATATTGCAGCGGTTGATTTACCCGATTGCTCAATTACCGCTCTATCTGCATTAAATAATCCGATAATTTGTTTAGCGGTATCAGCGGCTTGATTGGCGGTATCCGTTACACCGGTTAGGAAAAACTTGATCCATGCTTCCCAGTCTCCTGTTTCTCTGACGGATTGCAAATAATCATAATAGGTTTGTCTGTTCGCTTTTAGGTATAGGCTTAAATAAAGCAAGGGTTCTTTTAATATGCCTTCAGAGCATAGGAGCAGAGTAATCAGCAATCTCCCGAGCCGGCCATTACCATCTAAAAATGGATGAATCGTTTCAAATTGTACATGTGCAATAGCGGCTTTAATTAATGTTGGTAGCGGTGTTGTTTCATCGTGTAAAAACGTTTCCAGGTTATCTAGACACGGCATTAAATTTTCTGGTGATGGCGGCACAAATTTAGCATTGCCTGGGCGAGAGCCTCCTATCCAGTTTTGTGACTTTCTAAATTCGCCAGGTTGTTTTGTTCCTCCTCGTGCATTAGTCATAAGCTTTGCGTGAATTTCACACATTAAGCGCAATGAGAGGGGTAATGTGTTTAAACGTTCTAAGCCGTAAGTTAATGCTGAGACATAACAAGATACCTCGGTTACATCATCTAATAGTGCTCCAGGCGCTTCTTTAGTTTCATACAATAATAAATCAGATAATGATGATTGCGTTCCTTCGATTTGAGAAGAAAGTACCGCCTCTTTTCTGACATACATATAGATAAAAAGCGAAGGATCTGGCAAAACCATACTCATACCGTCTAAGCGACCTAAAGCGACATTTGCCTTTTCAAGCAATGGATAAACCGCTGTCATATCTAATGGCGGTGAGAATGGGAGGTCTTGTGGAATATATGAAAGATAACTTTCACCCGCTACAACCGCACTCTTACTATATTTGCCAAGTCGATTGTTTTTGTCCATCTAAGTACCTAACTAACATTATTGATGTTTTTTGTTACTTAACCCGAATATTTCACGGTCAGTTTAATCAATGCATTTTTGTAGATGATTTGATCCGATTGCGTTGAACAGCCAACAATTTATCCATTACACTGCCACTTACTCTACTTTTGGGCGGACTTTCCCCTTACCCCAGCAGTATCATCATGGCCGGGAGCACTCTTTTAGGGTCAGGGTGAAGCTAAAGCTCGATGTGCGAACTCGAATATTGATTGCATAGGATGATTAGATGAGAGTTTGATACGAATGCGGCGAGTATTGCGTAAAATAACAGCTCCGATTTTTAGCAATCGACAGCGAATGGTTTCACTGCTGGCAGTAGCCAATTCCGTACCTTGTAAGGCCAATCTTTTCATCTGCTGCATAAGCGTGTACGCCAGTGCGGCAAGCATTAAGCGAAAGCCATTTGCGACAAAGTCATGACAACTGGCTCGCGTACCAAACAAATCTAATTGCGTTTCTTTGATTCGGTTTTCAGCCTCGCCGCGAGCACAATAGAGCTCATCGTACAGATAATCAGGGGGAGCCTTTCAGATTCGTGACAATAAAACGAGGATTACTGCCTTGATCGCCATATTCCAGTCGTGTAATCACACGACGCTTATGAGCCCATGATCCGGCAGCATAGCGTAAGCCGTGAATACTACGCTGCTTTTTATTTGTTTTAACAAAGCGTTTAGCCAGCTTACGCTCTCGTTTTTTTACCAATGTTTTCAGCCGCTTATTTTTCGCCAAACCAATAATATAACTCACCTGATTACGCTCACACCAGTTGAGGATTTTTTGGCGGCAAAAGCCGGAATCCGCCCGAAATATAATATCAATATCCGGCCAATGTTCGCGCAAATAGCCTACTAATATTTTCAGAATCGCAGCGGCATGCTTGGCACCATCAATTCGACTACGTCGCAACAAACAACATAGTAAATGTTTGCCGCAATAGACATACAGCGGCAAGTAACAATGGTGATTGTAATAGCCATGAAATTGACGGTTTTCCTGCTCGCCATGTAAGGGAATATCTGATGCATCAAAATCCAAAATGAATTGCTTTGGCGCCGCCCAATAACTCGCGATAAACTGATCCAAGAGCACTTTATTGAGTGCCACAATATCAGCGCGAGAAGCACCGTTTTCCAGGCGGCAAAGTGTCGGGCTACTAGCCGCTTCACCCTGACGACCAAGTGCGGTTTGTAACAACGGATCATTACGCAATTGATCATGATCGTTTAAATCTTCATAACCGCACGCCATACCATAAATTCGTTGCGCAACCAGATTTTGCATCGTATGCGTAATTAAATCAGGGTCACGAGGATCATGAATTACATTCGCGGCGGCGCGGCTCAAACCTATGCGTTGATCAACCTGTTGCAATAACAGCAAGCCACCATCTGAGCTAATATCTCCACCATCAAAATCAGCTTCAATAATGCGGCGGCCTATACGGCCAAATTTAAGTGTTTTTGGGGTACAATCTGGTTTCGGCATAGTCTTCTCGTTGTCTTGTTTAGCGATTTGATTTTACGAGAAATTTCTGGCTATGCCGACCTTTTTATGAAATAAGTGTGAAATATCCGGGTTAAGTCATATTAACTAACATAGATGAAAGCGACAATAATTAACTAACATTTTTCATTTATTTTGTTAGTTATAGAGCAAGAAGGGTATAGGAGCCAAAAGGAGTCGAACCAACATATCTAATTATATCAATAGCTTATTGATATTTTTAAGAGATGTCATTTGGGAGGATATAGAAAAAAATCAATTGAATCAATGCCGTATAAAGCATGGCGCGCCCGGCGGGAGTCGAACCCACGACCTTTGGCTTCGGAGGCCAACACTCTATCCAGCTGAGCTACGGGCACGCAGAGCGCGAAGGATAACGTTTTTTGGCGGCCAGGTCTATGCCTGAGATAAATTAAATCCCAAATCCATGTCCCGACCAAAAACCAATGCGCGGTTAGTGAGTGCTCGATGCTTGCTCAGCCATACGCGCAAAATACGCGTCAAACATCGCCCCAATCGCGGCAAAGGCCTGCTCACAACGGGGAAAGCCCTGGCTCATGGCCGAGGTGACCAATACCTGCTCCTGCTGCTGGTAACGGCTGATGCCCATCAACACACCCCCTTCTGCCGTATCAAACATACGAATCGCGGTCATTATATTGTAGCCATTATCCTGCCAGGCTTGCATTGCGGCCAGAAATTCGGTGGTTTCAACCTGCACTAACTCGGTACTCATCATACTCTCACTCAAATAAAAAACCCGAGGTTACTGTGCCTCGCCATAGCAGACAAGCCTGTTCAAGCTTACCCCGGCAAAATAATTTACAAAAAGCCACGCTCAACAGATATACACGAATAATCAACACGCGATCACATGCTGGCTATGCAGAGCAATCTTCAAAGCGCTCACCCACAGCGGCCTGCTGCTGCCAGCACAAAAAAGCATTCACGGCCGAATCGCCTTCTTGTGGTGCCCAGGATGCAAAATCCGAGGATGCCGACGGGGTATAAGGCCCCGGTTTAATTTCCATAATAACCGCCTCATCACTCAGCGGATAGAGACTATGCCAGTCAGCGGGCTGCATTTCCACCCCGCTCACCCCGGCGGCCGGGGTTAAGCGCTGTTTTTGCTGCACCGTGCCATCGGCAGCATAATTGACCAGCATCACCTCACCGCGCAACACCAGAATCAACTCCCATTTATCCACATGCGTATGATAATGCGGGGGAATATACGTGCCATGAATCAGCGCAATACATAGGCGCTGTACCGGCTCATCATGTTCGGCATGCAGATTCCTGTGTGCCCGCAAACGTGGGCTGTTTCTCGCCTGTTGCAACAACTCGGCAAAGCCCGCATCATCCAATGGGTGCTTCATTCATGCTCCTTGATCAGCGCAGCATTGGCGCAACACCAATCCTGCAACAACGATAAATCTGCCGCAGGCAGTTGCACACTTAGCTCTGCCCGCTGTCCATAATGTAAATCCAATATCACCCCCTGATGCTGTCCCAGCCAGTGACGCAGACCATGCTCCAACGCAAAATCCACGGCCACCATCAGATTCACCTGCGGCACATGCTCGGCCAGTTCAATCTGCGACAACAGTTTTTCGGTAGCCGAGGAATAGGCCCGGGTCAGGCCACCCGCACCTAATTTAATCCCACCAAAATAACGCACCACGACCACCATAATATCGCCAATTTTTTTATGTTGAATCACGTTCAAAATCGGCTTGCCGGCGGTACCACCAGGCTCGCCATCATCACTCATGGCCGCACTGGCAGCAGAATGCGGATTACCCAACACATAGGCCCAGCAATGATGCCGGGCATCGGGATAATCGCGTTTGATCTCCGCCAAAAAGGCCTTCGCCTGCGCCTTGCTGACCACATGAGCGGCAATCGCAATAAAACGACTTTTTTTAATTTCGACTTGTTGCTCGGCCTGGCCGGCCGGAATAGGGTAACGACTCATCGCCACATTATCCGGCTATTTGGCATTTTGTTCCAGCTGACCAATACAACGATAACACCAATACCCCCCCGCCAGCGCAATAATCACTGCGCCCAACGCCTGCCCGATCAACACCCCAGGAGCGCCGGCCAGTTGTGCCCCCAGCCAGACAAATGGCACGGTAAACACGGTCACCTTAGAGACATTAAATACGGTGGATGTGCGCGGCGAACCCAGATTATTAAACAGCGCATTGGTGGCAAAGGTAATCCCATGAAACACAAACATCAGACTCAAGCCATAGGTAAACCAGTAAATCAGCTCGGCAGCAGCCGGGGTCGCCCGAAACAACTGAATAATCCACGGCGTCAACAAGGCCAGCAAAGCACACACCAACAGGCAATAAAGCACAATAAAAATCACCGACTGAGTCAGTACCTGCTTAACCCGGGAATACGCCTTAGCTCCCCAGTTCTGCCCAGCAATAGGCCCTACCACCGCTGACAGCGCATATAAGCCGACAAAGGCCAACATCTGTAAACGGGAAATCACCGCATAGCCGGCCACCGCATCATCACCAAAGCGTGCAATCGCCGAAGTCACATAGGCGCCCCCCAAGGGAGTCGCCAGATTGGTCAGCACCGATGGAATCGCAATATGTGCAAATATTGGCAAATCCTGGACAACCTGAGCCACATCGGGCCGACGAAACAAACGATAGCGATACAACACCTTATATAAGCCATAAGCACACATACAGATACGGCTGATGACACTGGCGATTGCCGCACCAGGCAGCCCCAGCCCCAGCACAAAAATCAGTATCGGATCAAGCAAGGCATTCACCACGGCCCCGCTCAAGGTCAGCCATAAGGCACCGCGGGCATCCCCTCTGGCACGCATCACCCCTCCCATGGCCATACCTACCGCCATCAATGGAAAGGCTGGCAACACTATCGCCAGATAACCGGCCGCATGCTGCAGGGTATCGCCACTGGCCCCCAACAATTCCAGCAGCGGGTAGCGCGCTAACCAGACCAGCGATGCCACCAACAGCGCACAACAGAACACCATCACCATGCCACTTCCCACCAGCTGCGCCGCCCGAAAATGCTCACCGCGCCCCAGGATGCGTGACACAGTCGCCCCCATTGCAATCGACAATCCGATATTGACACTTTGGGTAAAAAACGTCAGCGCGGCAGCAAAGCCGACCGCTGCCACCAGTGCGGGCTCCCCCAACAGGCTGATAAAAAAAAGATCCAGCAGCTCCACACTGAACAAGGCCAATAACCCCAGACCACTGGATGCGGTCATACGCACCACATGTTGCCAGATAGGGCCTTGCAGATAACGGGGTTGATGCTTAGAATTTTCAGACATAGATTTTGTTTCAAACGAACAGTGATGTAATACAATAGCGCAACAGCCGATGACATTCAGTGGCGTGTTTACTGGTTAGCAAAGGTAATAACCCGCCACATTCACGTATGCGATATGAGATCACAAGGTTAATAATATGAGTCTTATCCGTCGTATTGACAAGATCAGTCCCGAAGACATAGAGCTAGCGGCAAACAACGCCCTGTTTTATGGCATCAACTTTGGCCGCATCGACTATATGCTGGAATACAGCTATATTCTGCAGCTGTCCCCCGGTGCCCGCTTGCTGCAAACCGAACAACATAACTCTCACCTGTATCTAATACTGGCGGGAGAACTCATGGTTCATCTGCCCGATAATGATAGCGAACAACAGACCACCTTGCGCAAAGGTGACTGTGCGGGAGAAATCTCGCTGATCGACGGCAAATTACCCACTGCCACGGTATCCGCCCAGACCATCTGCCGGGTACTCGCTATTCCTCATCATACCGTATGGTCATTAATCAGCCAGTCACATGAAATTGCCCGCCATCTGCTGGAAACCCTGGCCGGGCGTATCAGACTGGATAAAACCACCTTAATCGAAGCACAAAACAGAAGTCAGCTATTTGAGCACAAGGCCAGCGTAGATGCCCTGACCGGGATTTACAACCGCCACTGGATGGAAAAAGGCTTTGAACGCGCGCTGCAACGCTGCTGCTACGAACACAAGCCCTTTAGTATCATGATGGTGGACGTTGATCACTTCAAGCAGGTCAATGACAGCTATGGCCACTTAACCGGCGATGTCACCCTGCAATTTATCACCAAACGCATCGCCGATTGTCTGCGCCCGTATGACTTACTGGTACGCTATGGCGGCGAGGAATTTCTGGTGTTTTTGTTTAATACCGATAACGAGCAGGCCATCAATATTGCCAACCGTCTGCGTCGCAGCGTTGCCGATACCGAGATTCGTCACAACCAGCTAAGATTCAATGTTTCCATTTCCATTGGGCTGGCCCTGACTCAATATGACAAAGCCTTGCAAAGCCTGATTGACCAAGCCGACCAAGCCTTATATCAGGCGAAAAACAATGGCCGTAATCGGGTAGAATACTTCCAGCTTGATTAAAACCTCCAGGAACAAGCATGATTACTACAAGTATAAAAATCACTCGTACCGCTACCCTGCCCGACCCACTAAAAACACAGCGTTATCTGAAATATCCGGAGCTGGGCCCCAAACTGCTGTTTTTAAGCGGCGGCAGTGCATTAAGCACATTTAATCGCCAACTTAAAAACTATACCCACAATTCCATTCACCTGGTGACCCCGTTCGATTCCGGGGGCAGCTCGGCCGAAATCCGGCGCGCCTTTAATCTCCCCTCGGTAGGCGATTTACGCAGCTGCATGATGGCGCTGGCCGATGAATCGGTACTGAGCCATCCCGAAATTTATCAGTTGTTCACGCAGCGTCTGCCCACCACCGGTCCCCAGCAGCAGCTATGCCAATACCTGTATCAACTGGCTCAGGGACACGCCGACGAGATACGGGAAGTTTCATCCCCGATGCGAGAATTCATCTGCAACCAGCTGGGCTATTTTATTCGTGCCATGCCGGAGGATTTTGACCTGCACGGTGCCAGCATAGGCAATCTGATACTGACCGGCGGCGCAATCAACAACCACCATCAACTGGACCCGATTATTTTCCTGTTTTCCAAACTGGTCAATGTCCTGGGAACGGTAACCACCATAGTGGATGATAACCTGCACCTGGCGGCCAAACTGAATGATGGCCGCCAGCTGATAGGACAACACCTGCTGACCGGCAAACAAGTACCCGCCATAGATTCCCCCATACATAAGTTACAACTCTCCGCCAGCCTGGAACAACTGCAGCCGGTCAAGACCCGGCTGAATGAACGTAACCAGCAACTGATCAAATCGGCTGAACTGATCTGTCTGCCACCGGGCAGCTTCTACAGCAGCCTGTGCGCTAACCTGCTGCCTGCTGGCGTGGGTAAAGCCATTGCCGCCAACCACTGCCCCAAGGTCTATATTCCCAATCTGGGCAACGACCCCGAACAACTGGGTATGAATATGGCGCAAAGTATAGATAAGCTATTAACCCTGCTCAGCCGCGAGCTGAGCAGCATCAAAAGCCCGCTGATCAATTTTGTACTGGTAGACCGTCGCAATGGACGTTATGCCTCGGAAATTCCCGACGAAATTTTCTTCCGTCAGCACGGTATTCGCTTAATTGATACCCCACTGGTCAGCGAGCATAGCCAGCCATATTATGACAACGAGCTGTTATGCAACGCACTGCTGGCTATGACTTAGTCTCACCATTGGCAGGATTATTCTCCGGCAAGGTAACATTCAGTTCCAGCACTTCATACTGATCATGCTTTTCCAGCTGAACCTTGATCTGCTCATCATCCACCGGAAAATACTTGGAAATCACCGCCAACAGTTCTTTTTGCAGCTCGGGCATAAAGTCCGGCACCCGGTCACCATCACGTCCGCTACGCTCATGTGCCAGGATAATCTGCAAACGCTCCTTGGCAATATCGGCGGATTTCCGGTCTTCGCCACGCAAATAGTCTAACAGGCCAGAAATCAAAGACATATCAGCGCGCTCCTAACAAACGTTTAAAGAAGCCCGGTTTCTCCGCGGTCACAAAGCGCAACGGAATCTCTTCCTCATCCAGGAAACGTCCAATCACATCTTTATAAGCCTCAGAAACATCGCTTTTTTCCAGATGAATCGCTGGCATACCCGAATTTGACGCACGTAGCACCGTATCAGACTCAGGAATCACTCCAATCAACGGCACCCGTAAGATTTCGGCAATATCGTCGATTGACAACATATCACCACCGTTAACCCGCTGTGGATGGTAACGGGTAATCAACAGATGCTCCTTCACCGGCTCGCCACCTTCTTCGGCACGCTTGGATTTAGCCGCCAGAATACCCAGGATGCGGTCGGAATCACGCACCGATGACACTTCCGGGTTGGTCACAATCAGTGCCTCATCGGCAAAATACATCGCAGTAAACGCGCCGGATTCAATCCCTGCGGGAGAATCACAGACAATATAGTCAAAGTCTTTTTTCAGCTCGTTCAGGATTTTTTCTACCCCCTCCAGCTTCAGTGCCTCTTTATCGCGTGTCTGCGAGGCCGGCAGAATATACAGATTTTCACAATTCTTATCCTTGATCAATGCCTGCTTCAAGGAAACTTCTTCATTAATCACATTAATGATGTCATACACCACACGACGCTCACAGCCCATAATCAAATCGAGATTACGCAGCCCCACATCAAAATCAATAACTACCGTTTTATGTCCCCGCAACGCGAGACCGCTGGAAAAACTGGCACTGGTGGTTGTTTTACCCACGCCGCCCTTACCCGAAGTGACTACTATAACTTTAGACACGCTTACAATCCTGAAAATTATTCATTTTACACATAAAGCATTCTGTTAAAAACACTTTACCCCATAAGCTTCTTGAAAATCAGCTTATCCCCATCTTGAGAAATCTGTACATCTTTGCCGCGCAAGTCATCCGGGATTCCACCATCAAACACCTGAAACACCCCATCGATAGAAACCAGCTCTGCTTCCATCTGACTGATGAAAATTCTGGCTTCCGGATTGCCGTGTGCTCCGGCAATCGCCCGACCGCGCAGCGGGGCATACACATGGATATTGCCATCCGCAATCAGTTCCGCACCGGCATTAACTACCGCCAGCACCACCAGATTCGCATGCTCGGCATAAATCCGTTGCCCGGTACGTACCGGTTTATCGATTACCATGGTCGGACGCAACACATATTCCGGCTCAACCGGTTCACTTACCGGCGCCGGCGTCGATTCGGCCACCGGTGTAGCCTCCGGCTGACTGCTGACCTTACGCACCGGCATTTTTTCGGCTAATTCCGGAAACAAACCCAACCCTGCCTCAATGGCCGACTGGCGCTGCGCCTCCCCCCCCCCCCCCCCCCCCCCCCCCCCCCCCCCCCCCCCCCCCCCCCCCCCCCCCCCCCCCCCCCCCCCCCCCCCCCCCCCCCCCCCCCCCCCCCCCCCCCCCCCCCCCCCCCCAGGAGCCACCGATAACACCGGCCGCCTGAATATTCTGCTGCCGCATAAAGGCCACCAGGTCCACCATATCCAACGTCTCATCGCTTTCTGCAATCGGCGTCAACCCCAAGACCATAGGCGTATTGGCAAAAAAATCCGGTGCCTGAGCCATGCGTTCCGCCAACTCAGACTTTAACCGACCGATATCCGTCGTATGGATATGTATAACAAACCAGGGGATAGTCGCATTCTTGATTTTGAATGCAGGTTCTTCTCGATTCATGTTGCTTGATCCAAACTTCTAATAAACTAACAAACTCAAGCAGAGGATTTTACGCGTTTGGCAGGAAAAGTGATGAAAAACTTACTGCCACGCCCCTCCACACTGTCTATTTTCAGTTCGGCCTGATGGCGCTGCACAATAGAATTCACAATCGCCAGCCCCAGACCGGTCCCCCCCGTACCCCGTGAACGACTGTCATCCACCCGATAGAAGCGCTCGGTCAGACGCGACAAATGCTTGGCGGGAATACCAATACCGGTATCCTGCACACAGAATACCGCCCGCCCCTGCCGCACACCCCACTCCAGGGTAATTTGTCCGCCTTCAGGGGTATAACGGACCGCATTGCTCAGCAAATTACCAAAGGCACTGCGCAATTCTTTCTCATTACCCATCACCTGCACATGGGATGAACTGTTTAATGTCAGTTTATGGCGACCATCACTTAACTGCAAACCATCATGATAAACATCATCCAGCAAACGATTCATATCTACCGGCATATCCTGCTGACTGGGCGACCGGGTTGCCTCCAGCTCGGACAACACCAGCAAATCTTTGACCAGATTATTCATTCTATGCGCCTGTTCCGCAATTTTCTGCAAAGCAAACTGGGTCTGGGCCGGCTCAATATCCGGCATATCCTGCAAATTTTCCACATAACCATTAATCACGGTCAACGGCGTGCGTAATTCATGTGACACATTCGCCACAAAGCTGCGCCGCATTTTTTCCAGCAGCTCTTTTTGCGTCACATCGGTAGTTAACACCAGGCGCTTATCCTGACTAAAGTTAATACACTTGATCAGCAGCTGCATATTTTCATGACGCGCCGAGCGAATCATCAACGGCTGCGCATAATCGCCTTTTTGCAGATATTGCACAAAATCCGGCTGACGAATCAAATAGGTAATATCCTGCAAATGATCCCGCTGCTCATCCAGCTTGAAATGCGCCTGTGCCAGCGGATTCATCCACTCGATACGATTATACGCATTCAGAATCACCACCCCCTGCGGCAACGCGGCAATAGCCTGCTCAATAAAGGTTAACTGCTCGGCCAGCTCCTTTTGTGCATGCTTGTACTGTTTAATGGTTTTATACAGATAGGAAAACAGCGACCCCCAAATGCCCTCACCTTCAGGAATTTTTGTTAATTGTGGATCCTTCAACCATTGGAGCAGTTTATATAGCTGCTGCGCCCTATAGACCATAATCAACAACAGCAACAGAATAAAACAGCCGATACCCTCCGACTGACCGATATGCGAACCAATCAGCAGACTAGCAATCGCACTCATCAATACCGGGAAAGTAACCCGCAACCAGAAAATCAGCACGATTAACCTGCGCTAAAGATATAGCCGCGCCCACGTATGGTTTGAATCAGCTTATCCTGTTCATAAGGCTGTAACGCCACACGCAAACGGCGCACGTGTACATCTACCGTGCGCTCTTCGACAAATTTATGGGTACCCCACACCTGGTCCAGCAACTGCCCCCGGCTATAGACCCGCTCGGGATGCGTCATCAGAAAATGCAACAAGCGAAACTCGGTAGGACCAAGCTCAATGGCCTGATTCGAGGCCTTGACCTTATGCGCCGAGGGAGACAGCGACAACTCAGCAATAACAATCGTGTCATCACCGGCTTCATCCGTCAATGAGTGGCGACGCAGCACGGCACGCACCCGAGCCAACAGCTCACGCGGTGAAAATGGCTTGGTAATATAATCATCTGCCCCGGATTCCAGCCCGGTAATCTTATCGGCTTCCTCACCTTTGGCGGTCAACATAATAATAGGAATTTTACTGGTACGCGCATCGGCCCGTAATGCACGGGCAAAATTGATACCACTGCAATTGGGCAGCATCCAATCCAGTAAAATCAAACTGGGCAGACGCTCTCGAATGCGCTCCCAGGCGGTGTCTACATCTGCCGCCTTACTGCTTTCAAAGCCGGCCTGCGTCATATTAAATGTCAGCAGATCCTGAATTGCCGGCTCATCTTCCACAATCAATATATGAGGACTGTTCATCTCACTCCTTTTAAACCATTACGCTATAAACTGGCCTAATGCAGAGATATCAAACGGCCATCCCAGTTCTGCACCGGTATCATTACGTTTTACTACCGGAATACGTAGCCCGTATTCCTGGTAAAGATGATCATACTCTGCAATATCCACCACTTCCGCCACCATATCGAGCTGCGCCAGCAACTGCTGCGCCTGCTCGCATAAATGACAAAAACTGGTACTGTACAGGGTAAATGTTACAGTCATGCGCGCAATGACATCATTGGCCAATTATTTTTTTCGGCATGCGCCTGCAAGGTCTCGTCCGGATTCACCGCCACCGGCTTATCAACTAATTCCAGCAGCGGCAGATCATTTAATGAATCGCTGTAAAATGTTGTTTCCTCAAAGCTCTCCAGGCTCCAGTCACGCTGTTGCAACCATTGCTGCAAACGGGTAATTTTGCCCTCACGAAAACTGGGCACCCCGGCCACCCTACCGGTAAATTCGCCATCCTTATGTTCCGGCTCGGTAGCAATCAAATGCTCAATACCAAATGCCGCCGCAATCGGCGCGGTCACAAAACTGTTGGTTGCGGTGATAATCACACACACATCACCGGCCTGCAGATGCTGTGCCACCAGGGCTTTTGACTTATCGGTCATCATGCCGGCAACCTGCTGCTGCATAAACTGGTTATGCCATTGGTCCAGTGTATGGCGCGAATGACGGGACAAGGGTTTTAACTGAAAATCAAGAAACTCCTCAATATCCAGCGTGCCCTGTTTATATTGCTCGTAGAAGGCCAGGTTCTTAACCTCAAATAGCTCCCGGTCAAGCACACCAATGCTGATTAAAAACTGCGACCATTCAAAATCACTGTCACCATCGAGCAAGGTATTATCCAAATCAAATAAAGCTAACTTCATATTTTATTCCGTTGTTGTAGAACCTGTTTTAATAAAGGAATAGACGGATTACGATGCAACTGCAGCGACAGTTTATCCAGCTGATCCAGTGTTGCCAGCAAACTGGGCAGATCACGCCGTCCATAGCGCAGCAGATATTGAGCAACCTCCACCGGCAACACCCACCCTTTCTGCTGCGCATGCTGCATCAGCGCCTGAATCTTATCGTCATCGGTCAACGCCTGAACCTGATAAATCAGGCCCCAGCCCAAACGGGTGCGCAAATCATCACGCAACTGCAGATGCAAGGGCGAACAGCCCCCACTGACCACCAGCACCCCGCCCTCATCACGCACCTGGTTATACAACGCAAACAACTCAATCTGCTGTTCGGCATCCAACTGCTCAACATCGTCCACCAGCATGACATCGGTATATTGCGGCACCTGCGCCCTGACATAGGCGGCCACCAACCCTTGCTTCACCGCCGCGGCCGCGCTGGCCTGCAGCAAATGACTTTTACCACTGCCGGGCTCCCCCCACAGGTAAAAGCAACACTCGCCTTGTTGCACCTGCAGCGCATGCTGCAAGGTAGCCAGCAGCTCCTGATTGGCCCCGCAGACAAAATTATCAAAAGCGGGGATGTGATTTAATGAAATATCCAGTAATAACTGACTCATGGTAATAGGGCAACGTCACCGGGTTTTATGACACAAAGACAGACAATGATACCAACAGAATGCGATTCCGACATGGCTCTGTCACCACTGTCACCACTCACATTACTCACAGCATAAAGCGCAAGCAGTCCATTTAGAGTAAAATCCGTCTGAAAATTCAGTCCTTCACTTTATATTGAAGAAAGCGAGAACTCAACTTGAACAACACAAACATCACATCGGATCAGAGCAACAGCCTGTCATACAAGGATGCCGGCGTAGATATTGCCGCGGGTGAAAGCCTGGTAGAAAACATCAAACCCTTTGCTAAACGCACCATGCGTCCGGAAGTATTGGGCAACCTGGGCGGTTTTGGCGCACTGGTAGAAATTTCCAAAAAATATCAGGAACCAGTGCTGGTTTCCGGCACCGATGGTGTCGGCACCAAACTAAAACTGGCATTTGAACTGAACCGCCACGATACCGTAGGCATCGACCTGGTCGGCATGAGCGTCAATGATATTCTGGTGCAAGGCGCCGAACCGCTGTTCTTCCTGGATTATTATGCCTGCGGCAAACTGGATGTTGCCGCCGCTACCGACGTTATTAAAGGCGTCGCCCAAGGCTGTGAACAGGCTGGCTGCGCCTTAATCGGCGGCGAAACCGCCGAGATGCCGGGCATGTATCCGGCGGGTGAATACGATCTGGCCGGTTTTGCGGTAGGTGTGGTGGAAAAATCCAAGGTGATTACCGGTCAACACATTCAAACGGGAGATGTGGTTATCGGTATGGCATCCAATGGGGCACATTCCAATGGTTATTCGCTGATTCGCAAAATTATCGAGGTCAACCATATCGATCTTAACCAGAAACTGGGCGAGCACACCCTGGCCGACTTGATTCTGGCGCCGACACGTATCTACGTTAAGCCCTTGCTGGCACTGATGCAGGCCATGGAGATCAAAGGCATGGCACATATTACCGGCGGTGGCTTGCTGGAAAATATTCCCCGAGTACTGCCGGATAATGTGGTTGCCCAGATTGACGGCAACAGCTGGCAAATGCCACCATTATTCCAGTGGCTGCAACAACAAGGTAATGTCGCCCGCCAGGAAATGTACCGCACCTTTAACTGCGGTCTCGGCATGGCGGTGATTGTCAGCGCGGCCGATGCCGATGCGGCCGTTGAGCAACTGAATGCTGCCGGCGAAAACTGCTGCATTATTGGCAGGATTCGTCAGCGCGAAGGCGAGGAAGCGCAAACTCAGGTCAGCTGAAGCAAGGCATAGTTATGAAAAAGATTGTCATTCTGATTTCCGGTCGCGGCAGCAATATGGAAGCCCTGCTGCGGGCCGAGCTACCCTGCCAAATTGCCGCCGTCATCAGCAACAAGGCCGATGCCGTCGGCCTGCAAACCGCGCAGGCACACGGCATTGCCACTCGGGTACTGCCCCACCAGGGTTATGCCGATCGCGAACAGTACGACCAGGCCTTGGCACGGCTGATTGACGAACTGGCGCCCGATTATATTGTTCTGGCCGGTTTTATGCGTATCCTTAGCGCCGAATTCGTCAATCATTTTCATCACCGTATCCTGAACATTCATCCCTCACTGCTGCCCAGCCACACCGGCTTACACACCCACAAGCGTGCGCTTGAGGATGGGGTCAGGATCCATGGCTGCACGGTACATTTTGTCACCGCCGAACTGGATCATGGGCCTATCATCATACAGGCGGCGGTTCCGGTGATGGATGAAGACAGCGAACAGACACTGGCGCAACGAGTGCTGCGTGAAGAACACCGTATCTACCCACAGGCACTGCGCTGGCTATGCAATGGTCAAATTGAACTGCATGAAAATGGCGTGGTCCGATTCAAACAGGCCCGCCAGCCCAGCTTTTCCCTGATTTCTCCTGGGCTGGAATAGCCCCCGAGCTATCGGCCGAACTCACCGTCAGCCATGAGGAAGCGAATGAAAACTGCGTTTACCCCCCCCTGCCGCTTATCCTGCCTGGGATTGCTGCTATTGATCAGCAACCCGGGATGGGCTAAAGCACCAGAAAAAATTGAAATTGAGTATGAAATCCGCAAAAGCGGTTTCAAAGTGGCAGAAATGCAGGAAACCTTCAGTCGGGACCGCTTTTATTACCAGTTAACCAGCCACTCCCGCCCGGTTGGTCTGCTGTCGGCCTTTCTGAAGGGAGAAATCCATGTTAACAGTCACGGCATGATTGATGACCTCACCGGTCTGCGCCCCGTCTCGTTCAACTATGAACGCACCGAACGGCCGGAAAAGAACGGCCAGGCAGAAATGAACTGGAGCCGGCAAAGTCTTACCATTAACCATGCCGGCAAACAACAGTCATTAACCCTGCCGGCAGGCACTCAGGATAGGCTCAGCGCAATGTACCAGTTTATGTTTTTGTCCTTGGCCGACAAAGAACATCTGGACTTTCATATGACCAATGGCCGCAAGCTGGATGATTACCGTTACGGCATTATTCCCAACCAACAGATTAAGCTTGGTAAACAACAACAAAAAGCCACCTATCTGTATTACCAGAACGAGCAGGGGCAAACTCGCACCGAGATCTGGCTATGCCATGATTATCTGAATCTGCCGTGCAAAATGGTGGTCACCGATGACGACGGGGACCAACTCACCCAGCTAATGACCCGCATAAAAATCAGCAACCAGCCTACCGAATAAACGCTTATTCCGGCATACATAAATAGGCCCCCTGCGCAAAGGGCTGACCATTCAGATCCTGGGCCTGAGGATGGTAACCGACCACCAGATAATAGGTATCCCCATGATTCATCTTGCGACAGACCTGTTGGCCCTGTTTCATATCGGCGGGCGGTACCGGGCCAAAAGATTCAATATGCTGCCAACGCAGTTGCTGGGTATTTTCCGGATCAACAACCAGCCTGGGAGGAGGGCTGCCAAATTCACTGCCCACCACCAATCCCTGAGCCAGGGCTATATCCAACGCTAACACACACCACAGCAGCACCAGCAGTGGCCGAGTAATCGGTAAGCGATTCATTCCCTAGAGCCTTTCCTGTTTTCAAACATATTTTTAACATGGATCTGGATGCATGCCAACGCTATACATCTCACCACAGTTCGCTTATAGTTTACATCTGAGCGCCACAACCCATACGGTGGAGAGCATAACATGCTGGACAAACAACAACCATTATTGCTGGTCGTTGACGATGAGCCCACCAATCTGCATATTCTGATTGAGATGCTACGCAGCGATTACCGTATCCGCACCGCCACCAGCGGGCGCGCCGCATTAAAGCTTGCCGCCGCCAAGCAAACCCCGGAACTGATACTTATGGATGTGATGATGCCGGACATGAGTGGTATGCAAGCGTTACAACAGCTGCGTAAAAACCCGCAAACCTCAGACATCCCGGTCATTCTGATCAGCGCCGACAGTTCCGAGCAAACTCAGGCATCCGGCCTGGAATATGGCGCCGATGAATATCTGACCAAGCCGGTCAGCAAACGCATGCTGAACATTCGAGTCGCCAATATACTGCAACGCAAACAGGCACAGATGCAGGCACAGATGCTGGCCCACGTGTTTAAATATTGTGGCGATGCGATGATGTTAACCGACCACCAGAACCGCATTATTGATATTAACAGCGCTTTTTTAAAAATGTGTGGCTACACCAGAGAAGAGGTGCTGGAAAAAAATCCGTCATTACTCTCCTCCGGCATCACCGATAAAAAAACCTATCAAGCAATGTGGCAGGCGATCAATCAGCATGGCTTCTGGCAAGGCGAAGTATGGGACCGACGCAAAGATGGCGGCAGCTATCCCAAGCTGCTGACCATTTCCGTCGTACGCAACCATGCGGGCGACATTCAATATCATATCGGCAGCTTTACCGACCTGAGCGAACAAAAAGCCATTGAGGCGCAGATTCGCTATACCGCCCACCATGACACCCTGACCGGTCTGCCCAATCGACTCTACCTGCAAACCAATCTGACACATATCATGAGCAGTGCACAACGCAATAACAGCGAAGTGGCACTGATGTTTATCGATCTGGATAAATTTAAGATCATCAACGACACACTGGGCCATCATATCGGTGATATGCTGTTAAAGCATGTCGCCCAACGCTTAAAAAGCTGTATCCGCGAAAGTGATATTCTGGCCCGCCTGGGCGGAGATGAATTTGTGATTGCCATACATGGCAGCAATATTCGTCACAGCGCAAAGAGCATTGCCCAAAAAACACTGATCACCCTGCGCCCCGCCTATCAGCTGGAAGAACATGAAGTGTTCAGCTCACCCAGCATAGGCATCAGCACCTACCCGCATGACACCAAGGAGCTGGCCGCACTGATGCAATACGCCGATACCGCCATGTACAAAGCCAAAACCAGTGGGCGCAATAACTATCAGTTCTATGATCAACAACAGGACTTTCAGGGTACCCAAAAGTTGCAACTGATGAACCGGCTGCGTAAAGCAGTTGAATTACAGCAACTGGAATTATTCTTCCAGCCCCAGGTTGAGATGAGCGACAACCAACTGCATGCCGCAGAAGCACTGATTCGCTGGCGAGATCCGCAACAACCACAGCTGCGCCCACCGGCCGACTTTATCCCCTTGGCCGAAGAAAACGGTTTTATCCATGAACTGGGCGACTGGATACTGGAGCATTTATGCTGGCAACTGAGTCAATGGCAACAACAAGGCCTCAACTTGCCACGCATTGCCTTAAACCTGACCCCCACCCAGTTTTGCCAGAGTAAACTGGAAGAAAAGCTACTCGCGATACTGCAACGCCATCAGCTGGCCCCCGCCCAACTGGAGCTGGAAATCACCGAGCTGTCGCTGCAAAACGCCGAACAGGCCATGGCGCGTCTGACCCAATTACGCGATATGGGTATTCAGCTGGTACTGGACAATTTCGGCAACGGCCAGACCTCACTCAAGAATCTACGTCATCTTCCATTCCATAAAATCAAGATAGACCAGGCCTTTATTCAGGCCATAGAATCCAGTGAAACCGATAAAGCCTTGCTACGCAGCATTATCCAACTGGCCCACAGCCTGGCGGTGGATGTCACCGCGGAAGGTGTGGAAAGCGCATCACAATGGCAGTTTTTACAACAACAACACTGTCGCTTCGCTCAGGGATTCTGGATCAAGCCTCCACTCAGCCCGCAAGAATTCGAGACCTATCTAAAACAAACCGCCAGCGAACCGTCTTCTCAGCAATAGCCTGCCTCTTGCTTAACCCCACACTTTTTTGTTAGGGTTTATTGTTAACCAATAGCGTAGCCATAGATAACACAGCACATCCACCTTCTTAAAGAGAGGTTGTAACGATGAAAACGAAACACAAGGGCTTGTATATTGTTTTACTCAGCCTGCATGGATTAATACGCGGCAAAAACCTGGAGTTAGGGCGCGATGCCGATACCGGCGGACAAACACTGTATGTGGTGCAACTGGCTCAGGCGCTGGCACGACACCCCGATGTCGAGCAGGTGGATCTGATCACCCGACTGGTTCGCAGCGACCAGGTAGATCCGGATTATGCCCAAGCGGAAGAAAAACTCACCGACAAGGCGCGCATTATTCGCCTGGAATGCGGCCCCGAGGAATACCTGCCCAAAGAACACTTGTGGGACCATCTCAGTTCACTGGTCGATAATGCGGCCGATTTCCTACGCCGCTATCGCTGCCCGGACCTGTTACACAGTCATTATGCCGATGCCGGCTTTGTCGGTTCTCACCTGGCTCACTTATTAGGCATCCCATTAATTCACACCGGCCATTCGCTGGGCCGGGTCAAGCGCCACCGCTTACTGGCCAGCGGTCTGAGCGGCGACAGCATAGAAACGCGCTATAACATGCGCCAGCGTATTGAGGCCGAAGAGCTGACCCTGGCCTCGGCCGAACGGGTCATTACCAGCACCCAACAGGAAATCGAAGAACAATACGGCCTGTATGACCATTACCTGCCGGCACAAATGCAGGTAATCCCCCCCGGCACCAACCTGAGCCGCTTCCATCCAGATGATGGCAAACAGGACTACCAGGCCGAACAACACTTACTCACCCCGTTCTTACGCAACCCCGACAAACCCCTGATCATGGCCTTATCCCGGCCGGATAAGCGCAAAAATATCACCGCGCTGATCCACGCCTATGGCCAATCCCCCGAACTGCAACAAAAAGCCAACCTGTTAATCGTCGCAGGTAATCGCGATGATCTGGATGACCTGGAAGAAGGCAGTCGCGAAGTCTTTCAGGAACTGTTTGCCACCATAGATTTATATGATTTGTATGGCAAGGTAGCCCTGCCCAAACACCATCAACGTGAGCAGGTTGCAAACTTTTACCGTATGGCCGCCCTCAGCCACGGCATTTTTATCAATCCGGCATTGACCGAGCCCTTCGGTCTGACCCTGCTGGAAGCCGCCGCCTGTGGTTTACCTATCGTCGCCACCGAAGACGGCGGACCATGCGACATTATTGCCAACTGTCAAAACGGCATGCTGATCGATCCACTGGAACCACAAACCATCAGCGATGCCCTCAACCAGCTGCTGGATAATCCCAAGCTCTGGCAACACTATGCCAGCAATGGTCTGCAAGGGGTGCGCGAGCATTATTCCTGGGATGCCCATGCCAACCATTATATGGACATGGTCAAGCCGATTATTGATCGTACTGCCTTACGCAGTCGCCCCACACTGCATCGCCGCCGCAGCATTTATCAGGAACGTGCCATTTTTACCGATCTGGATCAAAACCTGATGGGAGATCCAGAATCGCTGCTACAGCTGGTAGAAAAGCTGCGCGAATATCGTCAATCCACCAAATTCGGTATTGCCACTGGCCGCAACCTGAAATCGGCACTGGCAATCATGAAACGCTTCTCGATTCCAGAACCGGACATTCTGATTACCAGCAGCGGCACCGAAATTTACTATGCCCCCAAGTTGCAACCGGATCTGGCCTGGCAGCGCCATATCGATTATCACTGGACACCGCACATTGTGCGGCGGGCACTGAGTCAACTATCCGGTCTGGAGCACCAGCCTCGCAGTGAACAAAGTTATTTTAAAATCAGTTATTTTATCAACCCGGATGTGGCACCGGATATTGAAGAAATTAACAGCCTGCTGCACCAGGAAGAGCAAGCGGTACAAACCAACTTCTCATTCGGTCAATATCTGGATATCACCCCGATTCGTGCCTCTAAGGGCATGGCCTTACGTTATGTCGCCAACCTGTGGCAGATTCCCCTGGAACGTATCTTTGTTGCCGGCGGTTCCGGTGCCGATGAAGATATGATGCTAGGCAATACACTGGCCGCGGTAGTGGCCAACCGTCACCACGAGGAATTGTCAAACTGCCTGGATCAGCAACGTATTTATTTCTGCCAACAACCTCATGCCAGCGGTATTCTTGAAGCCCTGGAATATTACGATTTTTTCAACCGTTGCAGCGACCCGGAAGAATAAAAGGAAGCTCATGAATCCAGAAATATTGATTTGCACCGATCTGGACCGCACCCTGCTGCCTAACGGTTTTCAGAGCGAATCAGCCGGCGTACGGGAGTATTTTTACCGTCTGGCCCAACTGCCACATATCAAACTGGCCTATGTCAGCGGCCGTCATCTGGCCCTGGTGGAACAGGCGATTGAAGAATACCGTTTACCGCTACCGGACTATGCGGTTACCGATGTTGGCAGCTGTATCTATCAACGTCAGCCGAATGACTGGCAGTTATTGCAAAGCTGGCATGACGATATAGCCCCGGACTGGCAAGGCTATCAGGCGACCCAACTGCGGCCATTCTTCGATGGACTGGAGGCACTGCAACTGCAGCCGGCAGACAAACAAAGCCGCTACAAGCTGAGTTATTTTGTCGAACTGCACTATCAGTCTGAACCGCTGCTACAACAAATGCAGCAACGACTACAGCAACAAAATATCCAGGCCAGCCTGATCTGGAGTATTGATGAACAACTGAATCTGGGGTTGTTGGATGTACTGCCTCCGCGCGGCAATAAACTGCATGCCATCGAATTCTTACAGCAACGTGAACATATTGAGCCACAACATCTGGTGTTTGCCGGAGACAGCGGCAATGACCTGGAGGTGATGGCCAGCCCATTAGCCTCTATCCTGGTTGCCAATGCCAGCAACGAGGTCAAACAGCAGGCCTTGCGTTTAGCCAGCGAACACGGACACCCATCACAACTGTATATTGCCCGGGGAGGCCTCCACCACCTGAATGGCAATTATGCAGCAGGTATTCTGGAAGGCCTGGCCTATTTTATTCCGGAGCTTGAGGCTACCATCAACACCCTGATTTTGGAGACATTATGAGCGCATCTGGATCACCTGTTATTTTCGGCGAAGTACTCTTTGATTGTTTTCCCGACCACCAACGGGTACTGGGGGGCGCGCCATTCAATGTTGCCTGGCATCTACAGGCACTGGGAGACCAGCCCTGTATGATTTCCCGGGTCGGTGACGATAAATATGGCGAACAAATTCGCCTGGCCATGCAGACCGCCAATCTGGACGACCACCTGCTGCAACAGGATAATAAGCATGCCACCGGCAATGTACAGATCAGCTTTAACCACAACGAACCCAGCTACACCATCACCACCGACTGTGCCTATGACTTTATCCAGCCACTCAGCCTGGATCCGAATAATGCCTACCGCCTGCTGTATCATGGCAGCCTGGCCTTACGACAGGCCACCTCACGACAGACACTGGAACAGTTGCGCGACAACAGTCAGCTGCCAGTCTTTCTGGATGTCAATCTACGCAGCCCATGGTGGGACAGTCACTATATCCATGAGCTTATTCATCACGCCACCTGGCTGAAGCTGAATAGCGATGAACTGCATCAACTGTATGGACCGGGAAATCCCGAGGATTTGCTGGAACACTGCTTAAACAGCAATTCACTCGCCTTTATTCTGCTGACTCAGGGAGAACAAGGTGCGTTATTATTAGACAGCAACGGACAAAAAACTCACGTCAGCCCGGCACCGGCCGATCAGGTCATAGACACCGTCGGCGCCGGCGATGCATTTACCGCCATGTTGCTGCACGGCTTACTCAACGAGTGGACGATTGAAGACAGCATGCAACAGGCACAGCGTTTTGCCAGCGCCATCGTCGGCTGTCAGGGTGCTATCCCGACCGAACCCGGCTTTTATCAGCGTTTTCAAAGGTAACCCCTTATGCAGCAGACACAAACCGACACATGGTATAACAAACAAAGCGCATTAACGCTGAAACGTATTCTTCCTCGCCTGGAATCGCGGGTGCTGGAACAGGTAGACAATCCCGCCGATTGGGAAGGCTATCTACAGCGCGTACACCAGCACTTCCCCCGCTTTTTTAAACTGTTACATCAACTGTATGGGGATCAATACGATTTCTTCTATCATCTGTATCTGATTATGGAATCGGCCACCGATATGTGGCTGGAACGCAATGATGATCTAAAAGCGCTGGATGCGGTGCGCCTGGCCAATCCTCACTGGCATCAGTCGCATAGAATGATAGGCGCCATGGCTTATGTGGATTTATTTGCCGACAACCTGGAAGGTATACGCCAACACATCCCCTATCTTAAAGAAATGGGCATTACCTATCTGCACCTGATGCCATTATTTCGCACCCCGGATGGTGATGACGACGGCGGCTACGCCATCAGCAGTTATCGAGAGGTCTGCCCGGAACTGGGCACCATGGAACAGCTGGCCGAACTCACCAGCGAATTCCGCCATCATGGTATCAGCCTGGCTCTGGACTTTGTGTTTAACCACACCTCGGATGATCACGACTGGGCCAGGGCCGCACAAACCGGTGATGAAGACTATCAAAGCTATTACCGCATGTTCCGGGACCGCACCATGCCGGACCAATATGAGGAAAATATCATTCCGGTCTTTCCCGATGAAAACTACGGCTGCTTTACCTATATCAGCCGGATTCGGCGCTGGGTATGGACCACCTTTTATAATTATCAATGGGATCTGAATTACGAAAACCCCATGGTATTTAATGCCATGGCCAGAGAAATGATGTTCCTGGCCAATCAAGGCGTAGAAATTCTACGTCTAGATGCGGTGGCCTTCTTATGGAAACGCATAGGTACCAACTGCCAGAACCAGCCGGAAGCGCATTGCATTATTCAGGCCTTTAACGCGCTGATTCAGATGACCTCACCGGCCATGGTATTCAAATCGGAAGCCATAGTACATCCGGACGAGGTCAATAAATACATTGATCCACATGAATGCCAGCTGTCCTATAACCCGCAATTAATGGCGCTGCTATGGAACAGTCTGGCCACCCGGGACACCACCTTGCTGCGTCATGCGCTGAATAAACGTTTTGAACTGCCCGGCGGCTGCACCTGGGTCAATTATGTGCGCTGCCACGATGATATCGGCTGGGTATTCTCCGATGACGATGCCAATGAATTGAATATTATCCCCAGCGACCACCGACGCTTTCTTACCAACTTTTTCATTGGTAACTTTGAAGGCTCATTCTCACGTGGCCAACCCTTCCAGGAAGACCCGAACACCGGTGATGCCCGAGTATCCGGCACCACCGCTTCACTGACCGGACTGGAACGCGGCATAGAAGAGCAGAATCCGGAAGAAATCGAACTGGCCATCAAACGTATACTACTATTGTATGGCGTCAGCTTTACCATAGGCGGTATTCCGCTGCTGTATCTGGGGGATGAACTGGGCACGCTGAACGATTACCGCTATCAGCAAGACAATGAAAAACTCGGCGACAGTCGCTGGCTGCACCGCGCCCGCTTTAACTGGCAAGACATTGAGCAGCGCTGGGATAGAGACAGTATCACCGGTCAGGTATATGCCGGCATGCTGCGCTTAGTGCAGGTACGTCAACAAAACCTGGCCTTTACCCGCGCCGAAACCGAGTTAATTGACGCTGGCAACAAACATATCCTGGGCTACTTCCGCCATCACCCAGAACAAAGCGTACTGGTACTGGCCAATTTTTCCGAACAAGAGCAGGTCATTGAAGCCCGTCGCCTGCGCCTGCTGGGATTACGTAAAACACTGACCGATATCGTTGAGGGGCGCACTATCATCACCACCGAACACTTGCTGGTCGCCCCTTATCAATTAATGGTACTGGTAGGCGTACGCTAAAAGCCGCACCGGCAAGGGCCAGCTATGCCCCTCGGTCCGGTTGACGCGGCCTAGCCACACTATGGGACGGCAGCGCACCCCATTTATTCAAGCAGCTGACCGACACTCGGACCGCATTTAATGACGATTTAAAGGTCTGCAATGCCACCTCCAGCGCCATCACGCGTTGTGCAATGCTTTCAGGTTCCAGCAACAGCTGCTCTATCTTCTCTGAGGTACGCATCACATTCGGTATCGCCAGATTCGCGGCTACGCTACGAAAGCGCACCATCAGTGCTAATGCCTGTGCATATTCATGCTCAGCACATAAGCGCTGAATTTTCTTATCGGTATCACCAAACTGCTGAATAAATACATCACAGGACTTGGCAAACAATTCTTTATTGGCAGAAAACACCTCCATCACCAGTGGCAGATCGAAACCACTTAGTTTAGCTGGAAACTGCCGGCCTTTATCCTGCCACAAACGGCAATAACCACTGCTGGCCGACACCCCATGCTGCAGATCCAGACATTCTCTAAGTTGCAACAACACCTGATCCAGTTGCAGCGGTTTAAATAAATAACGCTGAATGGTAGATTGCTGCAACAACTGCTGCTCATAAGAAGACAATGCCGCCAGCAGCATAATCACTGGTAAGTTGGTCAACTGTAATTCCGTATGGACACGCTGCAACCAGGCCTGATGGTCCATAGTAGGCAGATAGCCATCGATAAACACCGCATCTATAGGCCGCATCTGCAGCAATGCCTGCGCCTGCTCCAGATTATCCGCCACCAGCACCTCGGCCCCGGTTTTCTCCAGCAGCTGCTGTTCCAGCATCAGACTGAGCGGATGACTGTCGACCAACAGCAAGGTCAAGTCCTGCAACAACAACTGCCACTGCTCCCCTTCGCTAAGCTGTAGCGGTAATGGCCCAGCGGCAAATATCGGTCTATCATTATCTTGCACCACCGGCAGTGGCAACAATACACTAAAGGTGGTACCACAGCCCTGTGCCGTGCTGTAGTGAATTTCCCCCGCCATTAAATCCACCAGATGTTTACAGATATTCAACCCCAGGCTCACATTACTATGCTGCGCCTTACCGTCTGCGCTGGACACAAATGCGTTAAACAACGTTTGCTGGCTGACCGCACCTATACCCACACCGGTATCTTCAATATCAAAACGCAGCCAATGCTCAGCAGAGTGATGCTCGACTTGCGAAACCTTAATCACCACCTGCCCCACCGAGGTATATTTAATCGCATTGCTCACCAGATTATTTAATATCTGTGCAATACGCCGCACATCACCTTCCACCTTGTCGGGAATCATCATCGAAAATTCGGTCTTCAACTGCAAATGCTTGGCCGCCGCTTTAGGCTGAAACAGCATCACTACATTTTCCAACAATTCTTTGACCCGAAAAACCACCGGCTGCAACTGTAAACCGCTGCTATGCAAGCGGCCACAATCCACAATATCCCCCAATACACATAACGAATAAGGTTATCTCGTGTGAGGAACGAACCACGAGATGAACCGATTGTTGGACAATCCCGGTCTGTGGGTGATGGAAATAGCTCTCGGTGGCTGAGTGGTTTTGAGGTTGCTGCGTTGATCTGTCTGGCAGATCGTTTTAAGGGTAGTGTTGCACTGCCTTTTTTTGTACCTGAACCCGGTTTTTACCGGACATTTACGCCGTTTTCCCTGGTTTTGGGGCCGAGTGTGGGCCGCCGTGTCGGGCACGGTTTCAGGTAATGTGGGCATGGTCGCTTACATGAGCAATGATCTCCTGGCAATTCAGCTACTGTTATTGGTCATACCTGCCATGGGCCGCAGGCGTGTGCGGATGATGTTCATCACACCGCCACAGCAAGGATAGTGAACTTGCGGGCGTGCCGGTAACGCGTCAATGCATGTGGCCGGGTTAACGCGGCGGATCAGCTGAATCAGTCTAATCTTGTGTCGGCTGTTGGGATGCAATAAGCCAAAGTTTCGTGCTCGGCGTAGGCCTTTGGGCAGTACGTGTTGCAATAGCAGCCACAGGAAATGCTCGCCACTGACGGTACGTGTTTTTATGCGTTGGGTTTTGCTGTCCCGATAGCGGAAAGTCACTTGACCATTCTCGCAGCGCAGTATGTCTTTCTCGCTGATCACGCCGCGATACAAGTAGCGGCCCAAATAGGTTAACGCTTTATCCCCAGCGCCCACCGCTTTGCAATGCACCACCCACTGTTTGGGATAGGCGGGTAAATCCAATCCAGCCTGAGTGAGTGCCTCAAGTAGTTTGGCCCGGAACACCTTGGCCAATGCTTTATGGCTGAATAGCCAATCTTTATGGCCGTGTTTGCGACGGAGTTGATTATTTGAGTCTATGGCCGCCGCGGGCATCACCACATGCACATGCGGATGATAATCTAGCTGGCGATTATGAGTATGCAGCACACTGATGGCACCGGGCAGGCCTTGCAGTTGTTTGTCGTTGTACGCGAATTGTTTTAAGGTAGCCCAGCTGCATTGCATCAAGGCATCGTATACGCTGCGTTGATGCTGCCAGGCCAGTGTGCGCAGTTCAGCAGGCAAGGTGAAAGTGAGCATAAAGTAGCGTTCCGGTAACTGCTTTTGCAGTTGCCGCTGCAACCATTGCTGACTTTGATGGTGCTGGCAATGGGGACAGTGGCGATGGCCGCAGGAATGGGGAAGATACTGCGGCTGTTCACAGTCGTGACAGCGCAACTGCATCATGGGTGCCTGGGCCGTGCGGCAACGTTGCCAGGCACTCAAGGCCTTGAGTTGTGAGGGCAATAACGCATAACGCTGCAGGGCCGTGCTCGCAAACTGTTTAACGATGGAAGACAGCCGAATCATTTGATCTTCCCCCAGGTGACGGTGAAGTCATTCATCAGCGTGTTGATGGCCCGATCGGCTTTATGTTGGGTGCGAGTAGAAAGATGGGTATAACGCGTGGTGGTGAGTATGCTGGTGTGTCCCAGAATCTGCTGAATTTCGAGTAGGTCTACCCCGGCTTCGAGCAAATGGGTAGCATAGCTATGGCGTAGACTGTGCGGACTAATCTTTTTTTTAAACCGCACTCGGTCGCCACCTTTTTAAAGGTGGTCTGTACACCCCCACGATCCAGCGGTGAGTTCGCGCGAAATGCGCCCGCCAACCCTGCCTTACGGTTGGGAAAGATCAATCCCGGGTGGCGATGTACTGCCCAGAAACTCCGCAATATACGATAGGTCGCCTTTGGTAACGGGACATACCTATCCTTATTGCCCTTGCTATCGCGCACATGCAGTCGCATGCGTTTGCCATCGATATCATCTGGAGTTAACGCCAAGCCTTCCGATAACCGCAGCCCCAGGCTATACAGGATAAAGAAGAACACCTTATAGCTGAGTTTCTGTGTGCGATCGAGCAAGAGCTGAACCTCTTCCCGCGTCAATATGTCTGGTAAGCGTTGTGCCTTGGGTGGCTTGATCAAATCCAGATGCGGCCAGGGTTGCTTGAGTACATGGTGGTAGTAAAACTTCAGCCCATACAAATCCAACTTAACCGCACTCCAGGAATGCGTCTGCAGTAGCCCGGTAAAATAGTCCAGCAATTGAGCTTCGGACAACTGATCAATCTGATAATCAAATGCCTGGCCGATGCGCCGCACGGCCCGGCTGTAAGCATCAATGGTCTTGGGTTGCAGCCCTTTGAGCTGCAGATGCTGAAGATGCCGCTGATAATTTTGCTTGAAAGGATTGGGAAAAGATGGTGTCATAGCAAAGTAACCTCATGTTCTTGGAAGGAATCTGCCGCTTCGGCGACAGGGTGAGGTTACATTTTAAGATTAACGAACGAATCCGTTATGCAGAGTGTCATTTCTCCGCGTAGCGGATTCGTCCAACAGGCTATTCAAGGAGGTATACGTTTCGGTAATCTGATTTCTGACCACCGTGGGCAAACGATAGCTCAGTGACAAATCGGACAGATTAATCAACGCCTCCATCGGTCGAGCCATCTCTTCGGAAATACTGGAAACAAACAAGGCCTTGCTGCGATCTGATAGCGCCAACTGCTGCTTGGCCTGCAACAACTCGGCCGACTGTTGCTTTAATTGGTCAATATCGGTACAGCAGCCAAACCAGCGATCACTGCCTTCCAGCAAATCAAAACGGTGTACCGCACGCACCAGCCACCAGCGATACTGACCATCCATATCGGCCAAGCGACATTCCAGCTCAAATTCCGATTTTTCCTCAATCGCCCGATCAAATACCCCACTGGCCTGCTCCATGTCGTCCGGATGGCAACGAAATAACCAGCCCACCATACGACTGGATTCCATATCCAGCCCGGAATAGCGTAGCCAATACTGATTAAAATAATGGAAATAGCGCGCGCTATCCGCCACCCAGACAATCTGCGGCATGGCCTCAGCCAGCGCATTAAATTCCTGCTCACGCATTTTAGCCAGACCTTCTTTGTGTTTGCGCTCACTCACTTCGCGTCGCAAGGCACTAAAAATCCACAGCAGCATGGCAGTAGCCAACAGCAAAGCTAATATAGAGGCGACACCCACGGTACGCGCGGCCTGATCAAAGCGCAGCAAATCCTGTTGCAATTGTTTATCATTCGAGCTGGCATATTGCAATATCAGCTGCTTTAATTGATGCAGCTTATTGCCAACACCCGGCTGCTGTAACTGCACTTTAATCAAACGCTCAGACTGCAGCCAATCATCACGCATTATCTGTAAACGTTGTAATTCGGTCTGTAACAACAGTAGCAATGGTGGATTATTGCTAAAAGGGTTCGCTTGCAATATCCGTAACGCATTATCTAACGAGGGGTCCAGTGCGACCAGCAAATGGCGCAATGCCTGCTCCTCCTGCGGTATAGCCAGCTGCTCCAGCAGGGAGGCCAGATTCAATACCTCTACCGTCAGCCGGTGACTGACTCCCACCTGGTGGATCAGTGGATTTTTATTGATGAGATTATAAAGTACGGTACCCGCGGATATCGCAATCAGACTCAATGCCAACGCCATAGACACATGAAACCAATAATGCCGCCAGCGCAATACATAGCCACCTTTGGCGGTTAAGGCCAGACAACACACCGCCAGCAAGATAAACGCAAACGCGGTATGTATCGCCATTCCCGAGAACTTATCGGCCGCCAAAAAAGCGACATTACCCAATAGGTAATACACAAATGCCAGCAGTGCCAATAACAACACGATTAACGCCAGCAACTGAACAGCGGACCAGGCACGCGGCTTCTCAAGCAACAACAACGCGCTACCGAGCAACAAAAAACTCAATGCCGACATCAACGACATACGTCCAGGATAGGGAGATAACACCTCATTCACCGGAGCGGTTAACAACAACTGATCAATACCAGCATTAAAACCCAATACATACTGGGCGGTGGTAATCCCCCCCAACAATACGACCAGCAACGCCAATCCCTTACCCAGCCATTGCCAATAAGGCACATCTTGCTGCTGGCTCAGCAGCAAACAGCAACTGCCAGCCAATAGCAGACCCAGCGCGGTATTCGCTTTCATGGAGACGGTCCAGCTAAAAATACTCCGCAGCTGATAATAATCACCAAGCCAGCCATACAAGCCCACCACAGCGATAATCATCACCAGCACACTGATTCCGCGTATTCCCATACGAACGGATGCTTCTGTCGTTTTTTGCTGCATCGGTTCTGCCATTATATGCCTGAATTCTATCTACATCATTGCCACGCAGCCCAACTTCTCGAGGGCAAACCCGCCCCCAATCCCTGACAATCAACAAGGCTCTATTATTCTACCGCTAAAAAGTCTCATCTCCTACGCAGCAAGATATATATATACTCTATATACTATTACATATTTTATTTTTAATTTCATACGCTTAAAATAGCAACTAAATGATCTAAAGATCACAAAAGGGAGAGCCTTTATTACCAGCCGGGTACGCAGTCAATGCCCAGCGCCAGCCGCTGAAAACAAACAATATCATGCGTTATGATTGTCATGCCCGGTCTGGTAATAACCTTACAACCATTGATTTAGCTCAATAATTTCTGATTTCCAAGATAGACAGCCCTATTTACTTTGCGGTATCCTCGCAAGGTTAGCCACTTATCGTCCCTAACCTACGGCTGACCAACATCGCAATGTTTGGAGCAATATGAAATCATTTAGTAACGCCTTATTCAGCAGCCTGCTGATCGGCAGCGCAATCTCTGCCCAGGCCGGCCAGATCCACTCAATTTCACTGTCCACCGATCCCATTATTGCCGATCAGACATTTGTGGCCCAGATTAATGGAGATTTTTATACTCCCAGCTACGATTTTTATCAAAAGCCCGATATCAGCATCAAAGATGACTTTATTAATATCAGCCTGTTTGCCAAAGACTATATGCCCTCAGGCATGGCAGGCATACAGATCACCGAACCCTTTTCGGTCGATGTTAATATTCCCGGCCTGCAGCGTCAGAAATACACGTTGAATACCGAGCTGTATATTGAAGAGCGCTTAACCAGCAAACAAGATCATCAATTTGCGGTATACACCCTGCAAGAAGTGCTGGCAATGCAACAACCCGATGCGCCCGCCACTCCGCCCCTCGTACTGGAACCTAAACCGGAACCCGGCACTCCCCCCGTAGTTATTGCCGAACCAACAAACGATACCAAGCACATGACCGAAACGCAGCAACAACCGCAAGCGGCCCATTATGCCGCGGTGCCGATACCACAAACCCTGGCCCTGCTACTGGCAGGCATGGTCGGATTACTGCTCAGTCGTCGCAACCGCTAAGGTTGAGGTCAAGGCTGTGTGACGTTGCGTCAACACAGCCTATATCATCGCCCAGCCAATCAAGGCATAACGTACAAACTTTCCGATAGCGATCCACAATAACGACCACCACGGATTCAGCTTCAACCAGCCCGCGGTCAGACATAAAGCGTCACCTATCACCGGCACCCAGGTTAAGAGCAGCGCCGCCGGCCCATAATGCTGCAACTTATCCCTATATTTAAGCGTTTTATGCTGTGGAATCAACCAGCCCATAGCAAATGTGACCACACTGCCCAGTGTGTTTCCCAGCGTTGCCACCAGTAGTGCCGAGCATAACAACTCCGGCCGGTAATACAACAATCCGACCAATAAAGCCTCGGAGCCACCCGGCAACAAGGTCGCGGCCAAAAAACTGCCGATAAACAACCCCCAAAGGCCGACCTGCTCATCCATGGTAATGAAACCCCAAAAACATTACGCGGTTAAATTGGCGCAAAATCCGCACTCATGCACCTAAACACCATTTTGCCACCCTTTTTCCTGGCATTGTGCTTGCGCTGACAACATACACCTACGGCCCCCACCCCAATCAGGGATGCAGCACCGAAAATACCTGCTGCGTCAGCTCGCCACTGGCCTGCAGCGGGTTTTCCCGGATTGCCCGCTCCTGCAGCGCCATTTCATGAAACAGCCCTGCCAATGCCTGACGGGTAATAAACTGACTTAACTGCGCATCCTGCTCGGCCACCAGACCATATTTCACCCCTTCGGCCGCGACTTGATCGTAGCTTTGCGCCAGCTGCACTTCGGCCATAGCTGACTCAATTACCGGCTGAAAACTGGCCGCTAATGCCTGCTCGCTATGCTGGCGAAAATACTGTGTTGCCGCATCATCGGGGCCGGTCAGAATACTCACCGCATCCTCAACCGTCATCTGCTCAACCGCAGTGACCAACAATGCCTGAGCTTGCGGCACCGCCGCCTCAGCCGCACGATTCATACGAGTCTGCAATTGCTCGGCCAGCCCACCCATACCAAATTGATTTAATAACAGGCTGACCTGCTGCAAACTGTCCGGCAAGGGAATACGCACCTCGGGGTTACCCCAGTAACCATCCTGCCGGGCCAAGCCGGCCACCGCAATCTCAACCCCCTGAGTCAATGCCTGCTTTAGACTGGTTGCCTGATCTCCCGCACTAAACTGCGCCAAGCGCGCCAGCACATCATTCGCTGACCCGGCATCACGCGATTCGGCAGGCTTAGTCTCCGGTGCCATAATTTGCTGCAACGACTCCTGCTTCAACAGATCACCCAGATCAAATGCCTGTGCATTGCACGACAGCAATAAACCCGCGACCCATCCTCCCATATAGCATTTCTTCATTGTCTTGCCCTCACGTAAAAAGCCGGATGAATCCATCCGGCTTTGAGTACGATTTATGCACATAGTTGCAACGATCCGGTTGAATGCAACACTCAACCCACGGAGCAATTACTTTTTCTTACGCGGTACATATAGATCGGTAATGGTACCTTCGGCCATTTCCGCCGCAAAACACAAGGTTTCGGATAAGGTAGGATGTGGATGAATGGTCAGACCAATATCTTCCATTTCCGTGCCCATTTCCAGTGCCAATACCGCTTCCGCAATCAGCTCACCGGCGTTGGTACCAACAATCGCTGCCCCTAAAATACGACGTGTTTTAGGATCCAGCAACACCTTGGTTACGCCCTCATCACGGCCGATAGACAAGGCGCGTCCAGACGCTGCCCAAGGGAAGCTGGCTTTTTCATAGTCTATGCCTTTTTCCTTGGCCTGGGTTTCGGTCAGCCCCATCCAGGCGATTTCTGGATCGGTGTACGCCACCGATGGAATCGTCATAGGTTCAAAAGCGACGTTATGACCGGCAATCACCTCGGCCGCCACCTTACCTTCATGTACCGCCTTATGGGCCAGCATAGGATCACCCACAATGTCTCCAATGGCAAAGATATGTGGCACATTGGTACGCATCTGTTCATTCACCGGAATAAAACCGCGCTCATTCACCACTAGCCCGGCAGCCTCGGCACCGATTTCACGCCCATTAGGACGACGCCCCACCGCCATAAGCACTTTGTCATAAATCTGCGGCTCGGGAGCCTGGTCGCCATCAAAATGCACTTTCAGGCCTTTATCCAGGGCTTCTATCTTATTCACCTTGGTCTTGAGATAAATCGCGTCATAACGCTTGCCGATACGCTTATGCAACGGACGTACAATATCCTTATCTGCACCCGGAATCAGGCTATCGGCCAGTTCCACAACTTCAATCTTACTGCCCAGCGCATCATAAACCGTCGCCATTTCCAGGCCGATAATACCGCCACCTATCACCAGCATACGCTCAGGCACATCGGCCAGTGCCAATGCACCGGTAGAATCGATAATACGTGGATCTTCATACGGAAAGCCGGGAATTCGCGCCACACTGGAACCCGCCGCAATAATCGCATTATCAAAAGTAATGGTTTTCACGCCATCAGTGGTTTCAACCTGCAGGCTGTTAGGCGAGGTAAACTGAGCCAGACCGCGCACGGTTTCTACCTTACGCTGCTTGGCCAGAGCATTCAGCCCACCGGTCAGCTTGCCAATCACACTTTCTTTCCAGCTACGGATTTTATCGATATCAATTTCCGGCTTAGCAAAAGCAACCCCATGCTCGGAAACCTCTTCTGCCTCGGTAATCACCTTAGCCACATGCAACAAGGCCTTGGAAGGAATACAACCCACATTCAGACAGACACCGCCCAAGGTGGCATGTTTTTCTACCAGCACCACCTTTTTACCCAGATCGGCGGCACGGAAAGCCGCGGTATAGCCACCCGGCCCAGCACCCAGCACCAACACCTCGGCATGCAGATCACCACTGCCGGCAGCTGCCGCCGGAGCCGCAACCGGCACATCCACCGCAGCCGCGGGTTCGGCCGGCTGTTCTGTCGGCGCAGCTTCCTCGGCCGCCTCCAGCATCAGAATCAGACTGCCTTCACTCACCTTATCGCCAACCTTAACCGAAATATCCTTTACCACACCCGCCTGAGGTGCAGGAACATCCATGGTCGCTTTATCGGTTTCCAGGGTAATTAACCCCTGTTCGGCTTCAATACTGTCTCCAGCCTGTACCGACACCTCAATAACATCCACTTCCTTGAAATTGCCGATATCCGGCACCTTAATCGCAATTACTTGACTCATAGTTTTTTCTTCCCTGTTAAGCACGGATATGACCGTTACCCAATACAATATATTTTTGCGACGTCAGCCCTTCCAGGCCCACCGGACCGCGTGCATGAATTTTATCAGTAGAAATACCGATTTCGGCACCTAACCCATATTCAAAACCATCGGCAAAACGGGTAGAGGTATTCACCATCACCGAACTGGAATCCACCTCACGCAAAAAGCGCATAGCCCGGCTGTGATTTTCCGTGACAATACTTTCGGTATGCTGCGAGCTATATTCGGCAATATGATCGATGGCTTCATCGATACCGGCAACCACCTTAACCGACAACACCGGCCCCAGATATTCGGTAGCCCAGTCTTCTTCGCTAGCCGCATTCATGCTAGGCACCAGCGCACAAGCCGCCTTATCGCCACGTAATTCCACACCCTTTTGCTGATATTTTTCGGCCAGCTCGGGCAATACCTGAGCCGCCACGGCCCGAGACACCAGCAGCGTCTCCATGGCATTACACACCCCATATCTATGCGTTTTGGCATTAAATGCAATCGCCACCGCTTTTTCCAGGTCGGCATCATCATCGATATAAACATGACAAATACCATCCAGATGCTTGATCACCGGCACGGTTGCCTCATCGGAAATACGGGCAATCAGTCCCTTGCCGCCACGTGGCACAATCACATCCACATATTGCTTCATGGTGATCAGCTCCCCCACCGCCGCGCGGTCGGTAGTCTTGATCACCTGCACCGCCGCCTCGGGCAAACCAGCCGCTTTTAAACCGGCATGCACACAGGCCGCAATCGCCTGATTGGAGTAAATCGCTTCCGAACCACCACGCAACACCGCCGCATTACCGGACTTCAAACACAAGCCAGCCGCATCGGCGGTCACATTCGGGCGAGATTCATAAATAATCCCTATTACCCCCAATGGCACACGCATCTTACCAACCTGAATGCCGGAAGGGCGATAGTTCATATCACTGATACCCCCCACCGGATCAGCCAGCTGTGCAATCTGACGCAAGCCTTCGGCCATACCATTAATCGTACTTTCAGTTAACGTCAGCCTATCAATCGAAGCCGCATCCAGACCATTTTCACGTGCAGCGTCTACATCCTTGGCATTCTCTGCAATCAAAAGCGCTATTTTCTGTTGCAGCGCATTCGCAATTTCATTTAACGCCCGGTTCTTAGTGCCCGTATCCGCCTGTGCCATTAGCCGCGCTGCGGCCCGCGCATCCTGCCCAACGGACTGCATATACTGTTTGATATCCTGCATAACCTTTCCCAAATAAAAACCTGCGTCATTCTAACAGGTTGCCGAACATCAGACGATCGGTGGCATGCCCGCACCCATCTTGAGAAAATTGCCTCACCTTTGCTCCGCAGTGGCATTATCACCTTACGGCAAGGCTAAAATCCGCGCAAAATATATTAAATTTACTCAACATATATTTAATTTAATTTCATCAAATATTAATAAACAACACCAAAGTTAAAACAAATAATTAACATTAAAATACAAATAATAAACATTAAATTAATTAAATATATTACGAGTAAAATATAAAATTGAAATCAAACACTCAACCACGACCCCTATTAATAAAAAGCAGGGCAAAAATCACTTCGACACAAAAGGCAAATATCATAATCATGACGCACATTCTCAATAGAATATATGTCACAAAACCCCTCACACCACCATCTCGCAGGTGACCCTAAAATTTTCAGCACTAACCCGCACGTATAAAAAACAACACAAAAATAGAAAAAATCACCCGCCAAAATCGCTTAGACCTTCTATAAACAGGGTAATTAACATCAGACAAGGCGCTGAATTTATCCATCTGCTGACTTATAAGCCAGCGATTACCTTTTCTCATTCAGCATTCATTCAGCCGCGGTGCGCTACTGTTACTCCGTGAATAACGCAACAAGGAGCCAAACATGAACACCCACACTTTGATAGGACGCCTGCTGGGCGGGATGGTGCTGGCATTTACTATCTCCACCCCCGCTCTGGCGGAACACAATCGCAACAACCACCACGATGTAGAAGTGATTATGGGCACTATCGCCGCATTAGGCGTTGCCGCAATTATTGCCGACAAACTGGAGGATAAACATCAGCAGACACAGCAACACCGTCGCCACCGCTCAACAGACCGACAACACAGCTCTCATAGAGATCATCAATACGCGCATAAACACCCGCGCAAATGGAAGCGCAAATACCAACATCGGGAGAAACATCAGGCCCACCATTTGACATCCTCCCCGCCCTAAAGGACGGAGATTCCTACGGTGTCTGAACACTTTGCAGCGTTCAGATCACTTCGGTGGGTTCCTGCTGCTGGCGACATTGCTGCATCGCTCACTTCACAGGCTAACTGGGCATGTCCTGCCCTTAATAGATTGATTGCGCCGACCACATCCGCGTTTTCTTTGAAACCGCAGGAGACACAAGCAAATTCAGCTTGGGTTTTGCGGTTTTCGGCTGAAATATGCCCACATGTTGGGCACGTTCGGCTGCTGTTGCGCGGTGGCACCGCAATCAGCAAACCACCTGCCCACGCCAGTTTGTAGTCCAGTTGCCTTCTGAACTCAAACCAGCCTTGGTCGAGGATGGCTTTGTTTAAGCCGGATTTCGCGGCTACGTTTTTCCCCTGATTTTCGGCATCACCCGCCGCTGATTTGGACATATTCCGCACCTGCAAATCTTCAATACACACCAGCGCGTGGTGTTGGCTGATGGTGTGACTGGTTTTGTGCAGGTAATCGCGGCGGGCGTTGCTGATTTGGGTGTGGATTGCTTGGACTTTAGCTTTCGCCTTTTTCCAGTTACGACTGTATTTCACTTTGCGACTTAAGGCTTGTTGCGCTTTGCGTAGCGCGTCTTGATGCTGTTTGAAACTATTGAGCGGCTCGAAATATTCGCCATTGCTCAAGGTGGCAAAGCGGATGATGCCCATGTCGATACCGACATCGCTGCCGCTTTGTGGGCGGGGCGTTTCGACTTCAAGCTCCGTTTGAATCGACATCATCCATTTGCCATGACGGTATGACACGGTGACGTTTTTCACGCTGCCCAATACTTCACGACTGTTTCGGTAACGTATCCAGCCTAATTTGGGTAGGAAAATTCGGTGGTTAGCCTGCTCAAGTTTGCAGCCTTGTGGAAAACGAAAAGCATCATGCTGACCACGTTTTTTAAAGCGGGGGAAATTGGCACGTTTGGCAAAAAAATTGTCATATGCCCGACCAAGGTCTTTTAAGCTTTGCTGCAACGCTTGAGATGGCGTGTCACCGAGCCAATGGTCGATTTGCTTCCATTCGGTAAGTTGTGCGCATAACTCGGCATAATTCAGCTTAGCCTCGCCAGCAGCATAGCGTGTTTGCTGCAAATCCAATGCCTTGTTGGACGAATCCGCTACGCGGAGAAATGACACTCTGCATAACGGATTCGTTCGTTAATCTTAAAATGTAACCTCACTCTGTCGCCGAAGCGGCAGATTCCTTCCAAGAACATGAGGTTACTTTGCTATGACACCATCTTTTCCCAATCCTTTCAAGCAAAATTATCAGCGGCATCTTCAGCATCTGCAGCTCAAAGGGCTGCAACCCAAGACCATTGATGCTTACAGCCGGGCCGTGCGGCGCATCGGCCAGGCATTTGATTATCAGATTGATCAGTTGTCCGAAGCTCAATTGCTGGACTATTTTACCGGGCTACTGCAGACGCATTCCTGGAGTGCGGTTAAGTTGGATTTGTATGGGCTGAAGTTTTACTACCACCATGTACTCAAGCAACCCTGGCCGCATCTGGATTTGATCAAGCCACCCAAGGCACAACGCTTACCAGACATATTGACGCGGGAAGAGGTTCAGCTCTTGCTCGATCGCACACAGAAACTCAGCTATAAGGTGTTCTTCTTTATCCTGTATAGCCTGGGGCTGCGGTTATCGGAAGGCTTGGCGTTAACTCCAGATGATATCGATGGCAAACGCATGCGAGTGCATGTGCGCGATAGCAAGGGCAATAAGGATAGGTATGTCCCGTTACCGAAGGCGACCTATCGTATATTGCGGAGTTTCTGGGCAGTACATCGCCACCCAAGATTGATCTTTCCCAACCGTAAGGCCGGGTTGGCGGGCGCATTTCGCGCGAACTCACCGCTGGATCGTGGGGGTGTACAGACCACCTTTAAAAAGGTGGCGACCGAGTGCGGTTTAAAAAAAAGATTAGTCCGCACAGTCTACGCCATAGCTATGCTACCCATTTGCTCGAAGCCGGGGTAGACCTACTCGAAATTCAGCAGATTCTGGGACACACCAGCATACTCACCACCACGCGTTATACCCATCTTTCTACTCGCACCCAACATAAAGCCGATCGGGCCATCAACACGCTGATGAATGACTTCACCGTCACCTGGGGGAAGATCAAATGATTCGGCTGTCTTCCATCGTTAAACAGTTTGCGAGCACGGCCCTGCAGCGTTATGCGTTATTGCCCTCACAACTCAAGGCCTTGAGTGCCTGGCAACGTTGCCGCACGGCCCAGGCACCCATGATGCAGTTGCGCTGTCACGACTGTGAACAGCCGCAGTATCTTCCCCATTCCTGCGGCCATCGCCACTGTCCCCATTGCCAGCACCATCAAAGTCAGCAATGGTTGCAGCGGCAACTGCAAAAGCAGTTACCGGAACGCTACTTTATGCTCACTTTCACCTTGCCTGCTGAACTGCGCACACTGGCCTGGCAGCATCAACGCAGCGTATACGATGCCTTGATGCAATGCAGCTGGGCTACCTTAAAACAATTCGCGCACAACGACAAACAACTGCAAGGCCTGCCCGGTGCCATCAGTGTGCTGCATACTCATAATCGCCAGCTAGATTATCATCCGCATGTGCATATGGTGATGCCCGCGGCGGCCATAGACTCAAATAATCAACTCCGTCGCAAACACGGCCATAAAGATTGGCTATTCAGCCATAAAGCATTGGCCAAGGTGTTCCGGGCCAAACTACTTGAGGCACTCACTCAGGCTGGATTGGATTTACCCGCCTATCCCAAACAGTGGGTGGTGCATTGCAAAGCGGTGGGCGCTGGGGATAAAGCGTTAACCTATTTGGGCCGCTACTTGTATCGCGGCGTGATCAGCGAGAAAGACATACTGCGCTGCGAGAATGGTCAAGTGACTTTCCGCTACCGGGACAGCAAAACCCAACGCATAAAAACACGTACCGTCAGTGGCGAGCATTTCCTGTGGCTGCTATTGCAACACGTACTGCCCAAAGGCCTACGCCGGGCACGAAACTTTGGCTTATTGCATCCCAACAGCCGACACAAGATTAGGCTGATTCAGCTGATCCGCCGCGTTAACCCGGCCACATGCATTGACGCGTTACCGGCACGCCCGCAAGTTCACTGTCCTTGCTGTGGCGGTGTAATGAACATCATCCGCACGCGCCTGCGGCCCATAGCAGGTATGACCAATAACAGTAGCTGAATTGCCAGGAGATCATTGCTCATGTAAGCGACCATGCCCACATCACCTGAAACCGTGCCCGACACGGCGGCCCACACTCGGCCCAAAAATCAGGGAAAACGGCGTAAATGTCCGGTAAAAACCGGGTTCAGGTACAAAAAAATGGCAGTGCAACACTACCATTAAAACGATCTGCCAGATAGATCAACGCAGCAACCTCAAAACCACTCAGCCACCGAGAGCTATTTCCATCACCCACAGACCGGGATTGTCCAACAATCGGTTATCTCGTGGTTCGTTCCTCACACGAGATAACCTTATTCGTTGTAGACAAAACGACACGAACCCGCGAAACAGCGCAAATCGTGCTGTTGCTCGCCAGTTGGCATCAATTCGTATTGGTAGGCTTGCAGTCTTAACATGCTTAAATCATACTCCGCTCTATGAATGATAACAATGATATTAGACACGGAAAACATTGCACTTTTATAAGGACGGCTACGCCGTCCGCGCTATCCATCCCCGCCCTAAACGACGAGGCTTTTCGCGCAAATCAGGTAAAATACCGCCAGCATCACCATTATGACAACCGGCATAGCCATAGCCGCAATCATAAAGAGCGGCATTCTCATCGCCATTACTAGTGCTGCGCTGCAAAATTAACCACACCATTAAGCATGGTTATCCAGGGCGGTTCACACAGCGAGCGAAGCAATGCTGTGTATATTTCTTCCCTTTTATCGTGATGAGTAGCGCAGATTGGGCCCAAAGAAAAGCGAGCACGATTTGAGTACAGCGAGTAGCGTAGCCAGGCTTGATCGAGCAACGATTGAAGGCCAACGGCCACGATATCAGAGGCCGCCTTGCTTTGGCGGCGCAAAGAAAGTCACTCGCCGCAGGCGAAATAAAAATCCCCTCAACAAGGGGGAAACTTATTGTGCTCATACAGCGGTAGCAGAGAGGTGAAGACTTATGCAATGCAGCACTAATGCTCCGTCAATCCTTAAAATGGGGGGGGGTGAATAATGTTAAAGCGTAGCTGCGATCTCAGTCGCAAAACGGACGCGTAGACTAAAGACTAAGCGACACTCCGGGTTAGCCCCGATAAAGACAGCAGGGGCGTGCTAACCTTACGTCAACACAGCCTAAAGTTAGACCGCCTCGCTGATTCCCATCAGATTATTCAGCTCCTCGGTGATCATTACCAGTTGCTGATTAATATCCTGATCAAGATCACGCAGGCTTTCCAGTTCTGCCTGGGTCTGTTTGGCGATTTCGATAATGATATTTTCCTGACGGCTACTCAACCCCATGGGGATAAATGCCTCGATCAGCGCGGCCAGAAATTCGGCATTAATACGGTGAATCGCCTGCTGATTACACGCTTCATTGGCACGAATCCTATCCAGCACTTCCGATAAGCGCGCAACAACCTGGGCAATACCTAGGGTTTTTGCCTGATTAATCTGCTCTATCTCCAGCGCCTTTAAGCGTGTATTCGCCCCCTCGCACAGGATAGCCAGATGGTCACGTAAACGCCCAAGTTTTTCCGGGTCATCTACCGGCAAATTGCTCATCAATACCGTGATCGCAGGATAATTAATCACCATACGATTACTCAACTGAAAAATACGCCCCAGAACAGAGGCATTACTTAGCAATGAAACCTCCATTTCGGTCACCGACGCCGCTTCACTGGAAAACTGTTTTGCCAGCCCCCCCAAACGAACTTCCACCAGACCGAGCAAGCCATAGCCTCTCAACCCTTCCATCACCGCATTGACCAGATCGCTGACACTGGAGGCATTAAACGAAGCCTGCATAAACTGCTGAGTTATCCCCATTTCACCAATGGTAGACATTGCGGTAAAGGCCATCTGTGTTGCATTTTGCACCTGCTCGGCCAGCTCACTGTGTTGACGTAAAATATGCTCCGCCGCTTCGACTTTATGCAACAACACATCGGGCTGCAGCGGCTTGACCAAATAATTGGTCACCCCGGCATCATAAGCGCGCAAGCGCATTTCCATGCTACGCTCGGTACCGATAAGAATAATCTGTGTTGGCTCGGCACAAGCTTCCCGCCAGCGCCGACATAACTCCAGCCCATCCATATCTGGCAAGTCCATATCGGTGATAATAAAATCCGGCCCCTGCTCTATCCGTGCCAGCACCTGAGCCGCATCGCTCAGCTCGGTTAAGGTACGCGACTCCCCCTGATGCAACAGCTCCGCCAGCCACATCTGCTGTGCGGCATCCTTTGTAACCAAAAAAATTTCCATACCTGACACCCTGGTTGCGTTATTCCGGTTACAAAATTGTAACGGCTAAATGCACTATTGTGTCAGGAGTTGGTTAAAATAGCAGTCATCCATTCCGGTTGAGGGCCTGCGCCATGTCTATGCCTGTTATTGCCGTGATTAACAGCGGCTCTTCCAGCATTAAGTTTGCGCTATATCAGGCAGACGATCCCAGCTTAGCTGTCGTTTTTCAGGGACAGATAGCGGATATCAGCAATCGCTCGCTGTTCAGCGTTTATGCTGAGCAAGGACAGTTAATTGAACAGCAAGCCATAGGCTGCCACACCCATATTGCCTGCCTGCAGTTTCTTCAGGCCTGGCTGCAGGAACAGCAGCTGTCCTTACAGATTATCGGACATAGGGTAGTTCACGGCGGCACCCATTTTGCCGAACCGGTGTTGATCAATGATCAACGGATTGAACAGCTGGATGAACTGGTTCCGCTGGCCCCCTTGCATCAGCCACATAATCTGCAGGCGATCAAAATCATTCGTCAACACCAGCCCCAACTCAAACAGCTGGCCTGTTTTGATACCGGCTTTCATCACCGCATGCCGGAACAGGCCCAGCGCTACGCCCTGCCGGAGCGCTACTATCAACAAGGCATACGGGTCTATGGCTTCCATGGATTATCTTATGAATATATCTGCGACCAGCTGCCACTCCATCTGCCAGCCGATGCTCAGGGGCGTATCATCATTGCCCATCTGGGTAATGGCGCCAGCATGTGTGCGGTGCATCAACGCAAAAGTGTGGCCACCACCATGGGCTTTACCCCGCTGGATGGACTGATGATGGGCACCCGCTGCGGCACCATTGATCCCGGCGTGCTGTTATATCTGCTGGAACATGAACACACCCTGGAAGAACTGGAAACCTTACTGAATTATGAATCGGGGCTACTCGGCGTTTCCAACATCAACAGCGATATGCAGACTCTGCTCCATTCCGACAACATAGCGGCGAAACGTGCGGTGGATATGTTCTGCTATAGGGCAGCCCGGGAAATAGGCTCACTGGCAGCCGCATTAAACGGCCTGGATGCGCTGGTCTTTACCGGCGGCATTGGCGAACATGCCGCCCCGGTACGCAGTGCCATCTGTGACCGTCTGGAGTGGCTGGGCATTATACTGGAGTCTGAATCCAATCTGCGGAATGACGCATTTATTCACTGTCGCCAACATTCACTACCGGTAATGGTAATCGCCACCGATGAGCAACGCATGATCGCCCGACATTGCCAGCGGCATCTGCCCGCATCTATACCGGCAGTGATGATATAAGGTGTACGCCCCCGGTGAGATAACGGTGCGCATTCTCATTCAGCATCGCTTGTTTTATCCCTGTCTTCATGCAAGGCAATAATCACACCGCTTTGTTTATTGTTATTCAGTAAATACGGCAGGATACGCATACGGAAACCGTCACCTACTTCGGTATTCACCTTATCCTCAAACACACAGCTTTCATCATTCACCCGCCGCACCTCCTCATGCAGATCAATATCCAGCAAACGATGTGATATATGTTCCAACGGGCGACCGATATCATGCTGCATAATATTAAACAACAACCGGGCATTGCTGGTAAAGCGGCGGATACAGGCATTCATATCCAGGAACAGTACAATGGTCTGGGTCGCCGCCATAAAGTTCTCCAGATCGGTATGCAGCTCCCCCATCTCAGAAATTTTCCCCTGATACTCCGAATTAACGGTAAACAGCTCCTCATTCACCGATTGCAATTCCTCATTGGTACTTTGCAACTCCTCGTTACTGGACAACAATTCTTCATTGGTGGCCTGCAGTTCTTCATTCGAGGTTTCCAGCTCTTCAATCGTTGCCTGCAGACTTTCCCGACTAAACTGCAACTCCTGTTCCAGGTCATGAATCCGCTGCATCACCCCAATATCGACATCATAAGTTCCGTCCACGGGCTGATGACCGGCAGTCCCGGCATCCTCACTGTCGGCAATGGCGATAGCTACCAACGGCGGCATATTTCGACGCGCCTTCAGCGGTTTGATCAAAATATTGACCTTGCCCGACGCCTCCTCGTTGTCATACCGGACATTGCTGAAACTGACCTCCAACTGATTGCGGAAGGCCTTGGTCAGACCGGTCATCACCGGCACATTCAACTCTTTCAGCAATAATTTATTAATATCCATCGATACCCGCCCCGCCAGCGGATTCAGGAAACGCTTGGAATTACCGATCACCCGGATAATTTCATTGGATTCCTCAACAATCGCGGCAAACGCAATATATTCCGGCACCACCTGATTGGTAAACAGTTCCAACACCCTGGCATCATCAATCACCACATCACTGCTACGTCGTGCGGCACTGCTGGCCCATTCCCGCGGAATGAACAAGGCATGCTTGGGCAAATTAAAGCGCTCGGCACCTAGCAATGACTTACGATGACCTTTGGAAACAAAAATTTTCCATTTAGGGTCTCGCACCTCAAAAAATGCATCGGCATCACCAATCGTCTCACTACTGCCCAACATCAACAACCCACCGGAACGCAATGAAAAGTTGAAGCCATCCAAAATACGTTTTTGTGTTGATGCCTGCAGATAAATCAACAAATTGCGACAACTGACCAGATCAATATTGGTAAACGGTGGATCTTTAATCAAATCATGCCGAGCAAACACCACCATTTCACGAATCTGCTGAGCAATCTGCATACCATCATCTCGACGCACAAAGTATTTGCCCAGCAAATTTCCCGGTACATCCGCCGCAATACTCTCGGGATAAATCCCAGCACTGGCCTTATTCAGCGCATCTTGATCAATATCGGTAGCAAAAACCTTTAACTCACAGTGCTTATTTAACCGCTCGCAGGCTTCCTGAAACAACATACACAAGGTATAGGCTTCTTCCCCGGTGGAGCATCCAGCGACCCAGAAGCGAAATACCTGACGCCCGGATGATTCCTGTATCAGTGCTTTCATATGCTTATCCAGAATCATGTCAAACGCATGCGGATCACGAAAGAAACTGGTCACCCCGATAAGCAACTCACGATATAAGGTCCGTAATTCCTCCGCATGCAGTTGTACATATTCGGCATATTCCTCCATGCCGGCAACCTGTAGTATCGACATACGTCGCTGGATACGACGCAGGATAGTCGGCGGCTTATAAAAAGAAAAATCAATTTTAGTGCAACTACGCAGCATATTAAAGATTTTCTCAAGCGCACTTTTAGCCTGTTCATTGCTATCGCCATTTGACGCAGCACCGCCATCAATCAAGGAGTGGTTGATATATTGCAACAACTGTTTGGGCAGTGCTTCCACCGGCAGTACAAAATCCGCCAGACCATTAGCAATAACGCTTTTGGGCATGCCCCCAAACTGGGTAGAAGACTCCGTCTGCACCATCACCAGCCCGCCTTCTTCTTTAATCCGGCGACAACCACGAGTCCCGTCACTGCCGGTACCCGACAACACAATCGCCACCGAGCGGCTGCCACACTCTTGCGCCAGTGATTGAAAAAACAGATCTATGGGCAAGTTAACCATATGCAGCATACGGTTTTGCGCTTCCAGCAACAAATGACCGTGCTGCAACGTCATATTACAGCACGGAGGAATCAGATAAACATGATCAGGCTCAGCTTCCACCCCATCGGTAACCACACTAACCGGCATGGCGGTCACCTTGGATAACAGCTCGTCCATCATACTTTTGTAGTCCGGCGATAAATGCTGAATCACAACAAATATCAGACCGGAATCCGGCGGCATATTTTTAAAAAACCCGGTAATCGCTTCCAGTCCACCGGCAGAAGCGCCAATGGCTACTACATAGGCTTTGGCTGGGTCTGAGTTATCCATATAAATCTACATCATGCTAAGGTTAATAAATCTTCAAACTGGTTGGCGGCAAGCGGCCGACTATACAGGAAACCCTGGCCATAGTCGCAGCCGATTTGCTTTAGCAAATCACGCTGAGTATCGGTCTCTATCCCCTCGGCAATCACCTCTATACCCAGTTTATGGGCCATCATCACCATGGTTTCACACAAGGTATAACTTTCCGGATTGCACCCCAGACCGCGAATAAAACTTTGATCAATTTTCAAAAAGTCCACATGAAAATTCTGCAAATAAGACAACGACGAAAAACCGGTACCAAAGTCATCCAACGCCAGCCGAATCTGGCGGCTGCGCAATGAGATCAGATGCTTATCTACATGCTCCACATTGTCTAGCAAAGCACTCTCGGTAATTTCAACGGTAATCGTCCCCGAAGGAAAACAACTATCCGTCGCATCATCCACCAACTGCCAGAAACTATCTCGGTTATGACTTAACTGCAAGGCGGACACATTCAGGCTGATACTTAATTCGGGAGCCATAGGATGCCAGCGTGTGACATCCTGAGTCACCTGATGGAACACCCAGGCCCCCATGGGTAAAATCAGACCGGAGTCTTCGGCCTGTGAAATAAAATGCTCGGGGTGAATCATGCCTTTTTCTGGATGAAGCCAGCGAATCAAAGCCTCGGCCTTAATAATCTTACCGCTGTGCATATTCACAATCGGCTGATAAACCAGCTCAAACTGTTTTGCAACCAGTGCCTGGCGTAATTCCTGTAACAATTGATGACGTTGCCAGGCATCCTGCTGTATCTGCGGCCGAAAATAGCAAATTCCATTTTTACCGCTATGTTTGATGGTATACATCGCCTGATCGGCACTACGCATCAGCATATCCCGACTTTGGGCATCATCGGGATAGATGGAAATACCAATACTGGCGGTAACAATGGCGGACTCACCGCCACCGATATCTACCGGCTGCTCCAGACAATAAATAATTTTGCGCGCAATCTCATCCAGATATTTTCTGGCATCACGGGACGTTTCCAGAATAATACAAAACTCATCCCCACCAAAGCGCGCCACCACATCACTATTACGCACACAGCTTAATAAACGCTGTGCCGTCGTAATCAATACCTGATCACCTTGCTGATGACCAAACATATCATTCACTTCCTTAAAACCATCCAGATCCACCATCATTAAGGCCAGCTGCTTCTGGCTGCGCCGGCAATGCGACAACATCCGGGTCAAATGGTCCTGAAAACAGGAACGATTGACCAACCCGGTTAACACATCGTGACTGGCCTGATGATAAATTAAGGCTTCCTGCTGCTTCTGCTTGGAAATATCGCTATACAACGCCACATAGCGCAACGGCTTGCCCTGAATATCATATTGAATATTTACCACCGCGCGAAATGGTAACACCTGTCCGTTTTTATGCCGGTTCCAGATTTCTCCACGCCATTCACCACTGCTGTTCAGTTGATACCAGAATTCACGGTAAAACTGACTGTCATGCCGCCCGGAACGTAATATTGCCGGCGTTTTACCCTGTAATTCATGCGACTGATAACCGGTCATATCGCACAATGCCTGATTCACCACCAGAATCTTATGCTCCGCATCGGTAACGATACATCCCTCGCTGGCGGCATTAAATAGCGTGGAGCTCAGTTCCAACTGCTGTTCCACCTGCTTTAAGCGCGTAATATCCGTCAATACCAGCAGCAATGACGGCGTTTCCTGCCCCCACGTCAACTCATGTACCGCAGCTTGAACCTGCATTTCCTGCGTGCAATGCAAGCGGATACAACAGCTTTGATGATCTCGTGCTGTCTGTGCCAGCCAGTGCCTAAAATACGGCCGGTCGACCGCCGCAACGAATTGCTCAACCTTATGTCCCTCAACCCGCTTACGCTGCCCCTGTGTCCAGGTCAAAAACTTCTGGTTGCATTGCTGAATAATGCCCTGCAGATCAAGTCGCAGATACGCTACCGGCGCATGATGATACAGCTCGGAAAAATTCCGGTAACTGGCCTCCAGTTTATATTGCGTTTCCCGTAACTCATCATTCTGCATTTCCAGTTCAACCTGATGAATACTCAGTTCTTCCAGCAATGCGGGTATATCATCCGGCGTAAACTCGGCCGGGGCGGCTTCCAGCTGCCTAAGCTTATCTTCTGCCGCCGAACGCAACCGTAGCAACCCGGAATTTAATTTATTATTTTCTGGCATGATGCCCTCTTTGATTTCCGGTTAACAGTTATTGCCGCAATACAGACAATATCCATGGTGCAAGAATGCTAATATTACTCTTAAATCATTGTCTGGATAAAGCATTGTCGTTATCTTTATGAGCCCATCCATCGTGCAACCAACACCATCAAACCATAACGCCTGCGTCCTGTTATTACATGGCATGGGACGCAGCGCCTTATCCATGCGCAGCATGCAACAGACACTAAAACAACAGGGCTACCACACACTGAATCAGAGCTACCCATCCACCGGCAGCGACACTATTGCCCAACTGAGTCAACACGCCTTAACCGCCATGCTGGCGCGATGCCGTCAACACTCGCCTATACATGTCGTCACCCATTCATTAGGTGGCATTTTAATTCGCCAGTATCTGCAAAAAAATCAACTGCCACACGGCAGCCGGATTGTGATGTTAAGCCCGCCGAATCATGGTAGCGAGATTACCGATAACTATAGGCAGCAACGCTGGTATCGTTTTCTTACCGGCACACCCGGCCAGCAACTGAGCACCGACAGCAACAGCCTGCCCAATCGGCTGGCAGCGATTGATTATCCCATAGGCATCATTACCGGCAATCGTTCGTGGGAACCCTGGTTTACACGCCTGTTTAAGGGAGAAAATGACGGCAAGGTATCGGTAGCCAGCGCCAGACTAAAGGAAATGCATGACTTTCTGGTGGTCAAACAAAGCCATACCCTGATCATGAACAGTCCCAACGTGCAGCAACAAGTCATACATTTTCTACGCTATGGCCGCTTCCACCATCCGCAGCCCAAATGAGCAAAACATACCACCACCCACGACGAGGTCGTGCCGCGTTGAGCAACCCGGACAACCGTTATAGTGAACACCAGCGCGAAGCGGTTGATGATGGCTGGGACAGCCTGGAACATCCCCCGCACCCCATTACCACCTCATTAAACATAGACCGCGCCAAAAGCGTGATCAGCTATAACACGGCCCCCGATGTACCGTTTGATCGCTCAATTAATCCCTATCGCGGCTGTGAGCATGGCTGTATCTATTGCTTTGCCCGACCAACACATGCTTATCTGGACTTATCGCCCGGCCTGGATTTTGAAAGCCAGCTGTTTTACCATGGAAGTAGATACGCTATTTCAACAATGGCTGCATCAACATTACCCGTTAAAAGCCGAGCATGTAATGAACCGTATCCGTGATTGCCAAGGCGGCAAAAGTTACCGGGCTGGCCCACAGCGCATGACCGGCCAGAGCGTATTCGCCGAGCTGTTACATCAGCGCTATCAGTTAATGTTCTGATAAAAGGCTGCACTTTCCCGGCCTACCTGCACTCACCAACACCCGCTTTATTAAACCGCAGCCCCCTAAACCGCAGCTGGAACGCTTCTAAAGCAGGCTTTATTTTCCACAGCCCTCGGCATAGCCTAAAAAAATTACTATAATCAATGTCGTTCTAACTTTATAAGATTAAACCAAGGTATGCATAAAATAACTATTACCCGCACTATCGGCGTCATCGGCCTGGCACTGGGAGCAAGCTTACCGGCTTATGCCTCCATTTCCTGTGAAACCGTGTTAAAAGATTACAACAATGCGGTTGAAAACAATGCTACCGCTCAGGCCTGTTATCTGGTCGAAGGTACCGATGGCGAAGCATTTCAGGTGTGTGATAACGCCGCCGAAGATGTCACCGTCGCCTCTTCCCTGGTGCAAAATTATCCGGAATGCTTTGGTGGGCTGAATCATGGTATCGCCATTGAAAATATCCGTTCCACGGTATTTCAACAAATGTACACCATGTCGAACAGCTATCGTGATCGTTTAAGATCCGCCTTGCGCCCGGCCAATGACCCGGACCTGGTGGATAACAGCCTGGAACAAGCAAGCGAAAACCGACAGCAAGGTGTGGCCGGCGGCAATATGCCCAAACGCTTTAACGCCTGGGGCGGGGTCAGCAAAACCCGTTCGGAATATGACCGCGGAGTGTTTGCCATCACCCAAAATATGGCGGCCACCAACCAGTTTGATGCCGACATCCACAATTTCATTTTAGGCGCGGATTATCAGTTACGCCCCAATATGGTCGCTGGCGCCTCGGCAGCCTTTGATAAAGGTACCGGCAAAGCAGAAAGCAACCGCCAAGGCGTAGCTGGCTCTAAATCCTCACAAGATCTGGATTTTAACGGCTATGCCATTGCCCCTTATATCGGCTGGCAAATTAATGACCAGTGGGCCCTGGATGCTCAGATAGGTTTTGGCAAAGGCACCAGCACCGTCGGCAACCTGAATGAAACCGATATCACGCGCTTCTTTTATGGGGCCAATCTGGACTATACCCGCTGGTTAAACAACTGGCAGCTTAGCGGTAAGGCCAGTTATCTATTTGGTCAGGAAAAGGCTGATGATGTTGAAGTCAATGGCATTACCGCGGTGAATACCGACGCCAAAAACACCCTGGATCAATTCCGTCTCGGCGGGCAAGTGGGCTACTGGATGGATAACGGTGTGATGCCATTTGCCCGCGTGGCCTATCTGACCGAAAACCATACCTCCTCGGCGACGATTGACGAACAGGCCGCCACCAGTATCGGCAAAAATGCCTTCATCTGGTCGCTGGGGGTAAATATATTCCGTAGCAGCAACTTGTATGGTGGCCTATCCTATCTGCATGAATCCGGCCGCAATCGTGCCGATATTCAACAGCTGATGGCCAATATCAGTTATCGCTTCTAAGCTGTGTTGCCCACACATAAGCTGCGTTTTTTATGTGTGGGCCTGCTTATTGTATTAAACGGTTGCGCACTATCGCCCGACAAGCTGATGCAGCAATGGGCCGACGACTATCATTTCAGCGTGGTGCCACAACCACAAACTGCTATACGTTATGCACTGGCCATAGCGCCCGATAGCACACCACAACAACCACTGGTGGTATATATAGAAGGGGACGGTGCCGCCTGGCCCAGCCGTTATCACCCCCCGCCCGATCCGACACCGCAAACCCCAATTGCCTGGCAGTTAGCCGCCCGCGACAATGCCGCCAAACGCGCCTATCTTGCCCGCCCCTGCCAATATCTGACAGCGGCACAGCGGCGCCGCTGTTCACGCCAGTATTGGACCCGCAAACGCTTTGCCGTAGAAGTGATTCAACAATATCACCACTTACTGGATCAGTTAAAACAACAAACCGCCAGCTCCCGACTGATACTGACAGGTTATTCCGGCGGCGGTGTGATCGCCACTTTATTGGCCGCGCAACGCCAAGATGTGGATCAACTTGTCACCGTTGCCGCCCCCTTATCCGTTAACTTATGGACACAGCTATATGCTGCCAGTCCGCTGTCCGGCCAGGATCCCATAAAAAATATTGAACCCGGACAGCTGCCCATTGCAACTCACTGGGCAGGAGCGCATGATGCCATTGTGCCACTCACCGTGTTACAGCACTTTAACCAGCGCTTTGGTGGCCAACTCAAGGTGATGGCCGATTATGACCATGAATGTTGCTGGGTAGAAAACTGGCCAACATTGTTACGGCATCGGCAAACAAAGGAAACCCCATGAAAAAAAGTGTTATTTCTCTACTTTTTCTGAGCTGGCTAAGCATTATTGTCGGCCTGGCCCAGGCGGCCCCGGTAATGCGTCCACCGGCATTTATCGGCGGTATGCCGGGACAGATCCAATTTGCACAAATGGTAATGCAACGCCACCAGGAACGCACCTTACTTTATCGTGAAGCTCTGGAGGAATTGCGTGAAAACCCCAAGGCTGCCGACGTACCCGAATGTGAGTCCGAGCTGGAAACCCGCACACGGCTGTGCCTGAGCGTTCCCACGGCCGAGCCGGTCAGCCAACCCTTATTCAAGGTAGGACGGCGCATTGCCTTATTAATCGGCAACAACCAATATCCAGACCCGATTCCCCTGCTGGAAACCCCGATCGCGGATGTGGATGAAATTGCAGCCATACTGCAAGAGCAGTTTGGTTATGAAACACGCGTGCTGCATAATGCCACCAAGGCCGATATTGTACGCACCATTAACCAGCTGGCCGTCGAGGTCCAGCCACAAGACAGCGTATTATTGTTTTATGCCGGACATGGCTATCTGATGGATGACACCAATATGGGCTTCTGGATTCCCGTGGATGCAGAAACCACCACCGCACGTAACTGGATCTCCAATACCGATATCACCCGCCTGTTACAGATCATTCCTGCCCGCCAGTTATTGCTGGTTTCCGACAGCTGTTTTTCGGGTTCGCTAACCCGTGAGCAGAAATTTACCCAGGCCTTACCCGTCAACGATGAACAGCTGTTACGCCAGCGCGCGGTAATTGTCTTCTCATCCGGCGGCGAAGAACCGGTATCCGATGAAGGCCGGGAAAATCACTCCATCTTTGCCTGGCACTTTATTCAAACCCTGCATAATGTTAACCAACGCACCCCCGGATTTAAAATATACCGCCATGTCAGAGACGGTGTGCTGGATGACTTCCCCATTCAGGAACCACAATATGGTGCGGTCATTTCGGCAGGACATGACCTAGGCGCCGAATACCTGTTTCTGCTCAACACACTTGATAAATAACTAAACCTCTCCGGCAATGGCTGCAACTCAGCAGTCATCAGCCCTGGGAGAGGCCACCACCAAAGCCGCAAACATAGCCGCTAAGGCATTGCACTAAGCAAACTAGCGCACATATCACAACAATGTGTGCAGCATACCTCTTATCCAGGAATTATTAAGATTAAGAGGAGAGATCAGTGAAATCCGTAACAATATCAGCCTTGCTCATCACCACATTAAGCGCGCTGAACGACAACACCGTACGGGCAGCACCGCTCGAGCTACAGCAAATCGCCTCACAACAACAGCAAAGAATACTTGATGAAAGCGTGCGCGCATCCATTCAGCAGGCAACCGCTTCGTTCACCCTGCCCTGAACTAAAATTATGGATAATCGTTCGGCTTTAGCCGAATCCGTTGTTTATACAACGCAGTCGTACATGCAGCGTCTGAAGCTCCCAAGAACCTGAACCCTTGACGCTCTCGCAGCAACCTAAGGTCATAACCAACTCGTTCCCACGCGCCGCGTGGTGACATAGCAGCAATGTTAAGGAAAAACCGGATGCAACAACACCGCCGAAAAACCCAGTAAAGTCGCGACGAGGTCACGGAGTTCGGGCAATGCTCAGATATTCTCCCGACATCCATAACACATCTTGGTATTAGCTACGCTTACAACTTTTTCTAGGTTAAACTATTTGCTCACGGCAAAAGCATAAAGGACGGACTATGTGCTACACGTTCAGGTTCTGGATAATAGGAGGCTTATTGGTCATCAGTCGCCTGGCCAGCGCCGAACATAAAGCTGCCGTGGCAATTGGCTGCAGCGACCCCCCAAAAGACAGCCACTTGCGGGCATTACACCGCGATGGGAAAATGGGAAAATAGCGTGAGCAAACCACGAGCCGGGCGCCGATATGGCACCACGCGCGCCCAAATGGTTTACCCGTAGTGAGGGCCAGGGAATGTTTAAGATACAACCGATATTCAACGAACAACTGACCAATAAGGCCAGTATGTCGGTCTGGTCGGTGGGTTTTCTAGTTACCGTATTATTGTGTTGCGGCCTGCATTATTCCGGCGGCATGCAGACACTGGATTACCGTCTTTTTGACTGGCAGGCACAAATCCTACGCGAGCATTACCCCCGGCCGGTAGTCAATGAAGTTGCCATTGTCGGCATTGATGATGCCAGCGATCAGGTTTACGATGAGCCGCTAGTGCTCTGGCATCACCATCTGGCCGATGCGTTACGCGCGATTACCCTGGCGGAACCGCACGCCATTGTGATGGATATTGCCCTGCCCGATGCCTCTATGAACCGTTTTTTACCGGGGGCAGATCAGGACTTACTCAAAGCACTGATTCTGGCACGCCAACACAGCAAACTGGTGATCGCACTAACCTACGACTCCATTGATGGCCAAGGGGAATTACGTCGCATTTATCCCGCATTCTTAAGCGCGGCCGGTGAAGATGGACTAGGCGTGGCCCATTTTCCTCGGGATGGTGATCAGGCGATTCGTCGCTTTGATGAATATCTGGCCGAAGACGGTTCGGCCCTGCCCACACTGGCCGGTACCGTAGTGCGTAAACTGGGTGTCACCCCCCATTATGGTTATATTGATTATTCGATCGGCGAACGTTTCGATTATCAATCCTTACATTCAGTAGTGGACTTAGCCAATCAGGGCAATATCGTTCAGCTACAGGCCTTATTTAAAAATAAGGTCGTGATGCTGGGCATTGTCATGCAGGGAGAAGACCGGGTCACTCAGTCGGTCAGGCTGGCGGCCTGGGAGGATGACTTAATGACGCCGGGCGTGTTGATTCAGGCCCAGGCAATACGCAGTATGCTGAATCAAGGGCTGTTACAGCCACCGGGCCTGTTCCCTACCACCAGTATAGTCATTTCCATGGCATTATTCTGGTTTGTCTCTATGCGTACCCGGGTGGTGCTGATCTGCCTGCCAGCGATAACCGCAGTCATTTTTGCGACCGGTTTATGCTTACAGACGCGCGGCGTATTATTACCTCTGGCACCGATTATACTTAGCCTATGGATAGCCCTGCTGGGACGGGAAATTTTTGGCAATTACTGCCGCCTGCTGGAAAAGCAACAACTGAAACAAGCCTTTTCCGGTTATGTCAGCCCGGCCATTATGCAAGAAATTCTGGCCGGCAGATTAACCCCCTCGCGACAGGGTGAGCGCGCCAGTGTGTGCGTGCTGTTTGCCGATATCCGTAATTACACCGCAATGAGCGAACATATGGAACCAGAAGCCGTGATCCGCTTTTTAAATCGCTATTATGAAAAAGTGGTAAAAGTCATCCATGAGCATGGCGGCTCGGTCACCTCCTTTATGGGCGATGGTATTATGGCGGTATTTGGCGCCCCACAACCGCAGGACAACCCCAGCGTGGCAGCATTACAAAGCGCCCAAGGCATGTTGAGCGCCGTGAATGCCCTGAATCAGGCCAAAGAAGGCCAACAACATCCGATTCGTATCGGTATCGGACTGCATGCTGGTATGGCCGTGATGGGTCATGTAGGTGCCGCCTCACGTCATGATTATTCGGCGATTGGCGATGTCACCAATACCGCCTCGCGTATCGAAGGCTTAACCAAACAAGTCGGATTCCCGATAGTCTGTTCCAAAATCGTATTTGATGCCGCCGGACAACCGGCGGATTTTGAGGCACTGGGAGCCAAGTCCATTAAAGGTCATAGCTCCGTCGAAGTGTTTGGGGTGAATCACAAACCAGGAGAATGAGATGTCTGCTTATCGTTATGTAATATGCTGTTTATGCTGCCTGCTGATGTTACCGTCGGCCTGGGCGGAAACCATTGGTCTGGTATCGGAAACCCGAGGTCAGGTATCCATCATAACCGGGGAAGAAACACAGCGAGCGGGACTGCTGGATGAAATCGACGCGCAAGTCACCCTGGAGCTGAAGCGCCATGCCTATATCAGCGTAATCTATACCGCTTCCGGCCATGAATATCAGTTAACCGGCCCCGGCCGTTATCTGATGAAAGCCCAGGCCCCGCAAGCACTGGATGGTGGCAAAGTGGCTAAACGCGAACCGCTGAACGGTGCCTTGCAGGGCAAACACATTAAACTATCCCGCACCCTGAAAGCGGTATTTACCATGCGTCATATCACCGGTGTAGAAGGTATGCTGCCACCCTGGGATACCACGGTGTTAACCCAGCCGGCGCTGCATTTTTCCTGGAAAGAACCTGCAAATGCCGAATTTTATGAGCTACAACTGGAAGATGCCGCTGGTGACGAGGTGTATACCAGCAGAACCCTCCACGCTCATTTTGTGCTGCCCGCTAAAGTCACGCTTAAGCATGACGCGCTTTATCGCTGGAAAGTAACGGCCTATCTGAATAATGAACAGATCATTTCCGGTAAAGGCAAATTCCGTACCGCAGAACGCGAGCGGGAACAACAAGCCATCAAACTGCGCCCGCAAAGCCATAGCTCTCAGGCCGACTGGGTAGCCTATGGGCTATGGCTGGAAAGCCAGCAGCTGCATCACGATGCGGCATGGTTATGGCACAAACTGGGCATTACGGCACAGCCTGCACCATAAATTGCTGCTGTAAGGCCCGGACCAGGCGCTGATTGGCCGGCCCGATATGGTCACGGGAAACCTGAATCAAATAAATGGGCAACTTGCGTTGTGCCTGCAGAGCAAGTTTCAATCGGCACAAACGGCCGTGCGCTACGGCCTCGGCTACCAGATTATCGGGAACAAAGGCAAACCCCAGACCGGCCTCCAGTGCTTGCAGACTGGTCGCAAAATGACTGACGGTAAAACGCTGTTCCGATCCCAGCCAGCCCTGATTCTGATCGTGTCTGCCCGAGTCTCGCACCACAATCTGCCGGCTCTGACGTAAATCCTGCTCACTCAGCGGCTGACTGGCCTGCGCCAGCGGATGAGAGCTGGCCGCCACCGGAATCATACTGACTTCACCAATCGGCTCGGCCAGGAACCCCGGCGGAATCTGTGCGGTCAACACCAGATCGGCCCGCCGCTCCAGCAAGGCCTCACTGGTACCGGACAAGGTGGTTTCCAGTAACACCACCCGGGTATGCGGCGTACTACGGCCAAATTCGGCCAGCGCTTGCAACACCCGTGCCATAGGCACAATCGCATCAACCGCCAGCGTCAGCTGGGTTTCCATGCCTTGCGCCAGACATAAAGCCATTTGTTCTATATCCAGTGCCTGAGCAAGTAACTGTTTGCCACGGCGATATAACACCTGCCCCGCCTCGGTCAGCTCAGCTTTACGACCACGCGTCTCCAGCACGGCCACCGGTAGCTGCTGATTTAACTGCGCTATCGCATAACTGACCGCCGACTGGCTCTTGTTTAATGCCTCGGCGGCACGCGCAAAACTGCCTTGCTCGACAATGCTCACCAACACCTGCCACTGTTCCAGAGAAATTTTTGGTACACTCATTGATCAGAAATTTAGATTAAACTGATTCAACAATAGCACCAATCAATCAATTAATCTGCATTAATATCAACTCCAACTTAACGCTATGGAGAAGGTCATGCAAAAACTATTACGCATTGAATCCAGCTTATTTGATCAAGAGGGCGTGTCCAATCAACTGGCAGATCGCCTGATAGACTCGCTGGCAGGACGTTATCAAATCACCACTCGCAATGTAAATCAGCCCGCTATCCCCCATCTGGATGCGGCCAGAATCGGTGCCCTGATGACAGCTCCGGCCGAACGCACCCCACCACAACAGGCCATGGTAGCCTATTCGGATCAATTAATTGCCGAACTGCAGGCGGCCGATATTCTGGTAATAGGCGCACCTATGTACAACTTCAGCGTGCCTTCAGTATTAAAGTCCTGGTTTGATCATATTGCCCGGGCCGGGGTCACCTTCCGCTATACCGAGCATGGGCCACAAGGGTTGCTGAAAAATAAAACCGCTTATGTGATTACCACCCGTGGCGGGATTCATAAACATCAACCCAGTGACAGCCAGATCCCCTATCTGCAAAACATCCTGGCCTTTATTGGTATTAACGATGTCAGGGTTATTTATGCCGAAGGACTGAATATGGGCGACGACGCCAGACAACAAGGTATCGCTCAGGCCGAACAAAGTATTCAGGCACTGGCTGCCTAAGGAGACAATCATGCTAATCAGAGAAATCTTGCATATTGATCAGCCACGCGCCGCCTCAGATGGCGATGGTGTCAAACTCAAGCGCGTATTTGGCGGCAGTCACTTTGCCCGTTACGATCCCTTTTTACTGATGGATGACTTCGGCTCTGATCAAGCCGATGACTATATCGGCGGCTTCCCGGCACACCCTCATCGGGGGTTTGAAACCATCACCTATATGCTGCACGGCAAAATGCAGCACCAGGATCATCTGGGAAATGTCGGCTGCCTTGAGGACGGTGATGTGCAATGGATGTGTGCCGCACACGGCATTATTCATTCCGAAATGCCGCAACAGACACAAGGCCGCATGCGCGGCTTTCAGTTATGGCTGAATTTGCCCGCTGACGAAAAAATGAAGGCCCCCGATTATCGTGACATTGCCGCCAAAGACATCCCACAATTCAGCCATCAGGGCAATCATTACAAATTGATTGCCGGCAACATAACACTGGCCGGGCAAGCGCATCAAGGCGCCGTCAGCGGATTAACCACTCAGGCCTTATATCTGGATATTACCCTGGCTGGCAACACCCCCCTCAGCCTGGACATTCCGGATGGTCATAATGTACTGATCTATGGCTGGCAACACCCCCTGGAGATTGCCGGACAAACCCTGCAACCTGGCCAGCTGGCGGTATTATCACGCCAAGGCCAGTTGCAACTTAACGGCCCGGCCAATAGCCGATTGCTGCTACTGGCCGGCAAACCGTTAAATCAACCCGTGGTGCAACACGGTCCGTTCGTGATGAATAATCGCCAACAGATACTACAGGCCATCGAAGACTACCAACATAACCGTCTGACCAACATGACCGAAATGGCCGCCAGCACGTAGCAGCTTACTTTCGTAAACAGTCAGGATTCTCAAACTGCCAGATCCCGGCATAATTCGTCAACAGGCATGCCCGGGAAATGGGAGCACCATCGGTACTGGGCAAAGTCACATCAAAGCGTATGCTTAAATCCGAAACAAACCTGGCATTCGAGGCAGAAAAATAGCTGGGATAAAAGGCGGTCATCAACTCCGGACGCTCTCCCAAACGATAAATCGCCAACGCATTCGGTGATACCCCGGCTTCCAGATCCGCCTGATAAGCCAGCAAAAAATGCTTGCCCGGAGAAAACATCACATTACCGAATACCTGAAAATACTGCCCGGACGGATGATGATACGCATACGCATCCAGATAGTCATGCCCCTCCAATCGCACAATAGACAGCGCCTGCTCGGGATAATGCGCCATCAACGAATACTGCGTGCCACTCTGCCCCAGACTATTAATCAAGGTTTTTTCCGGCAACATCGGCCCCTGCGGTTTTAACACCAGGCTTTCACCCTGACGTTTAAACAGCCGGGGAAACGTCTCAACAATACGTTGCTCTACCGATTGCAGACAATCGGTAGTTGGCGCCGCACAATAAATCGCCGATGAGGTATTCGCCCAAGCGGCGGCGGGTAACAGACCCAATAAAAAAATAAGCTGACGCAAAACACTCCTTCCAAATTTATCAAACCCCGATCCCCGTTTCGCGGGTGACGCAGCCTATCACAAAGCGCGCTCAAACAGTGCATGACGGAACACGGGGGCTGCAACGTGAACTCCAATCCCAGCGTAGGGTGCATTCCATGCACCACATGCCTGCCATTATGCTAAAAAATCTGCAATACCTCGTCTATGCAAATGCCTATGCTCGGCCCGATGGTATTGCAAATGCATCAACTGCCGAATCGCATAACAGGCCGCCGCCCGTACCGCTCTTCCCCAGTCATTCACCCGACGCAGCAGGTATTCCAGTGCAGAAATCCCGCACAGTTCGGCAATCCGCATAATGGCCCCTTCTCGGACATAGCCGTTATAGTCGGCCCGAGCGGCGACTATATCATTGATATTGTTTGCTAATAGATAACAACTCATTTGGTAGCTTGATCTAAATCTTGGGTAAATTCATCGACAAACATACGACTGGCAGCATACAGCTGATCATATTGCTGAATTAGCAACTTTTCTGCCTCACTGCAATCCTCAAACGCTTCCAGATAATGATCCAGCAGATAGGATAGTTTCACCTCCGGCAAAGCCAAATCGTCACCCATGGCATGTTTAATTGCCCAGCGAATAAACGCCATGCGCTGACATCTATCGTCCGGATTCAGTTTAACTAAACGCAAGGCGAAACACTGTTGAAAGCCCAAACGCTCAGGACGTGGAAACTGGAATTCCGGCAACACAATACAATGCTTGGGACCATAAAGTACCAGCTCCAGCAAATACGCATCATCCGGCTGTATACAGAATTGCTGATCAGCCCATTGGCTCACCTCGGTGTCGGTCCAAACACCTTCCTGCCATAAAGCCATCACTTTAGAGATGCTCATTGTTTAACACTCACTAAGTTAACTCAATGTAGCCCGGAGGTAGCGACGCTGGAGCAGAGTCCGAGGAGACAGGTTCTATTGTTAAATCCTTTCTGCTGAACCATCCCATCCATAACACCCACTCCTGCGACATCCCCAAGCGTGACTCAACTCTTCATCTACCGTTGTCAATTCATAGCAGTATTTACATTCATTAACCTCACTTTCATCGTAATGAGCGAAACACTGAGCACACCGCCAATCACTATCGCCATAACAAAATACAGATTCTTCACCGCACTCAATACAAGTTGCCACACCATGTGGCCGCCCTTTTTGATGAGTTGGCTGCTCTAAACAAGCAATAACATCCGAGGTCATCACATCATGCTTGCACGGCGGGGCTACACCACCATCCAAATCTTCAATAAAGAACTTGGATTTTTTACACTTAGGGCAATCAATGCGTAAACTTCTCTCTTTTTCGTAGCAAACTAAGCACCCAAGCTCCTCAAATCCCTCCTCATCAGCAACGGCCTCCTCCAAAGAAAGAAATTTACAAGTTGGGCAAGAATGGAATACCGAGCCACCCTCTTCTCGCTTCGCAATTATCGATCCTAAATGCTGAAACTTCTTTTCTAAAAAACTATTCTGGTTATGCATCAACTTGTTTATTTCGCTAACACTGTTTTGATATTCGCCAAAACAATCCTGCCAGCTTTCCAACAAAAGACTCCCTATATAAAACCATGCCTTGCATTCCTTTAAAGCTACTTCTTCTTTTTTATTATCCCAATCATCATGGTAAAAATGCATGACTTTATTGCGATAGCGAGCAAGCTCTTTCAAACATTCAAAAGTTTTCTCAGGAATCGGGCTGCCAACAATATTTTTTAATCGGTCTTGCGCTTCGCTTAGAGTTACAGAATGAAAGTCTCCTTGTTCAAATTTAGCTATAGACGCTTTTCTTATATCGGTAATAACCAAACTCCAATGCTCTCGCAGCAGCCTAGCCTTTAGCAATAACTCAATAGCCGCGTAGAAATTAATCACTGACGACTTCGGATCATTCTCAAACTCAGCCGCCGACTTCTTTAAAAAATCAAAAGCATTTTCCGATAAATTTTTAAACGCTTTCTCTACATCAATGCTCATACTTATCTCCATCCCCGGATTCCGCTCACGCTTCATCCGGGCTACATTAAGCGGTTTTCACCAACCCTTTCATCACGCCTTCCAGACCCGAATACACATTCAGTGTATCAATCCGTTCGGTGACTTTTTCCAGCACTTCCAGTTCTTTTAGCCGCATTAAGGTTGGGTTGTTGTCCATCAGTTTGGCGGTATTGTGCAGCGAGCGGGTGGCGGCGGTTTCTTCGCGACGTTTGATCAAGTTGGCTTCGGCGGCTTTTTCGGCCTCGACCACCTGATTTAAAATCTGCTTCATTTCGCCGGGCAGAATGATGTCGCGAATACCGATGCTGTTGACGCGAATCCCCAGTCCCTGCAGTTTGTGCTGTATACCGTCGGCAATCACCTGGTTCAGCGCTTCCTTATCGGCCAGCAGCTGATCCAGGGTACGGGTGCCGACCGCTTCGCGCAGTTGCAGCTGCAGTTCGCGATATAAATAGTCATCGGCATTGCTCAGCTGCTGACAGGCCAACGCCGGATCGCTGATTTTATAGCTGGCCGACAGGTTCAGACGCAGGCTGACTCTATCCTTACTCAAGATTTCCTGACCAGAAACATCTACGCTTTGTAAGCGGGTATCGACCATGTTGATGCTGATATGACGGTGATAGGCCCAAAATCCATAACTGCCCGGTGCCAATACCCGTTCCAGCTTGCCGTTAACCTGCAACAAACCGACATGCTGATCCTTAACCTCGGTATAGCAAATGGCCTGAGCCGCGGCGCGGGTCAGTTGCAGATTATGACCGCGCGCCAGCAAAATCAGCAGGCCGTCATCCACCTCGGCCTGTTGCTCGATATTGATACGCTTAACCTCGATCTGCGACACCCCCTGCCAGAACAAGCGAAAACTGCCCGGTGCCAAAATATCGCTTAGCAATCCATCGATATACAGCAAGCCGACCTCGTGATCGCTTAGCTGACAGGCTTGTAAGTCATCCGCCGTTTTATCAGCAAAAGTGGTGCCCAGCTGTTTCGCCAGCGGATGTTCCAGCACCAGCTTGCTGGTATCAAAACGTTCTACCGTATAGTGTTTAAATACATCCAACAGCCGATAACTGCCAGCATGTAATATTTTTTCAAAGCGGCCCTGCTTGAACAGCAAGGCTTTTTCATTATCTTTTAAATCGATTTTCTTGATCCACATAATGACCTCCTATGGTCGTAAAGGTGCTTCCTGCAGCCGGGTACAGTGGCAAACGTGTCTTGGCAGGCAAACCCGTGCAGCGGCATTGGGCAACGGCGACGCAGCGATGGCGATACCCGCCCATGCCTTGTCACCGCCGCTTGCTGCATCCACGCGTTGCGTACCGAGTACAGCGGCTGGCCCCGGTCACACGGCTGTGCTGAATGATTCCCTACTACCGAATCATTCAGCGGAAGCACCGCGGTGTTGCAATAATGGGGAGTCGAACCCCGGCCCGTAAGGGCTTACCAGTAAAACCACGTACCTAAAACGTGTGCTAAAGCCGGACTTGAACCGGCAACCGTCTAATTAAAAGTCAGATGCTCTACCATTGAGCTATTTAGCGGTGTTTAGACTGATGTTGTCTCGGTAAACAGCACATCAACGATGCCTGACCCAGCCCGGCTCAGAACCGGTAGCCGCTGAGTACAACAGCAAAACCAAACTTAGTTGATCTGCCTGCTACACAGACAGATACATTCTTTTTCGTAGCCCGGATGTAGGTGCGTAGCACCGGAATCCGGGGAGATTGAGCAATACTGTCTTCATCCCCGGATTCCGCTACGCTTCATCACGGGCTACGTTTATTTATGCGGCTTTGGGATGCTCAACTTCCGCCTCAAAGTGACCGCCCATTTCCGCTTGTTTTACAAACTCAAGCACCTCTGCCGTGGTGTTTTGTTGGTTATTTTCTGCGGTCAGCAGCACGGTTGCGCTCCAACGGCTATCGCGGTACTGCACGCTCACGTTGCCGTTTTCGGCATGCACTCTTACTTGGGTTTTCATAATTCAATCTCCCAACAATCTTTATCCAGCTGTGTGAACTGGAAACGTTGATCGGTAAATGCTTCAATCACTGCGCGATTGGTTTCGCTGTGCAGGCTGGGGCGGCAGGTGGTGAAGCGTCCACCCCTGGCCAGTGCCATGGGCAGCAGCAACTGGTCGGCCAGATGCTCACCAACCACGGCACCCGAGAGCTGGTAGCGGCGCAATTCGTCTACCGCTTTACGTGCGACCTTTTCTGCTGACAAGCCGACCTTGCCCACCTGTTCGATCAGCTCGGTGTGGTGCTGATAGTGCAGGCGTAACGACAAAAAATTGCCGCTGCTGACGCTATCCACCCGTTCGCTGATCAACTGGTTTTCATTCCAGCTCAGCAACTGCTGCAAGGTGTTCAGCTCACGCCGCGCCACATGCTTAGGAATATTGCTGCTGATCGCCACCGCGACTCGATCTTGTAACTCACCCGCTTCGCGGCGTTGCAATGCTTGCCACTCGGCCGCCGGATGCACCGTGGCCTGCCATAGACCGCCACCTTGCGGATAAAAACCATGACGCTGCATGGCAATCTCGGCACGAAAGCCCATGCTGTGTACCGCCGGTAAAAACGCATGCTGCAAAAAGTCCACGCTGGGCGCAAAGTCGTTGTGGGTGCCTCCCTCAAAACTCAGTATCGAGGGGTGATCCAATAACGCCAGGGCTGGCATCACGGTCTGAAAGATCAGCGCCGTGCTGCCGGCAGTGCCTACCGAAAACCTATAGCTGCCGGCCTTGAGTTTGCCGGGTTTAAGGCGGATTTGGGTTGAGCCCAGTTCGGCGCCGTCTACATCGCCCTGGCAGATTTCTGCGGCCGCTTTAACACAGGCCAGATGCTGACGCATCAACCCCGGCTTGCTGCGCCCGGCACGGATATTGTGTATTTCAATCTCGGTGCCGGTGGTCATGCTCAGAGTTAATGCGCTGCGCAAAATCTGTCCGCCACCTTCGCCTTGTGATCCGTCAATTTTCAGCATGTTGTTATCCTTTTTTGGTGCATAGAATGCACCCTACATTATTTATTTTGATCAAACCGTAGGGTGCACTCCGTGCACCAATTCAACTTATTTATTCCGCTCTAATTTATACAAAAACGCCTGATTCGGATGCGGTTTAGGTTTGTGCGCTATGTTCTCCTGCATTTGTTTTATCCGCGCCTCTTTTTCGGCCTTATAGCGTTGTCGACAAGTTTTGCAATACACCGCTGTTGTTTCCAGATCACCTTTAATTACCTCATACCACCACTGTTGCTGCTGAGCAGTCCAGATTTCTGGCGTTCCACATTCGCGACACTCAAAATGCTTATCTTGATAGTAGCGAGGGATATTCAACAGCATTGAATGATGTCGCACTTCCACAGAATTAACAGCAACGGCTCCAGGAGGAATTTTGTTACTCAACGGTTTCGCAAGCCCTTTGCGCTTTTCAATACGAGCCAGTCTTGCGGCTTTAATTTCCTGTTTACGCTGTTTTCCGCTTTTCATAGCGCTTTCCTTTTTGGCGGTGCACGGAGTGCACCCTACATTTAACTTTGGGGTGCACTCCATGCACCATTGCCACTACCCTTTCACACAAACCACTTGTCTCAGGGTATGCATGATTTCGACCAAATCCTGCTGGGCGGCCATTACCGCTTCAATTGGTTTATAGGCGGCCGGGGTTTCATCAATCACATGCACGTCCTTACGGCATTCCACGTTTTTGGTGGCCGCTATATGCTCGTCCAGGCTAACCAGTTTTTTGGCCTGGGTACGTGACATCACACGACCGGCACCGTGGCTGCAGCTATGGAAGCTTTCATCGTTACCGAGTCCTCGCACGATAAATGACTTGGCCCCCATGCTGCCCGGAATAATCCCCAGTTCACCCTTACGTGCTCGCACCGCGCCTTTTCGTGTCACCAATACCTCTTCACCGTAATGTGTTTCACGTGAAACATAGTTATGGTGACAGTTCACCGCAATGCTGTCGGTGCTAAATGGCGCATCAATCTGGCAACGTGCCGCAGCAATCACACGCTGCATCATCACTTCGCGGTTGATACGGGCAAATTGCTGCGCCCATTCCACCGCCTCCACATATTGGGCAAAGTGATCGCTGCCTTCCGGCAAATAGGCCAGGTCTCTATCCGGTAGCTGTATCATCCAGCGTTCCATATCCTTACGTGCCAGTTCGATAAAGTGAGTGCCGATACGGTTACCCACCCCACGCGATCCGCTATGCAACATAAACCAGACGCTATCCACCTCATCCAGACAAACCTCGATAAAGTGATTACCGGTTCCCAGGGTTCCCAGGTGATTTATATTGTTGGTATTCTTTAGCACCTTATGTTGTTCACATAACTGGGCAAACCCCGGTTGTAACGCACGCCAAGCCTGAGCTACATCCTCCGGCATATTTCCCCAAGCGCCTTTATCACGGCGGCCACCACGCCCCGGATTGGCCGAACGACCATGTGGCACCGCCGCTTCAATCGCACTACGCAAGCCAAACAAGTTATCCGGCAGATCGCTGGCGGTTAACGAGGTGCGTACCGCCATCATGCCGCAGCCAATATCCACCCCCACGGCAGCCGGAATCACCGCGCCCTTGGTGGGCACCACGCTACCGATGGTTGCGCCTTTACCCAGATGCACATCCGGCATCGCTGCCACCCATTTATAGATAAAGGGTAATCCGGCAATATTACGCAGCTGTTGGCGCGCCTGTTCTTCAAATGCCACCCCCTTGGTCCAGGATTTCACCGGTACGCCATTGCTGATATTCATCACTTCGTAATTTGTCTGATTACACATTATTGTTCTCCTTATCTTCATTCGTCGGATTTATTCGGCTAAAGCCAAACCTACGATTTATCGGGTTCCCCTACTCTGCCAGGGAATCCTTGTTTCGATGTTGCGTTACGCTGCGCTAACGGCAACCTACATTTATTTGTTTGTTGGTCTATCTATTACAGAAAGTGTGCCAACTTTGAATAAACTACCAAAAAAAATCACAACACATTGAAAAATAAATGATAAAAGACGAATAACCCAATTCAAACAACAAACAGACAGCATTGCTATTTATCGATAAAATATCTATATAGATACAAATATATTTATTCTGATATGAAAACCGTAGCGATTAGTTTGTTAGGTGTGCAGCTGGATCAGCGTGGACGTGGTGAAAAACGCTGGACCAAGTGGCGACCAACCTTGACCTTATGTCAACAGGAGGATTTGATCATTGATCAGCTGGAGTTGATTTTTCAGTCGCAGTATCAGCGCATGGCCGAGGCGGTGACCGAGGATATTCTCAGTGTGTCGCCAGAAACTACGGTTAATCACCATATCGTCGAGTTTGATAATCCGTGGGATTTTGAAGAGGTGTATGGTGTACTGCACGATTTTTGTCGCGACTATCCGTTTGATCCCGAACATAATCACTACCTGACCCATATCACCACCGGTACCCATGTCGCCCAGATCTGTCTGTATCTGCTGACCGAGGCACGCTACTTACCGGGGCGGTTAATTCAAACCTCACCGCGTAACGATAGAGCAAGCAGCCTGGGCGCCTACCAGATTATCGACCTGGATCTATCCAAATACGACCAGATTGCCTCACGTTTCGCCAAAGAGCATGTTGAGGGTACCGCCTATCTGAAGGGCGGTATAGATACCCGCAATGCCGCCTTTAATCGGCTGATCGCGCAACTGGAAAAGGTGGCAATTAACAGCCAGCAACCGATGCTGTTAACCGGGCCCACCGGGGCAGGTAAATCACAACTGGCCAAACGGGTGTATCAACTCAAACAGCAACGCGCCCAGGTCAAAGGTAAACTGGTCGAAGTTAACTGTGCCACGCTGCGCGGAGATAATGCGATGTCGGCCTTATTCGGCCATAAAAAGGGCGCATTTACCGGAGCCTTACATGACCGCTCCGGTCTGCTGTTGGAAGCGCATAACGGGGTATTGTTTCTGGATGAAATAGCTGAGCTGGGGCTGGATGAGCAGGCCATGCTGCTACGCGCGATAGAAGACAAGGTATTCACCCCATTCGGCGCCGACACGACCGTCAGCTCCGATTTTCAGTTAATCGCTGGCACCAACCGCAATCTGTTTGCCGCCTGCCGTGAGGGTAAGTTCCGCGAAGACCTGCTGGCTCGGATTAACCTGTGGACCTATAAATTGCCCGCCCTTTGCGAGCGCATGGAAGATTTTGAGGTCAATCTGGATTACGAGCTGGAACGTTTTGCCGCACAGTTCAATACCCTGGTCAGCTTCAATAAAAGTGCGCGTACTCGTTACTTGAGCTTTGCTCACAGCCCCCAGACACTATGGCGCGCCAATTTCCGCGACCTGAATGCCAGCGTCACCCGTATGGCAACACTGGCCAGCGGGGGGCGTATCACCGAGGAAGTGGTGGCCGAAGAAATACAGCGCTTGCAACACGACTGGCAGATCTTTTTACAGGAAGAGAAAACATCCGACCCGGTGCAGCAAACCCGTGGCTTTTTATCCCCACAAATACATCCACAACTGGATAGATACGAACACATCCAACTGGCCGCCATCGCCGACATCTGCCGCCAAAGCCAATCTCTGGCCGAGGCCGGTCGCAAACTGTTTGATAAAAGCCGCGAGCAGAAAAAGCAGACCAATGACAGCCATAGATTACGGCAAATACTGGCCAAGTATGGATTGAAATTTGAAGACCTCAAAACATAGATCGACGTTAAGCGCGTGCACCGTAACGCAACATTGCTCACATGAGGCAAACAAAACGTCGGGTTGCGCCGTCGGCTAAACCGAGCTACTCCACCAATCGTTTACGTTCGGATAGCGCACTCCCCAAGAAAAACAGATTAAAGAATGCCAGTAGCCCAACAATCATAAAGCTAAATGGCATAGTAATCAGCAATACATTCGCCCCTCCCGCAAATAAATAACAAAGCGACACCTGATAAAGATAGGGCTGCTTATGTTTTAACGGAATCAATTTCATCCCATAAATAATCCAAGCCACGCCCTGTAAAAAACTGGTTGCCAACAACCCAAAGAAAAAAACTGGGCGTAACGCTTCAGCATTGGGACTGTTATTTATCAACTCGGCAAATAACACTAACAACAGCTGAACAACGTAAACCACAACAACCAATGCCGATGGCCAATTAAGCCCTTGGTAGCCATGACGCTCAACGACAAATAGCCGGGTAACATAGAGTAAATAAATATGTGAAAACATCATGCTCAACACCAGCAGAAACATCCAAATCGGCACAGCCACACTCGGTTGGCGGGCAAGCAAGGCAAATAACATCATACTGCCCACAAGCTGAGACAAGCCCCAGATCACATTGGCCGCTAACGCAGCAATCAGCTTTACTGGAGTTAACGGTCCACTCGCATAACCATCAGGCACCGGTGTCTTTTCGGTTGCAGTTGAACTAAACAAAAAACCAATACCCATCACATAACTCCTAGCTATCAATAGCACGGAGATTATCGTACGCCCAGCCCAATTAAATATCCATCTTCGCGAACACTAAACACCCTTTTCGCATAAAATATATTGCTTATCCACAACCACACCAAAAAGAGCAATCATGCACCCACCCATTATCGGCGCCGATAATCTCCCCCGCTGCAGCTGGTGCAATGCGGCCCCTGACTATCAGGCCTATCACGATAATGAATGGGGTTTTCCGGTGGATGATGACCGGCGCCTGTTTGAAAAAATCTGCCTGGAAGGCTTTCAAGCGGGATTGAGCTGGCGCACGATTCTGACAAAGCGGGAAAATTTTCGGGCCGCATTTTGTCAATTTGATTTTCATCAAGTCGCTCAATTTGACCAAGCTGATGTGGAACGCTTGCTGCAAGACACTGGTATTGTGCGTCATCGCGGTAAGATTGAGGCCACCATCAATAATGCGCAACGCGCACTGGAGATGGTAGAACAAGAAGGCTCGCTGGCCGCATTCTTTTGGCGCTTTGAACCAGAAGATGCGCAACAAATCAGGAATACGGTTCCATCCACCACCGACACATCCACGATTATCTCCAAAGCACTCAAAAAACGCGGCTGGAAATTTGTCGGCCCCACCACGGTATATGCGTTTATGCAGGCAATGGGGCTGGTGAACGATCATCACCCAGAGTGCTTTTGTCGAGATAAGGTAGTGCAAGCACGTAGGGACTTCCAACAACCGTAGGTCAAGGTTAGCGCAGCGTAACCGACATTACGGCCTTGCCCGGCAGCTACTTAGCGCTACCGCTTTACTTTTGCTAACACCCCTGGTTAAAATATCCCCTCGTTTAACTAACGCCCGTCGACATCGGCCCCCTTCGGGATTTTTAAAGCTCAGGCCGTCAGGAATGTATTTATGTGAAAACTGCCATCAAGGCATTAGCGCAACCATCCCTTCTCACCTTATCACTACGCAAACGCGTCAAAAAACCTACCCTTTCCGTACCAAAGCCAACCACTATAAAGATAGTGAAGGCAAACGTAAAATCTCCGATGATCCCGGTGGCAACGGTCAGGAAATCGTAAAACAACAACGGGTATGCCCGGACTGTTTTAAACAACTCACCAAATAACCGCGAACAACGGGGCCATTGGCCCCGTAGATTAATGTTTATTCTGCTTCAATTTTTCCAGACGATGTTCCAGGCGATGATATTCCGACCAGTCTATATCGTCCCACTTACCTTGATCAGCTAACTCGGCCGCATGACGCTTAATTTCGGCCATACGATCATAAATTTTCGCTACCGGCGGGTGGCCTTTTTCGCGATACTTGGCTGCCTGACGATCGTACTCCACCGCCGTATTACGGAATTCATCACCGCCATTATGATCACCTTCCGCCTGCACATTGGCGGCAGTAAATAAACCAAGCATCAATAGCCTGCATAGGGTCTTTTTCATGAGTACCTCCTGATAAATAAGCGGACGTCTATTAACTGCCTGTTTACCCAAAATTGCAAGTTATCTGGTTTCGCCCCCCCCCCTCCGAAGGCTTAACACCCAACCATAGTTCTTAACGTTTTGAGGAAAGGAGTATAATTTAAACACACCCCCCGATTACCATCAACGCTCATGAAACAGATCGTAAAAAAACTTCTGGCCGCCTTATTGATCAGTGCTAGCAGCACGCTCTGGGCCGGGGAAGTACATATCCCGGGCAGCACGGTATCATTTATTGCGCCGGATGTATTCCGGCCATTAAGCCAGCAACTGATCAACCGGCTATGGTTAAAACACGATGCCCCCGATTGGGCGGTGGGCACCCCCTCCGGTGCAACCAGTATTTCTTACAGTCTGGAAAATAAAAACATTCGCCAATATAAAATGAAAGAACTGCGGCGTCGCTTTGTCAGCGACTTCAACCGAGCGCTCCCCGGTATTCAATGGATTGATAGCGCAATAATTCGCCTGGACGGACAACAATGGGTCTATCTGGAAATGACCTCACCGGCCATAGATAACGGCATTCACAACATTATGCTGATCACGCCTTATCAAAACAAAATGCTGATATTTAATTTCAATTCCACCCCACAAGAAATTGAACAATACAAAGCACTCTTTGCCCATACCATGGCATCAATCAAGCTGCACTGAGTCAAGGGGAATGTAGCTTGAAGCCTGGCACCCTGCATTGATCAACCTGCCCTACCCTCGCAACACGTCACAACCATTTTGCTGTCATCCTCCCACAGGTTTCACGTGAAACCAAAATCTGAGGGGGTGAGAACAATACAATATATGCTCACTCAACCATCTGAGCAAACAAGGGGTAATCACTATCCCGCCATTGGCGCAGAATAAGCCGCTCCGTTGTTATTTCACTAAAACCCATCGATTAATACATATTCTTATTTATCGCTCAATAGCATATAGACCAAGTCTATTGGTACACGAAGTACACCCCACTACCCCACTATCCACTACCAACCACATACTCATTAAAGGTTAACGTGCCGAGCGTGCACCATGCTGTTTCAAATACGTGCGTATCTGTGCGTTTTGCGTCATATCCAACGGTGTTTTGGCACGCCCCTGACGACTGGCAATATTCACATTTGCCCCCTGCTCCACCAATAATTTCACCATGTCCAGTTTTTGGCGAAAGGCCGCGCGATGTAATGCCGTTTCACCGCCAACACCGGTACGGTTAATATCGGCACCATGCTGCAGCAATACCTTCACCACATCCAAGCGTCCATTAAATGCCGCGCTATGCAGTGGAACACTCTGATTATTACCATTTACTCTGGCACCACTTTTTAATAAGCGTTTGGCGACCGCGGCATTCTTGGCAAACGACAGCGGTGTATCTCCTTGTTTGTTAACCCGCGTCACTTTCGCCCCCACAGCAATCAAGCGTTCCACAACTGGCTGATTACCATTGCGTGCAGCATAAAATAATGCGGTTTGCCCATCTTGATCTTTAGCGCCAACATCGGCCCGTTTACTTAGCAACGCATTTACCAGCGCCACACTGCCCGCTAAATGCAAAGGGGTTTCCTGAAATTTACCACGCTGCTTAACTACCGCCGGTTGGCGCGATAACAACAACTGCAGTGCCCCCAGATTATTGGTGCGTACAATTTCCCAGATATTCTCAGCACTGGCTGTTTGCGTATGATTGCGCCCCGCCTGCGCCGAACAACAGACACTGACATCCAGCATGGCGCCATTGCTGCTATCACAAGCAATCACTTTGGCATCCGATATGGTTTGCTTACCGGCATGAGGCGCCACGTTCTCACAAGCCCGTTTATAGGCATTAATGGTTAAGCGAGACTCGGCATTACTACGCGCTTGCGCGCAACTTTGGCCGGGATAATGTAAATTAGAGGCAACTGCTTGCGCTTTTCCCTCCGGACAATTGAGCGTCGAGTTATAGCTTTGCTTGGCAGAAGTAGAAACGGCAACCTCGGTAGTGACCTCACAGCACACCCGCATCGACGCATAGCTACCGGATTCCTGCCGTAATGCGCCACATTCTTCCATCAACACACTGGCCACGGCTTTGGGTCGGCTAGAGGCGGCCGTTAGCTTTTGACACTGCTTACGAAAACCGCCACGCTTGGTATAGTCCGCCACAATATCAGGAATATCTGCACACGGTTTGCCGGGAAAATTCTGATAACCCGATACAAAACTCGGCTCTCCGGCGCCACATGAAGCGGCAATAACCGATGATGAATACACACCGATAGCTAACATCATTCCGACCAATAACGACTTGCGGCATAGTGACAACATAAACCCTCCAGCCCAAATGGCAGTCAACGGACACTCATTATAACGACATCCGTGCTGCTCAGTAGACGTTTCAACCCCACTGTAGGGGGGCACTCCATGCACCACATGCTTGCTATTATGTTAGCAAATCGGTGCACGGAGTACACCCTACCAAGAATGCTGCAGTGCGTTTTAAGTGAGGCTCTCATAGTGAGTATCACCGTCACATACCCTTTTTATCTGGGCTAAGCGTCTATAAGCCGGGAAGGCTATTACTATCCAATAAGGTTTGCAGTTTTGTTAACTCCTGCAGCTGGCGTCCGGCGGTGAAATCTTGACTATTCAGCTGCTGATCTATCATTTGAGCCACTGTTTTTTCTACAACAGGTTGCAGCTGCTTCACCATCTGATTAACCATCACATCAATCTGCGGCTGATTAAATACAATATCATTAAACTTAGGCAGAGAGGTTTTTACCGATGCGCTGCGCGTCATACTGGATATATTCTGTAATGCACTACTTAAATCAATCCCTGCCAGTGGGTCATTATTCAGCGGCAAAGAAAATGTTTTCGGCACACTGGACTCTCGCGTGCTTGTCTTATCTATCGATGGCAATAATTCAAACACGTTACTCGGCAACTTGGACGGTTCTGCGCTGATTACTGGAATTTTTATCCCGTCGGGTGACAACACCGGGATTTTAATCGAATCCGGGGTCAGCACCGGCAGTTTGGACGGTTCTGCACTGATTATTGGAATTTTGACTCCCTCAGGCGACAACACCGGGATTTTGATCGAATCCGGGGTCAGCACCGGCAGTTTGGACGGTTCTGCACTGATTACTGGAATTTTGACTCCCTCAGGCGACAACACCGGGATTTTAATCGAATCCGGGGTCAGCACCGGCAGTTTGGACGGTTCCGCGCTGATTACTGGAATTTTTACTCCGTCGGGTGACAATACCGGGATTTTGGTCGAATCTGGGGTCAATACCGGCAATTTGGGCGGCGGTTCAGTATGCACCACCGCCGTTTTAACCCCCTCAGGGGTAATTACGGCAGGCTTGGTTGCTTCCGCGGTGACCGTCGCCGGTTGAGTGGATACGTCGCTAACACTGCCACCCCCACTCTGCTTTAATTCACTGATAGTCTGACGCGTATTGTCCGTATCCGTGGCTGCAGTCTCTTGCTTACTGGGTGAGGAGTCACTGGATTCGGTGCTTTTCACCGGCACACTGACTTGTTCCGGACGCACACCAGCCTTAAGCGCACTAATGCTGATTTTACTGAGCTTACTCAGTACAGGAACCCGGTCTTCAATACCATCAAGTTGGTAACCGGCAAATAATTTCAAATACTCGGTTGCCTTGGTACCCAGTGCATCTTTAGGGGTTTCTCCCGATCCCTTCAACCATTTAGCAACCGCATTATCGCCCACCAGATGTGACGCCGCCAGCAGGCCCGATTTAGTAATCAGAATACCATCCTGATATTCCCCTACCTTATCGGTAACTCCCCGGTTTTCCAGGCGTCGCCATAATTCTTTATGATACGAGGTTGCTGCTTTTTGTTGCGCTTGTGGGCTTTTCAAAAACTCCTGGTAAGAGCTGACACCACTGCTATCGGTCCATTCATAAGACTTATAATTTCGGTCGTTGACGTTGTTATCACGTTTAATAAAGCCCGCATCAATCAGTGCGGCTTCTCCCATCTGATATAACCCCAAAAATCCCCAATCATTGATTGAATGCAGAACATTGGCCGATTCTCTAATCGCCAGCTTTCCCAGAAAATTCAAATATTTCACTAACAGGAACTCCCGATATTAAGCACATCCTCAACTACCAGCAAGAAGCATACCTCCATTAACTATCAAACACTTACCTAAAAAAGCAACCGCTAAAAATTCTTAATAAGCGGAAATTTTGCAGGGTTTTTCTAGAATCTGAGAAGTGGCTTGTTATGCGTTTCCCTGACGTTTCGGCAACAGATAGCATCTCAATATCACCATGTTATGCGTGACTGCATTGATCTGCGTTTCCATTCAAGGTATGTTGCTACTCAGGCCCCGCTAACATCGACAGTACCGGTACGTCGTGCCTCAAGACGAAATATGGAGAATCTCCCAACTTTGGCCCTAGCCATAGCGTGTTATTCCCTCAGATTTAAGGCTTGATAGGACACGGGTACCGGCTCTGCTAAGGTAGGTGGCCGCTGCTTTATATTAAAAATAGAAAAAGGCATGGCATGATTCGAAAAATACTTCTCCCGGTCATTTTTGTCGTCCTGGCTTACGGTTTCTGGTTAAGTCCCGATTTCAAGGAAATTGCCGCCGGAGTCGCGATTTTTTTGTTTGGCATGCTATCGCTGGAAGAAGGCTTTAGAGCGTTTTCAGGGGGCTGGCTGGAAAAGCTGTTACACCGTACCACCAATAGTTTATGGAAAAGCCTGTCATTCGGTGTCATTACCACCACCATCATGCAATCCAGTTCACTGGTCTCGGTGCTGACGATTTCATTTTTAAGTGCCGGTCTACTAGATCTGGCAGCGGGTATAGGGATTATTTTCGGTGCCAATATCGGCACCACCACCGGTGCCTGGCTGGTCGCAGGCCTGGGGCTAAAGGTGAAAATATCCGCCTATGCCATGCCCATGCTGGTATTTGGTGTCATTCTGATATTCCAAAAATCGCGTTCCTTAAAAGGCATTGGTTATGTGTTAGCCGGCCTGGGCTTCCTGTTTCTTGGCATCCATTATATGAAAGAGGGATTTGAAGCCTTTAAGAGCACCATTGATCTTGAAGCCTATGCTGTACCGGGCTTTGCCGGGCTGCTGCTGTTTAGTCTTATCGGGGTGGCCGCCACGGTTATCATGCAGTCCAGCCATGCCACGCTGGTATTAATTATTACCGCCCTGGCGGCCCAACAGGTGACGTATGAAAATGCGCTGGCACTGGCGATAGGGGCCAATATAGGTACCACCATTACCGCCATTCTGGGCGCCATGAGCGCGAATGTAGACGGTAAACGCCTGGCCGCTGCCCACTTTATCTTTAATATGGTGACAGGCCTGGTAGCAATGCTCTTTATCCAGCAACTGGTACTGGTGGTAGACAGCATCAGTGCCGCCGCCGGTATTGCCGACGATAACTACACCCTGAAACTTGCCGTTTTTCATACGGTATTTAACCTGCTAGGCGTGGCACTGATGATACCGTTTATCGGCCATCTGGTACGTTTTCTGAACACCCGCCTTAAAGCACCGGCAGCGCATATCTCCAAACCCCGCTATCTAAATGATGCGGTCATGGAATATCCCGAGACGGTACTGGAGGCGGTACGCAAAGAAACACTGCACCTGTACGATAATGCGTTTGAGGTCATTGCACATGGCCTGCATTGGCGCCCCGAGATGATACTCTCCGATGCCGACCTGGATACATTAGCCCACCAGCCGGATAGAAGAAAAAGTTTTGATATCGACAAACAATACGAGCGTAAAGTAAAGGTGTTGCATAGCGCCATTGTTGAATTTGTCAGTCGCACCAATACCAGCATGCCGGCGGACGGTTCCGAAAAATTATTTGAATTACGCGAAGCCGCAAAAAATATTGTTGCCGCCGTCAAAGCAACCAAACATTTACAAAAAAACCTTTCCCGTTACGGCGCCTCGGATAATCAGCAGATTCGTCGGGAATACAATAATATCCGCGTCCAGCTAGGCAATATTTTAAGAGAGCTGCACACCCTGCGTCATCAGGAACAAGCATCCAGTACGCTGCTTCAACTGGATGTAACCAAACTGGGCATTGCTAAAAACACCGTGGAATTAAATGATATGCTGGATACCTTGATTCGCAGTCATAGCATCAGTGCAGAAATGGCCACCTCGCTAATGAATGACAACGATTATGCCTCCGATGTCGCCCATAAGCTGGTCGATATTGGTAGCGTACTGTTTAGCAGCCACAATGCAGCGATGAATGATGCGAAAAAAGTGATCGCACTGGACAATGAGGATATTGATGAAATTATTGAGCACAACCCGCGCTGATTATCCAAAGCTGGGGTATTATTCACCGATAGCGCAAGGCCTTGCCGGCCTTAATATGCATAGACCGCAACGCTGAGTCCTTATTTCAACGGGCCGAATGATGAATATCAAAAAATATCTGAACAAAATGACGGATTATCTTGATGTGGATAAACGCAAGTATTCCAGTCGAACCGCATGTATTCAACAGGTATTAAAAGAGCTTAAGAAGCGTAAGCATGAATTAAAGGCGCAATTAAAAACAGAAACCCGCGCCAAAAAATGTGAATCACTGAAAACCGAATTAAGCGTAGTGCAAGCCCAGCGCAAAAAAGGCATCAAGGCACTCACCGCACTGAAAAAAGAGCATAAAGAGAGCTAGTACTAAACATCACAAGTATTCATCCTATTAGAACGCAAGGTGATATTTCTGGTAGGGTGCACTCCGTGCACCACGTCTAAATGAGCAGGCATGTGGTGCATGACATACCCCCTTCTATGGGACTGGAACTCACAGCACAATACGAGTTTGCACCAGCGGCACTAAGCTAAAATCTCCAACACCTTTTCCGGTGGCCGGCCTATCACCGCCTTGTCACCATTTACCACGATAGGACGTTCTATCAGCACAGGGTGCGCCAGCATGGCATCTATCCATTGCTCATCGCTAAGCACTTGGTCCGCATAATTTTCTTTAAACACCGCTTCGCCGGTGCGAATCAGCTGTTTTGGCGCTATCCCCAGCCGTTGAATAATGGCCTGCAACATCGCTCTATCCGGTGGAGTTTCCAGATAACGCACCACATCGGCCTGATACCCCTTTTCGGCAATAAGCTTTTCGGTCGCACGTGATTTAGAACAACGCGGGTTGTGATACAGCGTAACGGTTTTCATAACTTCCCTATGTGACATCAAACCGGCAAGCATACCGTTAATCACCCGTGCCAGACAATACGCCAGCCAGATTAAGCGCATTAGGAACTCTCTGCCTTTTGGCCGCACTAAGTCTATATTGCACTGTGTCGCAGGAGACCGCCACGGCAAGCAACTATTGTTAAGCTGACGTGAGTTTGACTAACGCCGTAATGCGCCGTTTATAAAGATAATCAACCATTTGTTAAACGTCGGCTGGATCAAATAACGAAAGGGGTAAGCATGAATACCACGATTGATCTGGAACAACGCTATTGCGCACATAACTACCATCCCCTGCCGGTAGTGCTGGTTAAGGGACAAGGGCCCTGGGTATGGGATGATGCGGGCAAACGCTATCTGGATATGATGAGCGCCTATTCTGCGGTAAGTCATGGCCATTGCCACCCTCGCCTGCTGAAAGTGTTAACCGAACAGGCCGCCCGGCTTACCGTGGTTTCCCGCGCCTTCCATACCGACAAACTGGCCCCATTACTGGAAAAAATCTGCAGCATGACCGGCATGGATATGGCTCTGCCGATGAATACCGGTGCCGAGGCGGTAGAAACCGCATTAAAGGCGGCACGCAAATGGGCCTATCAGGTGAAGGGCATTGCCGACGACCAGGCCGAAATTATTGTCTGCCATGGCAATTTTCATGGACGCACCATCAGCATTGTCGGCTTCTCTTCCGAAACACAATATAAACACGGGTTTGGCCCGTTTCCGTCCGGCTTCAAGTCGGTGCCCTTTGGCGATATTGATGCTCTGGCCGAAGCGATCACCCACAATACCGCCGCCTTTTTAATCGAGCCTATACAGGGCGAAGGCGGCATTATCCTGCCTCCGGCCGGTTATCTGGCCGAATGCGCCCGCTTATGCCGTGAAAACAATGTACTGCTGATCTGTGATGAAATTCAATGCGGGCTGGGCCGCACCGGCAAATTATTAGCCAGCGAGCATGAAGGCGTCAAACCGGATGGCCTGATTCTAGGTAAGGCCTTGGGCGGTGGCATGTACCCGGTCTCTATGTTCCTGGCCCGACGGGATGTCATGCAGGTATTCACCCCAGGCGATCACGGCAGCACCTTTGGCGGCAACCCTTTAGCCGCCAGCGTGGCATTGGAAGCGCTGAAACTGCTGGAAGAAGAATTTCTGGTTAAAGCCGCCGCCAAAATGGGCGACTACTTTATGCAGCAGTTACGCGCACTGAATTCGCCTATGATTAGTGACATTCGCGGCAAAGGATTATTAATCGGTGTCGAATTTTTTGCCGATAAAATCCCTGCACGTACCGTTTGCGAAAAGTTAATGGACAAAGGCGTGTTAACGAAGGAAACTCATGACACCGTAGTACGCTTTGCCCCCCCGCTGGTGATTCAGCATGAACAGATTGATCAAACCGTACAGGCATTGGCCGAAGTACTGGCCGAATTTTAAGCCGCAGCGACTACCCGATGCGCAAACTGTTGGCACCGGGAATGAAGGAGAATCCGCGTTATGAAAAAGATTCTAATGTGCCAACCCCGCTTTTTTGAAGTCTGTTATGAGATCAACCCCTGGATGACCAAAAACCAGGGACGAGTGCGCCATGCACAGGCCACCCATCAATGGCAGCAGCTATATGACGTTATTCGCAGTCTGGCCGAGGTAGAACTGGTTAACCCGGTCAATGGCCTGCCGGATATGGTCTTTACCGCCAATGCCGGACTGGTACATAAAAACAAATGTATCGTTTCCACCTTCCGTCATCCACAACGCCAGGAAGAAAGCCTACCCTTTGCCCATTTCTTCCGTGACTATGGCTACCAACTGTGCGAATTCAAACGGCCAACGCCATTTGAAGGCGCCGGAGATGCGTTATTTGATAGCCGCGGCCGGCTATGGGTAGCCACCGGTTTTCGCAGCGATGCGCTGGCGCTACGAGAAATCACCCGTTTACTCAATGTAGAAACACTGGGACTAAAACTGGTGGATCCACACTGGTATCATCTGGATACCGCATTTTGTCCGTTGGGCAATGGGCTGATCATGGCCTGGCGCCATGCCTTTGATACCGCCAGCCAGCAATTACTGGAGCATGTTCTGGGCGATAAACTGCTCTGGGTTTCTGAAACCGATGCCTTGAACTTTGCCTGCAATGCGGTCAATATCGAAGACAAGGTGATTATGCATAAGGCCAGTGACGAACTGAAACAACTGTTAGCCAAACACGGCCTGGAAGTCATAGAATGTAATGTCAGCGAATTTATGAAAGCTGGCGGCGCGTGTAAATGTCTGACCCTGGCCTTATCGTTCTGAGCAAGGTATTTACCACACGGCTGTCCTGGCGACAGCCGTATTAACCTGAATAACCCTGAATCGTGCATGACAACAGAAAAACGTAAACCTTCCGGCGTGGTCATTGTATTGATCTGGCTGATGATCTTTTATTTTATCTACCTGCTATTCGATAAAATTATCGAACTGCAGTTTAATCCAAATCAACAAGTCATCAGCCAAAGCCATGCCCAAGGCGGCGTGGAAGTCGTACTGATGCGCAACAAGGCCGGGCATTATGTTGCCAATGGTGAAATCAACAACCAAGCGGTTATCTTTATGCTGGATACCGGCGCCACCGACGTTACGGTACCCACCCATATTGCCGAAAAAGTCGGCCTGGAAAAAGGCCATCCCGAACAATACCGCACCGCCAACGGCATAGGCAGCGGCTACGCCACCCGCATCCCACACATCAGCCTGGGCGGTATAGAAATGAACAACATCCGTGGTGGCATCGTCAACAACATGTCCGGCAACCACATCCTGCTCGGCATGAGCTTTCTGAAACACCTGGAATTCACCCAGCGTGGCGATACCCTGGTTTTACGGCAGTACCCATCGTTATAACGCTAGGAGGCTGTCCGAGAAGAGGGATCGAAACGAAAATCGTCCAGGTTGAGGTATTTTTTTCACTGATTTGAGGCGAATAGCCAGCCTACACACGAAAATCAGGGGAAAAAAGGGCCAGCCTGGGCAATTTGCAGTCGGTTCTTCTATTCTCGGACAGTCTCCTAGAGCCCATGCCTAAAACCCATGCTTAACACGGAAGTGACCGCCCTAAAAACCGTTAGACGGGATAAAATGTTATTCCTCATTAGCGTTTATTTATTCGCATTTTCGTTAATCCTGCTATTTTCAGAAAATACGGCACAAACACTTCGCTTTATCACACCCTATGTTATTGCAAGCACCTTGCTAAACGGCCTGGTTGCCATAGGGTTATCGGGCATACAACAAAGGCTGGAAACACTATGTAATGGCTGGCATAAAAACGATTCCACTGTTGTTAATCAGCATGACTTCATGGTTGTTACTGGTCATTACCCATAAACTTCCTTGGCATTAACCTTGCTGAAGTGTAACCCCTCACCTTGAGGCCAGCACCAAAATATTGGGTTACACACTAAACTTGATTTTCAATAATCCGGCATGTGCTGGCCGAGGGGCGGTCAGCAGTAATTTAATTCGGATGGCATGGATCGCCAGTCTCATCACGCAATGCCTGAACTTGCGCCACACTCAGCCCAGTTTTAGCCGCCAAGGTTTCATTATCGGCAATCACATCCAAGAGATTTCGGGCAATCGAAATTGCTTTAATATACTCACCTTTGGCTAAGCCAATTTCTTCCCCCTTAGCCATACCAATTTCCTCTCCCTTAGCCATACCCTCCTTTTTACCATCATCAAATGCCGTATCCAGCGAATTCTTTAAATCCCGGTAGTATTTCAAACTGTCTTCATAATCCAGGCGCTGCGCAGGATTCAAGCGGGCAATCTCAGCGGTTTCAAACGCCTGCTCAAACACTTTTTCACGCAACTGCTCGGGAATACGTTCCAGCCGGTTCAGGTTGCGCAGCAGATACAGCCACTTTTCAAAGCGGGTAGCTAGCTGCTCGGCCGTTTTATTAAACTTAGGCATTTCCAGATAGATAAACGTCAGCTTGTCGTAAAACACCCGTTGTGTGTCGGTATCGGTTAATTTGACATCGTAACGATACTTCTCCGGCTCATGCTTATCCTGATCAAATACAAAATCCAGAATCGCCACGGTATACACCGCCTTGAGCTGATAATTCCAATCGCCACGCTCGGCCTGCTCCTGAATCGGAAAGGTAGCGTAATACAGCGAACGGTCTTTAAAAAAATTCTGCTTGGTCTTTTGCAGCTCAACGATAAACTTCTCACCGCGCTCGTTTTCACAATACAGATCAAAAATCGCCTTTCTATCCACCTCGCTACTGCCCAGATGCTCGTTCTTAAGATAGGTTAAATCGGTGATCTCCCCCTGCTCCTCACGCAGCAACTCATTTAAAAAATCCAGTAACAGGTTTTTATTCACCGGCTCACCGAACAGCTTTTTAAAACCGTAGTCGGTAAACGGATTGAGGTATTTTTCACGGGTAGGAAATATCGGCGAAGTCATGGTTACAAGCAACAAAAGAAACAAAGCCAGACTATAGCCAACCTGTTAAATTAATGCAAAATCACGCTAAAATTCAGACATTTAAATAGGATCTGACCCTATTTATTCATTTATTCCAACCTGACGCAGACGACAGTGCGCCGATATCCGTATCCAACTACCTGGATATCTTCGTGGAAGAGCAAGGCTAAAAATAGGAGCAAGAGCCCGTGCGGACCAAGGGTGGAACACCCCGAAGTGGCGTTCCACCATAAAACCTTGAGCCGATTTCCGCAGCAAAAAGCACCAGCGCCAAACCTCAGAAATTATCAGCCTCGTGAGCCTTTTTGTAGGGTGCACTCCGTGCACCATGCTCTAACATTCACCACTATAGTGCATGGAATACACCTGGCAAACGGGATGATGAATGATACGGGTCTGCACTAACGATCCAACGGACTGATCACCCCCTGCCCGCCTTTATTCAGAACATGGGTGTAAATCATGGTGGTAGACACATCGGAATGACCGAGCAACTCCTGAACGGTACGAATGTCGTAACCAGCCTGCAGCATATGAGTTGCAAATGAATGCCTCAGCACATGCGGTGATACGGGCTTATGAATTTCGGCTAGTTTGCTAGCATCGCGTACCGCTCGCTGAATACTTGATTCATGAATATGGTGACGTCTCTCAACTTGTGAACGTGGATCAAGCGAACGCACATTGGAAGGAAAAACGTACTGCCATCCCCAACTGATATTTGCCTTTGGATACTTAACCTCAAGCGCATGCGGCAAATAAACCTGGCCATAACCACTGACCAAATCATTTTCATGAAGCTGCTTCACCCGCTTTAAATGGTCTTGGAGCTGAATAATCAGGTTTTCTGGCAATACCGTCACTCTGTCCTTATTGCCTTTGCCTTCACGAACAATAATCTCACGACGTTCAAACTCAATATCCTGTACACGTAATCTAGCTCCCTCCAGCACACGCATACCTGTACCGTATAACAAACTTGCAATTAATCCGGTAGTGCCAGACATTGCACTCAGCAAACGGCGAACTTCGGTCACGGTTAGCACCACCGGCAAACGCTTGGGTTGCTTGGCACTAATCACCTCATCCAACCAAGGCAACTCAATATTCAATACGTGCTTATACAAAAACAACAAGGCTGATTTGGCCTGATTCTGAGTTGAAGCAGCTACATTTCGATTAACTGCCAAATGCGTCAGGAAAGCACTAACTTCAACAGCCCCCATCTCACTGGGATGACGTTTATTATGAAACAAAATAAATCGTCTAGCCCAATCAATATACGCTTCCTCAGTCCTGATACTATAGTGCCGGATACGAATTTCTTCGCGCATGCGATCCAACAACTTCGGGGATTGAGTAGCCATATTGATCCGCCTTTTTTTAGGTTGCCTATTACTGAAGTATAGACCATAATCAGCACCTAAATTCCTAATAAATAAGACATAAGATGAACTGTAGATTTACCAACCCAGGATTTAGGACGCATACCTCGGCGAAAATCCTGCAGTCTATATCTTGTTAAGGCACCATGAGTATTAGATTAGAAATTGAAGATAAATTTGAAGGAAAGGCTTTCAAAAGGCCTCTCTTTTATAATTATGAAGGTGGACTTCGCTTCGGGCTTTCTGAGGGTGGAACATACCTAAACCAGTTTCTTACAGCGCATCGTAAAGCGATGGAAGTTTGTGATGAAGTTTTTAGTGGCTGTGAGGATATTACTGTTTGCGTAAAGGTGTATGGAGAAAAACGAATTATCTCCATAATATCTGTACTAAGGGCTTTGCGTGAAATTGGCTTATACCCAAAATCTGATAAAGAGCACTGGAGCGAATTTGATAGCGATTGGACTGGCGACGAGAATTTTGCCAATTCAAAATGGCATTACATAGCATTCAAGGTGCCTCTGGAATATTTAGTCAATGCACTATGGGGTGCAATGGCCTCCGATTTTGGCAGTATAAAGCCAAGCCCGAATGCAAATATATACCTATTTAATCTTGAAAAGAATGTGATGATTTTCCCATACGATGACCGAGGAATGGATGTTGTAGGGAAAAACGAGCAGTTGTTACATGGCTTATATGTCCAGTTCAGCAACTACTTACTGGATTATGACAGAGAGACAATGGATGCAGTGTTTGCAAAAATGCCTTAACAAAACAATCAACCGGACTCCGCTAAGCGTGGTTCGCTTTGCTCACAATGCCACGCTTAGCGGAGTCCGGTTATTGTGGCGTTATGCGCAATAGTTTCATCAACACGCCCTAAGGAGGGATTCAAAATGGCAGTAAAGCACACACCAACTAAAGAAGTTCATAAAGGTACCAAAGGCGGCAAAACCGGATGTGGTTTTGATACTCGAGATAATCCAAGTCATTGGGTGTCAACTTCAGAAAAAATAACATGCGCTAAAAACGGATGTAAAAATTAAGCAGTATCTTATTCTATCAATAAGCATTAGAGCTTGGAGGTAACGGTAGGTCTTGAAGTCAATGTGAGCATCTTGTTTGGGTTGGAAGTGAGCGTTAAAGCGACAGTTATTACTTTAGTGGAGGTGTTCATGAAAAATTCATTCGTTGTATTTTTTAGCGTTTGGTGCGGGGTGGCGTTTCTGCGGGCCTAGTTGGGACACTTCCAACCCAAGCGAGAGATTAGCACTGATGAATAACCTACTTTATCCAGGAGAAACGAGAAAGGGTGCAAATCCCTTTCCCCGCACCAAATATGAGATATGTATGTGGTTAAAAACGCATAACAATGAAAATTCACACGGACAAATTTCCGCAACGCACATTTTGTGCTTTTAATAGCACAAAATCTGCATTGCTCCAATTTGCCGGTGATTTTCGGCGTTAGCATCAAGAGAGGTAGTGATGACATATACGATACGAGAATACAAAGCGAATGATTTATCCGGCGTCATGTCGTCTTGGGAACAGGCCAACGAGCTGGCTCACCCCTTCTTGCCCAAAGAGTTTGTGGATAAAGTGCGGCACGACATCCCAAATCTGTATTTACCTAATGCGGAGACATGGGTGGCTGACTGCAAAGGGACAATCGTCGGCTTTATCGCCCTGATTGGAAATGAGATCGGGGCGGTGTTTGTCGAGCCGAGGTTCCATAGCACTGGTATCGGAAGGGCGTTAGTTGATAAGGCTCAAGAACTACGAGGCGATCTTGAAGTTGAAGTATTTGAATTGAACGCTATCGGGCGGAAATTCTATTCCAGGTATGGCTTCTGCCTCATGAGTGAAACCATACATGAGGATACCGGCAACAAAGTGTTGCGCCTAAAATTGAATGCTAACAAGTCACTTAAAGGGACGCCTTCGGCGCCCCTTAGTTAGATCGTTAGCAAGGAATAGCTTTGAGTTTTCATATTAACGGTGACGAGCCTGATATTATCGGCAGGAAGTGCCAAGGCTTTTATTTAATTCAGCAGCAAGAAAAAGAGCAGATTACTGATCCTGCAAATACAGCATTTTTAAAGTTTAATGAAACCTGGATCAAGCTATGTTTTGATGGTGGCACTATATTTTGGCGTAGCAGAAAAGAGCCGTTACAACCTGTGAATGATAGTTTGTTTAATGCATTAGTTTTAGTCAATCTATCTGAACTTGAAGGCGTTGTGGGTTACGCTCTTGATCGCATTCTTTATGACGGTGACAGTGATACTGTTTCTGCAAAGCTGATATTTTCAGGAGGCTGTACGATTTGCTTTAAACATTATGGATATGATGATTACACTACAATTAATTGCTAACCCGGCGCTCCAGCCGACTACCAATCTGCGTGGCTTTGCCACGCAAATTGGCAGCGCCTGAGCTCTGCGTTAGAAGGAAATAGCCACGATGGAAACGGAATATTTCGGTGAGCCAAAACCATTAGGTGAGTGGTTGAAAGAATTAGGATCTTGGCCTAGTGAGGGTGTTTTATATGTTGAAACAAACCATAGCCCATTTTCAGCCTCAACATCATGCTATCCAACAGTTTTTGATCCTGATGATTTTAGCCAAGAAGATTTTGATCGGTTTGAAGACTGGTTGTATGTCAGTAAGTTTTCTGCCTTGCTTAGTGAGGATGATGTAAAAGGAGTGATCTCAAATCTTGAGCAGCAACAGGAAAACTACCACTCAGAATTGTTGTTTCAGGCAATTACATATTATTGGAAACATGATGCATTTATTCAATTATAGTTCTAATCGGGTAGCCGGCGGTTTTTCTCCGCCAGCCCCCACACCACCCCGCATGCGGGTCCGCACGGGGCGGTTCAGTTAATGATGAAGCTTGATCCATCCGTCACGTAATGCATATAAACCTTGGGTCTTCAGGAAGTCATTGCTGATTGCCATTTGAATTGCCTTGGTTTTAGCGCTACGCCACGGGCCTTTTCTGGTTAACCCACTTAAACAAGCCCATTTCTTTGATACACCCATTTTAAGAAAGAAACCAACTCTGGTACGCACCTTGCGCCATTGTCGCCAATAGCACATGCGTACCCGACGTCGAATCCAGTGATCCAATGTCACGCAGCGTTGATAACCCGTGGCAATGCCAAAGTAGTTAATCCAACCACGCAAATAGGCACTGAGTTTCTTAATCTGATAACGCATCGATACGCCCCAGTTTCGGTTGGAAAAGGGGTGTAGATCATTCTGTGACAGAAACCAAAGCGACCAACAAGTAGCCTCTTAAAAGCAAAAAAGGCAGTTCTTCTGTATATTTGAAAGCGCTAAAACAACCAAATAACAAAAGAACTGCCGAATGTCACTATCTCACGAACCAGCCTCTCTGCCAAGCCATCATTTAACTGAAGCCTTCAACCATTTACAAAAGTCTCTCAACACTCAATTAAAGCGAGCCCAGCAACGCGAGTTATTTGAAGGTATTGAAAAAGCCGTTCATGCTGCATTTATGGAAGCCGAAAGAGCCGCTTTAGCCGCCATGCTAGCCAGCTATGATATTGACCTACCTGTGCTGACAATAGGAAACAAAACTTATCGTCGAGTACTTCATAGCGAGAAAAATTATACCTCTGTCGCGGGAAAAATCCGTGTTAAACGTACACGCTATCGTTTACCAGGTACAACGATAAGTATCAGCCCATTAGAATGTCGGGCAGGTATTGTGGAAAGTAGCTGGACACCGAATGCCGCGAAGCAAGCTATGCTAGTTGTATCACAACTCACACCATACGATGCAGCAGATTTGTTTTCTGAATTAGGCGCTATGCAACCCTCTAAAAGTAGCCTGGATCGTTTACCTAAAAAGCTTGGACTGCAGTGGGAAAAACAGCAAACTGAATTTGAGTTACAGCTTCGTCAGCAATTTGAAATACCGAAAGAAGCGGTTGCACTAGCGGTTTCATTGGATGGCGTATTGATTCCTATGCAAGGCGCTGTGGTTATGCCTGGCGACTCTCGCTATGAAGAAGCCAGCTGTGGCTCAGTGACCTATTATGATGATCAAGGTGAGCCTTTAGTCATACGACGCTATGGTTGTATGCCTGAACACAAGAAAATGACACTTAAAAACTTTCTTCAACAGGAGGTTGAATACGCTTTAGCACAACGGCCTGAGTTAACGTTAATTAAAGTTGCTGATGGCGCTAAAGACAATTGGACTTTTTTAGATGGGGCGCTGGCTGTTGGGACTTCTGTTCTCGATTTTTATCATGCAGCTGAGCACTTGAAAAAGGCTTTCGAAATTATTTATGGTGTCAAAAGCCTGAAGGCGAGTTCAGCATTTGTAAAATATCGACATATTTTGCGGCATGATGAAAATGGTATTCAAAAAATCATTGCTCATTTACGCTATCAATTAAGCAAGCAGCCCGGTAAAGCAAGCTTAAAAACAGAACTGAATTATTTCAAAAATAATAAGCATCGTTGTCATTATGCCGAATTGGCAGCAAGCAATTTACCTATCGGTTCTGGCATTGTGGAAGCCACTTGTAAAGCATTGGTATCACAACGATTAAAGCGATCAGGGATGTGCTGGAAAGAAGTCGGTGGGCAGGCCATTCTGACGTTTAGAGGCTTGCTGCTAAGCAATTTGTTTAATCAGGGCTGGGATCTACTCATGGCAACTTACCAGAAAAATATTTCGTTACCAGACAATGTGGTCTTGTGGCAGAAGCAAGCTGCTTAGGTTGTCACAAAATGATCTACACCCTGGAAAAGGGGTCAAATACCATAATCATCATTTATCTTTTCAATCTGCCGATATAACGCCTTATCCTCTTGCATTCTAACCGACAACTTAGCAATATTATTCGGAATGCTGCCCGTACGTTTCAGCTTCAGATAGTCAGCTATTTTTCTAAGCTTTAAGGAAAAGGGTAGAGTAGAAAGCAGACTCCACATCCCTTAGCGCCAAACCTATCTGTTTCTGCCCCTTTTGTTTGGCAGTGCCTCACTAGTTCAGCCATAGTCAGCTTCATCTACTCTCCCTCATCAAACCGTGCATGCGGTTTTCCCGCACACGGCTTTCCGATGTTCTTCACACCTAGGCATGCGCCTGTTTCCAAGCTGCTTTAGTCGGTACTGGATACAGCCCATATCCTTCATATAAAACCCGGTAATGAAATCGGCCATTCGCTATCTTCCTCGCTTTGATTTTATGACGATGTTTTAAGTGAGTTCTCAGCCGCTCTTCCGCATGCCATTTAACCTTCGTCATCGCATTGGTGCTATTGCGGTAGTGAAAGTAATTTACCCAGCCGCGTAAGCTGGCGTTAACTTGGTTAACGATGTCAGGCAGAGGGATCGGTGTTCGTTTCCTCTGTGTCAATTCTGTGATTTTCGTTTTGATTTTGCCGACCGATTTGCTAGACGGTGCAACGCTAATATGACGTTTACCGCTAACGCGCCCACGGCTTTCTCTTATCGTAAATCCCAGAAAATCAAAGCTGTCCTCTCGTGTATTAATGATGTGCGTTTTCTGTTCGTTTAGATTTAATTCTAATTTTTCCAGAATACGCTTAACCACATGAAACGGTTGTTCAACATCATTTCTACACAGCACCACAAAATCATCCGCATAACGGACAAGGTGGGCTTTGAGTTTAAAGCGTAGTCGATTCCTAATCCAGATCCGGTCTAGCAGGTTGAGGTAACAATTCGATAGCAGCGGTGAGATCACCGAGCCTTGTGGCGTGCCACGTCGATTTTGCTTGCCTCCCCCTACCGTTCTTCGTTTTCCATCATCCTCTTCTCTGATTACTGGGGCTTTGAGCCATTGCTTGATGATATGCAATATCGCGCCATCAACAATGCGTTCGGCTACCACATTCATCAGTTTGTCATGAGGGATGGTGTCGAAGTATTTAGACAAGTCGGCATCGATCACTTGCGTGTAGCCTTGGTAAACGGCTTTGGCTATATCATCTACCGCATCATGCGCTGATTTCTCTGGCCGAAACCCATAGGAGTGCGGACTAAAATCAGCTTCAAAGATGGGTTCGATAACCAGCTTAACGGCCATTTGAGCTACACGATCACGGATGGTTGGAATACCTAATGGACGTTCCGTGCCATCTGCCTTAGGTATCATGACTTGTCGTACCGGTTCCGGTTGGTAGGTTTTATTTTGTAACGATTGGCTTAGTTCCGACAAAAACGTGTCTTTCCCTATCTGCTGCTCTATCGCTTCAAAGCTTATCCCGTCTATGCCGGGACTACCTTTATTAGCACGACAAAGCCGGTAGGCATGATCGAGTATATCTGCCCGCCAGATCTTGTCATAGAGCGCATAGAAGCGAAAGTTCGGTTCTTGCTTGGCCTTGGTGTAAAGCTTCCGCTGTAGTGTCCTGATATTTTCCGGAGTTGATAGCATGAGCAATCTCCTTATCCTCTACTCGTGGGTTGCGTGAACAAAGTAGGGCTCCTTTCCTCGGCTGGTGTTTTGTTGTCACTCAGCCTCTAGCAGTCTTATGAGCCCCTCCGACTCCCGATATAACCCATAATGATTTCGTTTCCTTATGCATTATGGTTTCTGGCCTCCCCAGTGCTATATCGGGCCTCCAGCATTGGGCTTATCAATCCTCATGAACATGCCATCCCTGCTACTCCGGGATGCTGTATATACCTTTCCGTTTTGTGCATATACACGTCGGCCTTCACCTTTGACCACAGGCTGGGCTACATCCAATGTATTACGAAGCTACTTGTAGGTTCACTTGCGTTACGGCCTGCTCATTTGCTGGGAGGAAACTTACGACCTTGCGTTACCACAACGCCGCTTCCTCATGCTACCGAGGTGAACGGACAATTCCTCGGACGGGACTTTAACCCGCTGGATTGATCGCTATTACTGCGAACGGTCAAATACCATAATCACCCTTTATCTTTTCAATCTGCCGATATAACGCCTTATCCTCTTGCATTCTAACCGACAACTTAGCAATATTATTCGGAATGCTGCCCGTACGTTTCAGCTTCAGATAGTCAGCTATTTTTCTAAGCTTTAAGCCACACAAATCTCGGCCCAAATACATCGCGACCCAACGAGGGATATTTTCTATTTGCCGCCCGCGCTGGTTTTCTACAATCGAAGATATCGACACACCAAAGTGTTCCGATATGCTTTTTATCACCAGTTCAAAATCCGGGCGGAAGACTTGCAAGTCTTCTTGACTCACTTCCCTATCATCCGTCTGGCGTTGCCGATAAGCCCATTCTCTAAATTGATCACTACCCAGATACGGCACCTGATTACCTTTACCATAAAAATGCGCTAGCTCTTCGTCTACACCCATCTCAACAAAAGCCCGGTATCGATCAGCCACTTTTTGCTTTACCCCTAGCTGAGCATAAATATCCTGAGGATATAGCCAGACAGGCACGCGTTTCCGCTTTAAATAAACAGGATAACTGCTCCATGGGTAATTCTCTAGCTGATCAACCATCTGCGCTTCTGCTGGATTCCGATGAATATAACGCGAAACCTGCAACTGATAACTATCTTCCTCTACCAAAATGGCTTTATAGCGACCTCGAAATAAGGCCCCATCAGTTTTATGTAAGCGGTTATAGCGCTGCGTATAAACACCGTTAATATGACGCATTGCACGCCCCAAATTAGCCTCAGGTGTTTTCAGCAATAAATGATAATGGTTGCTCATCAGACAATAGCAAAGCACCTGAATACCAAAGCGCTTGTGTGCTTCCTCCAAGGTCTGCAAAAAAGCTTCAAAGTCTTTTTTATCATGAAAAATATCACGATAGCCAGCACCACGGTTCATCACATGGTAATAGGCATTTTCATATTCAATTCGGATTGGTCTCGGCATAATCACAACAATACATTAAAATGCAATGAATAGTCAATATGGTATTTGACCCCTTTTTTTATTTTTTACCGTTTACGTTTTCAAATAGAGTTTAACTTCCGTGATGCCAAGCAATATTGGGGATTGGAAGATTTTATGGGAACGAGTGAGCCAGACGCATCTGCATCACTCGCTAAACACTGATCCGCTTGTGTCATACTCATCTGGCATTAAATAGATTTTGGCATCTTTACTGCGGTCACCATAACCGCAGATAACGTGGCCTTCTATCCGCTGCAAAACATGATTCAGGTTTTCGGCATCAGGTCATTATCAAGAATTTTTCCATGGTGATCATTATCCACCCCTAATTCACAGACAATCGTCCCCAAGGTTTCAAGTCAATTTTAGCTTCTAACCTGGCTTCTGTTTTATCATCCAAAGGACTAAAAAAATCTAGGCCAGTTTGTGCTTCAATCTCATCAATACTACGCACAAACTTCTTCAATGGCTCTTTGCCTTTTACCGTTTGCGGAATAATAAAACCTAACATCTTAGGTGCTTCTTGGCCTTTGGGCTCCATGATATAGATTTTGTAAAAGGCATCGGGGATTTCTACCGTCCAGCTTGAGGAGAGGCGTTCACGAGAGCCGGTAAAAATCGGCCCGGTCAGCACCCAGATTTTATCGGATAATTGGGTAAAGTTTTTGATTTCTACATCTTCCAAATACTTCCAGATCTTTTGGTTAAGCGCTGGCTTTTGTGGCGTGATATTTGTCATTAAAAAACTATCTTGCTGCCCTTCTTGACCATATAACAAGTTCATCGCCCGATTAGGCGCCATGTGGCCTCTATCATAACCACCACGAGTATAACTGTCATGGCTGACACGATTAATTGCGCGCCAATCGGTATCGAAACGGCTGGGACGTTTATCTGATTGTGCATCCTCAGGCACCGGGCTTAACCTATAAATAACCCATAGCGGATTACCTCGCCAATCTGAATAACCCACCATATAACCCCGGTTACGCAAAATACGAAACCAGGTATCAATATGACTGCCATTCACCGCCACCGGCACGCCTAAATAAGCGTGAACAGGACGCATGCTTTGTAAAAAAGCCGCGCCAACCATTAATACCAGAATCAATAAGAAAAATAGCGGATAACGCCATAGAAAACGAAAAACACCGAGAATAAGTAACCAATTAGCTGCCGAGGACTTTCTACCTGCCATGAGAATATTTTTATATCCAGTTTCAAAGCCGGCATTCTAATCATAGTGATAGATTCTGGATAGCATGAAAAAGTAATTCATCAAAAACTAAAGCATTCACCATGGTGGAACGCGCTTCGCGTATTGTCAGTCTAGGAGGCTGTCCGAGAACAGAAGAACCGACTGCAAATTGCCCAGGCTGGCCCTTTTTTCCCCTGATTTTCGTGTGTAGGCTGGCTATTCGCCTCAAATCAGTGAAAAAAATACCTCAACCTGGACGATTTTCGTTTCGATTCCTATTCTCGGACAGCCTCCTAGTGTTTCGTCAATCCTTAAAATAGGAGTGAATGATTTTAAGGCGTAGGTGCGACTTCAGTCGCAAAATAGACTCTTCGACTAAAGTCGCACCTACAAATATCATCCATGGTTTTGGCTTTGACGAAACACCGAGCCGTGAAAATTTCAATCCCATTGGGTGCATTCCATGCACCACATGCTTGCTCATTTAGACGTGGTGCACGGAGTGCACCCTACCAGAAATATCACCTTGCGTTCTAATAGGATGAATACTTGTGATGTTTAGCACTAGCATGATGATAAGCTGCTTGAAGGCACCTAACGAGCCATCATTAAAAAAACATCTGCTTTTCTTGAGGTCTCTTCCAAGTTAGAAAAACAATCCTGTGATATGGTCAACGTCATCAAATAGGCTCTTCAAAAAAGCCAGCAAACGGCTGTGTCTATTGCTACCCCACGGCCGTCTGACATGAGTGTACCTCCCCCGCTTGATGCTTAGTCCCCAATCTCCTGGTATAAGCGGGTGACGTTTAAGCGACGTTTAATTTCTGTCTGCATTTGCTGATAGCGGGGGCTTTGGTTATGTTGATATTGGGTGGCAAATTGTTGTTCGGATAAGCCTTCGGGCAAGCCGTGGATATTAGGGAAGAAATAGGCTTCCTGCTGTATTTTTGGGGCCAGCTGTTGTAGTTTTTCCGGCTGTATTTCTATCAGTTTTACCATGCTTATTCCGGTCTGATCGGCCAACAGGTCAACAAAGCTAAAGCCGGAACCACCTTGCAGGGTATCGCTCATTTCTTTCCACTCCCCCACGGCAAAGCTGAGTTCATTGTCAGACAGTATTTGAATACTGGCCGAATACAAAAAGTGTTGTGCCAGGTCCGCGCGACCAGCCAGTGTCAGATTACGTGCAGGCGGATCACAGGCCGGGATCACCTGCAGGCTGCTGGCCATGATGCCGGTCATGCGGGTGCCATAAAACAAGGTCATCGCCAACAGCACTGCCTGGTTTTCGATTTGTGCCTGACCGGCATGCTGACTGCGGGGCGCGGCCAGTTGCAGCAGTGCGCTCAACGGTATTGCCAATGAACCATTGTGAGCACGCCCCTCACAAAGTTGTTGATAATAAAACGCCGTGGGTTCGGTTAACGCCATATCCTGCTTAAAACGGCTCAGACTATGCCACTCCTTAAGTGCACGCACGATACGCTGGTCCAGATCTTTCGACAGCCGATAATCAATCCGCCAGCGTGATCCAACGCTCTCAATCTGCTGCACGCTGGCTATTAATAAGCGGTAATTATCCCGGCCCAGCATAAATTCCAGGATTTTTCCGGCAATTTTTTGCGCCAGTTCACCATCCATGGTCAGACTGCCCACACTCAGGCTGGCCAGCTGCACCCCCTGGCTGCGCGGTGGAAAGGTCAGCAACAGGTTCAGATAATCCCCCAGCAGATTGCCTGGCGTATGTACACTCACACGAATGGCGCTGCCCCAGGAATAAATTTGGGCATCGCCTTTAATTCTGGGGAATGCGCTATGCAAGGCAGCAAACAGGCTGCGCATATCTTTTTGACTGAGCTGCATTTGCTGAATCTCTGGCTTACCTTCACTGGCACGCAGCTGTTTCAGAATATCCGCCACCCGCCGCGCATCTTGTGGTGTCACCTTATCGACCTGGCTAACCAGCGGCTGATCATCGATTAAGGCGATACACAGATAGCCCAGGGTTAGCAAAAAAGCCAGGGGCAATAACCAAAAAAAGAATTTAAACAGACGACGCATAATGGTTGATCAAAACAAGGGGGCCTAACAATACCCCTGAAAATCCGCTTTTCCAAGCGCTATAATGCGAGTTTTATATTGGCAGCGAATCTGGGTTGTTATGAATCTGCTTGCGTTGATTATTGTGCTGGTACTGGAAAAAACCAGCACCACCTTCTGGCGAGGCCAGCTTACCGCCAATCTGGTAGGGCTGATTTCGCTGGTGCAACGCTATTTTGGTTCCGGGCAACGCAAACACGGCATTATGGCCTGGTTTACCCTTATTCTTGGTGGGGTGGGTGTGGCGACCGTATTATTCTGGCTGTTAAACAGTGTGCATCCCGTTCTGGGCTGGCTGTTTAATCTGCTGGTATTATTTTGTGCGCTGCATTTTCGGCACTCGGTCGAGCTCTATCAGGATATTCAACTGGCGCTCAGCAATAATGATCTGGCACAGGCACAACAGCTGCTGCACAACTGGCGCCCGTTACCCAGCAGTCAGCTGAGTTACCCTCAGGTCATCCGATTAAGTATTGAAACGTTAGTGGTAATGCTTCATCGTTCGGTGCTGGCGCCGATAGTCTGGCTGGTGCTGACGTCACTCTTGGGGCTGGGGGGCGCAGCCGGGGTGGTGTTATATAGTTTAAGCAAGCATATTTATCAGCAATGGGATCATACCAATCGCGCCTTTAAGATTATCGACTCACCGATTGAGCCAATAACCCAGGTGTTGGACAGCGAATTGCAGCAGATTAATCAGCGCAGTTTCGGGCGTTTTTCCGAGCTGATGTTTTACGGTATAGACTGGCTGCCGTGCCGTCTCAGCATGCTGCTGTTTGCGATTGTGGGTAATTTTGAAAGTGCCTTGTTTAACTGTTATGACAGTAAATCTGAATGGCCGGAACGCAGCTCCGGCTTATTGCTGGCCTGTGCGGCCGGTGCGCTGGAAATCAGTCTGGGACAGGCATTAACCTATCCCAACAGAATGATGCCCCGCCCCGAGCTGGGTACCGGTGAGGCACCGAATCTACCCACTATGGGGGATGCGTTAACCTTATTATGGCGCAGCAGTTTATTGCTGCTGGCGCTGTTGTTGTTATTGAGTGTATTTGATGTATTAACTTAGGAATGAAAATGAAAAAATTGACGGCTTTATTACTCTCCGGGCTGATGTTTTCCAGTACTGTCTGGGCGCAAGATGTCAGCGTGCAGGATGCCTATGCCTATGCCACCAGTAACGGCCGTAGCAGTGCCAATGTATATTTCCATATTACCAGTAAGCATGGCGGTAAAATTGTCAGCGCCAGCAGCCCGGCAGCCGAAAAAGTGGTCTTTGAAACCATGGATCATAGCGGCGGCAAAATGACCATTCTGACCGTAGACGAGGTGGAGCTGCCGCGGAACCAAACCCTGGATATGACCAGCGAACACCGCCACCACTTAAAACTGATCGATCTAAAACAACCGCTAAAGGTAGGTGACAGCATAGCAGTCAGCCTTGATGTGGTGGCGGAACAACAGCCCCCACAAACACTTGAGATTGAAGTGAATGTGAAGCCCTGATGGACGATCAGCAACTGTTACGCTACAGCCGTCATATCCTGCTGGATGAGATAGGTATCGAAGGTCAGCAGCAATTGTTGGACAGCCATGCACTGATTATCGGGCTGGGCGGGCTGGGTTCACCGGCTGCCATGTATCTGGCCGCCAGCGGGGTTGGCACGCTGACGCTGTGTGATCATGACCAGGTGGACTTCAGCAATCTGCAGCGTCAGATTGTGCATAATGTAAATAGCGTGGGCCAATCCAAGGTGGAATCGGCACGCCACAGCCTGCAGCAGATCAATCCGGAAATTCACTGTGCCACACTGGCACAGCGTGCCGATGCGGCACAACTGAATGAGCTGGTAGCCGCTGCCGATGTGGTGCTGGACTGTTGCGATAATTTCGATACGCGCTATGCGGTCAATCAGGCCTGTTTACAGCATCACACCCCTCTGGTTTCCGGGGCGGCGGTACAGTTCGACGGTCAGGTATCGGTGTTTGATTTTCGTCAGGATAATGCCGCCTGCTATAACTGCCTGTTTGATCAGGAAAGCGCCGCCGAAGAACTGCGCTGTGCCACCACCGGCATCTTCGCGCCATTAGTTGGCATCATAGGCAGTATTCAGGCCGCCGAAGCATTAAAGGTATTGATGCATATAGACAGCGGTTTATCCGGCCAGTTACTGACGCTGAACGCCCTGGATATGCGCCCCATGCGCAGCCGCTTGCGTAAGGACGAAAGCTGTAAGGTCTGTCATCCGAAATAGATGATTGCACATCCCGTACGCTAGCGTGAGCTTCCACCGACGTTACGTTTCACGTGAAACAATTATTTGAACGCTTCGTCACTGGCGCTGCCATCGGCGTAACATCCGGTGGCAGCGAATGCGCTAACGATTTGGTTAACTGCACCAGAGATAACGCCTGCCGCGGCACCCCCACCGGCAGATGTACCGGATAAGGCATCACTTGATCGGTGAGTTGGTAGCCTCGACGTTGATACCAGGCAATTAACGCTTTACGCTGGGCAATTACTTGCATCGCTAACTCGGCAAGCGTTAATTGCTCCCATGCAAAGCGCTCGGCATAAGCCAGCACCCGCTTACCCACTCCACGTTGCTGGTAAGCGGGATGTACCGCAAAATATCCAAGATACGCGGTGCTGTTTTTCTGTTCCACACAAATACAAGCCACCAGCTCGCACTTATCCCAGGCCAGTAATAACTGTGTCTCAGGATTTTGCAAATAGCCCTGTACCTCTGCTAACTGACTACGCTCACCCGCCACCAGATGGGTCTCCCGTGTCCAGCCTTGCGCACCACGATAAGCCAGATTAACTAAATCGCAGATGGATTGAGCATGCTCTGATTCAGCATTACCAAAACGTAAATTCATCATTATTGCTCAATGCAAAAACGGCATTATCCCGCAATAAGCCCTCATATTCACCATCTTCAAAAGATTCCCATATTGAGCATACGGACTAAGATCATTCTTTTAGATCTCTTAATCAAATGCTTACTATGACCACAAATCAGCAAACACTGACCGTTTATAACCCAGAAGACTGATGAAGCATAAAGTTAATGCTATGGTAAACCCAAGCTTGCGCTGAGGAACACCATGGACAACTCACTGATTAAACTGGGTGGTGTGTTAATTGCCCTGATTGCGGTATTTTTTGCCTATAAACGCCATCAGGCCATACAAAACTGGCCCAGCACTGAAGGCACCGTCATTGCGGCAGAAATTGACAAGGATTCTCGCTGGGTGACCAAACACCATAGCGATGGCAGCACCTCGAAAAGACATAAAACCACTTATGAGCTGGAAGTGGAATATCGCTATAGCGTCAATGGTAAAAGCTATACCGGTGAGGATGAGTCCAATGAACAAGACCGCCGTTCCTATCTGGAAAGCCGGCTAGGAGAATATTCAACTGGCGCCAAGGTCACCGTCAAATACGACCCGGAAGACCCGGAAGACAGTGTGCTGCAAGGGTTATAGCCATCTCAGTGATTAAAAATACCGTGTTACCCCTAACTGTATAAAATCATCCTGTTGAATCAAAAACAAGGGATCCGTGTCTTTATAATCCTGAAATAGCTGCGCCTCCAGATTGACTTTCCACTGGCTGCCAAAACGACGGCTGGATTCCAGACGCAGACTGCGTCCCTTACCCTCACTATCTTGCAACACGCCAAACAGCGCCTCACTGCCGGCAATATCATTCTGTACCCAGCGCAATCCCAACATCACATCCTTATCTAAGGGGGCACTATCGCGCTGGTCATATAAATACTCGGCCACAATCCCTAAATCGGCATCACCAAACAGGCCATACCAGGTGTATTCCAGCCCCCCTATCGCCGCATAATAGTTATCTTCCCGCTGCTGATTGCGCTTGATCGCTTCCAGCTTCCATAACCAGGCATCATTAATCCATTGCAGATCAATGCCAAACTGTTCAATCTGATCGTAAAACGGTTGCAAACTAAAGCTCGGGGTCAGCTGCAACTGCGGCTCACGTGAAGTCCCCTTAAACCAGGAAGCCCCTAGCTCCCAGTCATCGATAGAATGTTGATAGCGCAGTGCATAATCCCAATGTTTCTCTTCATCCTCGTGTTGATAAGCCGCATCCGATTCCAGCGCGAATGGCGCACGTAAACGCCCCGCTGGTGATGCAAATTCACGTTCACGAAAATACGGCAAGACATACGCATCCAGATTCCCCCAGTCTCTAGCAAAGGCCAGTTTAATCATCGCCTGGCCCAGCTTCTGCTCACCATCCACCGAAGCTAGATTATCGGTCTGGTTAATAATATCCACCAGATGTGCCGATTCGGTGACCCCCCAGAACACCTTACCGATACCGGCATATATCTCAACCCAATCGCCCACCCAGTTTAACGATAATTCACGAATATCGCCCTGACTGCGGTTAGCATCTAAGCTGTCATGCCGATAATAGGGCGCAAACACCCAGCGGGTTTGCGGATTAAAGTCATGATAAACCTCGGCTTGTAACACCCCGGCGGTTTGCTTATTCCCCTGCCGGGTATCCAGCGCATCATTAAAAAATTGTCTATGTTCAATCGTCACATTTGCATCCCAATCCATGGCATGGACGGGAAACGTAAATAGTGAAACAGACAACATAGTTAACCAACGATTCACTCGCATGAAACTCCTTTTCCTGGGTGTAGCGTACATTCCTGCATCAGGATGTGAGTTAGCTGATGCCCTAACGAGTGCACGGAGTGCACCCTACCAAAGCAAGGTGCGTCAAATCACCTGGCCCGCTTCAAACTGTTTTTATCAAAGTCTTTATCGGTCAGCCCGGTTTGAAATTGATAATCAGAAAAAGTCAGAATAGAGGTTTTACCGTTCAGGTGATTAACCATTTCCATCTTGCCCGGACGCCAGTATTTATCCAGATAGTGTGCAAACTCACTGGAGGTCAGTGTCTTTAACAGGCTGTCTTTACGGTCATAAAAATCGACTTTCACCATCCGATATTCGTCCTGATCCAACCATACCTGCTGACGGGTGTAACCGGATTTTTTATACGTAGGATAGCGTTCTATAACAAAACACTGCCATTCACCACAGGGTTCATCACGTAACCATTTATAGGTATATTTTTCGACTTCCTGGCTGGATAAGTCCTCATACGCAAATTCACTGCCCATAAACGGCCCGGACTTATTGGATGAACTGATACGCTTTACCCGCTTTAAAGCGGGTAAATATAACCATTGGTTATCATCCTTCAACTTATGGGTATAGGTCAGCATGGCAGTGCCTTTGACATCGGCCGGCTCATCAAAAATAGACATGCTTTTATCGCCATCGTCTTCGACTTCCAGCGTCAGGGTACGCAGGCTGCGTACACTTTTATCTCCATTACGGTTATGCAGTTCCATGGTTAATGTCGCGCGGGTATCACCAAAACCCTGCTCACGTTGATCCGCTTGCTGCGCGATCTGTAAACCTTTTTGTTCGGCACTGGGCTCTGCCATGGCCGGGGCGGCAAGCAGCACTCCCACCCCTAAAAACAGACTATTTATCCGATTATTCATCATTATTCCTTCTTCATCATTTACGCAGTAGCGGTGGGTACTTTACGCTTATCCAGTTTCATCAATAATCCCGGCAACAGGAAAAAGTCGGTAATTAACGCCAGACTGATCACAATTGCGGTCAACATACCGGTATCAGCATTCAATTTAAACCCGGAAAATGCCAGCATAGAGAAACCCGCCACCAGAATCACCGTAGTGGTAAACAAGGCCTTACCTACGGTAGAAAACGCATACCGCACCGCATCGGCTGACGACAACTGATGCTCATTGCGCGCCCGCTGATATTTGCTTAAAAAATGCACGGTATCATCCACGATAATCCCCAGCGTCAATGAACCGACAATAGCCACACTCAACCCCACCTCTCCAACAAAATATCCCCACACCCCAAATGCCATGGCTGCGGGTAATAAATTAGGTACCAGACTGGTCACACCTACGCGTATGCTGCGCAAGGTGACAATTAAAATTGCCGAGATCAACGCCAACGCTAACATGGTCCCCCCCAGCATCTGGGTAATATTACGCTCGGAAATATGAGCAAACATCAGTGACATCCCTGCCCCATGCGTTTGCATGGATACGGGCGCATGCGCATCCAGCCAGGCCAGTGCACTCTCATCCAGGGTTCGCAATTCGGCCGATGAAGCACGATTCACCGTCACAATCATACGAGTAGCAGATTTATCTACATTTACCTGATTATTTAAATCCAGGCCATACGGCAATGACATTTCATATAGCAATAAATATTGTGCTGCCAGGTTTTTATCATCCGGTATCCGGTAATATTCTGCATCATCAGCGTGCATGTTCTGGTTCAAACGTTTGATGGTATTGGTAATCACCGCCACATGCGTCACCTTAGGTTGCGCCCTGAACCAGTTAGCAAACGCCTCCACCTTATTTAAATAGGCGGGATCATTAATCCCATTTGCCTCACCGGAATTCAACGAATATTCCAGCATATCCAGACCACCTAACCTATCCTGAGTAAATTCGGATACCTGACGAATGTCATAACGTTCATCAAAATAGGTAATGAAACTATCATCCAGCTGAATCTTAGCGATACCAGGAATGGTCACCACCGCCAGGGCCAACGTTGCCAGTGTCAGCCAGCGGGTATTTTTCACCACATAGTCACCCAGTTTATCCATCGGTGTCATTGTCGACTGTTGCGACAGCTGTGGTTTAACTTTCAACGGCAACACGGCAACCAGCGCCGGCAAGGTGGTTAAGGCAAACAGCATCGCCATGACACTACCAATCGCCACAATATTCCCCAGATCTCGAAATGGCGGCGCATCGGAGAAATTCATACATAGAAAGCCTATCGTGGTGGTGACAGAGGTCAAAATCACCGGCTGCAAATTCACTCGCAATGATTCAATAATCGCCACATGCTGCTCGCTCGCCTGGCGCATTTGCAACAACAGACCGCTCAGTATATGAATACAATGCGCCATCGCCAAGGTCAACACAATGGTTGGCGCATTCACCGAGGGGGGACTAATCACAATTCCCAACCAACCGGCCAAGCCCATGGTCGTTGCCATTGAAAAGCCAATAACCACAAAGGTACAAACCGTTGCCAATAGCGAACGTAACAACAGGTACATAACCACCACCAACGCCAGATACATCAACGGCACCAGGGTACGCATATCTTCCATGCTGACTTCCATAAACGCCTGAGCAAACATTTCCCCCCCGCCTAAGCGAACGGTAATATCCGGATAATCCTCACGGAACTGTTCCGCCATCTGCTCAACAAATTTAACAATTTTTGGCGTCGCCTCGGTATCATTTTCCGGCTTTTGTACATCAATAACAATGGCACTTACCGTACCGTCTTTCGAAATAATTCTATGTAATAATGCTGGCTCCTGTAATGCAATCTGGCGAATACGCTGTAGCTCATCGGCCTCCAGTTCACCGGGAGCACTGATCAGATCCTCGACAATTAAATCATCCTCCTCGGCATAGGAGTATTGATAATTAGTCAACGAATCTACCCGACTGGAATACGGTACCTGCCAGGAACGTTCGGTTAACTCCTGAATCGCCGCCAATACCTCGGGCTGAAAAATATCCCCCTGTTTGGCGGTAATCACCAGCATCACATTTTCATTTTTAGCATAGGTGCGTTCCATGGCCTCAAAGGCTTTTAGCTGCGGATTATCTTCGCTGAAAAAAACCCGGTTATTATTTTGAAAGGTTAGCAGGCTGGCCCCATACACCGCGACCGCAACAAACAACAGACTAAATAATAGTATCCACCAGCGTTTTTCTACCACCCACTGACCGTAACGGCGTTCAAAATTTCTCATATTCTCCCTTTTAGCCGATGCCATGTTTCACGTGAAACAGAAATAATTATTCAAGTTCATTGGCAACATGGCCGATGATAACTATTAAAGGAAGCATCAGTACAGGTAAAATAGCGCCCAAAAACCCTATAGAGTTTGTTATGCCGTTATCTATCACCGAATATTTAAGCCGCGGGCCTGCCAGTTCTAAAGAAATTCAGGCCGAAACCGGTATCAGCCAGGCCACCGTCTCGCGTCAACTGACAGCCATGGGCGACCAGATTATTGCTATTCATCAGGGGCGCTCGGTGCGCTATGCACTGGCCGTCAATGCCTTTGAATCCGGCAATCGTCTCCCCATTTTACAAATAGATGAACAGGGTGAAGCGCAACCGATTGCCAGCCTGCGCCCGCTGGCACATGGTGGCTATTTTGTAGATGCGCTGGAAAACTGCCCGGCGATGCTATTGGGAAAATCCGCTAATGGCTTTTATCCACAATTCCCCTACTTCTTACAGGATATGGCCCCTCAGGGTTTTATCGGCCGCCAGCACAGTGCACAAATCAGCGCCCGTTTACCGGAATTTCCGGTAGATCCCGAACAATGGCAACAACAACATATAGGCTGTTATTTACTGAGCAATGGTGAATGGAGTAAAGGAAACCTCCGCTTAGGTCAGCATAGTTTGCACCACCCTCGCCTGCAGCCGTTAAGTTATAAACGAGAAGACTATCCCGCACTGGCCGAGCAATGCAGTCACGCGAATCTCTCACCATTGCTGATAGATGGCGACCAGCCTAAATTCGGCACGTTTAGTAATGAGCGCGAATGCCATGTCATGGTGAAGTTTTCTCCACAAGGCGATGATCCGGTTGCCCGGCGCTGGAAAGATATACTGTTAACCGAATATCACGCCAATAAGATATTAAATCTCAGCCGCTTAAAAGCCGCAGAAACCGAACTGTTGGAGCTAGATGATCGCTTATTTTTAGAAGCCAAACGGCTGGATAGACATGAGCTATTTGGCCAAAAATCCATGCTGTCATTAACCGCAATCGATCAGGAGTTTACTCAACTGGGCAGTCACTGGCCTCAGGTGATGGAAGCCCTGCATAAGCAGCAGTTGGTCAGCATGCACGATGTCTGTAATAGCGAAATATTATGGGGCTTCGGCCATATGATCAACAATAACCATATGCATCTGAGCAATCTGAGTCTGGCACTGCAAGCCGACCAGTTCAGCCTGCTACCGGTCTACGATATGTGCTCGGCAGGCTTTGCTCCGGTCAACGGCGAACCGCCTGCCTACCGGTTTATTCCTCCCAGTGAGCAACGTTTTAACTTCAAGCAAAACAGTTTTATCCTGATCAAAAAAATCGCCTGGCACTTCTGGCAAAATCTAGCCAATGACCCCCGCATCTCAGATGAATTGAAAACCTTCCTGGATCAGGGGAATCCGGTAGATCTGATGTAGCAGCCCAGATGTTAATCCCATTCCATACACGACACATCTACCAAAAACGACATATAGGGTTACGGCACATCACAGCCGTATACATCATTAATGCGTGATGCAGCTCACCCAAGCGACGTGTTATTCAGATTAACAGACAGCCAAATTATTTTTTTATAAAAAATATGAACCCTTTTCTCTCTCACCGCAACCTAAGCTCGTAACAAGCAAGTTACTCGATTAATCACCAATTTTGTAAGGGAGAGACCCATGAAAATCGCAACTACACTGACTACTTTTGCTATCGCTACGTTATTTGCCGGCTCTGCACTGGCTGCCGGTGGTGTTTCAAATGTGACCGCCCACAATCTTAACCAGACACAATCTAGCCTGCTGAGCAGCCAGTCTCTGGATTTAGGTAATGCCAAAGACAGGGGAGTTTCAAAGGCAACGGTAAACAATGTGCGTCAGTCACAATCCAGCTTGTTGAGTGAGCAAAAACTGGCCATTGCCAACGCAGAAAAACAGGGGCGCTCCAATGTGCGAGCGTCTAACATTAACCAGACACAGTCCAGCCTGTTAAGCAGCCAGAAAATGAACATTGGTGATGCCAGCAAAAGCGGAGTATCCAATGTGGTAGCTCACAATGTGGCCCAGTCACAGTCCAGCCTGCTGAGCTCTCAAGAAATGGGCATTGGTAATGCGACTAAAGGAGGCCGCTCAAACGTTCATGTTGGCAATGTTCGCCAGGCACAATCCAGCTTGTTAAGCGAACAAAAACTGAATGTGGGTAACGCCGAATAAGGTATATTTGAGGTCAAAAACGCCCGCTTGCGGGCGTTTTTTTAATGGCGGATCAGCCAATCCATAGCATCACGCTATGCTGCCGTTTAGCCGCGGTGGCATAGAACTTTTTCAGCAGTTTAAAATAATGCAGAAGATATTCCAGCCCGTCTTCGCCATCTTTGGCCCAAATGCAGGGATAAACCTGTGAGGCATCCATCATCTTGGGATTATATTTTGCGGCAAAATCCTCATTGCTCACCGCTTGCAGCTTCACACTTAACTGCTGCACCTGCTCGGGATCCTGCAATCGGGGGGCTTCATCGTCGGCGGCTATCATCGCCTTGCCGCCGAACATAAGCTCACTCAACGAATGACGAGACTGGCCACTACTGCCAGTCAACATATAATGAATCGCCTGCCAGGATTTATTCAGCTCCAAAATATGCCGCTGCTCGGATTTCCCAAATAAATACTCTGGAATTTCTTCCGGCTCTGCTATTAACCTTTCTCGAGTGGGTTGATCAATCGCGGCTAAAACAGCGACTATACTCATTACTTTTCCTTACTGCGGTTCAAACGACAAACCGCTGATTGTATCGTAGTTATGTGCTACTTAATCTACGCAAATAGTGTTGTAGCCAGCCAAAACCAATGCGTTCCTGCTCCAGACGCACGGCCTGCGACTGCGCTAACAACTCTACCACCTTCTGCTCGGCGGTGGTTAAACGCGGTAATAAATGATTTACCGGTGTAGGTTCCTGATCCCAAAACGACTGATGTGCCATCAAGGTCGCATTATCCATCAACAATGATTGCACCTTGGGAAAATACACCCGCAGACTATCTAAAATCGCAAAGCCATGACTATCCAGATCGCCCCAGTAGTGCAACTCGCAGTGCTGCAACCATTGGGCCTGAGCCAATGTCTCCCAGCCATAACCGCTGCCAAAAATCAGCAGACTGTTTGCCTGTTCGGGAAAGGTTAAATAGTTAATTTCATTTTCGGTAATAAACACTCTAGCCGCCGAACTCTTTAAACCGGCAAAACTGTCATTATCCAAGGTGATATCGGCACCGCAGTTTAACGGACACAAGCTCTTATCCAGCGCCCGAAAACGTATTCGTCCCGGTTTGTCCAAACAGCCATAACGTGCCGCAAACCCCGCCACGTTGCTATGCGCCATATCAATAAACTCGACAGGCAATGCCAGATCTAACAGTTCGGCCAGCACCGTTCTATGTTGCTCGATAAACTTGCTATGCACCCCGGGTAAATCAATCTGACGCAGATACACCCCCGGCCGGGGATGCTCGACAAACCATTGCACCACCGCCAGCAATAATTCCCAGACAGCAGCCAGCTCCACGGCCTGTAGCGGCCGCTTTTCCAGCCAGGGCAGCAACGCTGGCAAGTGTTCCTGCGTTTGCACAATCTGCTGCCTAAACTGCCGCACCAATCCCAGTTTACCCAACCACTGCCAGGCCGGCTCAAGATTATCCAGCCACAACGCCGCTGGCAGCTGCTGCGCCCCATGCAAGCGGTGATTAACACTACACCACTCAATACGCACCACCTTTAACTCACACAAGCGCTGTAGCCACTGCCTGACCTCGGCAAACTGATTATTTAACTGGGCATTACTCGGCTTTTTTAACTTCAGCTTTAGTGGCGTGAACTCAGCCTGTAATAACGGCCGCAACAATTCACCACGCTCCCAAAGGCGGGTGAGTTGTTGTTTAATGTCGGTGGGGGAAGTCCAGGAAGGCATCATGGATTCACAGTTAACGGCGGCAATAACTCAGCAGCCTGTTCAAAGTAACCACGTAACTGGGGATAATACGGATAACTGCGTTTCATTTCCTGCCATACCGTTGGATGATGACGTTGATTCAAATCCAATCGACATTGCAATAATTGGTGTTCGTCCGCACCCGCTGATTTTTGATTTACATACATTGCCAGACTATCACGATAAGCACTAACACTCGCGACTAAAAACAGACCCGTTGCCAGATCCAGTTCCAGAAAGCGCATAGGGTCTTCATGTCTGGGATCAATAAATAACACTTGTCCTTGAGGTGTAGATTCTCCGCTAGCCTCTCCTCCCGTAGGCGGTTCGTCATCGGCCAATTCCCCGCTAAACACATCAAATACCTTGATATTTTCCAGACTGATTTTACGGATATACATTCAACGCTCCTTACAATGGGCATAGCCCACCCTACCCTTTTAACGCTACTATGCTCAGCCACCGTAGGGTGATTCCATACACCATGGACGACCGTGATTCACATATAAGTGGTGCACGAAGTGCACCCTACTCAACACGTTCCAAATTCATGTAGTGTTGGAATTACCACGCTTTGACATTAGTCTTAATTTTTCATCCCAAACCCTAACAGCCTCACCTTTTGGTGAAACTTCTCCAACTGGGTATTTTTAACCACCAGGGTTTTACTTCCTGCGAGCAGGCACAGCTTGTTAGTTTCTTTATGTCCGGCAATCAGTTTGGCGGTTTTGGCATCTCTACATTCAATGATCAGCGCACTACCCGCCTGTTTTAATGCCGCCCCATTTTGCTGACATTGTTTGATAAATGCCTCGACCGTTTCGGGTAATAGCTGGTCATCGTGCTTGCTCAAAAAACGATGCAGCTCGGCAATATCAAAGCCCTTTTCTATTGCTGTGATGGATTTTTCCCGATTCAACTTCCAGCTATCGCTGGCTAACGGCTCGGCCCAGTTTTCTAACAAGTCGCTTTCTTGCGGATTTAATTGTCCTTGGGTAATCTTTATCTGCAGGCTGGGCATTACCGATAATGTAATATTGCTGCTGATTTCGGCAGGCTGATAATGTGCGGCCTTGCCGAAAACATAAGCGCCCAAGGCCGTTACCCGGAAATAACACAGGCCGTCATATTGACTCAGGAAATCTAAATCATCGGCGCCCCATAAACTCCTGAAATCACTACGCGCGCCTTCGGGATGAACATAAGCCACATCAATCAAGCCTAGAGTCGCAGCATATTCAAAGAGTAATACCGCGATATAACGCTGCTGTAAGGTTTCCCATTCCACTACATGGTCATAGCCCAGGCGTCCGTAATCTCCAGAGCAGATATAGAGTTTCCAAAGATCATGCACCACATGAAACACATAATCATTAACCTGCATGTCTCGGGAAAAATCATCCAAGCTAACCCATTGCTCCACTGGGCATTGCATTAACGCATATTTAATCTGCTCGCGACGCCCCGCCACGGCCGTCATACAACGTCCCTTGGAATTCTGGCCTTTAATCGCCTCAATCCGGCTGAATTCATCCAGCAGTTTAGTTTTTAGCCACTTATCCCAGATTTTTTTAATCACCTCTGCGGGATTACTCGCTAAGGCTTTTTCTCCGGCTTTCATCAATAGCAGTTGTTTATTCACGCATTTGGCCAGCCCTGCCGCCTGCAACAACATCGGCCAGGCAAAGGCCTTCATTGGCTTGATTTCCTGATCCCAACTGTCTTGTTTTGGTTTCCAGGGGTAAAAATCACCGTCTTCTAATTTAGCAATCAGTTTATTTAGCGTGGCTTTACCGGGCATCAAGGTTTTCTCACTGACCTGGATTTTTTCCTGCTCAATACTGCGCAGCATGGTGCGTAATTCACGTAACGCATTTTGCTCGTTTAAGCACACCGTTAAGCCCTCTTCTTCGGGCAAGCTATCCTGCGTTGTTAACTGCGGTAATTCCGGCTTAACTACAAACTGCTTTAAGCAGGCCTGCAGATCCAACGGGATAACCGCACCCAAGTCCTCTTTTGCTGGGTACAGGAATAAATACAACAGGCTTTTATCCCGCCAATAACGGCTTTTCCCATTATCTAAATACCAGGCAGGTAAACATTGATATTTCGCACGAAATTTGATGGCATCATAACCTGTGGTTGCATAATACAGCGTGTCGGCCACCGCCAATTGCTGCACACTATCTAGTGATGCATAAACTGTCCGGGTTTGGCGCAATAACTGCAAGCAAATATGATCTACCAGATCCGCTTTACGTGAGCCACTGCCTTTAGGGTTAGGTAACTGCTTCACCAGTATTTTTAAATCATCGACCGTAAAACGGTACAGTGCATCATTTACATTTGTCCACATAAGCTCTCTTTCATTTATCCAACGGGCACATTATGGTGTGGCACCTGCCTTACTCTCTCTATACTCGGCTATCGTCAGGTTACGCAATCTGGAGTTATTACCACCTTCGTTCTGCACAAAACCGACACTGGAAACATAGGGTTCTATGATATGAATTTTCTGTAGCGGGGTAACAATCAGCAGTTGCAGATTAAGTTGTTCAAATAGTTTTAAACCGTATTGGGCCGATTCATCCGAGCCACGGCCAAAGGCTTCGTCTATTACCACAAAGCGGAAGGAGCGCGAGCGTACCGCCCCCCACTCCAGCCCGAATTGATAGGCCAGGCTAGCGGCGAGTATGGTGTAGGCCAGTTTTTCTTTCTGACCACCGGATTTACCTCCGGAGTCGGAATAGTGTTCGTGCTCGGAATCGTCTTCGCGCCAACGCTCGCTGGCACCAAATAAAAACCAGTTACGCACATCGGTGACCTTGCGCGTCCAGCGCTTATCCAGGTCGGAAACGCCTTCCCGCCCACGGAATCTATCAATAATCGCCTTGACCTGTAAAAACTTGGCTTCGGAATACTGGCTGTCTTCCGAACCGGTCAAGGTGCCTTCGGTACAGGCGCGCAGCTCCTGTTGAAAATCACGAATCTCGGCATCCTGACTCAGTTGTGATTCCAATACGATATAACGGCCGGGGTTGTAGTCAATCTGGGTCAGCGACTGGTTAATCAGGGCAATGCGTTCCCGTATGGTTTCTCGTTCGCGCGCCAGTTGTGCGTTAAAGTTGGCGATTTCATTAATAGTATTCACATTCAGCAGCTGCTTGAACTGCTCGACAAAACGCGGCAGATCATCGCTGTTCAGTTGATCCAGCAGGCTGTGGTATTCGTGTACCGCTTCCAGGCTGGCATCAAACTCGGCGGTTTCCAGTTTGAATTCATCCTTGAATTTCATCATCGCCGAGATCACCTTATCACGTAAGGTGGCCAGCTTTTTATCCTGGTTATCGATCTGTTTTTGTAACCAGGCCCGTACCTCCTGTTCGCGATTGTCACAGGATTCCACCGTTAATTGATGCTCACCCAAAGCCTGCTCACGCATTAATTCCAACTGTTGGTATTGCTGCTCGTCAATTTTTACGGAGTTGCATTCTTCTTCAGCCTGAGCTGCTAACTCATTTGCACTAGAAATTTTGTGGTTAATTTCTGAGCGAGCATCTTTAAACTCATCCAGCTTATCTTCGGTCTGTTTAAGTTCCTGTTTGCACTGTTCCATCTGTTGCGTCAGTTGCTGCAACACATCCGACCCGGCCTCCAGTCGTTGTTTTTCTGCCTGCAACTCGGCAATCTCGGTGGCCAGGCTTTGCCAATCGATTTCATCAAAATCGGTAAACATTTCCAACTGAGCCAGAACCGCCAATTGCTGTTGTAACTGCTTGCGTTGCTGCTGACATTGCGCGATCTGATCAGCCAGGGTCTGTAGCTGTTGTTGCAGCAGTTGCTGTTTGTGTTCTAACGCCGCAATCTTGGCCTCATTACTCCACCCCAGCACATAGCGGCTTCTATCCTGTAGCGCGTGCCTATCATCTTTTTCATGCCGCCCCGAAGGGTCCTTGATCTGTCCGGCCTGGGTAATAGCCCGGGTTTCGCGGCGAAACTGCTGTTGAGTGTCACAACAGGCCACATCAAATCTATGGCTTAACTCACGTTCCAGCCAGTCGTAAAACGGTGAGTCCGGCTTGATCGCCAGCTTGCGTACTAACGAATCGACATGGGTTACCGGCAACTCAGAGCTACGTCGTTCACGCACATGAAAATACACAAAACGGCCCCGCAACCGATTGTTTTCCACCCAGTCCACCACCGCCTTATAATGTTGATCCGGTACCAGCATAGACAACCCAAAACCCCGCAGCAGGCGCTCGGCAGCCCCTTCCCAGGCTTGCTCTTCTTCCCTGACCTGTATCAGTTCACCAGCAAACGGCATCTCGGCCTCATCCAGTCCCAGCGCCTCACATAAGGCCGCCCGAATCTGCACCTGACGAATGTCGATATTACTGCGCCGCTGTTTTAAACTGCTTAACTCGGCTTGTCGTTGTTGATGCGCTTCTTTTTCGGTACGAAAACTAAAATCCACCTCACGTTGCTGGTTATCCAACTCGGCCATTTGCTCCTGCAGAGTGGCTACCTGTTGATCTAACCGGGCATGTTGTTGTTCAAAATCGGCCGTATTATTGGCCGGTTTTAACTGCAACGGTTTCAGCAACTCGGCATAGCGGGCCGCTTTTTGCTGACGTTTATCGCGTTGCTGAGTTTTGCGCTCAATATCATGACTTAACCGGGTCAAATGATCGCCACCATTATCGGCAATTGCCTGACGCAGTTCCTCCTGTTGCAGCCGTTGCTGGTCGCGTAACTCGGTTTGTTTTTCTACCCGGTTATGGCCACGCCGAGCATCTTGTTGCAGCCGTTCCAGTCGCTGCTGCAATAAACTTAACTTCTGTCCACTAAAATACGCATGCAGCAGATCCCGACTATGGCGCATCGCCGCCACCTGTTGCTGCAGCTCACCATGCTCGGCCGCATTGGCTACCAGCGGAGTTAATAATTCCAGCTGGCGCTGGGCCTTCAATACCGATTGATGCGCCCGATTCAGATCATCAAAGTGCGAAATCAAGGCATCAATCCGCGGCTGCACCTCACCGGCTTCCAGCATATGGCTGCGCACAAATTCGGTCAGATTACCCACCGATTTCATCGATACCGTCTGATGAAACAGCTCCATCGCCTGCTCGTTATCAATACCAAAACGACGTCGAAACCAGGCCGCATACTTGGGAAAGCTGTCTTCTACTTCCACCCCGCTCTTACGCAGTTTTTTACGCAGCTGCGTAATATCACTGCCAAAGTTGGAAAAATCATCGGCAATCGACAACGCCTGCTCGGCACAGACATAAAACCGTGCCGGCTGAGTCTGACCATCTTTTAACCAGAACACCTGGGCCAGCGTTACCGTCTGATCATAGCCCTGGTTATGAAACACCCCGAGAATTACCGAGTAGTTATTATGATCACGCAACGACACTGCCTTGGCATTACCGGTCATCTCATTACGCTCTGACTTGTAATAGCCCAGTACATAGGAACGCAGATTACGCTCCTTATTATCCGCCCCAGCCGCCTTGTTATAGGCCACCCGCTGCGCTGGCACCAGCAAGGTGGTAATCGCATCCACCAGGGTAGATTTACCCGAACCGATATCCCCGGTCAGCAAACCGTTACGTCCCCCCAGTTGCAAACGCCACACATGCTGATCAAAGGTCCCCCAGTTGAATACCTCCAACTGCTGTAACCGGAAGCCGGACAACATATCGTCGGCGGCAAAATCCAAGGATAGAGATTCCATTATTGTTGCCCCTTGCCGAGCATAGCGAATCTTTTACTTTCGTTATGTTTCATTACAACCTTATTCTTTATCTGAGTAATAGCTTATTGATCCAAATACTCATACCACGTATGAATATATCAACACGACCCCTCTCGGTTACCCTGCTTCGGCAGAAAACTGCTGAGGGGTTCTTTGATTAAGACTTTACTATGTAGTCCCAAGAGATAGCTCGTGCAAGTGTCAATCTCACTGTAGGGTGCATTCCATGCACCTCATGCCTGCCATTATGTTTAAAAATCGGTACACGGAGTGCACCCTGGAAAAAATATCACATCGCGTTCTTAAGTCGTCTTAATCATCATGTACCTAAACTAAGGTTTCTCTTCCAGCTGTTCTCGATAGGCCTGCAAGCGCTGATCAAAATCGGTCAGCCATTGGGCATCGACAAAGGCTTTTAAGATACGTCTGACTTCGTAGTTTACCGGTCCGTTAGCGCTCTTGAGTTTACGTAAAAATCCCAGCTCTACTACCTTGTTGATATGCGTTTCCACCTGATCTATCAAACGTGCTTCATTACTGCTGTCCGGCTGGAATACACGTAGCATTTCAACGATATCTTCCCGGCTGAGCACCAGACGGGTTTCGGCACCTCCAGCATCAAACTCAACCAGTTTTTTGCGTAACAGCGCCAGCAGCAGACTAACCGGAAACGATAACGGCCGGCGCGATACCAGCCGTGGTAAGGCCGCTTGCTCGTCCTGCTCATCTTCCACTACCTGGCTGCGTAAAAAGGCATAGCCTTCCGCCTCATCCAAGATCAGCTCCAACCCCAGCAGTTTGACATAATCACGCAGCGCCGCCTGCAGATTCAGCAATGGCATCCACAGTTTTTCATCGCTATCGCGGTAGATAACGCGTTTAAGCAGGGTAATTAATAAGGGAGAAAGTTGCGCGTCTTGCGATATGGTTTGCTGTTCTGTCATCATGCTTATGCTCTCACGTAAATCACTCGCGGCAAGGTTGCCTGTTTCTGTACCGGCTCCCCCTTGCTGTTTTCCGCCTGCCAGTGAATATTTTCTTCATTCGCTTCATCTATCACTAACTGAAATTCCTGATTATCCAGTTGCAGATAAGCAATTAATTCGGCCAAGCCTTGTTGTAAGGGTTGCGCATCCAACAGCAACTGCAGGCTGATCTGACTCCGGTTTTGCAAGGCCTGGCGGATATGCCGGATCAACCGGGTTTTGTCGATCACGGTCTGGGCATATAACGCCGAGGCATCCAGTGCTTCGTCGCCCTGCTGCAGTTGTATGCTGTTAATCACCGGTTTAATACTCGGCTTATACAACGAACGCTCCATAGGCAGTTCTATGCTGGCGGTTTGTTCATCCAGTTCAAAAAACATCCCCTTGGGTGGCGTCTGACGTATGGCCAACGCCTTGCTTTCTATCCCCTGCAGAATCTCCATAATCCGTTTATTTTCCAGCCAGGCCTGATCGTCCAGAAAACGACGCAGTTGCTGGGATAACTGTGCCACGGTGCGCTGGGTATGCTCGCCAGCTTCCAGCCAGTCATAGTGAATTTTACGGGTACGGGTATCCGGCTTTAATTGCTGTACCGCTTGCAGGGTCAGCACCTGTTCCAACAGCTCGCTCAATTCCTCCTGACGACGACTGGACATTAAAAAGTCCCAGAAGGCGCGAAAGCTTTTTCCCTGGTCGGAATCGGCAATGGCATCCCTGTCCCCCATCACCTGCTGCAACAACTCCCCTTTGGAGCCTTCCCATAACGCAATCTGTTCACGCACCCGCCTATCCAGTTGGCGGAAGTTATGTTCCACCTCACGAAAATCACCGAGCAACTCCCGTGCCAACTGATTAAACTGCTGAAATCTGTCCTTAATTTCGGTGTCATCCAGCATAGGCAGATCCCCGGCTTCGATCTGGGCAATTTCCAGATCAATGGCCACCCGACGTTGTTGTAAATCGGCCAGCCGCTTTTCAGGGTCGGTTTCCGCGCCGGTACTCATTTGTCGCAACAGCTCAAACAAGGTCAGCAAGCGCGACTCGGTACCGACAAAACTGCGCGCGGTCAGTGTTTTCAGCCAGGCGATCGCCTTTTCACAGGCCGGGGTTAAATCAAACTGCGCCTCATCGCTATCCTGCCGATAGAACTTACGCAACCAGCCCTTATCCGGTGCCGCCCAGTCATTCAGATACAAACGTGCCGCTTTCGGAAACGCCCCCTCACCTAGTTGCAGGCGCAGCTCATACAGCACATCTTCCAACTGCTCGACCAGTGCCGACTCACTAATGGTACGCTGATTGGGTTGCACAAAGGCCTGATCCAGAAAGGAGATAATCAACGGTGCATGATCGGAGCGCAACAAGCGCCAACCTGGATGATGGCTGCGTAAATTATTCAAGGCATGATAATCAAATGGCTGTGGTTTCACGTGAAACACCCGGCATTTTTTAGTTCTGTAGTTCCTGTTTTATTCATTAATCCTGGCTATCCTGTTTTTCTTTCAACAACTCCTGTGCAGACAAATATACCAGCTGACCATCTCGCTGCACCACCAGATGCGTATTGGTCTGAATCGCAACCTCCCTGGCCCGCGCCGCCGCCCGCTTCATCGCAGCCATTGATCCAATCAAATCCGGATTTTTGGCTTGTGAAATATCTTTTTTCATCACATAAATGTCTAAAAATGTCTAAACCTATAGCGATTTAGACATTTTCCAAAGCTTACCGGAAATCTCTATAAGCCCTTCATTTTTCATGATTTGCAGGAGATTTTTAATCTTATTCTCCTTTTGTTTTTCGCTCAAAACATCCGGTAGTTTATCTAAAAGCAAGCGGTTAATGTCTAGCGCTAGGCGCATAAAGGCGCATAAAGGCGCATAAAGGCGCATAAAGGCGCATAAAGGCGCATAAAGGCGCATAAAGGCGCATAAAATATTATAGATCTCCTGCAATATAGCAAGCAGACTTCCTATCACCTTGTTTTACAATAAACTTTCCATCCACCAGTTTTTTTAACAGTTTATACGCCTGATTCGGGCTCATATGACATAAAGCCATGACATCCGAACGCGTGATACTCCCGTGTTGTTTTACAAAATTCTTAACTAATTGCTCACTTTGTAGTCGATCAAAGCCAACCTGGCGAGTATATTCAACACGTTTGCCATGCAATTCATATAAATGCGCCGACAAGGTATAACTTCGTCCTCGCCCCGTACCGTGTCCTTGTAGCAAACCAACTTCAATCAAGGCTTCTACACTCGCCTTCAGTCGGGCACTGTCTTTTTTCACCACATAAATGTCTAAAAATGTCTAAAAATGTCTAAAAATGTCTAAACCTATTGCGATTTAGATATTTTCCAAAGCTTACCGGAAATCTCTATAAGCCCCTCATTTTTCATGGTTTGCAGGAGATTTTTAATCTTATTCTCCTTTTGTTTTTCGCTCAAAACGTCCGGTAGTTTGTCTAGAAGCAGACGGTTAATGTCTAAACGTTTAGCCGTCTCAAATTGTCCCAAATACTCAAGAATTAATTGCTTGTAATGTTTATCATCAAAAGCTCGATGCCGAATATACTCTGCTTTATCACCACTACGCTCGGCGACTCGTGCTGAAATATGATAGTTTGGTTTACGTCCTTCAACTAAACTCTTTTTCCTCAGCCACTTGGCCTGGTCATCGGTTAGCGACTTATTCTTTTGCACGCTATCTAATAACATAATCTCTTCAAGCGATAGATCTGGTAATTGAGCCAACTTCCGTGCATAAGCCATATCCAAAACTCGCCCGGTAATACAAACCTCGACTCGACGATTAGTAAAACTGTACTCAGGCAATGGAAAAAAACGTTTTTTCTGAATTAGAAACATTTTACGAATCCCGCTGCCAATCGTATCTATCATATTCAAGTTAACCATCGCATCAGCTAAAAAACGATTTCGATAACGGCTTTCCGGTGCATCTGCCTTAATCACCAACTCAACCGAACCAGGAATAAAGTCGCCAGGGTTACTGAAAAGTAAGCGACCATCCTCAAATTCCACCAAGCTAACTTTTCCTCCCAGCTCATAATCCTGATGCGCGATGGCATTATTCAATGCTTCACGAATAATATAGGGATCAAATTGATCAACCTCTTCAGGGAATAATGTACCTTCTTGTAAATAACGATATTTAAGCTGACGAATTTTATGGAAAATCTGATTCACATTTAGTAATAACGGACAACTAAAATGCTCATAATCCTTCTCCAATCCATCGCGATCTTTAAGAATCCAACTCACCGTTGCTGACGCAGGGTTCAGCCAATGAGCAGACTCCGCTTTTCCTAACAATAAAATAGCAGTCCGAGTTATCTGATGATTAATTATCAATTTAGCTTTATTTAAAAACGTAGCGGTATCCCACTGTAATAATGCCTCTGCTAGTTTCGGATTTTTTTGAGCAAACTTTTCTCTGGCAAGCACTATTGCCTGTTGATCCAAATCATCTAATGTCGCCCCAGCAACAATACCGATACTCCAATCATAAGCCCGGTTTTGATTACGAATACGTTCTATTTCTTCCAAGTTCAACGGCCCAAGCGATTCGCCATCTCGCCCATAATAATGACCATCCCAGGAAATTGGTACACCTTGGGGTGCAGCAGGAATTTCAAACAACAAAACCCGCCCTTTAGCATGAACAACCTCATAAATTTCAATAAATGTGAGACGCTGCGCCGTTTTATCTGCGATCTCTTTTTTTAAAGACTGTAAATCATGCGCCTCAGAACGAAATGCAGTACCAATCACTGTTTGATCATTTTTCACCCCAAACACCAGCCAAGCATGAGCTTGTTGTTTTAGATTAGCCTCATTACTCAACGCCGAAAAATATTTACCCAGTTTATTAAAATCATACTGTTGCTTAGCTTCTTTAAACTCAACAACTTCATTTTCACCCGGCTGACTTAATAAATGGTCAAGCTGTTTTCGGACATCCATCAAACAATCTCCTTTTTTATCAAGTTATAGATAAACGAAAGACTAAGCCCCGAAAAAACGTAGGGTGCATTCCATGCACCAACAAAACAGCGCTCACTGCCAAACGTATATCGCACCCCGACCATGTGATTGGTGCACGGAGTGCACCCTACGGTAGTGGCGGATAGGTCAAGATCAGGCATCAACATCGGCTATCCCAGCGCTTGTTCGGTTAAGGCATCGGCCAGGGCCTGTTGGGTGGCTTGCTGGGTTTGCCGCTTATACACAGAATTATTTCCTTTAATGACATATCTCAGCCCGTGAGAATTATTCAAAACGCTCAGTTCCTAGTCGCTCCCGACTATTTTCCCTTGATTCCTCTTCTTTAATCCGAAGTAGCAACTCTGCTTCAGCTTGCTCAATGACAGGATAAAGTTCGGTGTTATCAATAGTTTTGAATTGTTCAAGATAACCATACCTCGTTTGTAATATGTCAGACAACCGACCCGACCATCCATTGGGTGAGAACCGCTTGACGAAAATATTCAGTGTCTGTTCTTTATCAGGGCAATTCTTAAAAACTTTAAGTGCGATACTACTCATTCCCGTTGTTTTTTCTTCGCATGAGTTGTCACTCTCTATACAGAATAACTGACAGGTATGTGCTGCAAATGGATATCGGTCATCGGGGGCGATATTGCACCAGGCTATTAACACCTCGTCAGGCAATACACTCAAGGCTGTTTCTTCTGAAGAGGAATAAGACAAACGCAAACGAGACAATAAACCATCAAAGTTACTCCGACTCACTTCAAAACAGGTATTCAGCATTAACTCTGGGCGGCTAACAAATAAGGGGCGAAGAAGCTCACCACAATGACTTTCTAAAATGGATTTTGAGAGTGCAATAAACTGTGCATCTTCCATCTTCTCCGTAAGAGTAAAGCTAATAATGTCTTCAATTCGATGGTAATTTTGCAGACAATCAATTTTTGACCAATCTAATGCTGATAGGAGCTTGATGCAGTATTGCTGTAATTCAGCTCTTTGGCTCGATAAATTTTCGTTAAACGGACCGATCAGTACCTCAATAATCTCAAGTAACTTGATAGCTGACGCATATCTCAAAACTGGCTCAAGCACAGAAACAATCTGCGCCCCTGAGAGATTCAATAGTTTATGTGCATTTAAATAAAAAAATGCGTTTTCATCTGCCAGTTGTAGTTCACAACATTTGATTAAACGATCACACGCAGTTTGGTCGAATTCAACACAGCATTGCAAATAGGGGAAATACTTACCCCACACCTCATCGGCCATCGCATCGTCTAAAAATTTAGCAAGCGCTTGAGGGTTGGTTTGACTCCAGCCGTAAATAACACCACCCAACAATCTAAAATGTTGAACCTTATTGCTATTCATTTGCAGAAAAGTACGGATTTGGGTTAACAATGTTGCAACAGCATTGTCTGCCTTGCCTACTTCAACTGCAAAACCATAAAGATGACCCGAGTCTCTGTTGCAAAAATAGAGTTCTAAATTATCAAATACGTCTGGCGCAAATGCAGCTTTCTCACCCAGCGTTTTGGCTTTCTCCTGGTTCTGGTTTAGTTTCCAGTCCATCAAACCAAAAGACAGAACGGTTGTTTGTATTTCGGCTAATAGTGTCTTTGGTTGCAATAAGGTCGCAATGGCAGTTGCATCTTGCTCTGTCGAAGGATTTCTCTTGCAACTATAACGAAGCGCATGCTGAATACCTACCCAACCATCAGGCCAGCCATCAATAGCTACAAGTCGATGAGCGGCTTGTTTTATTTCACTATGAGTAGATGGGATAACCCATAACGCGCCAATGGCACGACCTAACGCTTTTCTAACTTTTGCACTACTCTCGCCATACTCAACCGCAACACCAATAAACAAGTCATACCATTCTTTAATATCCTCTTGATTTTTAGCTTGCCAACCATAATCTCGTTTACGTGCGCCAAAATCAAAACTGTAATGGCTAAAAAATGCCCTTTTAAATCCCTGTTGCAGTGCTTCCAAGCCTAAGTCATCTTGTTTATCTAACAGCGATTTAATAAATGCAATGCGTTGTTCTGGTGTAGCCTGTGTGCCAGAACACATCAAACCAAACAGAGATAACAACATGTTTTTAATTTCGTCATTCCCTGAGTGCAGCTTGTGAAAACCAATCAGCACCTTGCAGGCTTCTTGAAACAAGTCTGCATCATAAGCTAATGACCTTGCGACACGAGCCAAGCTCACCAAACTAACTTGCTGATATGGATGCATATTACTTGAGTCAAAAGTAGAGAAAGCACTAATTGCTCGCAACAATGCTTGCAGGCTTGCTGAAGGATTAACGGGTGCAATATTGATAAACAGATTCAACTGAGTCTCATCCAACTGAGTCAAATCGCCCAATAGCCCTGTTGGCTCTAGCCATTCGGTAACGATTTTTTGGGCTTGATCGGATTCATGTAAATAACCTAATCGACGCGAAAATGAGCGTTGCACTCTCTCCGAAGCATTAGTAATCAGCGAAGCCTGTAACATTAACCAAGGAATTCCATCGAGTGCTTGAGCAGCAAGCCGATTAGCAATGGCATGCGGTAACACGGCTCGCCATCGTCCGCGTTGCTGTGCCAATCCGCGTTTGAGTAGCTCGCTAATATTTTTAAAGAAAGCCAATGCGGTTTGATCACTTAAAGTGGCAAGCAGTTGTATTTCAGAGCCGCCCTCTGTGCTTTCACCATCAAATGAATACAATAAACTCGCAACTTGTGCAGCATGTAGCAAACCCTCATTTTCACTATTTTTTTGCTGAAATAATCGTTTAAACAACACCTCGTCATTCAGTCGAGCCAATTCTCCCTGTGCGCTACTGGTCGAAGCTAATGCCAGTGCAATACGTGCATTACCATCAGAAAACTGAGCAATTTTCTCACTATCCTGCGGAGAAAGTACCGGATAACGATCTCCTAGCAAACGAACAATGACATGGGTCGAAGCCGTTTCAAGACGATAACAACGGGTATTTTCAGGAATATCTTCGCGAATATCGTATTCAATGGTGAGTAAGCGAATATTATGATTGGACGCGTTAATTCTTTCGGTTAGTTTTTGATGTGTTTCTGAACCACAATTATCGATGATTAATATGCAATCAGCCGTTTGCGAAATCAGCGCATCCAACATCGCCAAAGGCTGTGGTGTTGGACTATCGGCAAGGTCGGTATAAATCACCTTGTCTTGAGCAAGAGCCGCATTGCCAGTATCAATTGACTCATCAAACAATGCCTGCACTAAACGAGTTTTACCTACACCAGACAAACCAACCAGCCGCACAGAGACTTTCTTTTGCAGTTCACCACGTAGCTGCTCAATAGCCCCTAAGGTTGTCAGATCAGCATGATTATCAGGCGCGATAACTCTCGCTTTTTCATCCAGAATATAAGCCGTGTCTAGTGTTTCTTCCTTGTACGCCCAAGCGCCATAAGGTTGCCATCCTTGCAGTGCTTTATCAAGTAGCCGCTGTAACCAAATAACGATTTCAGGATATTTTTCAGCCCAAGACGCAACTTTCTGGCAATCATAAAAATCAATATGCACCTGCTCGTCGGAAATATCGAATGTTGCTAAGCAATCGCGCATAGTTTTTTTACGGTTTTTTAATGCACTATCTGAAACATCATCTCTGGTTGAAACAATGATATACGCCCCAGAATAAGATTCCAGCTCACGAATGCTTGCATGCAGTACGCTCTTTGGAGCCATCTCCTTTGGAATTTTAGCGGGACCAAATTTCTCTGCCTTGACCTGATAAATCGTCTGATTTTTTGGGATATAGCCATCGAGGTTAATGCCACTCACATTACTAACCCGCACATCAACGCCACCATCTGCTGCACGTTGATTGCCACCCCATAAAACACAGCTCGTGCTAATTCTCTTGGCTTGGACTTCCACTTGGCATAGCCTGGCAACTAACTCTCTTGCTTGGCTATCATCTAGTTGTTTAATATCTTCTTTATTAATGTGAAAAATTGGATATGACATATTTTTTCTTAAGTGCTTACACAAGTTAGCGGAGCTTGCTTAACCAAGCCTCTGTGTAACCACTATTGTAACTTCTCAATAACTCATGGTAAGTCAGGAACAACATCATATGGTGTGATTGCGGTTACAATGTAGTCAAACAAGATTAGCCCTTATGAAAAAGCCACTGCAACTACCAGAGATACCAGAATCGGAGCAAAGCCCTTTAGTAAAGTGCTTGCTGGCGATTATTGCTCATCTTCAGGAGCAGAACCAATTGCAGCAAGAGCAAATTCAGCAACTGCGAGATGAGATTGCGATCCTGAAAGGTGAAAAGGCAAAGCCCAAGTTCAAATCGAGCAAAATGGAGCAAAACACCGATCCAGATGATAGTGACGATGATGACAAGCCTACAGGTCAGCGTTCTAGCGGCCAATCGGGTAATAAACGCAAGAAACGAGCGGGGTCGAACAAGCGCAGCAAAACAGCCCAGCTGACAATTCACGATATCCAAATCATCCCGTGCGAAAATGCGCCCACTGGCGCACGGCATAATGGTTATCGAGATGTGGTGATTCAAGGGTTAATTTTTCAGGCGCACAACATCCGCTACCGACTCGAAGTGTTTGTGGATGCGAACGGTAAATCGCACGTTGCTCAACTGCCTGCCTCGCTACGCAACCATCGCTTTGACGAAATATTGCGCGGCTTCATTATTTATCAACACCACCACTGCGGTACCACGCAGCCGTTGATTTTGGAGCAATTGCGCGAAGTCGGCGTCGATATTTCTGCGGGGCAAATTAACGCCATTCTGAGTCAGCGCCATGATGTGTTGCATACAGAGAAAGACGAGATACTTGAAACCGGCTTAGAAATCAGTGCCCATGTAAGCGTTGACGATTCTGGTGCCCGTCATGCGGCCCGCAACGGCTATGTTACCCAAATTGGCAATGATTATTTTGCCTGGTTCGCCAGCACGGCCAGCAAAAGCCGAGTGAATTTCCTGGAGCTACTGCAAGCAAGTAACCGCGGTTATCAAATCACCGAAGATGCCCTGGCGTATATGGAAGCGCATGGACTACGCAAAGCACTGCGACTGGAACTCAGCGAGCACCTGACAACGCCGATTTACGACGAGAAATTATGGCGGTTACACCTTGCATTCTATGGCTTTGAAACCGATCATCAGATCCGCATCGCCACCGAAGCCGCCCTGATCGGGCATTTGCTGACAAATGGATTCAATCCCAACTTGGCAATCGTCAGCGATGGTGCCCGACAATTTTCGCTGTTTTTGCATGGTCTGTGCTGGGTACATACCGAACGCCTGATTCACACACTGATTCCAAGCAATGATCTGCAACGGCAAGCGATTAAATCTGTGCGTGCACAAGTCTGGGATTTTTACCGTGATCTGAAAGCGTACAAAGCGGCCCCTAATGCAACACAGATACCGATATTCGAAGCACGTTTTGATGAAATATTTACCCTGCGCACTCAGTACGCCACGCTGAATGAACTGCTCAAGCGCACCCATCAACGCAAAGAGGAACTGTTGTTAGTGCTGAGACGCCCAGAAATTCCGCTGCATACCAATGGCAGCGAAAACGACATTCGCTGCTATGTGCAAAAACAGAAAATAAGCGGCGGCACACGTAGCGAACTGGGACGAAAATGCCGAGACACCTTCACCAGTTTGAAGAAAACCTGCCGAAAATTAGGCATGTCGTTCTGGCAATACCTGCAAGATCGACTCACGCTGAAAAATAACATTCTGCCTTTGCCTGAACTCATGAGAAATGCTGCTCAGAATGCCGCTTTGCCATGAGTTATTGAGAAGTTACCCACTATTCAAGCAACACTCTGATTTTAATAATCTATTTATAGGACTGAAACATACGCTTATTTCGGCATAACCCAATGTCTGCTGCATCCCTTCGCTGACCGAAAACTGATTTGCCTTGGCTTCAACCACTGCAATCGGTAAGCCTTTTTCCCATTGCAAAACATAATCCGCACGTTTGCTTTTTTTCTTATTACGCGAAGGAACTCGCCTTAAATAACTTCCCGATTTAGCTGATTTGAGGTTTGGCAGTGTAATTCCATTTACTCAAGAAATCATCAAACACAATCGGCATATTTTCTCTAAACGTAGCGGAGTATTTTTTGCCAGTTTCATAGACCTGTTCAAATACATTGACGACCACACGTAAACCCGTTTTTGTCTTTGTTTTTTCCATAAATTTTTTAGCTACATCGATGTGGTGAAATATAACGCCTTTACAAGCACGTGTCACATGGGGAATTTAAAATGCTTCCGCAATCCGCACAAACGATTAATATTAAGTAGCTACTACAGCAAGTCCCTTGGCCAGGCAGGATTCATCGTGAAAAAATGGCCGCTTAAATGGCGAAGGGATTGCTAATGTTTAATATATTGATAACGAACAGGGCGATTTAATTTTTGTACATAACCATCATCAAGCGCTTGTTCTAGCCAGCTTGAAACCTGGGACTGATGTAGCCCCATTTTTTCCGGTAATTCATCGGCATCCACCGGAGCAGCAGCAAGCTGTGATAACTCACGGATAAATAAGCGATAGAAATTGGCTGATGATGTTTTCAGCACCGCATTTTCCGCAGGCACTTGTGCACCATTAGTTTTATGATTTTCAGTTTGAATATTATTAAAATCCCCATCCGTTTGCTCAGATGAAAATAAATCAGCCTGAGCTGTGTCACAGGCCTTTGTCTCTAATGGTTCAAGCAGCAAATGCGATATATCAAGATGCGAAACATCCGCTTCACACCATCGCCCGCCTTTTGTTACCAGCATTTCGTTCGCCGAACTTTGATCTTGGGTTGGCTTCACCCAAAGCGACACCCAGGCATTTTTCAGGTTTTCTTCGGCACCATTCAGCGTCCCCCCTTTTGTCCCCGAATGAACCACAACAGAAGTATCCGCTAAACAGTAAATATACTTATTTCTTGCCATTGCATTACCGGCATTAAAACCCGCCTCTGGGTAAAATGGCGATACCAAGACCACATGACCGTCCATTAAGCCCTGACGCCATTTAACGCTGGTCGCCGCTTTCAACAAACTATCCGCCATAATGCCAATAACATGACCTCCCGCCTGTATAGCCCCCAGCATCGCTGCTTCATCTACCCCTCTTGCACCACCAGACACAATACCGATCTGTTGTCCTGCCGCTTTAGCACCTAACTGCCGACTAAATTCTAAATCCGCATCACAAGCATTACGTGAACCAACAACCGCAACACCACCATGATTCAACAGTGACTGGTTGCCACAACCAAACAACACCGGTGGCGAATTTGTTTTCAAACGGGCTTTTAAGCGTTTAGGATAGTCTGAATCAGAACGGGTCAACACCCAAAGCCCTGCTCGTTGCCATTTTTCTACGGCCAAGGCCAAACTATGTCCTCGACTCAGCAGCGACAAAAGACGCTCCAGACTAATTTTTGTATCGCTCCAACCCACTAATAAAGCCCCAGGATCAGCAACCAACAAATCAGCAGGCGTTAAGCTTTTCTCTTTTAACCATAGCGCAAAACGCCCCCACTCTGAGTTGGTCAGCGGCTTAGCATCACCCTTACCGGCTTTGCTAAAGTAGCTGGTTAATAATAAAGTCGCTTGAGAAGTCGTAGATAAATTCATGAATTACTCACTGAAGTTGAAGCTAAGGCAACAGGGAAAACCGCACCACTCCCTGCCTGTTGCAATAATGCAGCGACTACCGTCAATGTCCAACCGGAGTCAACGATATCGTCAATCAAAAATACCGGTTCTCCCTGACAGAGCTGCAAAACATTAAAAACACCATCCAAGTTATGACATTGGTGGAAGCTATTTTGTTGCGTTTTTTGGGGTTGGTTATCGCTGATCTTTTCTACCGCATCCAAAAATGAAATCCCTAACCGATTTGCAAGCCGCCGTGAAAAATCAGACACTAATGTAGGATGATTGCGTGATGGTATACAACAAAGCCAAGTTGGCATTGGCTTGGGTTGCCAACGCTGCTCAATCATTTGAGCCATTGCTTCCACCAGTTCATCATCAAAATGATTGGCATGCTGTAGCATCTCGCACTCGGCCACCCCAGCCTGCATCACCCCAGCGGGACAATACTCGCCCCTCTTGTGCCATCAACTCACCTAACTTACGTGGAAATTGATAAGAAGGAAAAGCGCGAGCTGTTTCATCATGTGATTGTGCAACTTGCTTTCGAGGTTTAATCACCATTTCAGCTTGTTTCAAAAAACTTGCAGCCGCATGAGCCAGCTGAGTATCTACAGCAACATCAACAACCGCTCGCCCCAAACAAGAACTGCACTTACCACAAGGAATTAAACTCTCATCATCCAACGCTCGGCGCAAATAACGCATTTTGCAACCACTATCATGCAAATACGCTTGCACCTCAGTCCACTCTTGCTGCCGCTGCTGAGTCAGATGAGTAATACGGTCATGATTCATAACATAAGTCACCGCCGTTCTGCGCCATTGACTGCCAACCTTTATCACGGGTGCAGGATTTTCAACACTCAGTAGTTTTAATACTTTTTCAATCTGACTATGGGAAAGATTCGTCTGCTCTTCAATTGCACGAACCGATAAATCATCATATTGCACCAATAGATTCAGAATTTCATTAACATGCGCCTCAGAAGGAAATGCTGATTCACGGAAAAATTGATGAATTTCCTGATCTTCCACACCCGACATCAACACACCTACCGCATGATCAATACCGCGCCCAGCACGCCCTACCTGCTGATAATAAGCCACTATTGAACCCGGAGCCTGATAATGAATCACAAAGCTTAAATCGGGTTTATCGTAGCCCATACCCAAGGCCGTAGTGGCAACTAGCACTTTGAGTTGGTTATTTAACAAAGCATCTTCGAGGTGTTGACGATAAGCATGACTATTCTCAAAACCATCCGCCTCAACATTGCCATGATAAGCCTTGGTATTAATCCCGTTTTGAAGCAGCCACGTAGCAACTTGCTCGGCATCACGTACCGTCAGGGTGTAAACAATGCCAGTACCGTTCAACGTTGGAATCACCTGCGCTAGCCAAGCTAAACGCGAAGCTTGATCTGGCAAGACCAAAGTTTGTAAACTCAAACTTTCACGCCCCAAAGGCCCTCGCTGAGTCTGTATATCGCCGATCTGTTGTTTAATATCGCGATCAACTCGATTATTCGCGGTTGCCGTGGTACCCAACACCGGCGTATTAGCAGGCAACTGGCGCAAGATATTCACAATACGACGGTAATCTGGGCGGAAATCATGCCCCCAATCCGAAATGCAATGCGCTTCATCAATCACCATCAGCGCAATACGATTAGCAATTGGCTGTAACACCGTTTCAATAAAGCCATCATTTGCTAAACGCTCAGGTGAAATCAACAAACAATCAACTTCATCATTCAAAATGCGCTGAGTAATTGCCTGCCAAGCAGCCGTATTACTGGAATTCATAGTCTCCGCGACGATACCCAAACGCTTGGCCGACTCAATCTGATTACGCATCAACGCCAGTAACGGCGAAACAATAATCGTCGGCCCCATACCACGATCACGAAAAATTTTAGCACTAATAAAATAAACCGAGCTTTTACCCCCAACCGGTACGCTGCACCACCAACAGCTTTTGTCGCTGATTCACCAAAGCATCAATCGCTTTCCACTGACCATCGCGAAACTGTGCATGAGCATTAGCTAAGGCGGTTTTCAGTAACTGCTCTGCTTGTATTCGATTCATGTGTTCTGATCCCTTTTTTAAAGTGGTGGTTTATGCTGCGAGCACACTTGTTTGCCTAAGCGACCAAATAGTTGGCGTTGAGCGGTATGCAATGGGCATACCGCTTACTGGTCGCAACTCAAACTTGACAACTTGAGGTAAAGCTTCAGGCTTATCCAACAACAAAATGAATCTACTCCGAAATGTTCTTCAAAGCGCCAGGGGATAATTCCGCTGCACTCACATGAATACGGCCATCCCCCAGTTTTTCGATCTTACAATGTGCGATAATCCGTTTATCATCTGGGAAATATTGTTGTTTTTTCTCTGTTACCAGTGCAAATATGCGCAAAATATCTGCTCTGAGTCGCAGGTCTGAACCCGCCAAATCATCCAATATTAACTCACGTTGTCGTTCACTCTCGTCTGGAGGAAGAATAGAAAAATTCCATCCAAATGCGATCACCGACAGTGCTTTTTTATACCTGCTCATTGGACTGTTTTCAGGTAGCATATCATTCATGATTTTCACCAACGCATTTGATAGCTTTTGCTCCTGTGGTACTCCCGAGCGAATCATCTTCTTCGATATTTTTCCCTTTACAACAGTTATACCTAACTGCTCACATTCCTTAGCAAAACGTTTTATGTTTTTGTTACGGCTTGCTCGTCCCATGATTTTCCTTTTTCTCAAATATTTTCGAAAACGGTTTACTGCTGCCCGCTAAGCCATACGCTTAACTATGACTTCGCTTTATGGCAATGCTTTTGTTCAACCAGGGTAACGCCCGTATCTCCCAGCCTATACACATCAAAATCATTCGCCAGAAATAAGTTGCCTTGATAGACCGCGGCAGCATCCTGTTGTATGTCATTTATCGAGGGGGAATATTTGGGGTTGTATTGATAACGGCTGCTGAAATGGGTCAGAATCAAATTGGGAATGCCGATTTGTTGGGCAAATTCGCCGACTTGGCGGGCGCTGCTGTGTTGTGGCGCGGGGCCAACGCGGGCGGCGACTTCGGCGGTAAACGTGGCTTCGTGTACCAGCAGGCTGGCATCGCTTGCCGCTTCGGCCAGCAGCTCGGGGCTATCATTATCGCCACCAACAATCACTTTACGGGCATTCTCAGCCGGTAATAAATAATCCTCTGCACTCAGTTGCTGGCCGCTTGGCAGTGTTACCTGTTGACCGGATTGGATCTGCCCCCAATAAGGTGCCGCTGGTACCTTGTCTTGATTCAGACGGGCAATATTTAGCTTACGTGGCAGTTCGGTTTCGATAAACACATAGGCATGGGACGGTACTCTATGCGACAGTGCGACCGCCTGCACCGAAAACGTATCGGTCACTACCGGTTTATCCAGAGCCGCCACATCAATAAATTCCAACGGATAGCTCAGTTCTAAATCGGTCTGGGCACGCAACAACAAAATAAAGTCTTTTAAGCCCGCCGGTCCGACAATGGTTAATGGCTGCTTACGCCCACACATGGACGCGCTTTCTAATAATCCGGGTAAACCGTAACAATGATCCCCATGACTATGGGTAATAAATACCGCTTCCAGATTATTTAACGATAAATTGGTATGCAGAATCTGATGCTGGGTGCCTTCGGCACAATCAATCAGGCACCAGGCCTTGCCATTGACCCGTCGAATCGCAGCCGCGGTCATATTCCGCCGTTTGGTTGGGGCACCTGCCGAGGTACCAAGAAAAATCAGTTCCATAACTCACCTGCTGATAACTGTAAAAAAGGTGGGCAAGCCCACCTTTAGATACATCCTATACTCGATATCGCTTATGCCCGAGGTTAAACACCGGCGATAATATCGTTCAACGTTTTACTGGGACGCATCACTTGCGTGGTAATTTCACGGTCCGGCTGATAATAGCCTTTCAGATCAATCTTTTGCTTCTTAGTCGCCAGCATTTCATCCACAATGCTCTTTTCCTGGGTATTCAGGGCAGCGGCCACCGGTGTGAAACGTGCCTGTAATTTCGTATCTTTATCCTGTGCGGCCAGTGCTTCGGCCCAGAATTTAGCCAGATAAAAATGACTGCCACGGTTCCCCAATTCACCGGCTTTACGTGACGGTGAGCGGTTCTCATCCAGGAAGCGGCCGGTCGCAGCATCCAGGGTTTCGGCCAGTACCTTGGCTTGGGCATTACCAAAATTCGCGGCCAGATGTTCCAGTGAGGCGGCCAGCGCTAAAAATTCACCCAGTGAATCCCAGCGCAGATGGTTTTCCGACAGCAACTGTTGTACATGCTTAGGCGCCGAACCACCCGCACCGGTTTCAAACAGACCACCACCATTCATCAATGGCACGATAGAGAGCATTTTTGCTGAGGTGCCCAACTCTAAAATCGGGAACAGATCGGTTAGATAATCACGCAATACATTACCGGTGGCGGAAATGACATCTTTCCCTTGTTTGACCAGTCCTAACGCATGACGAGTCGCCTCGGCCGGTGCCATGATCTGGATATCCAGACCATTGGTATCGTGATCTTTTAAATAGGCATTCACTTTTTTAATCAGCTCAGCATCATGCGCACGATTTTCATCCAGCCAGAACACTACCGGCATACCCGACAGACGTGAACGCGTGACCGCCAGTTTTACCCAGTCACGGATAGGCGCGTCTTTTACCTGACACATACGGAAGATATCACCTTCGGCCACGGCCTGCTCCATCAATACCTTGCCATCAGCATCTACCACCTGCACCTTACCCGCCTCACTCAACTGGAAGGTTTTATCATGTGAGCCATATTCTTCGGCTTTTTGTGCCATCAGCCCGACATTCGGTACCGTGCCCATGGTTGCGGGATCAAACGCCCCATGCTCCCGACAGAAATTAATGGTTTCCTGATATATCCCGGCATAACAGCGATCGGGAATCACCGCCATGGTGTCCTGCGGCTTACCGTCCTGGTTCCACATCTGACCGGAAGTACGAATCATCGCTGGCATGGAAGCATCAACAATCACATCGCTGGGCACATGCAGATTGGTAATCCCCTTATCGGAATCCACCATCGCCAGATCGGCTTTTGCGTTAATTACCGTCTGAATATCATTACTGATGGTCACCTGCTGGCTTTCCGGTAACGATGCCATTTTATTAAAGATATCCCCCAGACCATTGTTAGGATTGATACCTAATTTAGCAAAAGTTTCTGCGTGCTTTTCAAACAATTCTTTAAAATATACCGAGACTGCAGCACCGAAAATGATAGGATCTGACACCTTCATCATGGTGGCTTTCAGATGGATAGAAAACAGAATATTTTGTGATTTTGCCTGTTCAATCGCCTGTTCTAAAAATTGCTGCAACTTGGAAAGTGACATCACCGCACAATCAATCACTTCACCCGCCAACAACGGGGATGTATCTTTCAATTGTGTGATTTCACCCTGAGTATTCACAAATTGAATACTGAATTCACCGGCCTGTTGCAGCGTCACCGATTTTTCTGAGCCGTAAAAATCGCCTTCGTTCATATAGGCCACATGCGTTTTTGAGTCTTTAGACCAGGCGCCCATACGATGTGGGTTTTTCCTGGCATAATTTTTTACCGACAACGGCGCGCGCCTATCGGAATTCCCTTCACGTAATACCGGATTTACCGCACTCCCCAGCACCTTGGCATAGCTGGCCTTGATTTTTTTCTCTTCATCATTTTTAGGGTCAGAAGGATAATCCGGCACCGCATAACCATGCGCTTGCAATTCACGAATGGCTGCGTTTAATTGAGGAATAGATGCACTGATGTTAGGTAACTTGATAATATTCGCTTCCGGCTTTTTTGCCAGCTTGCCCAGCTCGCCCAGCGCGTCACCTATACGCTGCTCTTCGGTCAGGTATTCCGGGAAATTAGCAAGAATACGCCCAGCCAACGAAATGTCGCGAGTTTCCAGTGCAACATTTGCCGCCCCCGCAAACGCCTGCACAATAGGAAGAAAGGAATACGTGGCTAATGCGGGCGCTTCGTCGGTCAGGGTGTAAATAATTTTTGCTTGTTCTGTCATAGATATAGTTCCTATTGCGAAATGAAAATAAAGCCCTGCATTTTAACTCAAATCGCATTACTATATACCTCCGGTAACTAGGTTTCACGTGAAACCCTATTACTAAGCTGACTAGTCCTGACTAATTCGGTATGAAAATACATCATTTATCTGATCAAAAAATTAATGCCATGCTTAGACAGGCCCAAGCCGGAATCCCGGTCAATCGCTTATGCCGCCGCTATCAGCTCAGCCTGGCCGATTTTTATCGCATACAACGTCAACAGGAACAGATATCACGACATAGCGATAAGCTGATTCAGGAAAACCGTCACCTGAAATCACTGTTGAATCAGACCCGAATTTTTGCTGCCTGTGAAAAAGACCGGCTGTTAAGTATTTGTGAATCGTCTCCCGATTTTTTAAGCATTGCCGAATTAAATGAAATCGTCAGTTATATCAATCAGGGGGGACGCACACTGAGCGGCCTGGGAGACAGCGAATTAGATGGTCTGGAAATATCCAGTTTTCATCCTCCAGAAATTTACCAACGCCTCAAAAATGAAGCACTGCCTCAAGCCATTGAACAAGGCTACTGGATAGGGGAAACACAACTTATTCATCAAGTTACCGGGGAAAGCATTGATGTCTCACAGGCGATTATTGCGCACCGCAATGAAGATGGTGAATTAACCCATTTTTCTACCAGCATGCGCGATATCAGCGCCTATAAACGCAGTGAAAAGGCCTTACGTCATAGTGAATTAAATTTAAAAGAAGCCCAAAGAATCGCGCATATCGGCAGTTGGATTCTGGACTTGCGTAATGGTAAGCTGGACTGTTCCGAAGAACTGCACCATATCTTTGAAATCCCGTTAAATAGCTTGGTCGATTATGATCACTTTTTGTCGGTGATCCACCCCGACGACCAGCAAAGAGTTCGTGAAACCTATACACAATCGCTAAAAAAGCAGCAGCCTTATAATATGACGCACCGGCTGTTGATGCCCGACGGACGCATCAAATATGTTTATTCGTACGGTGAAACCGAATTCAATGATCAGGGCAGAGGGATTATCTCACGAGGTATTTTGCATGAAGTGACCGAGCTGATTCTTTTAAACGAAGCCTTATCGGAAAGCCAGACCCGCCTGCTCAGTCTGATACAGGTCTCCCCGGTTCCCTTGCTGCTATGTAACCACTCGGGAAAAATCAGCCTGATCAATCAATCCTTTGTAGAAATATTTGGTTATAGCCAACAGGAGATTCCTACGGTAGAAGACTGTTGGCAAAAAGGCTTTCCCGATGCCGATTATCGTCGACAAAGTATCAGACAGTGGCATAAAAATCTGTTCCAGTTAGATAATCAGGGAAAATTCCGTCCTATGGAATTAACCATACAAAATCGAGACGGACAGCCGCTGACCATCATCTGTAATGTGACCACCCTGCTGCAACATAAACATCAGGAATATCTGGTCAGTCTATTTGATATTACCGAACGTAAACAAAATGAACTGGAACTGCAGCGCTATCGCAGCCATCTGGAAGCGCTGATAGAAGAACGCACCCATAAGCTGTCCGATGCATTACGCACCGCGGAAGCGGCTAACCAGACCAAAACCCGTTTTTTAGCCAATATGAGTCATGAGCTACGCACACCATTAAATGCCATTACCGGCATCAATACGCTGACCTTATCCGAAGCGCAGGATGAAAAGCTGATAGAACGACTGAATATGATTCAAAATGCATCGGACCACCTGTTACAGATTATTAACGATATTCTGGATATCTCCAAAATAGAAGCCAATCACCTGAGTACCGAACATATTACCTTTCAGCTGGGTACTATCTGCAACAAAATCAATCAACTGTTTCGTGATAAGGCCGAACAAAAACAACTGGCATTTAACATTGAATGTGATGAATCCATCTATCAACAAATGCTCAATGGGGATCCACTGAGAATTGGTCAGATTCTGATTAATTTTGTCAGTAATGCGATTAAATTTACCCAGCATGGCGCTGTCACCCTGCGTTGTCGGTCCCAGTCTGTTGCCGACCAGCAGGTGGAATTGTATTTTGAAGTTGAAGATAGTGGTATAGGCATTTCAGACCATCAACAAAAACGTTTGTTTAATGCGTTTGAACAAGCGGACAGCTCAACCACTCGCCGCTATGGTGGTACCGGTCTGGGGCTGGCTATCAGCCAGCAACTGGCCCATTTAATGGGGGGAGAAGTCGGCATTCACAGTCAGCTCAACCATGGCAGCACGTTCTGGCTACGTATCCAACTGCCGATAGAAAATAGTCCCGTCCCCTCACAACCTCCCCCGCAATCGGTAGCGGCAATGAAACAACAGATTTACCAGGAATTTTCCGGCTCAGAGATATTACTGGTTGAGGATGATGCCATTAATCAGCTGGTCGCCGGTGAGTTCCTGGAACAGGTAGGTCTTAAGGTAGAAATTGCCAGCAACGGTGCCGAAGCACTGGATAAGATTCTTGATAAAAGCTATCGGCTGATTATTATGGATATTCAAATGCCGGTAATGAATGGCCTGGAAGCCACCCGAGCCATTCGGCTAATGCCTGGTTATCGACACACCCCGATTATTGCCATGACCGCCAATACCTTTACCGATGATTATCATGCCTGTATGCAGGCTGGCATGAATGCCCATCTGGGTAAACCGGTCATGGAAAAAGTGTTTTATACCACCCTGCTAAAATGGCTGCAACACCCAATTAAGCGTTAACTATTGATCATTATCATGCGTAAATCCAGCGTTATGATTTACACTGAATATAATTCTACGGCAGGATCAATGATGACGAATAGTTCTACCCAGTATCTGATTACTTATGATCATATTGAGCAGCTGAATAAAATCGGCATAGCGCTTTCTGCAGAGAAAAACCTGCCTAAACTGCAGGAAATGATTCTGCAAAGCGCCTTAAAAACGACACATGCCGATGCCGGCACGCTGTATCTCGCCGGTAAAGATCGCCAACTGCACTTTAATATTATGATTACCCAATCCTGCGGTATTCATAAAGGAGGAACCACCTCCGACCCGGTGCAGCTGCCCCCTATCCCGCTTTATAACGACAATAACGAAGAAAACCTGCATACCGTTGCTGCCTATGCTGCACTTTCCGGTAAAAGCATTAATATTGCCGATATTAACCAGCACAGCCCGTTAAACTTCAAAGATACCGAGCTATATGATCAACAGTTGGATTATCGTTCCCGCTCTTTTCTGGCGATTCCACTGCATAACCATGAACACGAGCTGATTGCGGTATTACAACTGATTAACTGCCTTGATCCAAACACTGGAGAAATTATTCCGTTTTCATTACAAAACCAGCATCTGGCCGAATCACTGGCGTCACAAGCCTCGATTGCCTTGACCAATAATATGCTGGTCAATGAGCTGAATGAATTATTGGAAAAATATATCGGCCTATATCGCGAAGTTACCCAAAACAAACAGTATCAACAAACCATCTATCATCAGGCCACCCATGATGAACTGACCGGACTGACCAATAGAGCATTTTTTCAGGATGCACTACAGAACCTGCTGTCTCAGGCCAAACGTAATCAGCGTCGCTTTGCCTTAATCATGCTGGACCTGGATGGCTTTAAGTTGATTAACGATAGTTTAGGCCACGATGCCGGTGATATCGTCTTAAAACAGGTCGCACAACGTTTAAAATCCAGTCTGCGTAAAACCGATATTGTGTCGCGGCTGGGCGGGGATGAATTTGTGATGCTGCTGGAGGTCACCCGTAATAACCCAGATTATTTGAGCCAGCTATGTGAGAAACTGATCCATGTCGTGGCTCAACCGATTAAAACTGGTGAACAGCATTCCCACGTTACCGCCAGTATGGGGGTGGCATTTTATCCAGATAATGCGCAACAGGCCGACAAACTGTTGAAACAGGCCGACCAGGCGATGTATGAAGCCAAACATCAGGGGAAAAACCAGGTCTGTTATTTTCAACATGAAATGCAACAGGCGGTCAGTCTACGCCGCCAGTTACTGGTGGATTTACGCGAAGCCATTCATCAACAGCAATTTTGTCTGTATTACCAGCCTATCATTTGCTTATCCGACAACAAACTGGTCAAGGTCGAAGCGCTATTGCGCTGGCTACATCCGGAAAAAGGCCTGTTAAAACCGGAAGCCTTTATGCAGGTGGCCGAAGAAAGCGGCATCATTAACCAAATCGGTGAATGGGTATTAACCCAGGTCAGTGAAGACCTGAGTTTCTGGACCCAGCAACATCAGCATCTGCAGGTCAGTGTCAACATTTCCTCGATACAGCTGCACGATATTACCGATAGATTTTTAAGTACCTTAAACGCACTGAAAACCAGCCATATGTCGGGGCATGTGATGCTGGAATTTGCCGAAACCATGCTATTGGAGCGTTCAGACAGAGTGAATCTGCATCTGCTGCTGTTGCGTGACACCAAGGTAGAAGTCGCAATTGATAACTTTGGTACCGGCTATTCATCATTACTTCATCTGCAACAGATGGGAGTGGATTATCTGAAAATAGATCGTTCCTTTATCAATAAACTGCAGCAGCAAAGCGATGGTTATGAACTGTGCGAAGCCATGATTGCGATGGCACATAAATTAAAAATCGAAGTCATCGCCGAAGGTATAGAAACCGAACAGCAATACCTGCTGTTAAAAGCTATGGGCTGCGACTATGGGCAAGGCTATTATGTCAGTCGCCCCTTACAGCTTCAACAATTCAATAACCTGCTGGCCAGCAGCCATCTGTTTGCCATGACCTGAGGTGGGGACACATCCCTTTTATTGCCATCAACCGCTATAATCGGCCGATGAAAAACCGCATCCTGATTCTTTCCGTTTTTGTTGTCGCGTCCTGCGGTTTAGCTTATGAGTTAATTGCTGCTGCACTGTCCAGCTATCTGCTGGGCGACTCCATTTTGCAATTTTCCTCCATTATCGGCTGTTATCTGTTTGCCATGGGGGTGGGGGCGCACTTCTCCCGTTATGTTAAAGATAAAGAGGTGCTCTCCGCCTTTGTCGATATTGAACTGTTAATCGGTTTGCTAGGCGGCTTATCCGCTACCCTGTTGTTTATCAGTTTTGCCTGGCTGGATAGCTCATTCCGCACCTTGTTATACGCCCTGGTATTTTGTATCGGTACCCTGGTCGGTATGGAAATCCCGTTGGTGATGCGCGTATTAAACCAACGCAATACCGGTTTCAGTGAACTGGTCAGCCGGGTACTGAGTTTTGACTATCTGGGCGCGTTGGCGGTGTCCCTGCTATTCCCGCTGGTATTGGCCCCTTATCTGGGGATTACCCGCAGCAGCTTTTTATTCGGTATATTAAATGTGGCGGTGGCCATCTGGACCATTCATGTATTCCGCGAACACCTGACCCGGGTAGGCGGCAGGCTGTTACGCGCCTGCGGCGTGCTGGTGATCTTATTTGGTGGCTTTGCCGCCTCCGATCATCTGGTACGCTGGGGTGAAAATATGATGTTTGGTGATGAGGTTATTTATGCCTCCAGCTCGGTCTACCAGCGTCTGGTATTAACCCGCTGGCAAGATGATTTACGGCTGTATATCAATGGCAATCTGCAGTTTTCTTCACGCGATGAATACCGTTACCATGAGGCGTTGGTGCATCCGCTCATGCAGCAGCTTCCGTGGGCAAAATCGGTACTGATTCTGGGGGGCGGTGATGGCCTGGCACTGCGCGAAGTGTTACGTTATTCACAGGTTGAACAGGTCACGCTGGTCGATCTGGACCCCAATATGACCCAGGTATTCAGCCAGCGCAAAGAACTGGTGGAATTGAATAACCATGCCTTTGCCGATACTCGTGTCAACGTGGTTAATAGCGATGCAGCCATCTGGCTGGATGACAATCAGCAGTTTTTCGATGCGGTAATTGTCGACTTTCCCGATCCGTCGAATTTTTCACTGGGCAAGCTTTACTCTATCCCGTTTTATCAAAAACTGAAACATCAGCTTGCCGATAACGGCCTGATCGTGGTGCAATCCACCTCGCCTTATTACGCGCCTCACGCCTACTGGTGTATTGATGCCACCCTGCGCGACGTCGGATTCCACACCTCGCCCTATCATCTGTATGTACCGTCATTCGGCGACTGGGGATTTATTATTGCCGCTAACCACAATAACTATACACCGCCACCCAGCTATCAACTGCCTATGCGTTTTCTGGATGGTGAAACCACTCGGGCAATGTTTAATTTCCCGGCCGATATGCCGCCACTGGAGGTAGAGCCCAACCGTTTAAATACCCAGTCGCTGGTACATTATTTTGAACAGGACTGGGGAAAGGTCTTACGATGAATCGGCGTGAGTTTCTGGTGTATGCCGGAGGATGTGGCATATTAGCCACGGCGGCCGGCAGTGGCTTTCTACAGTGGCAGGAAATCACACCCAAATTGCACACCCCCGGTATGAGTGAGGGACATTTCATCCGTGATTTTTATCGGCAGCCGTATCATCAGCAACAACTCAACGCATTGATCGCGCAAACCGAGACTATAGATACCGAAGTATTGATTATTGGCTCGGGAATTGCCGGACTGACCGCTGGCTGGACACTGCAAAAACAGGGGATGTCTGATTTTCTTATGCTGAATGGCCCCAGCCGTTTCGGCAATGCCGCCGCCGGCCGCTATCAACATGCCGGGGAAAGCCTGGATTACCCGCTGGCGGCCCACTATCTACCGGTGCCCGGCACCGATGCTCGCCATATCCGGGAAATCCTGTTCGACCTAAAGGTAATTGTGGCCGATCCGTTTGCCGAACGTCCCACTTACGATGAACGCTATTTGTTGCATGCACCGGAAGAACGGCTGTTTTTTAACGGCCGCTGGCATCAAGGATTGATACCCGATCAGGGCCTGTCGGCCGATGAGCTGCAACAATATCAGCGTTTCTTTGCGCATATGCAGCAACTCAGCCAACAACGGGGTAACGATGGTAAACGCGTATTTACCATTCCCGCCAGCCTGTCCTCACAAGATCCGGCATGGAACCAGCTGGATACGCTTAACTTTGCTCAATGGTTGCAGCAACACGGCTATGACGCCCCGCATCTGATGGCCTATATCAACTACGCTACCCGAGACGATTATGGTGCCCGTAAAGCACAGATTTCCGCCTGGGCTGGATTACACTATTTCTGTAGTCGTAACGGCAAAGTAGCCAATGGCCACGATCAGGCCTGGTTGACCTGGCCCGGTGGCTTAAATTTTCTGGCTCAGGGACTGGCTGCTTACAGTCAGCAACAACAAATGAATGGCAGTATGCTGCACCTGGAGGAACGCCAGGATGGTATTCACGCGCTGTGCTTTGAACTACAGAACGGCATCCCTCGCTGGTTTACCATTCGCGCCCAAAAAGCCATTTGTGCTCTGCCGTTGCATGTCGCTATACATACCGTACCCGCCCTAAGCCAACAAGGCTTCAATGCCAGTCAATTACCGGACTATGCTCCCTGGCTGGTGGGTAACTTTATGCTGCATGACTTTCCCCCGGAAAAAGCCGGTTATCAACTCTGCTGGGATAATGTGCTACATGGCAGCGACGGTCTGGGCTATATCGTTGCCAGCCATCAACAGATACGTCGTGCCAGGCCACCGGCCACGGTATTTACCAGCTATAGAGATTTATCCAGCATGACACCGCAACAGGCGCGTCACTGGCTGGCAAACAGCAGCCCACAACAGCTGTTGCAAGCGGCAATGATTGATCTGGAACAGGTGTATGACTGGCGGCTGCGCAAGGCATTAAAAAAAGTAGAACTCAATCTGCTGGCCCATGCCATGGCCATCCCCGCTCCCGGCTTTCGACACAACCCCGGCTTACGACAGCTGCAACAGCAACAGGGAAATATTATCTTTGCCCATTCGGATTTATCCGGTTTTTCTATCTTTGATGAGGCCAGCTGGTGGGGATACCAAGCCGCACATCACGTGTTGGGAAACCACTTGTAGTCGCTGCAAACTCAACCTACACCCAAGCCTGTTTTTTAGATTTAGCCAAACACTAGTGCCACACCGTAAAAATTTTAACCCCATTGCAGGGTGCATTCCATGCACCACATGCTTGCTCATTTAGACGTGGTGCACGGAGTGCACCCTACCAGAAATATCACTTTGCGTTCTAATAGGATGAATACTTGTAATGTTTAGTCCTAGGAGGCTGTCCGAGAACAGAAGAAACAGAAAATCACATACTATATATGGTGGTTTTTTCTGTAATTTCAGTGTATATAGTGGCAAAATTCTGTGTTGCCGCATTCTCGGACAGGCTCCTAGGGTTACGTCAATCCTTAAAATATGGGTAAATAATTTTAAGACGTAGCTGCGACTTCAGTCGCACAATGGACTCTTCGACTAAAGTCTAACCTACCAATACTATCCATAGTTTTGGCTTTGACCGAACACTAGAAAAAGCCATTGCTCAGGCTCAAGGCATATGCTGTTTCAACAACGCCATATTTTTTCGTGTCAGTGCCACATCCGGGTGTGCTTCACCCAGTTCAGCAATCGTCATCTCCAACGATTGCTGATAATAGTTTTCTGCTTTAGGGTATTGCTTCCATTCTTTATACATCAGCCCGATATTATTCAAGCTAATCGCAATCGAGGGATGACTGTCGCCTAAAAAACGGCGTTTTATTGTCAATGCCTGCATAAATAATGCTTCGGCGCGATCAAATTCGCGCATGCTGGTATATAGCTGCGCCAGATTATCCAAGGTGACCGCATACACCGGATGCTGCTTACCTCTATGCTTCTCGGTAATTTCCAGCGATTGCCAATACAATTGTTCGGCATCAATAAAATTTCCTTGTAACGCATAAATCATGGCCAGATCATTCAAGCTGATCGCATATTGCGCACTGTATTGCCCCTGTGAGCGTTTTACCAGTTCGGCCGACTGCTGATATAACGGTGCTGCCAAATCATAACGTCCCTGGTCTTCATACAGCAAAATCAGATTTTTCAGGGTAATGACATACTCGGCATCGGTCTGGCCAAACAATGCTTCGGTGATCCGTAACGATTGTTTATATAAATCCTCAGCCTGGGGATAACGCTGTTGCTGTTTATAAATCAGTGCCAGATTATTCATACTCAAGGCCACCGATGGATGCTCGTTACCCCACACTTTTTGCTTTAATTCCAGAGCATGCTGCATAAAGGCTGCGGCTAAAGGTAACTTTCCCTGCCGACCATACATCTGCGCCAGATTACTCAACACCATGGCAAATCTCAGGTCTTCATCACCATAGGCATCATCAAGAATACGCAACGCACGTTTATACAACGCTTCCGCTTGCTGATAATCTCCCTGTTCACTATATAACCCGGCCAGATTACTCAGAATACGTGCCACCTCCGGATGATTATGGCCTTTTTCCCCTTCGGTATGTTCCAGCTGCTGCAAATAGCGTGCAACGCTAACCGTCTCCCCCGCTTTCTCCACGCCCGGAAAGCCAAAAGTCATTTTTTCTGCAATTACTGGCGTAGCGGCCAATAGCAACAGTGCTGACAAGGTAACAGAAGCCGCTAGTCGTGTACTCATCGCTGCTGTGCATGATAGCGATTATATTTATCCAGCTTGGCACGTAACTTAGTCACCAGTTCCGGATCGGTATTCGGTAATTTAGCATTCACCTGTAACAGATTTTTCAGCACGATTTCAATATCCTTATGAAAGGCACCGATTTCTTTTTCCTTGATGTTAAGTGCGCGCAAATATAACTGCTGTGCCTGATCATATTTATGCTGTAACTGATATAACCAGCCAATCATATACAACACACTGGCGGTATCATTATCGTTGGCGCCTAAGGTTTTCATCCGTATCACCAGTGCTCGACGATAATAATTTTCGGCCTGATCATAACGCTTTTGACGTTGATAAAGAATCGCCAGATTAATCAATACCTCGGTCACCTCATAATGACTGTCACCCATTTGTTTAATTTTCAAGTCCAGGCCACGCCGATACATTTTTTCGGCCTGCTCATAACGCTCAAGCTTCATATACAATACTGCCAGCTCCAGCATATTTTTGACCACATTATAGCTATCGGCTCCTTCCTGACGTTCGGAGATCTCAATCGCCTTGCGGTACAAAAATTCTGCCTGAGGGTAGTTTTCACGTTGATAACTGTATTTAGCCAGACGGTTCAGTGCCGGTATTAACTTGGGTTCATAATTATCGATGCGGCTGAGAATGCCCAGCGCCTGTTGAAAATATTGATCCGCATCAGAAAAACGCTGCTGTCCCCATAATAATTCCGCTAAAGCAATGGTCTGAGTAATCTGCGGAATATTTCGCTCCTTAATTTCCGGATAAAGCCGGACCAGCTGAATTAACACCCGTTCTTTCTGTTGCAGATTATATTTATCGTATTTTTCCGCAATCCACAGCGCTTTATCCAGCTCGGGTTCGGCTAATTCCGCATTGCCTTGTTGCCGATACGCCTCAGCTAATTTCAATAAATGAGGCACCAGCCGCGGAGATTCTCTACCATATTCTTCAATAATATCCGCCATATCCGCCTGCACATTTTTGACTGCGGAGGTGCGCTGATAATATTCGGAGTTGCAGTAGGTCAAACCTCCCCCTGCAATCAAACTCAGGAAAAGGGCTCCCGCAATAAGCTGTACCTTCATTTCCTTACCTTTAGCCTTATTTTTATGTATGTAACCATAGCCACATCGGATTAAAAGATTATCACAGCCAATGGTATTCGCAAGCATGCGCGGTTAAAATCCGTACCTTATTATCGACCGTTTATCACAAAACCTATCCATCCCATGAAATCAGCACGCCAATTTACCGGGCTTATTATCACGTCCAACCTGCTGCTTTCAGGCTGTGGCGCTTCAGATTCTGAATCTCATACCGTTGACGCGCCTCAATTACCGCCTTTCAGTGGCGGACCGGTGACCACAGCACCGACCTCCGAACCCATCAATAACACAGCCACAGCAAACCCGCTGGCCTCGATTGAACAAAGCGGTATCCATGCAGAATACAGCATCGGTGATTTTAATATGAATGAACATATTCCGATGGAAGATAGTCCACTAATCGCCCCCAGCACAGCACAACCTCCCTCCCCCAGCTACCCGGAGTTTAATCATCAACAAATGATGTTGCTGGCCAAACAACAAGGCTGTCTGGATTGTCATGCACTCAACCATGAAATCATGGGCCCTTCTTTCCAGGCAATTGCTCAACACTATAAAACCCTGCCAAATGCTCAGCAACAACTTATAACAAGTGTCACCCTGGGTAGTGTGGATAAGTGGGGCATGGTGATGATGCCCGCCAATTCTGCAACGTCCGAACAAGATGTCGAGCAATTAACCTTGTTTATTTTGTCTTTGGTGCAACCATGAAACCGACTCCCCACATTAAACAACAACATTACACCACACTGCATAACCGCACCCCACATAGTCAAGGCTATGACCTGGAATTACTCTGTCAGCAGACACCGGCGCTGGCACGCTGGCTGATCACCACCCCGGCAGGCAAGCAAAGCATTGATTTTCATCGGCCCGAAGCGGTAAAAACCTTAAATCAGGCCTTGTTACGCACCCATTACCAGCTGCAGTGGTCTTTAGCTTCAGGTTATTTATGTCCGCCAGTGCCAGGCAGAGCCGACTATTTACACCGTATCGCCGATATCATGGCCGAATCCAACCACGGGCAAGTTCCTAGCGGTAGTCAGGTTAAGGTGCTGGATATTGGTTGTGGCGCCAATTGTATTTATCCCTTACTCGGCAACCGAAGCTATCAATGGCAATTTATCGGCAGTGATATTGATGCCCAGGCCTTGCAACATGCCCGCCAGCTAATTCACGACAACCAGTTACAAGCAGTGATTCAGTTACGCCAGCAGCAGCATCCCAAACATAGTTTTAACGGCATTATAAAGCCTGGTGATATCATAGATTTCACGCTGTGCAATCCGCCATTTCATCGTTCTCAACAACAGGCAGAACAAGGCAGTCGTCGCAAATGGCGTAACCTTAAGCGTCACAGCGATAAATCACCGGCCTTCCAACTGAATTTTGCCGGCCAGTCACACGAGCTGTATTGCGAGGGAGGGGAGCCGGGCTTTGTTGTCGCGATGATTCGCGAAAGTCAGCGCTGGTCCCAACAAGTCAGCTGGTTCAGTACCCTGCTCTCCAAACATACTACCTTGCCGGTTGCAGAACGTCAGCTGAACAAACTGCCGATTCAACAACTGCGTATTATTCATTTACAACACGGCAATAAAACCAGTCGTCTGCTATGCTGGAGTTTTATGTCTCAATCACAACTGTCACAACGCGCCAAGCGCTGGAAATAATCCTTACATGAACAACGATACCCTAACCTTCAGCTGGCAGGAAAACCAGCAAACCGTTACCGCCCGCTGGCTGACCGCCAATGGTCTACCGGTTCCCAAAAAATACCGGCTGGTAGATGACACCATCAAAGCCGATCAGGCCTACCGACTGATGTGTGAAGGCTATTATCTAATCTGGCGCAGTGACTTTCAAAATGCCCGCCAGTTATTACAGGCACTTAACCGCAGAGTCCAGCGCAAAGCGATTCCTCGCTCCGATGTTCCACGTGAAACATTTCATCTACTGCGTAAAACACAGGCAGAGCGTGCCCGTATTCTGGGACGGCTGCTGATTAGCATGCAACCGGATTATCATATCGACTTACCCCGAGCCCCTAAGGTAAAAACCGCCTGTGAACAAGCCTATGGTGATGCCCCTCAGGCATCGGTGATTTCATTGCGTGAATTACAAGGCCTTATCGGCGCCTGGCAATGGCGAGAAAAAGGAGTATATATTCCGCCGCTGGATAATTACATACATCCGTATTACGGCGTATTTTCGCCCATACGCGGCGAGTACCTGCAGTTAATCGCCGAGGCCCCGCTGCCCAGCAGCGAACTGGCCATAGATATCGGTACCGGCAGTGGTGTCATTGCGGCCATTCTGGCCCGGCGTGGGGTAAAGCGTATTATTGCTACCGAAACCAATCCTCAGGCCGTTGCATGCGCCCGTGATAATTTACAGCGTTTGCACTTACAGCCACAAGTTGAAGTACAAACCCTCAACATGTTTCCCCAACAACAAGCCCCGCTGATTGTCTGCAATCCCCCCTGGATTCCAGCACGCACCAATGCCGTGATAGAGCAGGCAATTTACGATCCGGACAGCCAAATGTTACGCAGTTATCTACAAGGGCTGGCACAACACTTGACCGACGAAGGTGAAGGTTGGCTGGTGATGTCTAATATCGCCGAATTACTGGGTTTGCGAGAAAGCCATTGCTTGCAGCAATATATTGATCAAGGAGGATTAACCGTTATCGACAAACGGGATATCCAGCCCCAACATAAAAAGACTGCCAACAAAAACGATCCCCTGTATCAGGCGCGTCGTCAGGAAGTTACCTCACTATGGCGACTGGCTAAAAAAACATGAGTACTCGCCTTTGCCTGATTCGTCATGGTGAAACGCAGTGGAATGCCACGCAGCGCATTCAGGGACAACGGGATGTGGAACTGAATGCCTTAGGTAAAGCTCAGGCCCGGGCTATGGCAGAATATTTAGCGCATTATCCCTTCGATGCGCTATATAGCAGCGATTTAGTGCGCACCCGACAAACGGCGGCCGTATTAAGTGACCAGCTAACGCAGCCGGTCATCTTGCAAAGCGAACTGCGGGAGCGCCATTTGGGCGTTTTTCAGGGCCTGACTCGCGAACAGGCCAGGCAGCAATATCCCGAGCTATATAGCCAACATCAACAACGCACACTGGATAACTCACTTATTAGCGGGGAAAGCCTGCGGCATTTTAACCAGCGTATCATCCATGCGCTGCAGCATATGATTCAACAACATCCCGAACAAACGCTGGCGGTTATCACGCATGGGGGGGTACTGGACTGCATTTACCGGCAAGCCAATCAACTGCCATTATCCGATGCACGTCACTTTGCTATTCCAAATTGTGGTATTAACTGGTTACAATGCCAACAGCAAGACTGGAAAGTCCGGCAATGGGCTGACATTACGCATCTAATCAAGATAACTACACATAATCTGGAGTCGCCAGATAGCTAACAATGAACCAGACTATGGAAAAAACAGGGGCCGAACAGCGCCAACATCAGCGCGCCATACTGCACAGTACCGCATTTGTGTTACTGACCGATAAAAAGGTCGCGGTAAAAACCGAGAATATCAGCGTCGGAGGATTATGTATACTGACCGAAACCAATCTCAAAAATAATATTCAATTCCATTTATTAATTCATCTACCGAGCAAAAATAAAATCCCGGCCTGCAGTTTTAAGGCCTTGGTCTCGGTAGTACACAGCGTATACTCCAACCACGATGGCGGATTTCGGGTTGGCCTGCGTTTTATCAAAATTGATCCACATGCCAAATCCCAAATTCAAAAGTTTGTTACCGAATAAGTCACCCTGAAGTTACCAGGGAATCCCCTCCCCTTTATAATCAACAAAGCTGCCACTGTTCTCCAGATTAAGTTCGGCAATGCGCTGACGCATGCCAGCAATGCTCTGCTCGGTATTAATCAGTCCGTTAGGTCCGCCCATATCGGTTCTTACCCAACCGGGGTGCTGGATCAATACCGATATATTCTCCGGAGCCAGATCAATAGCCAGCGACTTCATGGCTGCGTTCAAGGCGGCTTTACTGGAACGATACAATAAGCAGCCACCACTGCTATTATCGCCAATACTTCCCATTTTGCTGGTAATCACCACCAACCGCGGCTGGACGGCGCGTTTCAAATGCGGCAAAAATGTTTCGGCAAGTTTAACCGGCGCTAGCGTATTCACCTCCAGAGTATGCCGCCATTGCGTATAATCCAGCTGCCCAAAAGCATAGCGCTGAGAGTCACCATAGACGCCGGCATTGCTGATCAAAATATCCAGGCTGGCATCTTTCAAGGTATCAGCCAAGGTATCAATTTGCGAAAAATCGGTCACATCCAGCGTATGAATCGACAGCTGTGGATAGTGATCGGCCAGTTGCTGTAACGCTTCGGCCTGTTGTGGCTGACGACAACAGGCAATCACCCGATCTCCTGCAGCGGCATATTGACGACAGAATTCTAATCCTAAGCCCCGGTTTGCTCCGGTAATTAATACGGTTGCCATAACACTCTCCAATAAAAACACCAGCCTGCCATAATAGCAGAGCTGCTGCCGGAGAACATTCGGTATGAGATCAGGCCATCAGATCAATCTGCTGCAACGCCCCTACCCCGTTCCCATCTTCCTGTAAATACACACCGCTGTCTCTGAGCTGACCGTGCTGCGTATTTTGCGCATCATTTAATGCCAATGGGGTGGCGACATTACCCAGATAAAGCGCCCCCACATTGCTATCCTTCAAGGAGCTGAGAATATCATTCCCCAGTTGATCCTTGGTCCAGACCTGCAGCTGTTCATACACCGGATCATTTTCATCTATCCATTGGTTACCATCACTGTCATACCCCGCCAGCTCGGCAAAACCATTACCGCTACGCGTACCAAACAGCTCCGAGCCATCATCCACTTTGCCATTCCGATTGTTATCCAATGCCAGAAAACCGCTATTGGCACCGACAAACGAAATTTCATCGTCGTGACCATCCACATCAATATCAAAACTGAATTTGGTGGATGTCAGCTCGGTGGCACTGCCGTTGAAATTCACCACCAGAGGATCTTTGCGCTGCCCGCCAGTGGCCGATAATGCGGAATCACTCTGTTGATAAAACTCACGCTGCATAGATAATGAGAAATTAAAATTAATTTCCTGACCGTCTTCGGTACGAATCGTCCCCTCGGCGGCAAACTGGAATTGTTCCATTTCATATAAACGCTCACTGCGACTGTATTCCATCCCCGAAGCCGCCGGGCTGCGGCCCATAGCCGGCCCTCGCGGGTGAGCAGTGGCATGCTCTGGGGGGGGATGCCCGGCGGCAGCCTGTGACGGCGCCTGCATTGCCTGAGTGTCAAATAAACGGATTTTCTGGCCGGTCAACTGTTCGACCAGGTTAACCAGCAGCGTTAGCTGAGAATCGGAGGTTTGCCGTTCCGTGGCCACTTCCCCGGATCCGGTAGTTTCTGCCGCAGCCTGCTGCCTGGCCGCATCGGAAATCGCAACCTCGGTCTGGTTCGCCGCCACCGGATCGACCACCGACAACCTGGGACGCGCAGCTAGTTCGGGAGGCGGCCCGCCCTGCCAGGCAGTCATTGACTCTTGTACACGATGGTAACGCGCCGCGTTATACTGGCTGCTAAGACTAATATCAAAACTATCGACTTTCATGATGATTTCCCCGGATCGGCTTCACCATCTATTATCGACATAAAAAAACAAATATTTAGGAGAATTTAAGGCACACTCCACACCCATGTTTTTCACATAATGACGAACATGTGGTGCATGAAATGCACTGTGGTGGAATTGAACTTATGCTGCAACACTCGCCATAAGGCTGATATTTACAGCGCAACTACTTCAAATCATACATGGCTTTAATTCCCAGCAAGCGCATTTCCGATTTGGGCTGCACAAATACCTGATTACTACCGCTCATATTGACACTTACGCCTGGCGAGCGCCCAAACTGATAGGTTTCATAATAGGCCGTCCAGTTAAAATCTGTCTGTTTAGGCTGATAGTCCAGATGAGCATAGTAACCCAGCTTGCTTTCTGGTTTCAGTGTGGGATTATTCAGTCCGCCCAGGCGTTTAAAATGCGCATCTTCGTGAATAATAAACGGATATTTCACCCCACCACCGCCTTGTAAGCCGGTAAAAAAAGCAAAACGATATTTCAGTCCCAGCCGCAGATAAGCAATATCAAAATCTTCAAGCTGATCATTGCCCAATGGATTGCGAATTTCGCGCTGCCAGCGCTCCCAGCCCAGCCCGCCAACCAGCTGCAGTGAATAATCGGTTTTTAAATGCAGCTGCACCTCATGCGACATCCCCAGATAACGGCTATCGCTTCTCACCTGGGTCTGGCCACTCATGGTCTGACCATCATAGTCGACATTGCCCCAATAGCCTTTGGCTTGATAGGCAAGTGACGCTTTTTTTATGCTGGCCAACAGTCTGGGACAAACGCAGACTCAAGGTTAAACGTGGCCCACTTTCCTCAACCAGTTCACGCCCATGCTGTGATTTTTCTTGCCAGTTAAAGTGCTCAATCCCCAATCCAGCAGATAGATTTGCAGCATGGACCTGTGTCACAACCATGACGGAAAGTAATCCCACCCCTGCCAGCACCACTCTATGCTTATTATTTTTTACCAGCATGGGAACAATATGTTAAACAAAATAGTAACCTTGGCGAAAGTACCATTAATATCCGTGAAAAACAATACGTGTAGCAATGACTATTGATACAATTCTCTAGGAACACTGCATAAAGGTGGCTTGTGAATATTGAGCAATTAAATCAAACTGCCTTATTCTGGCTGATAGGGATTGCACTCTCACTGTTGCTTCTGGTGATAAGCAGTAACATAGTGCTGACCAAGCTGGTAACTTCCCGCTGGATAGGGCGGGACTTTAATGTCAAAAAATTTGAAAAAATAGCGACCATCAGCCTGGTAGTCACCATAGCTATCACCCTGATTATCTGTGGGGCTCAACTGCAGAACGGCTATCAACAACAGCAAGCAGAACAACAAGCCCTATTACAAAATAATCTGCAACATGCCAGCGCAAATCTACAGCAATGGCTGGAACGGGAAAAAGACTACTTACGCGAAGTTGGCCAGGATCAGCGCCTGCTGGCTATCACGCAATCCCTGCTTGAAGTACCGGCCAATCGCAACGCCCTGCTCTTTTCACCGGAACTAGCTCAGACCCGCCAGTTTTTTGATCACCTGAATGGCTTCAGTGATATTGGCTTTTTCATCATTAATCGGCAACATATCAGCATAGGCTCTATGCGCGACACTAATATCGGTACTAAGAATTTCCTGGTCGCCAATTACCCCCAACAAATCGCGGCAGCCTTTAAGGGAGAAGTGGTTTTTCTTCCTCCCCTACGCTCTGATGTTGCCCTAACGCCAACACAACCAAACAAACCGCTAACCTTCTTTTTTGCCGCCCCAATTGTGGCCAATAATGGTCAGATTATTGCGATATTGACCCAGCGCCTGTTACCGGAAAACAACCTGTCTGGCTTGTTAAGCCATGCACATTTTTATCAAACCGGAGAAAGCTATCTGGTCAATCAACAAGGACGTATGCTCAGTCGTAGCCGCTTTCATCAGGAGCTCTACCAGCTAGGCTTACTCACTGCCGGACAACAGGAAACAGGACAACTGCTGTTGCGTGATCCCGGTGGTAATCTGCTCCAGGGATATCAGCCAGCCCAACCATCTCATCGGCAACCGCTGACCTATATCGCACAGCAATTACAGCAACAGGCAAAACAAAATTCAAGCGCAATCAAAGTTCATCGGCAACCCTACCGGAACTATTGTGGCGTCGAGGTACTGGGTGCCAGCCAATGGCTACCCGAACTGGGGTTCGGCATCGCCACCGAAATTGAGTTTGCTGAAGCAATGAACAGCTACTACCAACTGCGTAATAATCTGCTGCTTATCGTCGGGTTGACGCTGTTGCTGACGACACTGGCAACAATTATCAGCACCGCGTTTGCCCGCCGTTTTGCCAATGCCATGCAACACAACCAACAACAACTGGAAGCTGCGGTTATTGAGCGCACTACCCGACTGCAAAGCATTATCAACACCGCTGGAGATGGCATTATTGTGATGGACATTCAAGGACAAATTGAACAATACAGTCCGGCTGCAGAAAAAATATTTGGCTATCCTGTTCAAGAAATACAGGGAGAAGAAATACACCATCTGATCCCTCAATTAACCAAGCAGCAACTGTCAGCAAAATTTGAACCGGCCCAGCAACACACCCAATCCAGTGAATATTCCGGCCTGCGCCATAATGGCCAGGCCTTCCCACTGGAATTATCACTTACCTCGGCATTTGATGGGAATCATCAGTTTTTCACCCTGGTGATTCGAGATATCACTAAGCAACGCGTTCAAGAAAAGCAGCAATGGGAATTACTCAAAGAACTTAACTTTCAAAAGTATGCATTAGATGAACATGCGGTTGTCACCATTACTAACCGTGCCGGTGAAATCATTTATGTGAATAAACTGTTTTGCCAGTTGACCGGTTATTCCGCTGAACAGTTGATCGGTCAAACGCTGGCCATGTTTCATTCTGGATTGCATAGCCCGGAGTTTTACCAACTGATCTGGCAAACCATCAGTCACGGTGATGTCTGGCACGGTGAAATCAGCAAACGCAATCAGCAGGGTGGCATTTTCTGGCTGGAAACCAGTATCGTGCCATTTGTGGATGAGAGCGGCATGCCTGACAGCTATATTTCCATCAGCACCGACATTACCAAACGAAAACATGCCGAACAAGAACTGGAAAAGAGCCGAGAAAAGTTTCAGCGGCTGATTGATGATATTGGTAATGAGTTTGTAATTTTCAGTCACCAGCTCAGCGGTGAACTCATTTATGTCAGCGATGGCGTCGAATCCATCTTCGGCCTTAAAAAACAAGACATCATTGGCCTGCCCTGGCAAAACAGTGTGCGCTGGTATCAATCCGATGTCGACAAAGCGCTTGAACAACATCAGGCGCTGGTTCAAGGCAAGGCCCAGCTGCTGCAGCTGGAAACTCGCATTATGCACCCCAGTGGCGAAATTCGTTTCATTCAAATTAATGAACATATTGTTCAGGATAGCAACGGTCAGCCAGTCTCTATCGATGGGATTATTCAAGATATCACCACCCGCAAACATCATGAGCAGGCCTTGCTGGAAGCCAAGCAGGCCGCCGAATCGGCAAATCAGGCCAAAAGTAATTTCCTGGCAAATATGAGCCATGAAATTCGTACCCCGATGAATGCCATCATAGGCCTGGCGGATATCTGTCTGCGTAATACCTCCCCCAGCGAACAACAGCAGGACTATTTAACAAAAATTTATGCTTCAGGCATGGCACTGCTGCAAATCATTAATGACATTCTTGATTTTTCTAAAATTGAAGCCGGTAAACTGGAAATAGAAAAAACATCCTTTGAACTTGAAGCCTTATTGTCACAAATCATCACCCTGGTTCAGACAAAAATTGAAGAAAAACAACTGGAATTCTTAATCCACCGAGAACGTGATGTTCCGGAATATCTGATCGGGGACCCCTTACGCTTAGGTCAGGTGTTAACCAATCTAATCAACAATGCCACCAAGTTTACCAAAAGTGGCGACATTATCCTGCATATCAAACTGCTCAGCCAACACCATCAACAGGTAATGCTTGAATTCAGCGTTAAAGATAGTGGCATTGGTATGAGTGAGTCACAACAACACAAATTATTTAAATCATTTTCACAGGTGGATTCATCCATCACACGTAAATATGGCGGCACCGGTCTGGGACTGGCAATCAGCAAGAGCTTGGTGGAATTAATGGGCGGAAAAATTTCCGTAGCAAGTAAAATAAACCAAGGCTCCTGCTTCAGCTTTACGGTAGAACTGGAAAAAAATAAACAACCAGACTCGCCTTATTTACCATTGATAGCAGAGCTTAAGGGAAAGCCCATACTGGCTATCAGCCACAATCCTAACGCTAGACGTATTCTCAAGCAGGAGCTGACCAGCTTTGGACTGTTGCCGACCATGACTCAATCCATTCAGCAGGCTCAGGATCGGGTTAAACGTCAACAACACACGTTTGATTTGCTGCTTGTTGATATCCATAGCGATGATTCCAATAATCTAAAAGCGCTGCAAGCGCTAAAACAACAACATGCCACATCAAAAATCATTTTACATTGCAGCCGTAATGCACGAGATATTCAAGGCCAGCCATATGCTCAAGTGATTGATCAGTTTTTAGCCAAACCCACTACCCCTTTAATGCTGCTTAATGCCATACTGAAGGCGGGTAATTATCATCCGCCGATTATCCCCCAGCAACAGCAGCTCAGCGTCAATAAACTCCAACTGAATACCATTGCCGGCGCCAGGGTGCTGTTGGTAGAAGATAATAAAATCAATCAGCAAGTCGCTTATGAACTGTTACATGAGGCCAGGCTGCAGGTGGATATTGCCGATAATGGCCAGCAAGCCATTTCAAAAATTAAGCAGCAGCACTATGATGCCATTTTAATGGATGTGCAAATGCCGGTTATGGGCGGCTATGAGGCCACACGCCATATTCGGAAAATCCCACAATGGCAGGATATTCCCATTATTGCAATGACGGCCAATGCCATGATCACAGATCGTGAAGCGGCTATTCAGGCCGGTATGAACGACTATATTGCCAAACCGGTGATTCCCCAAACACTTTTCAACGTTTTACTGAACTGGATTCCAGAGCAACACGCTCAGGCAAACAGCGACGATACCGCGAATCCTATCAAGCTTGAGGTCAGTGATAGTATTTTGCCCGATATTCCAAATCTGAATCAGTCCAAGGGATTATTACACACCGGTCATAATCCCAACATCTATCGCCAGCAATTACACAATTTTATAACGCAGCACAATCGAGCGATACAAAGCTTACGTGAACAGCTGCTGACGCATAATTATCAACAGGCAAAGCTTATGCTTCATACCATAAAGGGAGTTAGCGCAACCTTAGGTATGACGCAACTGCATCAGTTGAGTCTGCAATTAGAAAAGCAGCTTATCACCGATCCGGAACAATTGGACGTTAACCTGCTGGAGAGCTTGCAGAATCAACATAGCGAAATGATCCGCCATCTGGCGCATGCATTACAAACGCAAAACCGCGATCTGCCAACCGTCACCGATAGTCATATCACACTGGATATGCTGCATAATGAATTCAAAGATTTGACTGAAAAACTGGCCATATTTGATAGTGAAGCCGAACAAACCTTAGAACAGATCATGTTGCAGCTTGATTCAAAAAACAAACAACTGCTTGAACCTATCAAACACGCGATTTCAGCCTATGACTATGAGCAGGCGCAACAGCTGCTCACTCAATTTCTGCAACACCAGTCTCATAATTCCGCTCATCTGTAGGTATAAAGCTTGCTCATCAATTAGTTGACGGTCATGTCAGATAACACCATGACAGCCACGTGACCACCGATTGCTTGCGCTTTTACCGGTGGTTAGCCAGATACCCCGTTTATTCAGGAGGAATGATGAGACCCGCCCTTAATCCACTGGTAATGCATGTTAAAGAATCTGCAACATTGGCGATTAATCTTAAAGCCCGACAATTACGCCAACAAGGCACTAATATAGTGCATTGGGGCTTTGGTCAGTCCCCGTTTCCGGTACCGGAAATCATTCAACAGGCATTGCGTGAGCATACCGATAAACACGACTATCTACCCACCCAGGGCCTACCTGAGTTATGCGATGCGGTTGCCAGTTTTTATCAACAGCAGTTTGGTTATACATTTTCAGGTAGCGAGGTCTGTATTGGACCTGGAAGCAAGGAATTGATTTTTCAGATTATTTATCTGATGGAAGGCCCATTGCTGGTACCGGCCCCCAGTTGGGTAAGTTATGGCCCGCAAGCTGCATTGCGCGGCAAACAGATGATTCCTATTCAAACTGAGCGCGATAATCGATATAAATTAACCCCCGCCCAACTGGATAAAGCCTGCTACCAAGCCGGTCAATCACAAAAATTATTAATTTTTAATAACCCTAGCAATCCAACCGGGGCAGTTTACCACCAACAGGAAATTCAGGAACTGGCAGAAATTTGTCGGGCCTATCAAGTGGTGGTTATTTCAGATGAAATCTATGCCATGCTTGAATTTAACCAGCAACCCATGAGCAGTCTGGCCAGCTATTATCCAGAAGGCACCATTGTATCCGGCGGTTTATCTAAATCCTTTGCCGCAGGGGGGTATCGTCTTGGGCTGGTATTAATACCACAAGCGTTGGATCCTATGATGGCCACCTTGAAATCGGTAGTCAGCGAAACCTTTAGTGCGGTCAGTGCGCCAATTCAATATGCGGCTTTGGCCGCATACACCAACGTTGAGGCAATTAAGCCGTTCATTCAAACCAGCAGTGAAATTTATCGCTTTGTGATGCACTATATGCATCAACGTTTTATTGATATGGGATTAAATTGTCCTAAACCTGAGGGCAGTTTTTATTTATTTCCAGACTTTGATAATTATCAAGACGTTTTAAAATCGTCCGGCATTCTGACTTCTCACCAATTAATGGAAAATATCCTGGAACAATCCGGTGTTGCATTATTACCCGGTTCAGACTTCTATATGCCAGCAACCAGTTTAAGTGCCAGAGTCGCTGCGGTAGACTTTGATGGACCCGCAGTCCTTAATTCATGGCCGGGATATAATCAGCTAAGTTCATGTTATTTTGATAAAAATTTTTCTCATATCGAATATGGTTGCGATCAATTGGAACGATATTTAGTCAAATTATAAGTCATACCCGCCGGTTGTTGCCGTGCGGGTATGACTTATCATCCACATCTCAGTGGTTATCTATCACCGTTAAATAAGTTACCCAGTACTCCCCCTTCTTCACTGCTAGAACCGCCACCACCCTGACTAACCGGCGCGGCAGCAAAGATACGTGAAGCCAGACGTGAAAACGGTAAGGATTGCAACCATACTGTTCCCGGGCCTTTTAATACGGCAAAAAACAGTCCTTCGCCACCAAACAATGCAGTTTTGATCCCCCCGACAAATTGAATATCAAAATCAATCTCTGAGGTATAGGCAACGACACAACCGGTGTCTACCCGTAATAACTCTCCTGGAGCCAGTTGTTTTTCAATTACGCTACCGCCACTGTGAACAAAAGCCATTCCATCCCCTTCCAGCTTTTGCATAATAAAGCCTTCACCACCAAAAAATCCTGTGGTTAATTTTTTCTGAAATGCAATGCCTAAAGAAACGCCTTTAGCGGCACATAAAAACGCATCTTTTTGGCAAATCATTCGACCATTATATTTTGCCAGGTCAAAAGGAATAATTCTGCCGGTATACGGTGCCGCAAAGGCGACCCGTTTTTTACCTTGACCTTTATTCACATAAACCGTGGTAAATAATGATTCTCCGGTAACTAAACGTTTTCCGGCACCCATTAACTTGCCAAAAATCCCTCCCTGTTGTTCAGAACCATCACCAAACACAGTTTCCATGGAAATACCATCTTCCATATACATCATACTGCCGGCTTCACCAACGGCAGCTTCTTCTGGATCCAGCTCGATTTCAACAAACTGCATATCATTACCGTGAATAAAATAATCAATTACATCCATAGCCATGCGAGCTCTCCTTTTGAGACGGGTTTAAAAACGAACAATAATATTAATATATAACTTATATAAGTTAATAGTAAGTATAAGGTGTCTATTATTCTGTGGATAACTATAAATCATTTTAAAAAATAATTGGATAGCTATTTTTTAAGCAGTGTATTCAGCCCTGTGGTTAACTGTACAAAAATGTGGATAAAAAATACATTGTTTTTTAATCGTTGAGTTGTCCACATTTTATCGACACATAGTAGCGTCTATTTACCCAGAGTTATTCACAGCATTTATTCCCGATAAAAACATTTGGTTTTTGTCGGGAATAATTTTTTTTAAAAAAACTCATTATTAATAAATTAAACTTTAAAGATTAATAATAGTAATAATGTCAGTCATTATCTGTGGATAAGTTTTATTTTGATTTAAATACAATATGTTGTTATCTCTCAAACTATGCTAAAAAGCCTGTGTTTTGAAGTGGCACAAAATGTGTACAGTTTTGACTTTAATGTTGTCTCTGTGGATAAAGCACAGCAGATAAACATGCTATATCCACAGTTGTTAACAAAGTTATCCACAATGGCGCTTAAATCAGTAGGTATAGGATGAATAGTTGCTAAAAGCGGGTTTTAATTACTGAGGACTATTCAATTTTGTTTAAATGGCTGATAATGCTGGTTTGCCCAAATTTGTAAGGAGATTTTTATGACGTCAAGTAAGATGAGTAAGTTGTTGGTTTCACTATTGTTCGCAGGTACTGCTTTTACAATGGCGGCTTGTTCGGAACAGAAAAAAGAAGAAAAGGAAGAAACCGGTTCTGCCGTTGAGAGCATGGTAGAAGATGTTGCTACAGAAGCCGGTGATACCGCTGAATCTGCGGGTGAGGCGATGGCTGATGCTGCTGACTCAGCAATGGAAGCCACTGCAGAAGCCGCCGAAGGTGCGGGTGACATGATGGCAGAAGCAACTGACGGTGCTGCCGATATGGCCGAAGATGCAATGGAAGCCGCTGGTGATATGGCTGAATCAGCAAGTGACACGGTTGAAGGTGCGGTAGAGGACGCCAGTGACGCAGTTGAAGATGCTGCTGAAGCGGTAACAGGCGCTGCAGAAGTTGATGCTGAAGCCGCATTGGCCTTAGCGAACAGCTCTGGCTGTATGGCTTGTCATAAGGTTGACATGAAAGTTATTGGCCCGGCATTTAAGGAAATTGCCGCTAAATATGCCGGTGATGCAAATGCTCATGCGAATCTGGTAGAGAGTATCTCTAACGGTAGTAGCGGTAAATGGGGTGGTATGGCTATGCCGGGTAATGCCCCACGTGTAAACGATGCCGATATCGCTACACTGGCCAGCTACATCCTGTCATTAAAATAAGAAGAAAAATTATACGGCTATCTGAGCTTAAAAGAGATAGCATATAACTCAAGCATCCGGAGTGATCCGGATGCTTTTTTTATATTATCCCAGCTGTTTAGGGCGGATGAGTTGCCTGAGTTCAAAATTTCCCGGAATTAATGCGGGGGTGTGGCTTTCCAGTATGGCTAGATTTGCGGTGGTAAAACGTTTGCCTGATGAGGTTACCGGAATCGCCGAGCGAGATAAATAGGCTAATAATTCCTCCATACCGGGATTGTGACCAATCAACATCACCGGGCTTTGTTGCCAGGGAGCATGCTCTAGAATATCCAGTAATTGTTGCAGGTTTGCTTCATAAATTTCGGGAATGAACTGAATGGCGGGTTCCGCTATATCCAGAGTATGCCGTAGATGCTCCAGAGTCTGGCGCGTACGGACCGCAGGTGAGCATAAAATAGCATGAGGCGGATTACCTTGTTGGCGCAGCCAGTCCGCCGTTTTTTTGATAGCATTGATACCCCGTTGATTTAATGGACGTTCGATATCTTGAAGCTGGGGATTATTCCAATCCGATTTTGCATGGCGCAGCAATTGTAAACAATACATTGTCTTTCTCCCAGGCTGGTGTATGGGAAATTGTAGAGTATTTTTGTCGATTAAAGTGATACTTTGGTTGAATAGTTTCTGCGAATAATCCCAGATTGAAAAAATACGGGTAAAATGCTGGGTTAAATTGTCTGAGTGATCGTTTTATCCGAGCAGACTACCCTTTTATTCTCAGGAGTGATCATTGAAAGCATTTTTCAAAAAGCTTGAATTTATAATCGAATATTCCCTGTTTAACAGTCGTTGGATGTTGGTGCCGTTTTATATAGGGTTAACTGCAGCCATGATATTGCTGTTGGTTAAATTTTTTAAACAATTTAGCCAATTTGTAAACGATGTGTTTTATGGCAGTAGCAATGATGCGGTGATTGGCGTATTGACCATGATTGATGTGGTGTTGTTAGCCAATCTGTTATTAATTATTATTTTTGCCGGTTATGAAAATTTTGTTTCTAAAATTGATACCGCAGAGCATGAAGACCGACCAAGCTGGATGGGAACGGTAGGTTTCAGTGACTTAAAAATGAAATTGATTGGCTCCATTGTTGCCATTTCCAGTATTGAGTTATTAAAAACCTTTGTTGATGTTGAGTCTTTTGAAACCGAAGATATGGCCTGGAAAGTTGGGATTCACCTAACTTTTGTGGTATCCGGCCTGTTGTTTGCCTGGAGTGATCTGCTGACCCATAGTAAAAAGAAATAGTCGTTGCTCCGTATCCTTGAAAAGCCACGCAATGCGTGGCTTTTTTAATGTACGGCAATGCGAAGGAATTATGAGGGTTTTTGAGCGTATCGCAGAAAATTAATACTCGCTCGCTGGACAGCAGCCAGCACTATTGCGAGAATCGCGGCTTTGTGATGACAACAAGGATATATCAATGAAAGTGATGACCTGTAAACAATTGGGTGGCGCCTGTGATAAAGAGTTTCGTGCTAACACCTTTGAAGAGCTGGTGGAAATGAGCAAACTGCACGGTATGGAAATGTTCCAACAACAGGACCCGGCGCATATGGCGGTGATTGTTGAGGTAAGCGCAATTATGGCCGACCCGGCAGCCATGCAAAAGTTTTTCGATGAAAAACGCGCCCTGTTTAATTCCTTGCCTGAGGCTTAGGCTGGTTGACGTAAGGTAGCACGCCCTCTGTTAAGCCAGATTTTTACCCAATTTATGATGCACTGGGCGTATATCTTATGTCAACACAGCCCACGTTGTGCTAAGTCTAGAAAGCCCTGTATATATCCCTGGGCCAGATCATTATCGCGCAAGCCCAGGTGAATATGCTTATGTACGCCCTTCTTTCCTAAAGACAGAGTTTTTACACCGCTATGTTGTTCTGCCAGCCATTTAGGTAATGCGGCCACGCCACGTCCTGCGGCTACCAGTTGCAACTGCATCTGGGTGGCTTCACATATTTTGCGTTTTAATGGCAAGCATCCTGCTGGTGTTAAGAATTCTTTATAGATATCTAAACGCTCAGCAGACACCGGATAGGTATATAACACCTCGTCGTTTAACGCGTTTGCTGTGACATAGGGGTGTGCTGCCAACGGATGTGATGCGGCCACCACCAGCACCTGTTCATACGCCATTACCGGTACAAACTGTATGCCCTGTCGCTGTATCGGGTCGGGCGTCACCAGCATATCTATTTCATAATTGAATAATGCGGCGATGCCTTCAAACTGACAGTCTTGGGTCACATCCACATCAATGCCCGGCCATTGCTGTAAAAATGGATTAACCACTTGTAACAGCCATTGATAGCAGGGATGACATTCCATACCAATACGCAAACTGCCCTGCTCTCCCTTGGCAAACTGCAGTAACTTATCGTCAATACGCTGCAGCTGCGGCAGCAAACGCTGCGCTTCCTGGAGTAAAAACCGACCGGCCTGGGTTAACTGTAATTGACGTCCTCGTTTCTGCCATAAACAGACCCCAGTCTGTTGTTCCAGTTTTTTAATACAATGACTTAAGGCTGATTGCGTCAGACATAATTGTTCGGCTGCCGCAGTTAATGAGCCATGCTGCTCAATGCTATACAAAATGGTTAAGTGAATGCGCTCTATCATAATCATGAATAATATTCATCAATAACTGAAATAATACCATTATTCATCATTAATTGTTTTGCCTACACTGCGACTGATTCAAACACAGGAGTATGACATGGCAACCTTACATAATTTAGGATTTCCCCGTATTGGTAAACAGCGGGAATTAAAATTTGCGTTGGAAAACTATTGGCGCGGGGACGCTACTATAGCGCAACTGGAAGAAACAGGGTCAGAGTTACGTGAGCAGAATTGGCAGTTGCAACAGGGATTGGATTTTGTCCCCGTAGCAGATTTTTCATTTTATGATCAGGTGCTGGATACCAGCTTTTTGCTGGGCCATATTCCGAGCAGAGCGGGTAATGATCAAGGCAGTGAGCAGGATAGATACTTTCGCATTGCGCGTGGTCGCAGCCAGCACGATTGCTGCGGCATTGCTGCTGGTGAAATGACCAAATGGTTTGATAGCAATTATCACTATATCGTGCCAGAGTTAGCCGAACAAACCGAGTTCAAGCTTAATCCCGCAGCCTTATTGCAACAAATTCATCAGGCGCAACAGCTGGGCCATACGATCAAGCCGGTAGTGATTGGCCCGTTGACCTATTTATGGCTCAGTAAAACGCGTGATGGCAGTGATAAACTAAGCTATCTGTCGCAATTGCTACCGGTATACAGTCAGCTGTTAGCGACACTGCAACAGCATGGTGTGGAATGGGTTCAGATAGATGAGCCAATTTTGGTGACAGAGTTGGATAGAAATTGGCGGGCGGCATTTGAGCTGAGTTATCACACCTTAAAAGCACAACATATCAAACTGTTGCTGACTACCTATTTTGGCCAGCTGGGTGACAATCTGCAGCTGGCCTGTAATTTACCCGTGGCCGGACTGCATCTGGATGCGATTAATGCGCGTGACGAGGTAGCCAGAGTGATAGATTGGTTACCGCAGCATAAGGTATTATCGCTGGGAATAATTAACGGCCGTAATATCTGGAAAACCGACCTAACCGCCACCCTGGACTGGCTGAAGCCGATTGCTGCCCGGCTGGGTGAACGCCTGTGGCTGGCGCCCTCCTGCTCGTTGCTGCATGTACCGGTAGACTTAGCCAGTGAACAGCAATTAGATAGCGAAATTAAAAACTGGCTGGCCTTTGCGGTGCAAAAGCTGGAAGAGCTGCAACTGATTAATCAGGCATTGCAACAGGGGCTGGACAGTATTGCCCGCGAACTGGCCGCTAATGCACATGCTTTAGGCAATCGCCGCCACTCTACGCGTGTGCATAATCCGGCGGTACAGCAAGCGCTGCAGCAAATCAGCGCAGAGTACGAGCAACGCCACAGCCCCTACCCGCTTCGTGCTAAACGGCAACAGCAGCAGTTGAAATTACCGCTTTATCCAACGACTACCATAGGCTCGTTTCCGCAAACTGCAGAAATTCGCCAGCACCGCCGAAAATATAAACAGGGACAGATAAGTAAAGATAAATACCAACAATCTATTCGTTATGAAATTGGTTATGCGATCAAACAGCAGCAAGATTTGGGGCTGGATGTGCTGGTACATGGTGAAGCCGAACGTAACGATATGGTGGAATATTTTGGTGAGCAGCTGCAAGGTTATGCATTCAGTCAATATGGCTGGGTACAGTCGTATGGTTCACGTTGCGTCAAACCGCCGATAATTTATGGTGATATCCACCGCTCAGCAGCAATTAGTGTAGATTGGGCCTGTTATGCACAATCATTAAGCGATAAACCGGTCAAAGGTATGCTCACCGGTCCGGTCACCCTGCTGAACTGGTCGTTTGTGCGTGATGATTTGCCACGAGAACAGGTCTGTCGCCAGTTGGCACTGGCGATTCGTGATGAAGTGTGCGATCTGGAACATGCCGGTATTCGTATTATTCAAATTGATGAAGCTGCGTTGCGTGAAGGTCTGCCGCTACGGCGCTCACAATGGCAGCATTATCTCGACTGGGCGGTCAGTTGTTTCCGTATCGCTGCGAATGGGGTTAAAGATGAAACTCAAATACATACCCATATGTGTTACTCCGAATTCAATGACATTATCACCGCTATTGCTGCTATGGATGCCGATGTGATCACCATAGAAACCTCGCGCTCGAATATGGAATTGCTGGATGCCTTTGAACACTTCGACTACCCGAATCAGATCGGTCCGGGAGTCTACGATATCCACAGCCCTAACCTGCCCGAGGTGGTCGCTATCAAACAACTGATACAACAAGCCGCCCGTCGCATTCCGGCCGAACGGCTATGGATCAACCCCGACTGCGGTTTGAAAACCCGGCAATGGCGAGAAGTATTACCTGCATTAAAACATATGGTGGCAGCGGCTACGGAGTTGAGGGCGGCCGCTTAAAAAATACGCAGCTTAGTGCGGTGCCGTGAAAATTCCAATCTCACGGAATGGTGTATTCCATGCCTGCCATGATGTTAAAAAATCGGTACACGGAATGCCCCCTTTCTGGCAGAAAGGGGGCATCACGTTTTGGGAGGATGAAACTGATGATATTTAGCACTGCTGTCAGATGCGTATCCGGGGGGTGCGCTTTGCTTGTCTAATTCGCCCATCTATTCCGAGCTGCCCTACCCTGATGGCATTGCCATCAGGCATGTTCACGACAAATCAGCTGTTCGCTGTTGGTTGCCAAGGTTTCTTGGAACCGTTGGCAAAAATTTTGTTCCTTCGCCAATTTTTGATTATGGCAACAGGTTTGGCATACCCCAAAACTTTTGAGTTGATTGGTACGCTGAAAAGCGATTAATAGCGTTTTCACCGCAACTACCACCAGTTGCTGTTCGGCATCACTTAATGACTCGCATGCTTGAATTAATTGTGGGTTAGGGATTTGCTGTTGTAAACATTGCCATCCTTGTTGGGTGACTTTTAGATGTACCAGGCGCTTATCCTGCGCATCGTCCTGCTTTTCAATCAGCAACTTTCTTTCTAATACTTTCAGCGTTTGTGACACGGTCCCCTTGGTTTGGCCAAGATAATCGACTACGGCCATAGGGGTGTCCGAATAACGGTTACAACGCGATAAATAATACAACGCCTCCAATTGCACCGGCTGCAAGCCGGCACTCGTGCCGGAATCTCTGGTTGCCGTACGCATCAAGTTGGTTAAACGTTCCAAATAATCATACACTTCTGTTTTTTCCATACCTATATAGTATCGACTCAATACAATTTTTGCAAGCGAAAAGTGGGTGATATGCAATATAAATGTATCGAGTCGATACATTTATAGAAAAGGGGATGGCTATGTGTTATCTCCATAATGAATTATTCGATAATAATCAGGCGTTAACGTTGCTGCGCTTGCGGCATATCCGATATCATGCCGGCTTATCATTACAAGCAACGATTGAACTAATGATGGTAGTCAATGCACGTAGCCAGACTGAGCTGATCGAGTGTGTCAGTCGAGGTAACAAGGCCAAATATGTTTTTTTCTGGGGCCATAGCCAGCGTGGTGAGCAGGTTGGCAAGAGCTGTTTTAGTCAGTGGTATCACGCGCCGTTTGAACGGGATGGCAAAAGGTATTCCACCGCTGAACATTTTATGATGGCAGCCAAAGCCCGGTTGTTTAACGATCACAAGGTAGAACAACAGATATTGCAGGCCAGACATCCTGGGGAAGCCAAGCAATTAGGGCGTCAGGTCCGCGGCTTTCATGAGGCCGACTGGGTTGCACGGCGTTTTGAGATTGTAGTTGCTGCCAATATGGCTAAGTTTTCTCAACATCAAGCATTGAAAAATTTTTTGTTGAATACCGGTAACCGGGTGTTAGTGGAGGCCAGTCCGGTCGATAAAATCTGGGGTATCGGTCTGACGGAGAGCGATGATGCGGCAGCTAATCCACGTTTATGGAAGGGGTTGAACCTGTTGGGTTTTGCCTTGATGACGGTCAGGCAACAGTTGGCGTAGTGGCTATTGCCGCCTATATGGGGTTTTCATCACAACACACCGTATCCAGAAAATCCTGCAGCGTTTGTCCGGGTGGGGAATTAAAGGTTTGTGAGCTGATATGCAGTTCGCTTATTCTATCCAGACGGAAGTTTCTGAACGCGTTGCGTAGCTCGCACCAGCCAACCAGGGTCCAGACCTTGCCCCAATAAACGATCTGCCCGGCGCATGGCATGCTCCTAAAAAGCGGTATTGTATGCCTGGACATACAATACCGCAGTAATCGCGATTAGCTAGATATTGGCCAGGTAGCTTTCTGAATAGGCAATGAATGACACCATAGCACTGGTAGGGTCTTTTATCATGGCAAAACGTCCCAGCGTTTCGCAGTCTTGAGGCCCAAAGCAGACTTCAGCCCCCAGACGTTTTGCCTGTTCTAACGTGGCATCGACATCTTTGACGGTAATATAGCCGCCCCAGGATGAAGGCATGTCTTTGGCTTCGTCGGGTAGGGCAATAATGCCGGCAACTTCGGTATCACCGGCCTTGGCAAGATGATAGCTCATACCATCCAGTTGATTTTCGGTAATGCGCCAGCCCAGCAATTCGCTATAAAAGGTACGCGCAGTCTCTACATCGTGGGTTTGCAGTTCATTCCAGCTAAAGGCGCCTGCTAATGTCATGGGATTACTCATGTTTCTCTCCTGGTTTCAGTTAATTGGAAGTCCAGTTTACAAGTGGCCTACTGACAGCGTTATGTCAGTAATAAAAAATCTGAACCCTTTTCTTGTTGGTCGCAACCTAAGGTCGTAACAAGCTCGTTCCCACGCTCTGCGTGGTAATGCAGACTAATTAATTGTTGAGGGAGAAACCAGATGAAAACCACCACTAAACTGACTACTTTTGTTCTTGCCACCTTATTTGCCGGTTCGGCACTGGCTGCTGGCGGGGTATCCAACATCACCGCCCATAACCTGGAGCAAACCCAATCCAGCCTGTTAAGCTCGCAGACCATGGACCTGGGTAACGCTAAAGACCGCGGCAGATCGAATGCGACATTGAACAACGTGCGTCAGTCACAAAGCAGCCTGTTGAGCAGCCAGAAATTGAGCATTGCTAACGCCGATAAAGCTGGCCGTTCCAATGTACGTGCGTCTAACATCAACCAAACACAGTCCAGCCTGTTAAGCGAACAAAAACTGGCCATAGGTGATGCCACTAAAGGCGGAGTATCTAACGTGGTGGCACATAATGTAGCGCAATCTCAGTCCAGTTTGCTGAGTTCACAGTCCATGGCGATTGGTAACGCTAAAGACCGCGGCCGCTCTAACGTGCATGTGGGCAACGTGCGCCAGTCACAGTCAAGTCTGTTGAGTGAGCAGAAAATGCATGTGGGTAATGCCGAGTAAGTTAATGGGCAAAAATCGACCTGATAGTCAGGTCGATTTCTGTCTCAGGGATAGAAAAGAAACATGGAGAATCCATTAGAAATTACTCAAGATGAGCCAACGATAAACCTAGGGCTGTTATTGCTAGTCTATGCGTTGTTTGTGTTACCTTATCTGCTGGTTGCAGAATAAGCGACTATTCTGGCTTGTTGGGTAGATAAGGGCGAATCATTAATTTGCCGTTCTGAACTTCCAGCGTACCAATATTGTGTTCCTGTTCATCCTGAACCAGCACATGATTGTTTAATTGCTTTTCCGCAGCGACAAAGTTAATTATTTCATGATAGGCCATCGCAGTCCCTGACTGTGCCTGCTGTTTGTTAAGTATATTGCGATAGACTTTATGGGGCATGATTAAGGTGAGATTTTGTTTATACAACATCACAGACCTCGTGTTGAGTTTATCTGTATGCTGACATAATCGGCTGAGAATGACCATATGCCGGAAGATATAGATAGTACTATTACTTATGGGGTATATCTTCTATATCCTGCCTGAAGCTTGGTCGATATATCTGGCTGTGATATGGCCAAAAATACGGTAAAATTACCTATTTTTCAAATAGATAAGTTGTTTATGAAACTATCTCCCTCTCAGCTTGAATTACTTTCCCCGGCCAAGACGACCGATATTGGTCGTGAAGCCATATTGCATGGTGCCGATGCGGTTTATTTCCTAAACAGGCCAAAGGGGTGCAGGGGGTTCAAGGACAGGTTAAAGCCGATCCTATGGTATTGGTGAATGGTAATGAAAAGCTGACACTTAAGTTTGATTGCGCACCGTGTGAAATGCATGTCATGGGTAAAATGAAAAAATCCATACTCAATTCCGCACCGCACCCGCACCGCACCGCACCGCACCGCACCGCACCGCACCGCACCGCCCAGCTGGCTACCAATTGCCATGCCAACTCCGTTGCATAGTAGTTAAAATCGTTTTATATAGCAGTAGCTTATCCTAAAAATAGCTCCTATAATCTAAGAGCCTGGAATTTTAGGCGTTATGTTAATGCAAAGGATATAGAGGGAGAATTTATGAAATCAATAACACATTATGTTTTAAGTTCTGCGCTATTGCTGGGGCTAAGTGGTACCGCTTCGGCTATAACCGTGGATTGGACGGACTGGCAAAGCTCTGCCGATACGACTTCGGTCTCGGGTGTGGTTAGCGGTATTGATGTCGAATTTTCGGCAAGCAGTGCATATCATTTTGTACAGCTTGGCTCGGGGGTAGACTATTGGTCGGAGGGAGTACCTCCGGCTTATACCGGCGGTTCGATTGATAATCGCCCGACAGCGGCAGAAATGATTGCTTTAAGTCAAGGGGGTACGGTTACCTTTTCTTTTGCGGAAACGGTTTATGATCCATATATCGCAATTAACAGTTGGAACGGTAATACCGTTGAATTTGGTACACCCATTAGTTTTGATAGTGTTGGTAAGGGGTATTGGGGCAGTGGCAGCTATACTATGAATGGCGCAGGTACCGGTTTTAGCGGTAATGGTGAATTGCACGGGCTGATTCAGCTGAAAGGTGCGTTTGATTCTTTTAGTTTTACCCATACCGGTGAGGCTTGGCATGGGGTTACCGTTGCGCTACCGGTACCCGAAGCCGAAACCTATGCCATGTTACTGGCAGGCTTAGGGGTTATCGGCTGGATGGGGCGTCGTAGAAAGCAGGTCTAGTTCCACTTGTGTTGACGCAACAAAAGTATTGTACTTTACGTCAACACAAGCTGATAGCCTTCCTTTCGTTACTAAGAGCGTTTCTTAGGGGGAGGGGGCGCTTTGCTACCCATTTATTTGAATTAGCGCATGGAATGCCTCTTGTGCAGATTATGCACCGGTCATTTGGAAAGCAATAGCTATGCCAAGTTTGTCGGAAAAATAATAAAAAAAGTTTTATAAAGCAGTAGCTTATCCTGAAAATCAGCCTAAAATTTTAGAGCCTAAAATTTTAGGCTGATTTTAATACTAAGGATATAGGGAGAGTTTATGAAACACGTTTCACATTATTTTTTAGGTTCGGCATTATTATTGGGGCTCAGTAATAGCGCATTCGCGGATTACATAAATTGGACAGACTGGCACAGCTCCGCTGATGCTTATTCGGTTTCTGGTGTCATTGATAGAGGGGCGCCGGAGGATGATATCTATGTGGAGTATTTAGCGACTAATCCATATCATTTTGTACAATTTGGGCAGGGTGATGGTGTTGGCACATATGTTGATATGAATTATTGGCGGGAGAGCGATAATCTTCCGGCTTATATTGGTCATCGTCCTCCTCCCACAGAATATGAAATGATCGCCTTAAATGAAGGTGGAGAGGTTACAATTTCTTTCTTCGATTCTTTGGGTCAGCCATTAACTGTTGCTGATCCTCATGTCGCGATTAATAGCTGGGATGACAATGTGGTTGAATTTTATAAGGCCGATTTAACGCCAATTCCAATTACCTTTGAGAGTATTGGCGAAGGTAATGGCGAAGGTCTGTTGTGGGGAAGTGGTAGCTATACTCTCAATGGTGTCGGTAATGGTTTTACCGGTAATGACGAACTGCATGCTTTGATTCGGCTGGATGGGGAATTTGATTCTTTTAACTTCAGCCATACCGATGAAAACTGGCATGGGGTTACCACAGGGCAAACGCATTTAAATCTTCATGAAAATACGACCTTAGCGCGAAACGCATCGTTTAACGCAGCTTTTTGCATTTTACGAGGTACACTGCGTTTGCTTCCCTCTCGTTCAAACAAGCCTAAACACAAATGTCGCAAAGAGGTCATAATGGCTGGCGCATTATTTTTCCGGATGCGACTTTTGTCTTCGTTCATCGAAACATCTAAGCGCCAGTGCAGTTGATTTTCTATTCCCCAGTGACCTCGCACTGCGGCAGCAAAGCGTTCTGCTTGAGCGGGAATCGAGCAAATAAAGTATCTTTGTTCAATGGTGTGTTTGCCATTGTTTTCACTCTCTCGCTCAACCATCCCGATACTCGTTAATCCCTTCCAGTCGTTGGGGGTCGGTAGTGTCTCTAAACACTCTGTAATCCAATAACGTCGAGTTTCTAATCGACCATGACCTTTGTCTGTTTCTTCAAAATATTGATATTCAACTTTTTTGAAATCTGCTTGCCGCGCTACCGTAAAAAAGTCTTCAACCGCTTCAGATAGTTTTTCCTGATTACCTTTCAAACCAAAAATATAATCACCCTGTTGTTCTTTGATTTTTTTGGCTATTTCCTTTTGGCAACCCATCGCATCAATCGTGATGATGCAGCCTTTTATCTCCAATAAATCCAGTAGCTTGGGGATAGCGGTAATTTCATTGGACTTCTCATCCGTTGCGGATTGGCCCAATACTAAGCGATTCTTGCTCGCCCAGGCGCTCACCATATGCAAGGGTTGACGATTGTTTTTTTTATCTCGTGAACCTCGCGCCGTTTTACCATCAATACTGATAAATTCGTCCCCTAATTGCTCAACAACGCTATCTGTCCAGTTTATAAAACACTCAGTAAATTTTGCCGGAGAAATACGCTGAAAAACGTAAGAAATGCAGTCATGTGACGGGATGCCATTTGCTAATGGTACATATTGGCGTAACCAGTCGATTTTATCTTCACCAAATCCTGCGATCTCCTCCCAGCCTTTGGCGCCGCTAACCATGGCACAAACGGCTAAGACAACAATATCTATTAGTTGGTGACACTTGTTTCGTTCAATGCGTGGGTCTTCTAGCTCGGAAAAGCATTCAATTAGGGTATGACTCATGAATTGGGCTGCCAAAAACTGCCATTTTCTGTAATTTACTGTTTTAGCGCAAGTTTAAATGCGTTTGCCCTGGGGGTTACCATTGGGGTCGTACCCGAAGCCGAAACCTATGCCATGTTACTGGCAGGCTTAGGGGTTATCGGCTGGATGGGGCGTCGCCGCAGAAAAAATACCATGGCATAACGGGTAGAGCATCGGTTGTTGAAAGAAGGGGGGCACAGAGTGCCCCTTGATTTAAATGACCACACCCTACCGTGATAAGTTGTTCCTAGGATAGACTTTAGTTGAATAGTTAGTTTTACGATTAAAGTCTATCCGGTATATTAAATTATCATTCCCCTACCTTGTGATATTCATGATCAATATCGGTCAACCAGTGTTTGGGTTTGAAGCTGTCGGCCTGGGCTTCTTCTACATAGAGTTTATACGCCTTGGGCAGTTGATCACCCAACATGCAGCCGGGTTTGACATAGGGAAAAATCTGGTCGTAGCGGCGGATTTTTTCCTGACTGACTCGCCGGTGAATATGGGTACGGTTTAAATCGGAAGAATGCTGCAATCCGGCCGAAGCAATAATACCGGCGGCGGCATGTACCGTTTTCTTATGAAATTGATAGACTCGCTCGCCTTTATCTTCAACGATTAACCCTTTATATAGTCTAGGGTCCTGAGTGGCGACACCAGTAGGGCAGCGGTTGTTATTGCAGCTGAGCGACTGCACACAGCCTAGAGCCAGCATCATACCGCGGCCACTGTTACAGATATCGGCACCCAGTGCCAGGGTTTTAACCATATGAAAGCCACTCAGAATTTTACCGGCGGCAATAATACGAATATGCTGACGTAGATTGAAACCGGTCAAACAGTCATCGACAAATGCCAGGGCTTCCAGTAAAGGCATGCCAATCGAGTTGGTATATTCCAGCGGTGCGGCGCCGGTGCCGCCTTCACCACCATCTACAGTGATAAAGTCCGGCAGAATGTTATGTTCAACCATGGCTTTACAAATGGCGATAAATTCACTTTTACGGCCAATCGCAATTTTAAAACCTATGGGTTTACCATCGGATAGTTGGCGTAGTTTTTGGATAAATTCCAGCAGTCCCCGCGGGGTATCAAATTCGCTGTGAGTAGGTGCTGAGTTGACCGTAGTGCCAACTTTGACACCACGAATTGCGGCGATCTCCGGCGTATTTTTATCGGCGGGAAGAATACCGCCATGTCCCGGTTTGGCGCCTTGAGACAGTTTGATTTCTATCATTTTAACGCTGGGCAGCAGCGCTTTTTCTGCAAAGTTTGTTGAGCTGAAATTACCTGCTTCATCCCGACAGCCAAAATAACTGGTGCCTATCTGCCAGACCAGGTCTCCACCATGTTCCAGGTGGTAGGGGCTGATGCTGCCTTCGCCGGTATTATGATAAAAGCCACCTTTGTTGGCGCCGTAGTTTAAGGCCTGAATCGCAGTGCGACTTAGTGCACCAAAGCTCATTGCTGAGATATTAAAAATACTGCACTCGTAAGGTTGCCGGCAATCCGGTCCACCAATCCGTATACGCAGGTCTGACTCGACATCTTTGACATGAATGGCGGCTAATGAATGTCCTATCCATTCATAACCACTGCGGTAAATATCTACCCGGGTGCCGAATGGCACGGTGTCGCGCGAACCTTTGGCACGTTGATACACCAGAGTACGAAACATACGATTGATAGGGGCACCATCAATATCCGATTCAAGTACATATTGACGTAAAAATGGACGTAATGATTCGGCTAGCCAGCGCAGCCGCCCAATTAATGGAAAGTTGCGCCAGAGTACATGGCGTTTTTGATGCATATCGTAAATGCCGACAGCGATCAAGGGCAACATAATGACCAGTATCCAGATCACAGGCGGCCACCATAGCCAGTGAATGACAGCTACTGTGAGTAGTAGACTGATTGCGCTAATAACAAAAGTATGTCGCATGCAGTTCTCCCGCACCGGTTAATTCCGTGTTACTGTTCCAGGCTGTGTTGACGCAAGTTCACATGTCCCTGCTAACTCGTGGTCAACACGGCCCCATAGTGACACGATATGCGCCGAGTTTCCAGTGCCTGTTTGACAGCAAAGTGCTATGATTATTCCCCATCAATTCAAGTTTTTGATAGAGGATGAGCCGACATGCTTGATGCGCTGAAAACATTAACGATTAATAATCGGGATAGTCTGCAGCGTCAGCCGCTGGCAGATAAGCTGATACGCTTATTAAATCAGCAGAATATTCAATTGTCTCCGATGTTGCTGGATGGACGCTGGGGCTCTGGACGCAGCCAGTTTGCGCTAAAATTGTTGCATATGCTGGGGCCGGATAGTCCGCAACAGCTGATTCATATCGATGCATTACAATTGGAGCATTGCGGCTCTGCTTGGTTAATGTTGATCAATGCCATTCATAAAGTGGTTGATAGCAAAAATAAGGCGCGGCTAACCGAATTAACACTGTCATTTAAGCGGGCCGATGATCTACCGCACTATATTGCCCAGTATCAGCAGTCGCTGGCGTTACAACAATTGCTGGTTGATATTGTTCGTCAGCGTCATTTATTGATTGTTATCGATGAACTGGATAGATGTCAGCCGGAGTTTGTGATTCAATGTTTAAAAGCCAGTTATTCGCTGTCCGAGATTAATGGTATTCAAGTGATTCTGGTTGCCGGTATGACCCCGCTGGAATCGGCTGTCCGACAGTCGTATGGGGCAGAGATAGATGCCCGGCGCTTTCTGAATAAATTTATCCGTTATACCTGCTTTTTGCCAGATCAATTATCTGCCGAGGATAATGCCGAACGTATGCCGGTGGCGTTGCAGCATTATCTTGACCTGATTAAAAGAAACAGTGAGCTGAAAAAAGCTGGCTTTAGCAAAGCGCCGTTGCTGACGATTCTCAGTCAGGTGATTCAGGCTCAGCATTTATCGTTGCAGGAAGTCGAGCATTTAATTCGCCATATTGAGATTTTCCAGACACTGACCGATGGTCAGGGATTTGCGACCAACGCCTTGTTAATTCAGAAGCTATTTAACCTGTTCGGCATTATGCTGGTTGCCTTTAAACCCGAGCTGGCGCGGGCGATTATGGATGGGCGTAGCGATGCCGCGCAGCTGGCGGCTTTTTTGGGGGTAAAACAGCCGTTATTTCTGGAAAATGAAAATGCTTATCAGAGTATTGATCACCATATTTTATTGATTATGCTAGGCCCGGAATGTCGCCTTAATGCCGATATTTTTCAATTGCCGGGAGAGCAGCGTGCCTATTGGCAAAAACTGGTGTTTAAATATTTCCATCATGCCCCGGGCCAGGGGGGGCGACTACGGTTACTGATTAACAGTCTGGAGCAGTTTTCCAACTAGTGCTGAATATCATAAGTATGCAGCCTGGAACGCGATGTGTATTTCTGGTGGGGTGCATGGAATGCATGCTGCCATAGGGTTGGAATTTTTATGCGACTAGGCTAAGTAGCCGATAACTATCAGGGAGACGCAATGTCAGAGACATCATCATTTCAGCAGCAGTTGATCCAGCTGCATGACCAGTTTACTCAGCAATTGCCATCCCGTATCAGGCAGATTGATAAAAGCTGGCAATTTATCTGTGAGCAATCCTCCGGGGACGTGCCGCTGGCGAGTTTGTATCAACAGGTTCAGCAACTGGCAGATTCCGGCGCAACCTTTGGGTTTAGCGCATTAAGCCAACAGGCACATACGCTGCAAAGTTATTTGGCGCCGTATTTGCAAAACTATCAGGCATTCAATCAGGTTCAACGCGATTGGATGCAGGTGATGCTGGATGAACTAAAACATGCCGCCGATAAAGCGGATAGCCCGGTGACATGGAGCGCGCCGCCCCCACATGCTGAAAGTGGGCTAGCTCATGTGTTGCTGGTCGTGCATCCGGATGAAGTGATTACCACGGTGCTACAGGATCAACTCAGTTTTTTTGGTTATCAGGTGTATGTGGCCAACCAGCTGGATGCGCTGGAGGGGTTGCTGACGGAGTATCCGCAGGCATTGATATTGATGAATGATGCTTTTCCCGGAGATGACCAGGCCGGTATTAAACAGATTAATACGTTGCAACAGCAGCGCCAGCAACCCTTGGCGGTGATTTTTTTCAGCCAGCAAATGCATTTGTCCTATCGCTTGGCGATGATACAGGCCGGCAGCATTGCGGTATTCGATGATCCACAGCGAGTCAGTGCTATTCTGGATAAGCTGGATAATCTGCTGAATATGAAAAGGGTAGATAATTCGCGGGTATTGCTGCTGGATACCGATCCTATGCTGAATGAATATTTTAGTCTGCTATTACAGCAAGCCGGTTTTGAAGTACAAAGTTGTCATCATAGTGACAGCCTGTTGGCCACATTGCAGGATTTTCGTCCAGATTTGTTAGTGGTAGATATTGCCTTGCCCAAGGTGAATGGGATTACTTTGGTGAGTGCGGTACGTCAGATGGAAGCCTTTTCGGCATTGCCAGTGATTTTTATGACCCATCAACACAGTGATAATCTGCAGCTGACAACGGCAGGTTTTGGTACCGATGTTTTTCTACCGAAACCGATTCAAGGAGAAGCCTTATTATCTGCCGCTATCGGCTGTATTAAACGTGCCGATTTGCAGCAGTCCTATATGACGCTGGATTACCTCACCGGTTTGTATCATTACTCGGCGATTAAAATTCAGTTGAAACGGGAAATTTCCCGGGCGGTACGCAGTAAAGAACCGTTGTCGTTTGCTTTGTTGGAAATTGATGGTTTGGATCAGATTAATGAGCAGCATAGCCTGGCAACCGGCGATAAGGTGCAGCAGGCGTTGGCCAGACTATTAACCAAACGTTTGCGAACCAGTGATATGCTCGGGCGTTACGGAGGGGAAGAGCTGGCCGTTATTCTGGTCAATTGTCATGCCGAACAGGCCCAAACCATACTGGAGGGTATTGCCAAAGATTTTGCCAGATTGCAGCACGGGGATGAGGAGCATGCTACGTTTACGGCCAGTGTGTGTGCTGGAATTGCTAATTTACAGCAATTCGGCAACATTAACGAATTAACCGAGGCGGTAGAGCTGAGCTTGAAGCAAGCTAAACAGCAGGCCAGTGGTACGATACAGATTGCGCAACAGGAAAAATGGGACGTGGTATAAGTGTTGTAGCGGCACTGTGGATCACAGTGCCTGCATTCGCACGCATTGCAGGGTGCCTTGCAGGCACCCGCAGATTAACCAGTGCTTACTGGGCTTTATTTTGCGATTGTACGTAGCCAACCAGTGCATCCAGCTCTGCACCTTTGATGTTAGGGAAGGAAGGCATGACCATGCTGCCTTCGGCGACTTTCTTGCTTAGTGCGTCCTTGGTGGCACTATCGGCTGCCATTTCAAAGATATAACCCGCTTGGGCTTCATGACAGCTGGCGCAGGCGGCTGCAAATATTTCCTCGCCGCTGGCACCAGATTTAGGTGTGTAATCATTAGCTTTGGAACAACCAACTAAAGCAACGGCTGCCGCTGCAGCAAATAACAAACGTGTATTCATAGTATTTTACTCAACAATTAGTCAAAGCGCGAATCGTAGCAAGAATTAACGGTGCTGTGAATAGCTAATAGCAATATTAATCTTGCTTTTCAAGTGCTTCTGGCGGTATCAATTTGATGCCATCGGGCAGGTGCAGGGTAGAGGTCGGGAAGGCGACTTGGGCACCATGCTGATCGATAATCTCTATAGCCTTGAGCATCACATCCTGTTTGACCTCATGAAAGTGAATCCAGTTGGTGGTATGGGTAAAGGTATAGATAAAAAAGTCCAGCGATGATGGTGCAAACTTATTGAAGTTGACTATCAGGGTCTGGTTATCATCGATTTCGGGATGCATAATCAACATCTGGCGGATATCGGCCACAATTTCTGCCATTTTTAATACATCGCTATAACGAATACCGATAGTTTCAAAAATCCTTCTATGGGTCATACGCGACGGATTTTCTACCGAAATGGTGGCAAACGCCGCATTAGGAATATATAACGGACGTTTGTCAAAGGTGCGAATCACGGTCAGGCGCCAGCCAATACGTTCTACCGTTCCTTCAATGTTTCTATCCGGTGAGCGTACCCAGTCACCAAGGGTAAAGGGTCGGTCCAGATGAATCATCAACCCGCCAAAAAAGTTGGCCAGCAGGTCTTTGGCCGCAAAGCCCACCGCAATCCCGCCGATACCACCAAACGCCAGCACCCCGGAGATACTGAAGCCCAGGGTTTCCAGACCAACCAATACCGAAGAAATAATCACCGACACCCTGACCAGTTTGGCTATGGCCTCTACGGTGGAGCGGTCGGGCGGGTTAGGGCGGGCCAGGATGTTTTGTTCGGATAAGCGGGTAAAGCGATAGGCACTCCAGGCAATACAGAAAATTACCACTACATCGCGTAACGGCAGAATAAATTCCAGTAAACTGGGTTGGGCCTTTTTTAACCCCAGCTCAATAGCAATTGCCAGGCCTACCGCCCAGATCAGTATAGACAAGGGTTTGCGCAACGATTCCACCACCGCGTCATCCCAGGGGTTACGGGTTTTTTTTAGTCGGACATGCAATTGATCAAGTAACTTGCGGGCGATAAATCCCAGCATCAGTGTCAGCAATACGATGCCAAACACCTGCATGCTTAGATTCCAGGGCGCACTAAGCTGGTTGAGCCAAGCGGTGAATTCAGAAATTGAAGGCATATTCAGTGAGCAACGTTAAAGAAATGAGGACGGGTTAAAAAATGTTGAAATAGGTGCAGATAGTAAACCATTCGTATAATTTATCAATTGCGTGTCAGCTTATTTTCCAGTCGGTCCAGCCTTAACCGGTGGCGTTCATCAAACAGCCGGCGTGAGCCCAGCCATACCGCTGCCATGGCCCCTAGACCAACACTGGCGGCAACCAGAATCAGGATTAAAATTTGATATTTGGCGGCCTCCATAGGGGGGGCTCCAGCCAGTATCTGTCCGGTCATCATACCGGGAATGCTGACCACACCGGCGGCGGCCATGGCATTCATAATCGGAATCAAACCGGTACGCAAGGCATTACGGCGTATTGGCAGTATTGCCGTTGGCCAGTCGGCGCCCAGCATCAGACGTGCTTCTATCAGTCTGCGTTGTTGCCAGGCCTGTTGATTTAAGGTGTCCAGGCTGAGGCTGACACCGGTCATGGTGTTACCCAGCAGCATGCCCAGCAACGGAATCAAATATTGCGGGGTATACCAGGGTTGAGGTTGGATGCTAATCAGCAAGGCCAGCAGGGTAATACTGAAGGTGGAGATAAACATCGACAAAGTGCCTATGCCCAGGCGCCAATAGCCTTTAAACGGGCGTTGCTGTCGGTTCATCACTTCATAGCCGGCAAATAGCAACATAAACAGTGCCAGCAAAGCAATAATGACCATATTCGACTGATTAAAGACTAGCTTGAGTACCAGCCCGAGCAGACTGAGCTGTACCACCGCCCGTAGTGCAGCAATCAACAGACGTTTTTCTATGCCCAGCTGCTGTTTGAATGACAAGCCCGCCAACAACACTATCAGCAGCATGGCCAGCAGCAAATCCCCAAAGCTCAGGCTGATTAATGTCATTGTCGAATTAACTGATGGTCGCTAAAGCGGTAGTGTATATCGCTGTTTTGTTGTTGCGCCACATCATGGCTGACCCATAACAGCATGGCCGCATGCTGTTGGCGATATTGTGTCAGCAGTGTTTCTACCCGCTGGGTATTTTCGTTATCCAGATTGGCGGTAGGCTCATCCAATAGCAAGACTTCCGGCTGTTGGTGCAACAGGCGTAATAAGGCAAAACGCTGGCGTTCACCGGTAGACAGCCGATCAACCGGTTTTTCCAGCCAGTTTAGGGAAAACCCCAGTGCCTCGAATAATGCCGCCTCGGGCTGGGGAAAATGTGCTCCCAGCAACTCATCCCACCAGCCGCTTTCGGCCGGCAAATACGCCACCTTGCGGCGCCATTCGGGAGCCGGAATAGTTTGTTGATCTATATTGTGTAAACGAATCTCGGCGTGATGCGGGTCCAGATCGGCAATAATTCGCAGCAAACAGGTTTTGCCGCAACCAGAAGGCCCGGAAAGTGCTACTCGTTGGCCGGGTGACAGGGCTAAATCAACCGCAACACCGGTATTCAATGTCAGATTACGGATGGTCAGCATGTTAATGAATGTTTATCCGGCAGAAGGTGTGGGAAACGTCGGCGTGATTTTATTGTCGTGAAAGCATAACGCTATTTTTTGCATTGAGCAAAAGCTTTTCAATGGTATAACGCTTAGGTTGTGTTGCAGAAGAGTCTAAATGCCTGCTGCCGATAATTGTTTGATGATGAGATTGAGAGAATATGCATATTTGGGTTGATGCGGATGCGTGTCCGCGAGTGATTAAGGATATTTTATTCAGAGCCGCGCCGCGTTGTCAGATTCAGTTGACGTTAGTTGCCAATCAGATGCTGAGCCATCCGCCATCGCCATATATCAATGCCTTACAAGTACCTGCCGGCTTTGATGTGGCGGACAATAAAATTGCTCAATCGGTGCAGCCTGGCGATTTGGTGATTACCGCAGATATTCCGTTGGCCGCCGATGTGATTGAACGCGGTGCGCTGGCCTTGAATCCACGCGGTGAGTTATATAACAAAAATACCATCAAGCAGCAGTTGGATATGCGTAATTTTATGGATCAGTTGCGTAGCAGTGGGGTAGAAACCGGTGGCCCGGCAGCGTTTAGCAAACGCGATCAACATGAATTTGCCAAGCAGTTGGATAAACTGCTGGCAAAGTTTTAGGCGAGGATGTTTCACGTGAAACCAAAAAAGGAATGTATTAACAAGCCACTTCTCAGCCTTTGTTTAAGCGGATTGTTAGCGGCAGCCATGCCATTGCAGGCCGAAACCTGGGAACAGGGCTACGCCTTGCTGGAGCAGGGTAAAGTAGAGCAAGCACTAAAAATCTGGCAAACGCTGGCCGAGCAGGGCGATAGCGCCTCGCAGCTGACCCTGGGCAAGGCAAAGATGAAAGGCAGCTTTGGCAGTATTGACAAAAATAGAGCCTTTTACTGGTTCGATAAGGCGGCCAGGCAAGGGAATGCCGAGGGGCAATATATGCTGGCGGCACTGTATCTGGAATTGCATAACGATTTTGATCAGGCCAGACGGTGGTTACAACAGTCGGCCAGGGGTGGCTTTTCTTTGGCGGAAACCTTGTTGAGCGAATTGGACGATATGCAAAAGAATCCGCAGGCCTATAGTCAGCAGGTAGATATCCGTGACCAGCAGGGTTTTGTAACCTATTATGGTCGGGTGGCGGCGATGATGTGTAAAAATCAGGTGTATCTGAGCTGTGTCACCGCCGATGCGCAGCAATGTAGCGATGCCATGCCCAAGATTGTGGCGCAATGTTTTATTCAAACACGTGATGAGGTCTTTTCACGGGAACAGGAAATTAATGAATCCCAGCTTAATCGTTATGTCGGTAGCTGTATTCAGCGACAATATTTGCAACTTAAAGGGATATCGGCCGAGCAATATGCCCAGTGTTTTACCCAGCAACATCGTGTGCAGGAGTCAACAGAATGAGTGATGAGAGACAACACTGCCTGTTATCGGAATTAACGCCCGATCTGGTGCAGGATGCGGTAGAAAGCCTGAACTTATATACCGATGGTCATGTATTGACCTTAAACAGTTATGAAAACCGGGTGTATCAGATCGGTATGGACGAAGGGCCACCACTGGTGGCTAAGTTTTATCGCCCCCAACGCTGGAGTGATGAACAAATCTTGGAAGAGCATGATTTTAGTCAGCAACTGGCCGAACGAGAGATTCCGGTGGTGCCGCCATTAAGTTTTAATCAGCAGACACTGCATCATTTCAGAGGCTGCCGCTTTTCCTTATTTCCACGTCAGGGTGGCCGCGCACCGGAACTGGAAAATCTGGAAACCCTGGCCTGGATAGGACGTTTTCTGGGGCGCATTCATGCTTTGGGCAAGGTTGCTGACTATCAACACCGGCCGGTACTGGATAACCAGACGTTTGGTCAGCATTCGGTGGACTATTTACTGCAGCACGAATTTTTACCAGCCGATTTACGTGCGGTTTATCAAAATGATGTGCAACTGACCCTTGAAGGGGTAGCGCGCTGTGTAGAGCGTGCCGGTGATATTGCACAAATTCGGCTGCATGGTGATTGTCATTTGGGTAATGTACTCTGGACCGACGCCGGCCCACATTTTGTAGATTTTGATGACAGCCGCATGGGGCCGGCCATTCAGGATATCTGGATGCTGTTATCCGGCGACCGAACCGAGATGGGGCGACAACTGATAGAAATTATGATCGGCTATGAAGACTTCTGTGAGTTTAACCCCGCCGAACTGCATCTGATCGAAGCTCTGCGCAGCTTACGCCTGATCCATTACGCCGCCTGGTTGGCCCGCCGCTGGGACGACCCCAGTTTTAAAGCCGCTTTCCCCTGGTTTAACACCCAGCAATACTGGCAAGAACGCATATTGGAACTACGCGAACAAATCGCCGCCATGAATGAAGCACCGCTGGTGTATTAAGCAGGGAAAATTCACACACCGGGGTGTGTGGAAGACGCTTCTATGATTCCCCTTGGTTTAACCTAGGGAGTGATATGTGTCGCGTATCCAACGGTTTTTATGATGGATACGCTGACTTAGCTGCCATACATAATGGACACGGTGAAATGCACTGAATCTGGCTTATTGTGACGGCCAGTTATCCTCGAACGAATAAGGTTATCTCGTGTGAGGAACGAACCACGAGATGAACCGATTGTTGGACAATCCCGGTCTGTGGGTGATGGAAATAGCTCTCGGTGGCTGAGTGGTTTTGAGGTTGCTGCGTTGATCTGTCTGGCAGATCGTTTTAAGGGTAGTGTTGCACTGCCTTTTTTTGTACCTGAACCCGGTTTTTACCGGACATTTACGCCGTTTTCCCTGGTTTTGGGGCCGAGTGTGGGCCGCCGTGTCGGGCACGGTTTCAGGTAATGTGGGCATGGTCGCTTACATGAGCAATGATCTCCTGGCAATTCAGCTACTGTTATTGGTCATACCTGCCATGGGCCGCAGGCGTGTGCGGATGATGTTCATCACACCGCCACAGCAAGGATAGTGAACTTGCGGGCGTGCCGGTAACGCGTCAATGCATGTGGCCGGGTTAACGCGGCGGATCAGCTGAATCAGTCTAATCTTGTGTCGGCTGTTGGGATGCAATAAGCCAAAGTTTCGTGCTCGGCGTAGGCCTTTGGGCAGTACGTGTTGCAATAGCAGCCACAGGAAATGCTCGCCACTGACGGTACGTGTTTTTATGCGTTGGGTTTTGCTGTCCCGATAGCGGAAAGTCACTTGACCATTCTCGCAGCGCAGTATGTCTTTCTCGCTGATCACGCCGCGATACAAGTAGCGGCCCAAATAGGTTAACGCTTTATCCCCAGCGCCCACCGCTTTGCAATGCACCACCCACTGTTTGGGATAGGCGGGTAAATCCAATCCAGCCTGAGTGAGTGCCTCAAGTAGTTTGGCCCGGAACACCTTGGCCAATGCTTTATGGCTGAATAGCCAATCTTTATGGCCGTGTTTGCGACGGAGTTGATTATTTGAGTCTATGGCCGCCGCGGGCATCACCACATGCACATGCGGATGATAATCTAGCTGGCGATTATGAGTATGCAGCACACTGATGGCACCGGGCAGGCCTTGCAGTTGTTTGTCGTTGTACGCGAATTGTTTTAAGGTAGCCCAGCTGCATTGCATCAAGGCATCGTATACGCTGCGTTGATGCTGCCAGGCCAGTGTGCGCAGTTCAGCAGGCAAGGTGAAAGTGAGCATAAAGTAGCGTTCCGGTAACTGCTTTTGCAGTTGCCGCTGCAACCATTGCTGACTTTGATGGTGCTGGCAATGGGGACAGTGGCGATGGCCGCAGGAATGGGGAAGATACTGCGGCTGTTCACAGTCGTGACAGCGCAACTGCATCATGGGTGCCTGGGCCGTGCGGCAACGTTGCCAGGCACTCAAGGCCTTGAGTTGTGAGGGCAATAACGCATAACGCTGCAGGGCCGTGCTCGCAAACTGTTTAACGATGGAAGACAGCCGAATCATTTGATCTTCCCCCAGGTGACGGTGAAGTCATTCATCAGCGTGTTGATGGCCCGATCGGCTTTATGTTGGGTGCGAGTAGAAAGATGGGTATAACGCGTGGTGGTGAGTATGCTGGTGTGTCCCAGAATCTGCTGAATTTCGAGTAGGTCTACCCCGGCTTCGAGCAAATGGGTAGCATAGCTATGGCGTAGACTGTGCGGACTAATCTTTTTTAAACCGCACTCGGTCGCCACCTTTTTAAAGGTGGTCTGTACACCCACGATCCAGCGGTGAGTTCGCGCGAAATGCGCCCGCCAACCCTGCCTTACGGTTGGGAAAGATCAATCCCAGGTGGCGATGTACTGCCCAGAAACTCCGCAATATACGATAGGTCGCCTTTGGTAACGGGACATACCTATCCTTATTGCCCTTGCTATCGCGCACATGCAGTCGCATGCGTTTGCCATCGATATCATCTGGAGTTAACGCCAAGCCTTCCGATAACCGCAGCCCCAGGCTATACAGGATAAAGAAGAACACCTTATAGCTGAGTTTCTGTGTGCGATCGAGCAAGAGCTGAACCTCTTCCCGCGTCAATATGTCTGGTAAGCGTTGTGCCTTGGGTGGCTTGATCAAATCCAGATGCGGCCAGGGTTGCTTGAGTACATGGTGGTAGTAAAACTTCAGCCCATACAAATCCAACTTAACCGCACTCCAGGAATGCGTCTGCAGTAGCCCGGTAAAATAGTCCAGCAATTGAGCTTCGGACAACTGATCAATCTGATAATCAAATGCCTGGCCGATGCGCCGCACGGCCCGGCTGTAAGCATCAATGGTCTTGGGTTGCAGCCCTTTGAGCTGCAGATGCTGAAGATGCCGCTGATAATTTTGCTTGAAAGGATTGGGAAAAGATGGTGTCATAGCAAAGTAACCTCATGTTCTTGGAAGGAATCTGCCGCTTCGGCGACAGGGTGAGGTTACATTTTAAGATTAACGAACGAATCCGTTATGCAGAGTGTCATTTCTCCGCGTAGCGGATTCGTCCAACATGCTATGCCACTTTACTCAGCAAACCTTGTTCGTCTTTCTTTTGTTTTTTTGCCACTTTTTTCTCTTTGGCCGTCATCGCAGGCTCTTTTTTGTTTTCTCTATTATTTTTCTGACCTTTGCTCATAATGCTAACTCCTGAATTATTAATAAAAACCTTAAGGCGAGCATATCTACCCAGACAAAAAGTCCGAGTCATGCTGCTTGAGTAATGCGGTACAAAGTATTGAATATCGAGAAAACGGTCCGTCCTGTGGGATCACGGGATATTCGGTTGGTCGGCAAGTAAACTGCCTGGGTGAATAAAGATAACAGACCGTCACATTAGCACGAAAACAGAATATGAGTGATCATATTGATGATTGCCTGGGGCGAGATTTATTGGATGAGAGGTATGCTGTATATTACGGGCAAGCCGCCAGCAGGGCTTTGTTGGCGGCTTGCCCGCGCGGGTTATTGCTCAAATGTGTGGCAGATAAATGAGAAGAGCCGGGGGCGAAGCGCGCCATGGTGTATAGAATAGACTACAAGCTGTTTAAATCCGTAAAATAGATAGCTTTTAACGGTTTAGTCTACTTATGTTGCCACAAAAATCAACACGCTCTCTGGTGCTTCTAGCCAGTCTTGTTTTATCCAGTACGTCTGTTTTTGCTCAGCAAGGTGAGGCCGGGCAGCCGGTTGTTTCTCATGCGATTGATAAATTTTCTGTCGGGCTGGTCCAAGCGGAGTCTGCCGAACCGGTGAGGCTGGTCGTGGAATTGTTTTTTGCGGATCATCAACGGCTGTTGCGTGAGATGAAGCAGGAATCGGCCGAGGTGAATCAGTCGCTAAGCGAGCAGTTACGTGAGCTGGCGTTGCAGCATAGGCCGCAACAGGCATTTTCCGATAAAGAAGTGGAAACCCAGGCGTTTATCAACTATAGAGCCAATATGCCGGCCGATGTGAAGGCACGTTTTGTCGAACGTAAGCAACGATTAAATGAACAACGTGAGCAAAATAAGCAGCGGGTGCGGCAACATTATTTACAGCGTATGCAGCAGGTCTTGCAGCCGTTGCATCGTCAGCTGGAGCGACAGATTCGTTCGCTGGATGGCGAGGTGGAAGCTCGTTTGTTGAGCAGTAACAGCCTGATTATTTCGTTACCCGCGAAGGCGGTTAAGCAACTGGTCAAGCATCCGGCGGTGGTTGCACTGCACCAGTATGCGACCGAGGGCGAAGATGCGATGAATAGTATGAACACCTCTATGGGCACCGATCAGTTCTGGATCAATGGCTATGATGGCGGTGTCTGGGATGTGGGTATTATCGATAGTGGTATAGAAGCGCATTATGCCTTGGCCGATCAGAACATTACGACCAGTCATTATGTCGATACTTTGCCTGGTTCCACGCCCGCTCATGGCTTGGCCTCAACCTGTATTGTGGCCAGCACCGCCAGTGAAAGCCAGGGAATGGCCTATGGATTGGATGAGATCATGGTGGGCTATAACGGCGATCCTTATTATATTTTTCGGGATCTCGACTGGATGCTGACCGGGGTGGCGGATGATCCGGAAGCGATTAATCTGTCTCGTAGCCTGGGCTATCTGGTCAATCAACCTGAAATCTGGAGCGGTACCGCACGTTTTCTGGATGCGGTAGTGGATAATTTCCATGTCAGTATCGCCAGTGCTGGCGGTAATGGCGGTACCAGTCCCGGTATTACGCTGACCGCACCCAGTGAAACCTATAACGGGATAACCGTTGCCAATATGGATGATCAGAATACCGTCAGTCGTAGTGATGATCTGCTGTTTCATAACAGCGGCCGTGGCCCGACGGTCGATAACCGTAAAAAACCGGATATCACCGCACCGGGCGAGGGCACTTATACCTGCGCGGTGAACAATGGCCTGGCCGATTTTGGGGGTACCAGTGCGGCGGCACCCAAGGTCACGGCTGCGGCACTATTGTTGCAGGACAGCGGTCATTATTACCCCGTCTCGATTAAGGCGGTGTTGATCAATAGTGCCGACGGCTGGAATGATAATGGCACCTTTACCCCGGATGATGATTTCCCGGATGCAACGGCCGGTTGGAATGCGACCTATGGCTGGGGTTATATGAATCTGGCCCAGGCCGCGTATCACAGTGCCGATTTTTTCCTCGACAATATCACCCCGCCGGGAACCAGTAATAATCGTGTGTTATATACCGGTAATGCGGCGATAAACGATAAGGCCACCATCGTCTGGAACCGCGATGTCAGCTACAACGGGGTTGAAGCACCGGATCAATATCAACCGCTGGCCGATATCAATATTCGTTTATATAACGAGACGGATAACGCAATGGAAGACTACGACTTCAGTAGTGTGGATAATGTACAGCAGGTACAAGCCGAAACCGCGGGGCAAAAAGTTATCCGTGTTTATGCCTGGAACAACAGCGCGACCACCCGTGTGGCGCTGGCCACCGAAGAAGGCTATAGCCGTGCCGAGCCACCGGCATTTGAGATTATCGAAACCTCTGGTAATACCGGCTCGGCCAATATCTATTATGTGGCAGCGGTGGTGCAAAATACCGGTGGTTTAAAAGCGCATAATGTTGACGTGATCATTGATCCACCTCCGGGTGTTACCCTCTACGGCCCAACGTATGACCGGCAACCCATCAGCGGTGGCATAGAGGCCGGCCAAAGTCGTCACACTTACTGGTATGTTTATGCCAGCTCACCCGCGTTGATCAGCAGCATTAACTATACGGTGGAAAGCGACTCGTATGGGGATGTTTATACGGCGGTATCGGAATAAGGGTAGAGGCGCAATAATGCACCTCTACAGGTATTATGCGGCGGTCGGTTGTTGCGCCGTTTCCTGTTGTTTTTCCATGCGCTGTTTGTAGGCTAACAGTACGGGATAATGTGTGAACAAGGGGAGGGTTAGCATGCCTCCCCAGTCCAGCGTGGCCAATAAATAATAATCGGTCAATGTCATCTTATTGCCAGCAATAAAGTTGTGTTTTTCCAGCTGTTTTTCGATGATGGCAAAGTATTGATGAATATCATTTTCTGCTTTAGCTTTGATGGCCTCAACCTGCTCGCCATATTTTGCGGCGTGAAAGAATAATATCCAGGTTGGGTGTAGCGTGGCATAGACAAACGCCAGCCAGCGTTTTGCATGCGCGTTGTCTATGCTGGCGGCTGGTGGCATTAATTCGGCTTCGGGATATTTTTCTGCCAGCCAGCTTAAAATCGCCATTCCCTCTGTCAGTACCTGGTCGCCGATTATCAGTGTTGGGACTTTGCCGAGTGGGTTGGCTTGTAACAGCGCCTGAGACTTTTGGTCCAGGGCCTCTTCTTTAATCTGGTACGACAGTTGTATTTTGTCTAATACCCGTTTTACGGCGGTAGAGCACGAGCCTGGAATATGAAATAAGGTAATCATGGTTTCTCCTTGAAATTAGAGGCTTTGGTATTGAATGGTGGTGATGTCGGCGGCTTGATCGCGGAGCGGAATAAGGTTTTGATATGCATCGGACTGATACCAATGATTTGCCTGCGCTATATTGTCGAAACTAATAATGCCAATAGCCTGATGTGGGTGATTGCCGGTTAGTACTTGCGTGGCTTTTCCGCGCTGAATAATTTCTCCGCCATAAGGTTGTAATGTGGCGGGTACCTGTTGTGCATATTGCTGAAATTTATCGGTGTCTTTAACGCTGACATGAAAAACATAAAAAGCACTCATTATTGTCTCCTTTGGTTTGTATTAGACCGGTCGTCTAGTTTTTGCTGCTAAAAAACCACTCAACATTAGAGTGGTGCTAAAACGTGGAAATTAACAAATGACTTGTTTGAAAATAATTTCTATAAAGTTATTTAATGCAGCCGGACTTTTACTCAGCTTGCTTCTCAACAGTGCGCCTTCCCAGCTATCCAGTAAAAACTGCGCAAGTGTCGCCGTATCAATATCTTTGCCCAATTCGCCATTATCTTGAGCCTCGTCTAAACACTGCTTGAAACGGTGTTGCCAGCCTGTCATGATGTTGTCTAATGCTTTACGGAAGGCTTCCTCTTGATCAGATAGCTCCTGAGCCATATTGCCTACAATACAGCCGCCTTTGCATTCCCGAGACAGAATGTATTCTCGGCCGGCATTAAAGAAATTTTGTAAACGCGTCAGCGGTGGTGTGTTTTCAGCGAATAAATAGTGATCCATAAACGGTTGAAAGCCTTCTACATGGGTTTTAATGACTTCCAGCCCAAATGCTTCTTTGCTATCAAAAAAATGATAGAACGAGCCTTTAGGTACATGGGCTGCCTTAACAATTTGTTGAATACCGGTATGGTTGTAACCCTTTTCAAACATCAGGGCAGTACCCACCTCCAGTAATTTACTGCGAGTATCGTCTTTCATGTTTTTTATACTAGACCGGTCGTCTAGTGTTTGTCAAGTGAGAAATCGCATAGCTTGTGATCGCAATGGCAGAATGCGTTTGTGTATATGTGAGATGATGGAGGCAAGGCATTAATCTATAAAACAGTTTACTGGAATGAACATTATCTACAAAATAAATACAGCCATTTCAACCGATAGGTGTGTCGAATGATTGCATGCATCCGTTGTGGGCCTACAGGCCTGACAAATCGTTTATTAATTAAAGGGTGACCAAAGGGGGGAGTGTAATGCTTACCTTGGTTGACCGCGATGTGCATACGCCGGATCTGGGGTTTCCAACCTATCAATAGGGCCTGTTGGATCCCATTTGAACAAGGCGTATTCATAAGCCTTATTCACGGTCCCTTGGGAGAGTAGATCGTTGTGAGCGGAAGGTTAAAATTCGGGAATTTTTGGCAAAGCAGAGAAAATGCTAACCGTATAATTGTTGAAGAGAAGTAATCTGATGAGCAAACTACTGATTAACTTGATTCGGTTTTATCAAGGCTATATTTCTCCTTATAAAGGGTTTAGCTGTGCCTACCGTATGGCAACAGGGTGTGCCAGTTGTTCTAATGCCGGGATTCGTATTTTGCGGCGTTATGGAATCATTTCAGGACTGCCGGTGTTGCGGCGACGTTTGTATTTATGTGGTGTGGCGCATCGGCGTTATTTTCGGACACCGGTACGGGCACCGTTACCACAGCGTGGTGATTGTGTGCCATGTGATTGCGATGTGGCAGATTGTGATAGCGGCAAGGACAAATGTAACTGTTTGGATTGTGCGGATGTCTGCTCTTGTGACTGGCCGGATCGTGATAAACGTAAGCGCAAGAACGAGGATAAGATTCATCTTCCACAGCGTAAGCGTCGGAATAAGCGTTGAGCGTTGTCAGATTCGGCAACGGTTGTTTCCAGCAGGATGATAGCCCTGTAGCTATGGGGTGCAGCCGGTGTTAATCGGCTGCGTTGGGCGGCGGTGTTGACGCAAGGTTGGCACCGCCTGGTTAGTGGGCGTGACTCGGTAACCGCTATGCCAGCCTTAGAAGTTGAATAAGCCATTAGATTTCTCCGGCCGATATTCATTTAAGTTATGTGTCTTTTCGCTGGTTACCGGGTGGCTGCTATCACCGTGTGCAATTAAATTCCCTAAGGTAAAGAACGCGCTGGTAAATAGAAAGCCAACAATTACGCCAAATATTATAAATTTTTTGTTAAACATAGTAATAGTCTCCTTGTTAATTACAATTAACCTAATAAATCTAGTTGTTTATTAATTTTTTATAATAATAAAATAATATTATTATCTTGTAAATAATAATTTAGCTAATTTTCCGTAATAATTGCATATTGCAATTAAATTTTGGCGTTATTTGGGTGTTTATAATTGGTTTTGTTGTTATTATTTGATTATTGGCTAATAATTTGGCGTAATAATCGGTTGAGGGTAGGCAATGTTCAGTAAAAAATTATCGGCATCACGTAAGCAGGTGGGATTAACGCAAAGTCAGCTGGTGGCTAGGCTGGCGGAAAAACAGGTCAAAGTGTCGCAGGCTTCATTAAGCCAATGGGAAAAAGGTAACCAACTGCCTTCTCCCGATAAAAGCTTGCTCTACCGGGCACTGGCCGAGGTGTTGGATGTACCGGTAGAGGAGTTAATCGAGGCTTACCAAAGCCAGTCGCGCAGTATGGATGTGATAGGGATTCCAGAAAGCCAGGTGTTACAGGATGCGCAAAAATTTGTTCAGGGACATAACCATGAACTGGATATCTGGGTGTTGGGGCCTAGTATGCTGCCGGTGATGGAATCGCAGGCGGTCAGAGATGCCTGGGTAGAGAATCTGAATAAAGGGGCGTCGTATTACATTTTATGGTTTTTGGATGTGGTGGATATTCCCCGTTTGCGTGAGCTGGAGGCGGTATTGGCCAAGGTAGAAGAGCAGGTCAGTGCGGGGGCCGGTGAAATTTATCATTTATGTAGTTACGCGCATGCAGAAAACAGCACCTATGTGGCAGCCAGTTATATTTTTGAGCAAAGCCGCAAAAGCTGCTCAGACCCGCAGAGCAAAGGTTGTCATTTGCGTAACCAGTTACATCATCTGGCCAGTTATAGCTCGCCGGTGACCGAGCGTATGCTGGATGAATTCCGGATTAAAATTCTGACTTACTGGCAGAAATTTACCTCGATAGTGATTTATGCACCCAAAGCCCCGTTTGAAGACGCCTGTGCCACCATACGTTTGAACGATATTTCCGATCAGCCCAATGGGCGCAAGTTGTCGCCTTATTTTTGGTTCTCTGTGGCTCAGGCCAATGAAATGCGTGTGGATCTGGAGCAATATAAGCATATGCTGGAAGAGGTGGCCGAGCGTGAAGACGCGGCGGGTTAAAGAACGCTTTATTTTTCGTCGCGAGTGCTGTGCTGTAAAATTAACCATGCCATTAAGCACGGTTTGAGCGCAGCGCCGGGCTTGATCGAGCAACGACTGAAGGCCAACGGCCACGATATCAGGGGCTGCCTTTGTTTGGTGACTTGCTTTGGCGGCGCAAAGAACACACTCGCCGCAGGCAAAATACCCCGCCCTCTCAACAAGGAGGAAACTTAGGGTAGTCATACATGGGCAGGAGAGATGAAGCATTATGCAATGCAGCACTAGCCGTTTATTTCGCTGGTTTTATGTGGAACTACGGTGCGACAAATGGTTTTATCCGCAAGCCTGTTACACTACGCCACTATTTTTTATTGGATAACCGATGAGCCATCCTACCTCATTTCAACAACTCCCTTTATCTGCTGAGTTACAAGAGTCATTGCAGCAGTTGAATTACCATCATATGACGCCAATTCAGGAGCAAAGTCTGCCGGTGAGCTTAACCGGGCAGGATGTGATTGCTCAGGCCAAAACGGGGAGCGGTAAAACAGTGGCATTTGCATTGCCAACACTGAATAGCTTAAATCAGCGCTGGTTTGCGGTGCAGGCACTGGTGTTGTGTCCAACACGGGAGTTGGCCGATCAGGTGGCGCAGGAAATGCGTAAACTGGCACGCACCAAGGGTAATATTAAAATTGTGACCTTATGTGGGGGAACACCGATTGGCCCGCAGATAGGTACCCTGGCACACGGTGCGCATGTGGTGGTCGGCACCCCGGGACGGATGATGGACCATATTAAACGCCGCACCCTGGATCTGAACGGGGTGAAAACCCTGGTGCTGGATGAGGCCGATAGGATGTTGGATATGGGCTTTTACGAGAGTATTGACTATGTCGCCAGTCGTTGTCCCGAGAAGCGACAGACATTGTTATTTTCGGCGACTTTCCCACAGGCGATTACCCGGCTGGCCGGTCGATTTATGTATAAGCCCAAGCATATTCAGCTGGAAGCACAGCATCAGACCGATAAAATTCAGCAGATTTTTTATCGGGTGGCGCAAAATGGCAAACATCATGCGGTTGCCCGTTTGCTGTTTCATTATCAGCCCAAAAACACACTGATTTTTTGTAATACCAAACAAAATTGTCGCGATGTTGTGGATAGCCTGCAGGCGCAGGGTATTCATGCGTTGACCTTAAATGGTGATATGGAGCAGAAAGATCGTGATCAGGTATTGATTCAATTTTCCAACCATAGCTGTCCGGTGTTGGTGGCTACCGATGTGGCCGCACGAGGACTGGATATCGCCCAGTTGGAGGCGGTGATTAATGTGGATATCACCCCGGACCCGGAAGTGTATACCCACCGTATCGGGCGTACCGGCCGTGCGGATCAAAAAGGTCTGGTGTTGAATCTATGCAGTCCTAAAGATGAACAAAAGATCGAGCGTATTATCGGCCAGCTCAACGTCGAGGGTGACTGGCAAGATAGTGATGCGCTAAACCAGGAGTCGCCGGGTGTACTGGAAACCTCCGTGGTAACCTTACAGATTTCGGGGGGCAGAAAAGAAAAAATTCGTCCCGGTGATATTCTGGGGGCGTTAACCGGTGAGGCCGGTTTTCACGCCAGCCAGATAGGTAAAATCAATATTACCGACTGGTCCAGTTATGTGGCGCTGGATAAATCTATTGCCCGCGAAGTTGAACAACGTCTGGATAACGGCAAGATCAAGGGGCGGACGGTGAAGGTAAGATTACTTTGACATCCTCCCCGCCCTAAACGACGAGGCTTTTCGCGCAAATCGGGTAAACGAGTGTTACCGGCGATAACTGTTTTGAGGATGGAGTGCGGATGTTTTCTTTGCGATCTTTAGCGTATGGATTATTGCTGTCCGGGGTATTGGCATTACCGGCCAAGGCGCAGCCGGTGGCGGATTTTTATTCTGCGCTTCCCGGTATGCAGTTATGGCAATTACAGGTGAACCCGCAACGCTTTCCGGCCGAGTATTTTGCCAATGAGGATGAGGCCTGGGCGGATTATTGTGATGGCATACATACCGTATATCTGACACCGGATAATTTGGCATTACGTTGTCTGGCCAGGTCGCAAGCAACGGGCTATGAGGTGTCGTTGCGCAGCCATGATCCGGCATTAGCCGGTTTGGTGATTGTCTCCAGACAACCGTTTCCAGAACAACGGATGGTCGAAAAGTTAACGCCTAAGGACAGGGCTTTCTTGCGGCCATTCAAATACTATCTGCAAAGTAAAGCATCGCGTCAGGCCAGACAGGCCTATCGCCGGGCCTATCCCGTATCCGACCCACGGCTCTATGATGCGGTACTGCGTAATATTGAACGTGAGCCAGGCTATCAACACAGTGTCGGCCTGGAATACAAATTTGTCAGCGGACAAGGCGTGGTCTATCTGCTGCCACTCGGTGCGTATCCTCAAGGCATGGGCTGGGATATGCTGAGTGTGGTGCTATCTTTGCGTGATGGCGAACTGCAAAACGTGGGGGAAGTCCATGGTTGTGTCCAAGGCTATTTTGATATTGATGGGGATAGGGTGGCAGAGATTTTAACCCGCCGTTGTGAAAACAGTCAGGGCAGCGAAGATGTTTTGTGGCAGATTTACCCCGAGATCAAGCCCTTGCTGTCGCGTTCACAATAACCACATGCGTAGTGGTTTCTGATTAGACCATTATTGTAAGAGTGATGCTACACTACCCGTTTTTAGTTCTCTGGTGAGGATAGCATGCAGGCGGATAATTTTTCCCTGAAGGATTACTTTGAACGCATAGGCTACGCTGGTCCAGCGAATGCAGATATTGCGTGTTTACGTCAGATTATGCAGGCTCAGTTGTTTTCGATTCCGTTTGAAAATCTGGATGTACAGGCCGGAAACATGGTTTCTATGGTGCCGCAGCAAATGGTGGATAAGCTTATCTACCGTCAGCGTGGTGGTTATTGTTATGAGGTTAATGCCTTGTTTGCGATGCTGCTGCAGGCATTAGATATTCCCTATAGGTTGATCGCCGCCCGGCCGATGTTTTATTCCACCCCACGTCCTCGTACGCATATGGTGGTGCTTGCCGACATTGAGCAACAGCAATGGCTGTTTGATCTTGGCTTTGGCAGTTATGGTATACGTGAACCGATAGGGCTACATCAGCTGGATTGTGAGCTGCCGCAATCCCCCGATATTTTTAAACTAAGCCAGACTCACGATGGGGACTATCTGTTACAGGCCAAGGTGAACGGTGAATGGTGCCATCAATTCAGCTTTGATCTATCGCCCTTTGAGCTGATCGATTTTATACCGGCCAATTATTTTAATTCTACCCACCCGGATGCGGTATTTGTGCAGAAACTGTTGGTGGTTAAACATCACCCGCAAGGCCGTCATATTCTGTTTGGCGATCGTCTGAAAACGGTTACGGCCGCCGGTGTTAATGAACGTATCTTGGATAAATCCGAAATCGAGCAGACGTTGGCACAGGTCTTTGGGTTGAGTCTGGCCGGTTAGCTTTGCCCATTGCCCCATGTTCGCTGCGAGTGGTTGCCTGTGGTGATAGGGAATATCGGGCTGAATGCGGCGGCAGATATGTATTGAAATTATGTGAGTGGCTCGCACCGGGCCGGAAAAATCAAGTACAGTAAGCCAAGTTATTCAGGAGAGTGCAAATGTTAGTGAAATTCAGCAGTCCGGCCAGTGCCGATATGATGATGTTTGAAGAGGTGGCGCATAAGCTTATTCAGTTAATGGGACATAGCGACAGCATTCCCGGCTCAATACCTGAAGAAGATATTGCCCAGGCACTGGAGCGGCTATCAACCGCCGTGGGGGCGGAAAGCAGCCCGGCTCAGGGTAATGCGGTGAATTTGCGGCAACGCGCATTTCCGTTACTGGAAATGCTAAAGCGGGCGCAGCGGGATGAGACATATATTATGTGGGGCGCAGCCTAAGAGGATTTCTGAACACTTGGTGAATCTGCGGCAATATGCTTCAATCGTGTGTTGAGTTAATTTGGGTGTGTTAGCTATGGGATTTGAACTTGATCCTAAGATTTACTATGCAATGCTTGCCGTTGGGTTGATGCTGGCTACCGCGGGTGGCTTTCATTTCAAGCCTATGCAGGTGGTGCGTATGGCGGTGCTGGGCTTTGTGGGGACTATTTGCCTGTTTTCCATGGGCGGATTTTTTGCCAATGAGCGTTTGATCTGGTTATCTACGGTGTTATTGGTCTCTATCCCGCTGATGACGTTATGGCTGTCGGGGGTATCTTGGCTGGTGGATAAGGTGAAACAGCGGGGGCAGAAGAAAACCACCTTGAGCGAATAACCGCACTTTTAGTCGATCATGCGTTTCAACATCATCCAGTCCTGTGTCGGTAGAAAGTTGACCTGGGTGCCTTGTAAGGCTTCGATAAAGCCTTGCGGACTGGGTAGATAGTAAATCAGTGCTGCACAGGTGACCAGTTGGCAGAAGGTGGCGCCGGGGAAAAGCAGCGAGGCCGGTTTTAGCGCGCTACCGAAGGAACGTTTGATTTCACTGTTGGCAAAATCGACGCTATACAGTTCGTCCAGTGTCAGATGGGTCAGCATGCCTATGATTAAGATACTGCCCGCGCACCAGGAAAAGGTAACCCCCATGCCAGAAAGCAGGCTGATATGTACCGCCAGCAGACCAAACATGCAGCAGGCCAGCAGGCTGTGCAGACTGCCTCTATGCACGGTGAATTGTTCAAATAATTCAATTAACACATAACGAATCATGATAAAGACCAGTGCGGCCATTAACCACAGGCCAACGATGGACAGTATGTTGGATAGCCATAGCGATAAGAACAGCACCATAAGTACGGCCAGAATGTTGAACAGAATCTCCTGAGCATTGGAATTATCCGAATCAATATCGGGAAGAATGCCACCTATGGCACCAATGCCGAGTAATATGAGTGCTTGTGTCTGATCGACCAGCTGTAGACTTAATGCGGTGCTGGCCGCTGTTGCGCTGACAATAACACCGCAGGTTAAATGTGTCTGAAAATTCGCCATATACTGTTTTCTACTGAAGGGGAACGAATGTTCTGTAAGATCGACTTGAATGTCAATGGTTTCATGATGTTTCACGTGAAACACCATGAAATTCGGTATGATTTTACCAGCGGTTAGTTAAATCCGGGATAGTGGGGGTGAGTTTGCGGTGCTGACTAATCTCTTGTGTGACGTATTTTAATCCGACATATTGGTGCATCATATGATGCGCCTAACCCAAGGAATGCTCCCGTTGTCGCTTACTTTGGCATTGCTGGAAATGGAGTTGCAAAAAATTTTATCCCTGGAAGGCGGGCTTAGGTTTTTTACCCCGATTGAAGCCGCTAGATTTGCTACTTGCAGTGGCGGGTAAATAGTGAGAGGATTCTTTCCCAGAATAAGAGCTGTCCGCGGTTTAGTGCTGGCCGTGAGGCGCAGCTATGTCACAGAGAGCTCTGGTTATAATAAGCAGACAATTTTGCAAGCTACGGGTGTTATCGGGAAAACATATGGCAGATAAGTTTATAGATGATATCTACCGGCTGGATATTCTGATTTGTGATGATTCCGTCACGAATAACATGGTGCTGTCACATTTGCTGGCCAGTGAAGGATTTTCCTCCATCAAGACATTGACGAATCCTTGCCAGGTAGTGCCAACATTAGAAGCGGGTGATTTCGATTTGCTGATGCTGGATATTGAAATGCCTAAACTGGATGGTTTTGCGGTGATGGCACAGATTACCGAGTCTTCGGTAGCCAATCGGCTGATTCCCGTGATGGTACTGACCGGGCGTGAAGGTGATGATGTGCGTAACCGGGCATTAGCGTCCGGGGCGCAGGACTTTTTGCATAAGCCATTTGATCAGACCGAAGTGGTGTTGCGTGTCAAAAGCATGTTGCGGGTGCGTCAGGCCTATTTATCTCAGTTAAATCTGGCACATCAGTTGGAGCTGCGCGTCGCCGAGCGAACCCAGGAATTATGTACGGCAAATGATGTCTTGATTGAGCGCTTGGCCAAGGCGGCCGAGTTGCGTGATAAGGAAACCGGGCGCCATGTATTACGCGTTGGTAAATATGCCCGGGTATTGGCCGATGCTTATGGCATGCCGCAGGAAATCGGTTATTTGATAGAAAAAGCGGCGCCATTACATGATGTCGGCAAGATTGGTATTCCCGATGCGATTTTGCTAAAAAACGGGCGTTTGACGCCAGAGGAACGTTTGCAGATGGAGCAGCATTCCCAGTTGGGGGCGGCATTGCTGGCGGATCTGGATTCTCCCTTAATGTCTATGGCCAGTAGCATTGCCTTATCGCATCATGAGCGTTGGGACGGCAGTGGTTACCCCAAAAAACTCAAGGGTGAAGCGATTCCGATTGAGGGGCGGATTACCGCGCTGGCCGATGTGTTTGATGCGTTGACAACCGTCCGGCCTTATAAAGATGCCTGGCCGTTGGAGAAAGCCTTGCAATTGCTGGAGAACGAAAAGGGCGCGCAATTTGACCCCAGGTTAGTGGAGCTGTTTATTCAAAACTTGAATAAAGTGCTGGAGGTGAAGCAAAAATATGCGGATTAGTGGTGTAGCGTATAAGTGTCACCCCTGCCAGAAATGCCATATCGTGTGCTACTCGTATTCCGTCAAAGCTAAAACCATGGATAGTATTGGTAGGTTCGACTTTAGTCGGAGAGTCCATTTTGCGACTGAAGTCGCACCTACGCCTTAAAATCATTCAACCCTGTTTTAACGATTGTCGGACAGCACTCCTAGTGCCGAACCGTGAAAACTTCAATCCCATTGAAGGGTGCATGGAGTGCACCCAGAGATGTCACCTTGCGTTCTCACAGGATGAATACTTGTGATAGAGCACTTGCGTTCACTGATCTGCGGCAGGTGCTGCGGGCTGACCCTGGCCATAACCCGAGCCATCGCCACGTCTTTGATGATAGCCTGGACCACCTTTGGCATGGCGGCGCTGCTTGCGCATATTGTCAAATTTTTGCTGTTGTTCCGGGGTTAATACACCGCTCATTTCCGCTTTAAACGCATCACGCATTTTTTTAGCCTCGGCGCGATGGGCCTGCATCTTTTGCTGGTGTGCTTCCATAATCGTTTTTACCGATGTACTTTGTTCCGGTGTCAGTTCCAGTGCTTGTTGCAGATGGTTCAGGCGTTGATCGGCACGTTTGTCATTGCAGGGGGCCTCAGCGTTAGCCAGCCCGGTAGTTAGTGCGGCTGCCAGAAATAGGGTGGTCAAGGTTAATTTGCGTTTCATGATAGTTCTCCTAGTGATGGTTAACAGCGGGGGAAGTTTTCGGCTTCCATGGTGGTCATACTACGCCAGGATTTTGCACTCAGCAGGGAGAAAATGTGGAAAAAATGTGAAATTTGGCGGGCTATAGTCTCCGTTTGCTTGGGAGTGCTATATTGCAGACAGATAAACATTGAGAACGGTTATGCAAATACGAATCTGGCATAAATTGTTTCTTGCGATCTTGCTGGTCAGTGCGATTATTGCGCTATTAAACAGTGGACTGTCGTATATAAGTTTTCAGCGCGGTTATGCGGCCTATATTGAGAAATTACAACAGGCCCAGCTGCAGCGAGTGGCGCTGGCGTTACAACTTTTTTACCAGGAGAGAGGCAGTTGGCAGCCCTTACGGCAGAATCGGCGTTTGTGGCATAGATTAATGTTACGGGCCGAACGCGGTGAGCCGATCAAGGGGGTGACACTGCCAGCGGACAAGCCACTGTTAGTTAATAAAGTGGGATTGCTTGATAGTAACCGCCAGCCCGTGGCCGGCCGTATACATAAACATGATCAGATCCTGCCGTTAATCCTGGAAGGCCAGGTTATCGGGTATCTGGTGACCGTGAGTGGCCATCCCTTGCTGCGTGATATTGATAAACAGTTTGCTCAACAGCAGCAGCGGGCTTTTATTGTTACTGGTTTGTTCTCGTTAATTATTGCGGCACTGGCGGCTCTAGGGCTGGCCCGCTTATTTAACCGCCCCATCCGTCAGCTGGACCAAGCGGTGCATACTCTGGCATCCGGTGATTATCGGGTACAGTTGCATGTTAAAGGGCGGGATGAGCTGGCGAATCTGGCTCAGGATGTGAACTTATTGGCGACAACGCTGGATAATCATCAGCATGCCCGCCAACAGTGGATAGCCGATATTTCTCATGAGTTACGCACGCCGCTAACGGTATTACGAGGAGAAATTGAGGCGCTGGAAGATGGGGTGCGGCCTTTTAATCCGCAGGCCTTGTCGTCGCTGGCCCTGGAGGTGAAGCAATTGACCCGCTTGGTAGAAGACCTCTATCAGTTGTCACAGGCCGATCTGGGCACCTTATCCTATCAAAAACAGCCATTGGATATCCGCGAACTGCTTGAGCCGTTGCTGGACAGTTACGGCAGCCGTTTACAGCAGCAACGGTTAAGGCTGGAGTATCAGCCACCGACGGAGGATTTTCGGGTATTTGCTGACCATGAACGCTTGACACAGTTATTCAGTAATTTACTGGAAAACAGTTTGCGCTATACCGATGCCGGTGGCTTGATTCGTATTGGTATAAACTACGCTGCAGATGGGGTGAATATCTGTATTGAAGATACCGTTCCTGGTGTGCCGGCAGAGCATTTGCCGCATTTATTTGACCGTTTATATCGGGTCGATAGATCGCGCAGTCGTGAATCGGGTGGCTCTGGTTTGGGGCTATCTATTGCCCAAAGTATTGCCCTGGCACATGAAGGGCGGTTACACGCTAAGGCATCACCACTGGGAGGGTTGGCGGTGACGTTACATTTGCCGTTACGGGAGTCATAATGGAACAGACAAAACGTATTTTGATTGTTGAGGATGAGGTCAAAATTGCCCATTTGTTACAGGATTATCTGCAGAACAGCGGTTTTGTTACCGAATGCCTGCATGATGGGGCCGTGGTGTTGCCGGCGGTACGACGCCAGCCTCCGGATTTGCTCTTGCTGGATCTGATGCTGCCGGGTAAGGATGGGTTGAGCATTTGTCAGGAACTTAGGCAGTTTTCCCGTTTGCCGGTCATTATGATTACCGCCAGAGTTGAAGAAATTGACAGAGTGCTGGGGCTGGAAATCGGTGCCAATGATTATATCTGTAAACCCTTTAGTCCCAGAGAGGTGGTGGCCAGAGTGAAAGCATTGTTTAGAACACTGGCATTGACACAAGCGCCCCCCTCCCCAAACCGCGAGACTATCCGACTGGATGAGTCGCGTATGGTGGTGGTGTTGGCCGGTGTTGATATGCCGTTGACGCCGGTAGAATTTCGTTTGTTAAATAGCATGGCGGCGCAGCCGGGGCGGATATTTTCCCGTAGCCAGCTGATGGCGCAGGCCTATGCCGATCAGCGCGTGGTCACCGATAGAACGGTAGATAGTCATATCAAGAACCTGCGTAAGAAAATCGCTCAGTATTATCCCTCGCAGGAATTAATTAAATCGGTGTATGGCGTGGGCTATAAATTTGAGCTGGATGAGAATATCGAGGATTAATGATTTTGTAAGTGTCAGCTGGATCTATCCTCTATGAGCCGATGGGGCGGCAGCGTATATATGTGGATAGTTTTGTCGCGAATGATGGGCTGTGCAATTGCGGCTACCAACGGTCTTCGAGCTGGGCGATATTGGTTATAGAATAACCCTTATCGTCAATAGCGAGGTCGAGATGGGGCTGACGGGCATTCAATATCAGCATGGTGGCGCCGTAAATATCGGTCGCACTCGGCGGCGTGCGTTTAATCTCGGACTGCTTATGGCGCTGGCAGCCAGCGTGCTGGCCTTCCCCTGGGGGCTGGGGTTATGGCTGTTACCGTTGTTAATTCGCAGCAGTGCGCCACGGGTGTTGTTGATAGGACCACGTTATCTGATCTGTGATAAGCAGATTGTCTATTTTGCCACGATTTCCCGGATAGAATTATCTCAGGATAGCGGGGTATTGGCATTGCATTGTGATGAACGGCGCGCCTTATTGATAGAGCGTAATAAGTTTCCCACCAATGCACGCAAGCCTTACAAAATTGCCCAGAATAAAGCCAAAAAATTCGACAAGCTGAGCGATTATATTGTTGAAACCGTGGGCCGTCTGCGGCCCGATGCAAAGATAGTGCGTCACTAAGATGACTACCGCACCTCGTGCGATTCATTTGCTCTATGTACCAACGCTATGTTGTAACCTGCATTGCAGCTATTGTTATTTAGGTAAGCAGACCACCGAAGCAGCGTTAAAACAGGATGCCGGGCGAGCGGTGGCAACTTTGCAACATACTCTGGATAAGCTCGCGGCAGCGGGGGTGCTGGCGTTTAATGTATCATTGCATGGTGGTGAGGCGACCACCTTGCCCAAGCCGGTACTGGCCGAACTGTTTGCTCTGATTCGCCGGCATTATCTGCATCATTTTGATCAACTGAATGCGTTGGGTTATAAAAAATCTAACCCACATATCAAAACCAATTTATATAAATTTGCTTCGTTGTATGACGTGTTTGTGGAGCATAAGGTCTCTATCAGTGCCAGCATTGACCTGCCGTTGAGTATGCATGCCAAACACCGGGTTACCCGCAGTGGTAAGGACTGGCTGCAGCGTACCCAGGATAACTTACGTCTGTTGGCGGGGTATCCCTATCAGAAAAAAATCTCTGCGACCTTATGTGCCGATCATTTGCAGGATATGCAGGCATTGATTGATGATATCTGGTTTATTCACCGTGAACTGGGTTTTGATATGAATGCATTTAATATTATGTTTGCATTTGATTCCGAGCTCAGTCGCCAAGATCATGGCCACATGCAATATGCCAGCGCCGAGCAGCAGTTACAGTTATATCAACGTTTGAAGACCGAGTTTAGCGGCACCGAGCTGGAAGAAGGCTTGTTACGCAACTGGTTTGATGAATTTAAGCCAAATTATTGTACCAATGCGTTTAACTGCGGTGAAAAATTCTATCTGCTGCAAAGCGATGGCAATGTCTATTCCTGTGTGCGTGGGCAGGGCATTGAGGAATTTCATTATGGCAATGTGTTTGAGCAGGAAATTGAGGACATTCTCGCCAGCGGCGCGCGTAAGATTCAGGCGATACATCAGCAGTTCGGGTTTGATTCACAGTGTCAGGGCTGCTCACACCTGGGAAGCTGCCATACCGGGTGTGCGGTGGTGAAGTTCCAGCAGCAGAGCGGGCGCTCTTATAGCTGTGAGCTGCAGCGCCAGATTTATGCCGATCATCCACATTCTTATCCGGCCGATGCTTTGCCACAGGCGGCGGCGTATGCACAAGCCATGCATCCGGCCATCGCCCCCACAATTCAACAACCCTTGGCGGCGGCACAATTTATTCTGCCGAATGATTTTAGCGAAAGCAAAAACAGTCTTAGCGCAATGATAGACGCCGATCCGGTATTGCAGCAGTTATATAGCGAACAGGCCTTTGTGCTGGAATGGAATGATGAGCAACTGCCATTGCATTCACAGCTGTTGAAAAGCCAGCGCATGCTCTACACCTTTAGCGCCAGCGATAGCATTAAACTTCATCTGCGACGTGAACTGATGCAGGCCGCTTGTCCGGAATGGCTGCGTAACACCCTGTATCTGCAATTATTGCGCGATAGCGCGGTGGTATATGGTGATGAACAGCGTACTAAGCAGGAACATATTTTTAGTTTTCAGCTTTATGCCAACTGTTTGCAGCCCAGTGAGCGGTATGCTGAGGATTGGCTGCAATACGATCTACAGCCGTTGTTACAGTTACATCAGGCCTATTATCAACGCGGGGTATTGAATAACCTGTTTGTCACCAGCCTGTTTTTACGTGAGTATCACTACACTAAACATAAAAACAATGCGTTTTACCATATTCAGACGGCGAACCTGCCATTCCAGAATATTGAGTTTTATTATTTGAGCCGAGGTTGAGATGCATCCCGATCAACTTGAACGTACCGCCTATACCGTTGAATGTTTTTTAAATGCCTTGCGCCTGGATGACACCCCGCAACGGGTAGCGCTGGAGCAGAGCCTAGTCTGCTGGCTGGCCGATGAACGACGCAACAAACAGGATTGTTTAATCTACCAGCCGGGTGCTATCAGCTGTTGCTTGCGTGGCAGAGCCGTTAAGCAATTTACGGTGGAATCCGAGCAACAGAAAACCCTGTGGTGTAACCGTAGCAAGCTGTCGATTATTGATGCCAGGGCATATTCGGATAAAGGTAAGCTGGTGATGCTGGGAACCGGAGGGCTGCTATTAACCATGCCCGGTGCCGTCGCCGCCCATCAGGCATTTACCAACAGTACCGGCTCGGGTATCAGTGGTGGGCTGAGCAGTAACAATAACAACAATAATAATAACAATAACAACAACGGATGAAGACTGGCTGCAAGTGAGCTAAAAGCCTGAGGAAAGTCATGTCTGTCGTGGTAGCTTGTGGGTGAGAGCCTAACCCCGGTGTTTTGTTATGGCATTCAGCCTGGTAGGGTGGGCACTGTTTTTGTGCCCACGCAGATGATTTCCATTAACTCCAAAATGGTGGGCAAAACACCCTGCCCACCCTACTTGGCTTATGCGTTAGTGGCCTTGTCCGTATAAAAATAAGAAGAGTGCGGCTGTTGCTGTGAAAATAAAAAATAATGAATGTGCAGTATCAAAATACAGGAAGGTAAACAATGGGTGGTTCCTCAACGAATCGTTTTATGACTCTAATTGTAACCTTCCGGCAGGTTAGCGTGATTGGGAATGATTTATCTGTTATGCCGCGATTTTCTCAGCGGTTTGTTGATAATTCCACGGCAAGCAGGCGTGGGGGTTTTGTTTCACCAATGCCTTGTTTTGCTGTACCCAGGTCAGGTAGTCAAAGGGGTTGACGCTATTGTGGATACAGGTGGTGATGGTTGAAATCAGCATGTCACCAATGTGCGCACCGGTGAGTGTTTTGTAAAAATACGCGTTCTTGCGATTGCGAATCAGCACCTTGAGTTCGGTTTCCATCCGGTTATTATCCAGTGGCATACCGGGGGCACGGCAGAATTGCGTCAGCCCGTCATAGTGACGGATAAAATAACCCATCGCCTGACCCAGACCACTGTTTTCTTCCACGTCTTTCGATGCCAATTGCTGTTCAAACTGTTGTTTGAGCGCGGCCATCACCGGTAAGCTGTGCTTCAGATGGTAAGCCTGTCGCTGTTCAGGGGATAGTCCTTGCTCCCGGCTCTTATCATCATATTTCCAGATCCGTTTGTATTGCTCCAATACCGGTGGCACCGCCGTCGGAAAGGATTCAATGATGTCCACGAATTGACGCCGACCATGGGCATTGCATAGGCCATGGATTACCTCGGTAACCGTGGGCCGGTTATGACTCAACGCATCACTCATCAACAATGGTGGCGATAGATTGCTTGCCCTCGGCTTAAGAATCTCATCTAACCATTCACCGGCATGGCCGATGTTGGTCTGAATCAGCACCACGATTTGATCGGTGTCCAATGTGGCGATCAATCCGGAGGCATTAACCCCGGTACGGCGTTTGTTCTTGCCGGTTTTTCGATCGGGTTTGAGTCGTTCGGTTTCGGTCAGAATCCGATGGCTGGTGTCGTCAATGGTAAAGCGCTTGGCATCTGCAGCCAGTTGAACGATTGTTCGATACACCGGTTGTAACGCATTGGCAACCTGTTCGCATTGATCAAACTGGGTCGATGCACTGATGGTCATGCCCAGCATCTGGCTCAGGTTCTCCTGGCGGTAAAACGGCTGGCCCATATAATACTTGTTCAATACCATCAACGAACGGGCGGTTGCGCCATATTTTTGGTTTGCCTCCCCATCTTTGGCTACGGCTTCTGGCAATGGCGCAGTGAAATAGGCACCGCACGCATTGCAACGTAAGCGTTCCATAATATGGCGCTCGGCCTGATAGGGATTCTGGCCGCTGATGCGCAATAAAACGGCGGGCTCATATTTGTATAAGGTTCCTTGTTCACATTCTGGACAACGCTCGCCTTTGCTCACCGTTTCTAGTGCATGGTGAATGGATTTAGGTGGCACCGATGGCGGCGGTGTGGGCTTATCTTGCTGCGCGCGTTTTTTATCCTGGCGACGCTGTTCTTTGGTTTGTGGCAGTAATTTATTCAGCTGCTCCGATGAGGCCACAATCCCCAGCAGCTTACGTAGCTTATACAGGGTAATGTCTTTATTCGATAACGTCGTCTGCACATGTGCCAGTGTCTGCAAGGCGGCGATCAACAAGGCGATATCCGCCGGATCCAAGGTCAACTGATGTTCCTTGGCCTGCTCCAGACGTTGGATTAATGCATCCAATGCCTCAATATCGATATCTTGTACTTTTGCGCTCACACGGGGTTCCTTATTTGAGGGCGGCACCATACGGAAATTTGTCGCATTCATCAAGCTTTATTCCATGATAAACCGGCAAGCAAGGGGCGCAACTGGGTTGCCAACAAGGCGGTTGCCGGGTTAGAAACATCCGCCGGCCAGCCAGGAAAGCGTCCTTTAGACAAGCGTTTGGTTGCCAGCCAATACCCGCTGCCATCGTAATGCAACAAGCGCAGCAAGGTACGATTGCGATTAATAAATACAAAGTAACGCCCATCCCGTGGATTAGCCTGCAACTGGCTTTGACACAAGGCCACAAAGCCATCCATGCCCTTGCGGAAATCGACCGGCTCAAGCGCCAGTAAAATCGACGTATGTAGACTCAACTGAATCATGCTGGCACCGCCATAAACTGGGAAAACAAACGTGATAACTGCGCCTGATCCAGGCCGGTTAATTGAAGCCGCATACCATTCGGATGTAGCAAACACAGCTGCACGGTATCCGGTGATTCAACGGTAAGATCCAGTGGAACAAAGGTTGCAGTATCATTTGTCTGACGCCATGCCTTAATCATGGCATGATTAATCCGCAATGCTTGCGTGACCTGAACTATCGGATACCGATCACACAGCGCCACCGCCTGCTGGCGCAGCCCATCAGGAATCCGTGCATTCCCTCGAGAACGCGACTGGCGCCATTGTGCAAAGCGTTGCTGCACTTCAGTAATAGAATCAGAATGTGTCATAAAATGCTCCTGTTCGTTAAGACAGATGCATTAAAACAGAGAGAAACTTGAAAGTTGAGCTAGCCTGCCGGAAGGTTACCTCTAATTAAAGTAATGAGCGGTATTTTGCTCATGCTGATGACTTTTCTTTTACTTCATATCTACTTTGATATTCCCGGTCGTTATAAATATGAAGAGCGAGGCTGGGATATTCCAACAGATCCTCAAAAAAAAGCGGCTTATGACTATGCACATAGTTTACCGCTACCCGATAGCGTGCCTGAACCGGTACCGTTTGATTTTTCACAAGCCCGATGGAATGCGCTACAAAGTTTTAAAAGCCCGGATGTCGCCAAACAGTATTTTAAACATTTATGTGATACCGAAGCGGGTGAATATGTGTTTAAAACGGTTGATCATGTGGAGGGTATTTTCCAGATGCGACCAAGGGGGAAGGTAATGGATACGCCTATAGACTTTGATCGTTACGCATTGGAGGAGCCAACCGGTGTTGGTTGGTCTAGCGATGAAGGAAGAGATGATCTGGTATATGAACGATACATCCAGCCTATGTATGGGCAATATACTTTTATGGAGCGACCTAATTATGATGATCCTTCAACCTTAATTCGTGCGGTGCGTGAAATTAATCGATTTCCTCCTCGAGGTAAGAGCAATGGTCATTCAACTTCCATTCAAGTATCAGAAGGGTTTTCGCCCCGAATTTTTGAGTTACCTTGGATGATTCGCTATCAGCAAGTTACGCAACGTAAAGCGCGTTACGGTTATACCTGGCGAGGCATTAAGCGTGAAAAAGATCGTCGTTATGGCATAGCGGGTGGTGAGTTTTTAATTATAGACTTGGAAACCAAGGAGATTTTAGCCGTCAAACGACGTTTCAAACTAAGTGGTTACAACAAAAGTCGAGGGTCTGCTATTTGGTGGGGTAACGCGCGCCCCTGTGAAAGTGAAATTACATACCGTAAAAGGGGCGCGCCTTCTATGAGAACGATACCTCCGTTTATTAAAAGCGTGCTCAAACCAGTTCTAGGTATTAATGATGAGTATGTGCCGGAGAAATTTAAAGCTATTTATATTCGTAAGGAAGAACTATGAGCCAGTCTAGCATTCAGCAATTATTAGATCATGCAATCTTACAAGTGGTCGGAGAAAGTCACTTAGATTTAACCAGCAAATGGGGGAATGACAACTTATCCTTAGACGTTGTCTTAGGATCTGGCAATAATCATCCTCAACGCGCTCCGGATGGCCCCGGCGCAACCAAACTAACTCCAACTCAAATCGAATGGTTTGACCAAAATTATAGAATCATCAGTCACTACCCCAATGATCGATCTGGTTTTTCAGCGACGTTGATGCAAAACAAGTTTACCGGCGAATACAAGCTTTCCTTCCGCAGTACCGAATACGCGCATCAGGAAGATGGCGGCGACTGGGAACGGGATGGGGCCAAAGCAACGGATGGCGAAATTAGTGAAATTGGCTTTCCAATGGCACAAATGACTAGCCTGGTAGGGTGGGCACTGTTTTTGTGCCCACGCAGATGATTTCCATTAACTCCAAAATGGTGGGCAAAACACCCTGCCCACCCTACTTGGCTGGCCAATTCAACCCCAAAAATTATAACCAATTGATTGTTAAGTAAACTTTATTTAATACCCAACATTAGCATGGAAATTAAAATACTTTACAATCAACGTGTTATAAAAAACTTGAGGATCGAGTTTTATGGCTCTAATTAAAGTAATGAGCGGTATTTTGCTCATGCTGATGACTTTTCTTTTACTTCATATCTACTTTGATATTCCCGGTCGTTATAAATATGAAGAACGAGGCTGGGATATTCCAACAGATCCTCAAAAAAAAGCGGCTTATGACTATGCACATAGTTTACCGCTACCAGATAGCGTGCCTGAACCGGTACCGTTTGATTTTTCACAAGCACGATGGAATGCGCTACAAAGTTTTAAAAGCCCGGATGTCGCCAAACAATATTTTAAACATTTATGTGACACCGAAGCTGGGGAGTATGTGTTTAAGACGGTTGATCATGTGGAGGGTATTTTCCAGATGCGACCAAGGGGGAAGGTAATGGATACGCCTATAGACTTTGATCGTTACGCATTGGAGGAGCCAACCGGTGTTGGTTGGTCTAGCGATGAAGGAAGAGATGATCTGGTATATGAACGATACATCCAGCCTATGTATGGGCAATATACCTTTATGGAGCGACCTAATTATGATGATCCTTCAACCTTAATTCGTGCGGTGCGTGAAATTAATCGATTTCCTCCTCCAGGAGAAAGTAATGGGCATTCAACTTCTATTCGAGTTTCAGAAGGCTTTTCGACTCGAGGCTTCCGATTGCCTTGGATGATTACTTATAAATACGTCAAACAGCGACAAGCTCGCTATGGCTATACCTGGCGAGGGATAAAGCGTGAAAAAGATCGTCGTTATGGCATAGCGGGTGGTGAGTTTTTAATTATAGACTTGGAAACCAAGGAGATTTTAGCCGTCAAACGACGTTTCAAACTAAGTGGTTACAACAAAAGTCGAGGGTCTGCTATTTGGTGGGGTAACGCGCGCCCCTGTGAAAGTGAAATTACATACCGTAAAAGGGGCGCGCCTTCTATGAGAACGATACCTCCGTTTATTAAAAGCGTGCTCAAACCAGTGCTAGGTATTAATGATGAGTATGTGCCGGAGAAATTTAAAGCTATTTATATTCGTAAGGAAGAACTATGAGCCAGCCTAGCATTCAGCAATTATTAGATCATGCAATCTTACAAGTGGTCGGAGAAAGTCACTTAGATTTAACCAGCAAATGGGGGAATGACAACTTATCCTTAGACGTTGTCTTAGGATCTGGCAATAATCATCCTCAACGCGCTCCGGATGGCCCCGGAGCAACCAAGTTAACCCCAACCCAAATTGATTGGTTCAAGAAAAACTACGAAATTATCAGTCACTACCCAAATGATCGCTCAGGATTTTCAGCCACATTGATGCAAAACAAGTTTACCGGCGAATACAAGCTTTCCTTCCGCAGTACCGAATACGCGCATCAGGAAGATGGCGGCGACTGGGAACGGGATGGAGCCAAGGCGACGGATGGTGAGATTAGTGGAATTGGCTTTCCAATGGCACAAATGACTAGCCTGGTAGGGTGGGCACTGTTTTTGTGCCCACGCAGATGATTTCCATTAACTCCAAAATGGTGGGCAAAACACCCTGCCCACCCTACTTGGCTGGCCAATTCAACCCCAAAAATTATAACCAATTGATTGTTAAGTAAACTTTATTTAATACCCAACATTAGCATGGAAATTAAAATACTTTACAATCAACGTGTTATAAAAAACTTGAGGATCGAGTTTTATGACTCTAATTAAAGTAATGAGAGGCATTTTGCTCATGCTGATGCCTTTTCTTTTACTCCATATCTACTTTGATATTCCGGGTCGTTATAAATATGAAGAGCGAGGCTGGGATATTCCAACAGATCCTCAAAAAAAAGCGGCTTATGACTATGCACATAGTTTGCCGTTGCCCGATAGTGTGCCTAAGCCAGTGCCGTTTGATTTTGCACAAGCCCGTTGGAATACGTTACAAAGCCTACGCGCACCAGATGTTGCGAAACAATACTTTAAACATTTATGTGATACCGAAGCCGGGGAGTATGTGTTTAGTAAGGACCGAACCAACGCCCTTGTATCGTAGCCCCCTTGGCTGATCTACACTGCTTGCCATCACTCACACGCGCAAGGAACGTAATGATGGCAAGACGTAATCAATCCGAATGGAACATACTTTTTGAGGCATATGCCCAAAGCGGTTTAACCCTCAGTGCATTTGCGCATCAGCATGGCATTGCCCCGAAGTATTTTAGCCTTAAACGACAAAAGTGGCTTAAGCAGCAACGGGAGGGTAATCCGTTTATCGAAGTCAGCCATTCTCCCGCAAACCGTTCGAGCACGGAAGCTATTCGCTTGCGTGGTTATTACGGTGAGTTAACCCTGCCGAGCCACACCAGCCCACAGTGGCTGGGACAACTGTTACGGGAGATGGCGGCATGAAATGGTTCGGACATATTCAACATATCCATCTGCATCGTCAGCCGGTTGATTTTCGCAAATCCATTGATGGCTTATCCCTGATCGTGACACAGCATATGCCACAGGCAAGCTGGCACGATAGCGCCTTTGTGTTCTGCAATCGTCAGTACAACAAACTCAAGATCCTATGCTGGGACGAGACGGGATTTGTGCTGTGGTATAAACGGCTGGAACAGGACAAATTCAAGTGGCCGCGCAAGCATGAAGATAGCGTCATGACGCTGACTCAAATGCAATTGGACTGGCTGTTGAAAGGGCTGGACATTCAAGCGATAAAACCCCATAAAAACATCCCTATTTCAATGAATTGCTATTAAGTTTTAGAGGCAAAAAAGGTATAATAACGCATGTCTGAAAGCCCGAACATTCAACAACAAAACCAAGCCTTAGAAGCCGAAAACCAGGTGCTAAAAAAGCATCTGGCGCAAGCCTTGGAATTGATTGAGCAACTGACCGAACAGACACGTTTGGCACAACATCAGCGCTTTGGTGCCGGTAGCGAGAAATCGCCACAGTTAGACCTGTTTAACGAGGCGGAAACGCTGGCTGATCAAGCAGAATCTGACCCTGCCGAGGAAACCGATGATAAGCCGTCAACCCGTAAAAAATCGGTGGGCCGTCATCCACTACCGCCAGAGCTGGAACGCAAAGACATCGTTCACGACTTAACGGATAACGAAAAGCAAGCATTGCTTAAAGATGGCGGTGAACTGCGCTGTATCGGTGAGGAAGTGACCGAGCAACTGGAGTTCACCCCAGCCAAACTGGTGGTGTTGCGCCATATCCGTAAGAAATACGTCTGCGAGCAAGCCGATACCAAAGCAACACAATTGATCACCGCGCCCAAGCCCAAACAACCCATCGAAAAAAGCATCGCCTCGCCCAGTCTGCTGGCCTATATCGCGGTGAGCAAATATGCCGATGGCCTGCCGTTACATCGACTGGTCAACAACCTGTTCAAACGCATGGGCATCAATCTGGATTCTACCTTGCTAGCGCAGTGGATGATTCGCTGCAGCCACTTACTGCAACCGGTATTCAACCTGATGCAGGAGCGATTGCTGGAAGCGCCGATCTTGCATATGGACGAAACCCGGGTGCAAGTCTTAAACGAGGGCCGGAAAAACCCCGCAAAGCCAAAGTTATATGTGGTTGATGCGCAATGCGATTGGTCCACCCGTGATCTTATTTCATTATTCCCCGAATCGAAGTCAGGATACCCCCAATACCTTATTGGCCGGGTACGACGGCGTATTGATGGTCGATGGCTATAGCGGTTATCAGCCGGTATGTGATGCCCAATCGCTGACGCGCCTGGGGTGTTGGGTGCATGCACGGCGTAAATTTGTAGATGCGCAAAAAGCACAACCCAAAGGTAAAACCAATAGCAAGGCGGACCATGCCGTCGCCACGATTGGCAAGCTGTATCGGATTGAGAAAGACGCGAAAAACAAAGGCCTTTCGTTTGACGAACGTCATGCACTACGTCAGCAAAAAGCCAAACCGATCATCGACAAGCTCAAAGCCTGGCTGGAGAAAAAACAACCGGAAGTGTTACCCCGTAGCTTAACGGGTAAAGCCATGACTTACCTGAGTAACCAATGGCCCCGACTGATCCGCTATTTGGACGATGGGCGCTATCCTATCGACAACAACCTGGCGGAACAAACGGTACGTCCCTTTGCGGTGGGTCGTAAAAACTGGCTGTTTAGCCAAACCACCGCCGGCGCCCAAGCCAGCGCCATCATCTACAGCTTGGTAGAAACCGCCAAAGCCAATGACTTGGAACCTCAGGCTTATTTAACGCAACTGTTTACCGAGTTGCCCAATATGGACTCGTTTGAACAAATGGAAACACTGCTGCCTTGGAAGGTATCAAGATAGGCTGTTGGTTCGGTGCTTACTGTGTTTAGGACAGTTGATAATGTGGAAGGCATTTTTCAGATGCGGCCACGAGGCAAAATAGGTGATACCCCGTTAGACTTTGATCGTTATGCCCTAGAAGAACCAACAGGTGTAGGTTGGTCAAATGATGAAGGGGGGGACGATAATATATTTCAAGCTTATATCCAACCTATGTATGGTCGTTACACTTTTATGGAGCGACCTAATTATGATGATCCTTCAACCTTAATTCGTGCGGTGCGTGAAATTAATCGATTTCCTCCTCCAGGAGAAAGTAATGGGCATTCAACTTCTATTCGAGTTTCAGAAGGCTTTTCGACTCGAGGCTTCCGATTGCCTTGGATGATTACTTATAAATACGTCAAACAGCGACAAGCTCGCTATGGCTATACCTGGCGAGGGATTAAGCGCGAGAAGGATAGGCGTTATGGTATTGCCGGTGGTGAATATTTAATTGTGGATTTGGAAACCAATGAGGTGTTAGCTGTTAAGCGTCGTTTTAAATTAAGTGGTTATAGTTCTTCCATCTGGTGGGCAAATGCCCGGCCTTGTGAAAATGAGTTAAAAAAAAATAAAGGTAGACATTCAAGCATTATTCCTCCATCAAGATTTATTCAAAATACATTAAAACCTGTTTACGGTATTAACGATGAGTATGTACCAGAGGAATTTAAACCCATTTATATCAGAAGGGAAGAGAAATGAGCCAACCAAATATACAGCAGTTGTTAGATCACTCCATTTTACAGGTGGTGGCAGAAAGTCATTTAGAGGAACTAATTCAATTTGGTGGTGATGGTATTTTTTCTCTTCAAGATGTGTTGAAGGCTGGTAATAATCATCCTGATTTAACGACATGCTCCACCTCGGCGTCCTGCCCCACCACGACCGCTGGGGCGACGTGCTCGCGAACCTCGAGTACGTCATCGTCGACGAGGCCCACGTGTACCGCGGCGTCTTCGGCTCGCATGTCGGGAACGTGCTGCGGCGCCTGCGGCGGCTCGCGGCCGTGTACGGCTCGGAGCCGCAGTTCCTGCTCGCCTCGGCCACGATCGCGAACCCGGCCGTGCTCGCCTCGTCGCTAACAGGGCTGGAGGCGACCGTCGTCTCCGGCGACTCGGCGCCGCGGGCAGAGCGGACGATCGTGCTGTGGAACCCGCCCGTGACCGACGAGGAGCTCAATCTCCGTGCCAGCGCGCTCGGTGAGGGAGCCCGCCTGCTCGCCGAACTCGTCGAGCGCGGCCTCAGGACGCTGTGCTTCGCGAAGAGCCGCAAGTCCGCAGAGCTCATCCATCGCTTCGCGCTCGACAGGCTGGGTCGCGAATACGCGGACCGGCTCTCGCCGTACCGCGCGGGCTACACGCCCGCCCAGCGGCGCGACATCGAGCAGCGGCTCGCGGCGGGCAAGCTGCTCGGCGTCTCGGCCACGGACGCGCTCGAGCTCGGCATCGACATCGGCCTGCTCGACTGCGTGATCTCGGTGGGCTTCCCGGGCACCGTCGCCAGCCTGCGCCAGCAGTGGGGACGCGCGGGGCGGCAGGGTCACGGGCTGGCGGTGCTCGTCGCGTCGGACGACGCGCTCGACCAGTACTTCATGCGCGAGCCGGAGACGCTGCTCGCGCGGCGTGTCGAGGCGGCGATCCTCGATCACGCGAACCCGCGCGTGCTCGACGGCCACGTGCTCGCGGCCGCGTTCGAGGCGCCGATCGACGACGCGGATCGCGCGACGCTCGGGGACGAGGCGCTCGAGCCGGCCGCAGCTGCCCGAGCTCCGCAAGACGCCGGCGGGCTTCACGTGGACCGGCCGCGACTATCCGGCCGCGCGCATCTCGCTTCGCTCGGCAGGCGTCGACTCGGTGCTCGTAGTCGAGGCCGACTCAGGCTCAGTGCTCGGGATCGTCGAGCGCGAGCGCGCGTACTCGACGGTCCACGACGGAGCGATCTATCTCCACCTCGGCGACTCGTATCTCGTGAGCGAGCTCGATCTGGCGGCCGGCACGGCGCTCGTCGAGCCGTTCTCGGGCGACTGGTACACGCAGGCGAAGAAGGACACGACGACGGCGATCGAGGAGGCGGTGCTCGTTCGCGATCACGCGGGCGTGGAGCTGTCGTTTGGCCGCGTCTCGGTCACCGAGCACGTCGTCGCGTACCAGCGGAAGTCGACCCGGGACGGCGCCGTCCTAGAGACCGTGGCGCTCGACCTTCCTCCGGCGACGTTCGAGACGGAGGCCGTCTGGTTCGTGCCGTCGCCGCCGGTGCTGGACGGCCTGGAGGCGATGCCGAAGCTGCTCGGCTCGCTGCACGCCGCGGAGCACGCGATGATCGCCCTCCTGCCGCTCTTCGCGATGTGCGACCGCTGGGACATCGGCGGCCTGTCGACGAACGTCCACTTCCAGACCGGTCGGCCGACGGTGTTCGTCTACGACGGCCACCCCGGCGGCGTCGGCATCGCGGAGCGCGGCTACGACGGTGTTCGGCGAGTGGGTGGCCGGACACGGCGCGCCTGCTCGCCGGCTGTCCATGTGAGAGCGGGTGCCCGTCGTGCGTGCAGTCGCACGCTGGCTCGACGAGGAAGTGCGGGACGACCGCGAGCTGGCACCGGGCGAGCTTCGGCTGCTTGCCGAACGGATCGGCTGCGAGCCCGGCCTCTGGCGACCGCATGTCCACCATGACCCCTACGAGCGCTACACGGTGCTGCTCCACCGACGGGAGCAGCTCGACGTCTGGCTCCTCTGTTGGCTCGAGGTGCAGGAGACGGGGCTCCACGACCACGATCGCTCGGCGGGGGCACTGTATGTCTGCGACGGCACGCTCGTCGAGGACGTGCTCCGGTTCAACTCGTCGGGCTCGCTCGGCACCGCGCGGCGGCGACTGCACGCCGGAGTGAGCTGGGCCTTCGACGTCAGTCACATTCACGGCGTCAGTCATCTCGACGGGGCCGGCGACCTCCGTCCACGTCTACTCCCCGGCGCTCCGCGGCATGGGCCACTACGAGTTGGGCTCCGGCGGCGTGCGACGGGTGCAGCACATCTACGACGACGGGGCACTGGAACCGTGACGACGGTGGAGATGCTGGAACAACGGGCACCCGCGCAAGAGGCGTGGCCGCTGTTTGGGATCAGGATCACGACGCCGCGGCTCGATCTTCAATGTCGTCGACGACGGTCCTGATTCCCGAGCTCGCCCGGGTTGCCCGAGCAGGCGTCCACAGGCGAGCCACATTGCCGTTCGGCAACGGCTGGACCGACAGGCCCGACGAGGATTGGCACTCGGGCTTCATACCGGTATTTCTGGCGGCAGCGTGGCTCAGTGGGACGTCAGCTCAGTGGGCGCTCTCCTTCGCTGTCCTCCTGCCCGATGGTGTCCCCGATCGGGGTGCAGCTGCTCCCGGCCGATGACTTTCCCGTGCTGTGCGGGCATTCGGTACGGGATCGCAACATTCGCTCGCCCATCACGGACCGTGGCCTGGGGACGGAGATGGGGGCGGCGGTGCTCCGCTTCGGCTTCCGGGTTTCTCGAGCGCCGAGCTCGCCGTCACCGGGTGCGTTCCCGTCGAACAAGGGGTCGATCCGCGTTTCCGGAGAAGATCGGCTATCTGCAGAACGGCGTTCGTCGCGATCGCGTGCGCGGCCGGCCGGCCGATTCCCTGCTCTTTCGTCTCCCGCGCGACCTCTGGGAGAGCTCGAGCACCGTGCCTGTCGAGGTTGAAGGCTTCGAAGGCTGCGAGCGGCTCTTCGGGCTGGACGTGACCCGCGACGAGGTCGGTCTCGCGTGAGCCTGGCTGCGGTCACCAGCGATGTCGTCGTCGCGTTGCCACTGTGGGCCGACCCTCCCGAGCTCCGGGACGTCAACCTCGACTACGCCGCGACCACCCCCGCGCTCGTCGCGGCAGTCGAAGCAGTCCAACGAGCAATCCCGTGGTACGGCAGCCTCCACCGCGGCGGGGGCCGCAAGAGCGCGGTCTCGACGACGCTGTTCGAGGAGGCGCGCTCATCCGTGGCCCGCTTCGTCGGATGCGCCGACGCCGACACCGTGGTCTTCGTGCGCAACACAACTGAGGCGGCGAACCTCCTGGCGGTCGCCCTTCCCACCGGGACCCGTGTGCTGTGCTCGCCGTTCGAGCACCATGCGAACCTGCTGCCCTGGCGCCAGCACCGTGTCACCCACCTGCCGTTCACGGCAACCGCCGCCGACTTCCTCGAAGCGGTCGTCCATTCGCTCGAAGCGGCCGACCGCGCCGGTGACCCATTCTCGCTCGTCGCGATCACCGGCGCCCTCGGGCGTCACGGGTGAGATGCCGCCGGTCGCGCACGTCGCCCGGCTGGCGCACGAATACGGCGCGCTCGTCTTCGTCGACGGAGCGCAGCTGGCGCCCATCGTCACGTCGATCTCCGCGAGCTCGGTCAACTGTACCTTCTCCGGGCACAAGGTCTACGCGCCGTTCGGCACCGGAGCGCTCGTCGCCGCCACGGCAGGTCTCGCCAACGGGTCGCCGCTCCTTCACGGAGGTGGCGCGGTGCGTCTCGTCACGCTCGACGATGTCGCCTGGGCCCCGGCTCCGCGACGCTTCGAGGCCGGGACGCCGAACCTCCTCGGGGCGGTGGCGCTCGCGGCGGCGTGCGACGCACTGACATCCCATGGCATGGAGACAGTTGCCGGACACGAGCGAGCTCTCGCGGACAAACTGGGGGAGGGGCTCGATGACCTGCCTGGCGTCGATCAGCTCCGCCAGTGGACCGACGCCCCCGATCGGGTCGGTGTGGCTGCCTTCACGGTGGAAGGATGGACAGCGCAGGAGCTCGGAGAGCACCTTGCGACCCGGGGCATCGCCGTCCGAGCCAGTTCTGCGCGCATCCACTGGTTGCGCACCTCTCCAGCGTCGATCCCGCACACGCTTCGCCTGCTCCACGCGATCGAGTGCGGCGAGGACGTGCTGATTCCTGGCGCCGTTCGAGCGAGCATCAGGCTCGGCACAACGGAAGCGAACATCGCTGCCCTCCTCGACGCTCTTGGTGAGGCTGCTTGCCGGAACACCAGCCTGACTCCGCCGTTGCCGCGATAGCCGGGATCGCCGGGGTGATCGTCGTCGCTGTTCTCGCGATGGCCGGCCTACCGCAGGCGAGTCGGGCCGCCCGGGCGGTCGATCCGGCGATCGTCACGGTGCACAGCGTCGAGGCCCAAGGGGCTCATGGTCACGAGCGGCGGCTGGGCGTACTGCGAGCAGGTACGCGCGCTCGCGCGGCGCACCGGCTACACGCTCCTCTGCGGCCGGTACGCGAACGACGGCTACACCGGGCCGGGGCTCCGGGCCGAGCGCCACCTCGACTGGGGCAACCCGGCGTATCTCGACAGCCTGGCGCGGAGGGTTCGCACCGCTCATCGCAAGGTCGGCGGCGAGCTCGTCCTGATCGGGGTCTCCTATTCGGGGTTCGGGGTTGCGACGCTCGTCTGCCATCCGGAGTTGCATCCCGACCGGCTGATCGCAATCGACACCTATCTGGAGCGCGTGCCGCGACGGGCGCCTCTCCCTGCCTCTCACCAGACCGCGCGGGACATCGACGCCGAGACTCTCTGGGGGCTCGCGGTCAGTGCAGCACAGACCCACGCGTCTCCGCAGCGAGGCTTGCCCGCCTCGTTAGAACGGATCCGTCGTTGGTCGGTGATCTGGACGATCTCGCCCGAGGAGCGGCGGGAGTTCAACGGCGCGCACATGTGACAGTCGGTCGAATGCCAGCTGCGCCGGAAGCTCGCCAAGGAGCTCGGCAGGCCTGTAACAGGTGGGGTCTCTGGCCAGCCTCCACGGCCACAACCTTCTCTGGGTACGGCACCGCCATCGTCGCCGGCATCCGCCGGGAAGGCAGTTCACGTTCAAACCCGGCGGCCCGATTCCTCGCGGGATCCGTTTGCGACATGAACACCGGCGTCGCGTACGGCAGGAGCACATCGCTCGAGCGCTGGCTCGACCCCGCTGTTGACCGGCTCGCATGACGCGCGCCTTGGGCTCGGAGGAGGATCTGCTCCGGCTCATGTTATCGGCCTCGACCGCGAGGTCCGCGCTTCCGTTCGTGTCCGCGCACCATGAGCCTGACGCCGCACCAGGCCGTCTGCCTGCACACACAATCCGCGCTCGAGCTCTGGCTCGTCTGCTGGCTCGACGGCCAGGCGTTCAGGCGGGTGCACCGCCACGAGGGCGGGACCGCTTGCGTGTGGCGTCGCCGACGGCTGCCTGCTCGGATGTGTTCGAGGATGGACCGGCGAGGCCGCGCGACTACGCGCAGCCTGCGCCGCAAGAACACGGCATTCTGCTTCACGGCACGCCGGGCACACACGATGCGCTCCGTTGGGCCTCGCCCGCCGATCTCGCTACACGCGTATCCGCGGTCACCCAGACGGGCTAGGGCCCAGCATCGGCTCCGACTACCGGGTGGCGCGGCAACTCGCCACGTGGACGGGCTTCCACGACCAGGGCCAACAGGCGCGGCCGACCTGATGTCGAGTACACGCTCACGGGGAGCTGGTAGACGTATAGCGCCTCCTTCGAGTCCGCAGACGAGCGGCTGACCGTTCACAGCACGGGACTCATCGTTGGACAATGTCGGCGTGGCCCCACCGCTCTGGCCCGACCCGGACAAGCTCGACGAGATCAATCTCGACTTCGCCGCGACGACGCCTGCGCTGGTCGCGGCCGTGGACGCGGTACAGGCGGCGATCCCGTGGTACGGCAGCCTCCATCGCGGGGGTGGCCGCAAGAGCGGCTACTCGACGACGCTGTTCGAGGAGTCCCGCAGCTTGCCGTGGCCCGCTTCGTCGGCTGCGACAACGCGGACGACGTGGTCTTCGTCCGCAACACGACGGAAGCGGCGAATCTGCTCGCCGTTGCCTTGCCGCCCGGGACCCGGGTGCTGTGCTCGCCGTTCGAGCACCACGCGAACCTCCTGCCCTGGCGTCAGCACCGCGTGACGCATCTTCCGTTCACGACGTCCGCCGCCGCGTTCCTCGCCGCAGCGGCGGAGGCGCTCGAGGAGGCCGAGCGCGCCGGCGATCCGTTCTCGCTCGTCGCGATCACCGGCGCCTCGAACGTCACCGGCGAGGTGCCGCCGGTCGCCGAGATCGCCCGCCTCGCGCACGCGCGCGGGGCGCACTCGTCTTCGTCGATGCCGCGCAGCTCGCACCGCACCGCCGGATCGACCTCCACGAGCTCGAGGCCGACTTCCTCGCGTTCTCGGGGCACAAGGTCTACGCGCCGTTCGGCACCGGCGTGCTCGTCTCGCCAGGCGGACGGGCTCGCCAACGGGTCGCCGCTGCTCCACGGCGGCGGCGCCGTCCGGATCGTCACGCTCGACGGCGTCGCCTGGGCCGAGACGCCGCGACGGTACGAGGCCGGCACGCCGAACCTCCTCGGTGCCGTCGCCCTCGGTGCTGCCTGCAATGCGCTCACGTCCTACGGCATGGACGCCGTAGCTGAGCAGGAACGGCTCCTCGCGAGCGTCCTCTGGGACGGGCTCGACGCGATCGGCGGCGTCACGCGGCTCCACCAGTGGACCGATGCGCCCGATCGAGTCGGCGTCGCCGCGTTCACGGCTGAGGGCTGGAAGGCGCATGAGCTCGGGACGCATCTGGCCGACCGCGGGATCGCCGTGCGCGCCGGATCGTTCTGCGCCCATCCCTTCGTCGCCCACCTGCTTGGCGTCGACGACGCCCACACGGCACGGCTGCTCCACGAGGCCGAATGTGGTGAGGACGTGACGATTCCGGGTGCCGTCCGCGCGAGCGTCGGGCTCGGCACGACGCGGACCGACATCGATGCGTTCCTCGCTGCGATCGCCGAGGCGGAGGCGCTCACCCCCGCCTAGCCTTGTCGGAGGCACCGCTGTCGATTTTCGCTGCGCCACCGTTCGTCGTCATCGTGCAATCGTTCAGCGACAACGAAGGAGTGGCAGCGTGGAGTACATGGCACTGGTGTACGACGATCCTGACGGCTGGGACAGCTCTCGGAGGCCGAGCAGGCAACGCCTACCAGGGCTACGTTGCGGTCTCGCAGCGAGGCAACGCCGCAGGGGCCGCTCGTCGACGCGAGCGAGCCTCGAGTCCACCGCATCGGCGACGAGCGTCCGCGTCCGCAACGGCGACCCGGTCGTGACCGACGGGCCGTACGCCGAGGTGAAGGAGTCGCTCGGCGGCTACTACCTGTTCTCGTGCGCGACGCTCGAGGACGCCATCGACTGGGCGGCGAAGATCCCGGCCGCCTGGACCGGCGGAGCGATCGAGATTCGCCCTGTTCACGTCGACGAGGAGGCAGCGGCATGAAGTACGCGATGCTCGTCTACAGCGACCAGTCGTCGTGGGCGTCGCTCTCCGAGGAGGAGGCGGCCCGGCAGCGGGAGGAGTCGATGCCGCGCTGGGTCGCGCTCTTCGAGGAGATGGGGAAGGCCGACCCGAGCGTGCAGGGCCGTGAGCTCGTGAGTGCGGCCGAGGCGAAGGTCGTCACGGGTCGTCGACGGCGAGACGATCGTCACCGACGGCCCGTTCGCCGAGACGAAGGAGCAGCTCGGCGGCGTCTTCCTCACCGACCTGCCCGACCTCGACGAGGCGATCCGCATCGCCGCGCTCGTCCCCGGCCGCCGAGCATGGCACGCCTCGAGATCCGGCCGCTCGGGAGCCGTCCGGTGAGAGATCGGCTCGCCGCGGTCTATGCCGGCAGGAGTCGGCGCGGTGCGTCGCGATCCTGACCCGTGTCCTCGGCGACCTCGAACGCGCCGAGGAGGCGGTGCAGGATGCGTTTGCGACGGCGCTCGACCGCTGGCCGCAGACGGGCATCCCGGACAACCCGGGAGCCTGGATCATCACCACCGCCCGCAACCGGGCCATCGACCGGATCCGTCGTGAGCGCGTCCTCGCCGACAAGACCGCCGTCCTCGCCAGACTCGAGTCGCTGCCCGCGGACCCGGACGAGATGAGCGCCGTGCCCGACGACCGGCTCGCGCTGATCTTCACCTGCTGCCACCCCGCGCTCGCGCCGACGTCCAGGTCGCGCTCACCCTGCGGATGCTCGGCGGCCTGACGACGCCCGAGATCGCCCGCGCCTTCCTCGTCCCGGAGCCGACGATGGCGCAGCGGCTCGTGCGGGCCAAGCGCAAGATCCGCGACGGCGGGATCCCCTACCGGGTGCCGCGCCGACGCGATCCTGCCCGACCGGCTCAACGCCGCGCTACGGGTGATCTACCTGATCTTCAACGAGGGCTACGCGCCGAGCGAGGGCCGGACGTCGCTCGTGCGCGCGACCTCTGCGCGGAGGCGATCCGGCTCGCGCAGCTGCTGGCCGAGCTGATGCCCGACGAGCCCGAGGCGTTCGGGCTGCTGGCGCTGATGCTGCTGCAGGACTCCCGCCGCGACGCGCGCCTCTCGCCCGACGGTGAGCTCGTGCTGCTCGCCGACCAGGACCGCGACCTCTGGGATGCACGTGAGATCGACGAGGGCCTGCGGATGCTCGCGCGCGCCGAGGCGTTCCGCCGCCCTGGGCTCTACCAGCTCCAGGCGGCGATCGCCGCCGGCCACGCCCAGGGCTCGACCCGGCAACGTGGTAGCAGCGTACGAGGCCCTGCTGCAGCTCGACGGCAGCCCGGTGGCGCGCCTCAATCACGCGGCGGCCGTCGCGCTCGCCGGCGACGTCGAGGAGGTGCGCCTGATCGACGCCATCGAAGGGCTCGACGAGTACCGGCACTACCACTCGGCCAGGGCCGATCTCCTCCGGCGCCTCGGCCGCTCCGAGGAGGCGGCGATGCGTACCGGCGGGCGCTCGAGGCTCACCGACGACGGGCCGGAGAAGCGGTTCCTCGAGGCACGCCTGGGCGAGATCGCCGTCGAACGCGCCAGAATGACGCCATGCGCATCTCGGCCAAGGTCGACTACGCCCTGCGGGCCACGATCGAGCTGGCGGCCGTCGCCCCCGGAGCAGATCAAGGGGGAGCGGCTGGCGACCGCGCAGGCGATCCCGCACAAGTTCCTCGAGAACATCCTCGCCGACCTCCGCAACGGCGGCCTCGTCGCGAGCCAGCGGGGCGCCGACGGCGGCTACCGGCTCGCGCGGCCTCCCGCCGAGATCACCGTCGCCGACGTGATCCGCGTCGTCGAAGGGCCGATCGCGAGCGTCCGCGGCGAGCGTCCCGACGCGATCACGTACGACGGAGCGGCCGCGCCGCTCCGGGACGTCTGGATCGAGCTGCGGACGGCCATGCGCGGCGTGCTCGAGGCAGACCACCCTCGCCGATCTCGTCGAGCGCGGCCGGCATCGTCGCGCGCCGACGCCGAGGTCTGTCTAGCGAAGGTGAACGTCGTGTGCCGGGTCGGGCTGTGGACGTAGACGATCTGCCCGGGCGCGAACTCGTTCAGCTCCGCGCACTGGTCGCGGGTCGTCTGCACCGAGAGGCGCTCGCCGTCGGTGCCGACGAGATCGAGGCGCACGTTGAACCCGAGGTGCACGACGCGGTCGATCATCACCTCGCTCGTCGAGCCGTTCGGCTCCATGGTGATCTCGAGGTCGTGCGGCCGTACCCACGTCTCTCCTCGATCTCGGTGTGACGGGCCGACGAAGCTCATCACGAACTCGTTGGCGGGCTCCTCGTAGACATCCCGCGGCGCTCCGATCTGCTCCACATGGCCCTGGCTCATCACGACGATCTGGTCGGCGACCTCCATCGCCTCCTCCTGGTCGTGCGTGACGAAGACGGTCGTCACGTGCACCTCGTCGTGGAGGCGCCGCAGCCATTCGCGCAGCTCCTTGCGAACGGTGGCGTCGAGCGCCCCGAAGGGCTCGTCGAGGAGGAGCACGGCCGGATCGATTGCGAGCGCGCGGGCCAACCCCATCCGCTGCCGCTGGCCGCCGGAGAGCTGCGCCGGATAGCGCTTTGCGAGGCCCTCGAGCTGGACGAGCTTCAGCAGCTGGTGCACCCGCTCCTGGATCTCGGCCTTCGGCCGCTTGCGGATCTTGAGGCCGAACGCCGACGTTGTCGCCGACGGTCATGTGCTTGAAGGCGGCGTAGTGCTGGAAGACGAAGCCGACGCCGCGTTCCTGCGCCGGGCGGCCGGTGACGTCCTTGTCGTCGATGAAGACCTGCGCCCTGGTCGGCGGTCTCGAGCCCGGCGATGATCCGCAGCAGCGTGGACTTGCCGCTGCCGCTCGGGCCGAGCAGCGCCGTCAGCGAGCCCGGCGCGACCTCCACGGACACGTCGTCGAGCGCGACGAAGTCGTCGAAGCGCTTCGTGATGCGCCTGACCGAGATCGACATCAGGAGCGGGACTCCTTCGGGTGGAGGAAGATCATGGCCACGAGGACGATGACAGCCGTCGCCGCGAGGACGAAGGCGATGCCGTAGGCGCCGGCGTATGTCGTACGCGAACTGGTAGCGCGTCCTCGACCCGCAGCGTGGCCGTCTGCGTCTGGCCCGCGAAGTGGCCGGCCACGACCGCAACCGCGCCGAACTCGCCGATCCCGCGGGCCGCCGTGAGGACGACGCCGTAGATGACCGCCCACCGGATCGACGGCAGCGTGATGCGCCAGAACGTCTGCCAGCCCGTTGGCACCGAGCGTCTGGGCAGCCTGCTCCTGCTCCGTCGCCGATCTCGCGCAGGGTCGGAACGACCTCGCGCACGACGAACGGCAGCGTGACGAAGATCGTGGCGAGGATGATCGACGGCGTCGCGAAGAGAATCTCGTAACCGTTCCGCTGGAACCAGCCGAGCCAGCCCTGCGCGCCGTAGAGCGAGGACGAGCGCGAAGCCCGACGACCACCGGCGAGAGCGAGAGGGGCAGGTCGACGAAGGCGTTGAGAAAGCCCCTTCCGCGGATCTCACCGCGAACGATCACGAGTGCGCAGACGATCCCGAAGACCGTGTTCACGATGACCGCGATCGCCGTGACCATGAGCGTGAGCTTGAACGCCGAGATCGTGTCGGGATCGTCGATCGCGCGCCCAGGCGGCGTCCAGCCGTCCTCGAACGGTGCGCCACACGCATCATCAGGATCGGCCCGATCAGGATCGCCGCCAGGTAGCCGAGGCGCGGCGAAGCGGAGCGCGTACTTACTAGTCACGCTCGTGCCTCGTCGCGAGCCAGCGAAGCCCGCCGATTCCGAGCAGGACCGCAAACGAGACGAGCAGGAGCACGACGGCGACGGCCGCGGAGCCTTCGGGGTCCTGCGAGATGCGATGGAAGAGGAAGACCGAGGCGACCTCGGTCTTGAACGGCAGGTTGCCGGCGATGAAGATCACCGAGCCGTATTCGCCGACCGCGCGCGCGAACGCCATCGCAACGCCCGAGAGGATCCCGGGCAGGATGTTCGGGAACACGATCTTGCGGAACGTGGTGAACTCGCTCGCGCCAAGAGAGCGGGCCGCCTCCTCGAGCTCCTCGTCGAGCTCGATCAGCACCGGCTGCACCGACCGGACGACGAAGGGGAGCGTCACGAACGCCAGGGCGACCACCATTGCGCCTCGGTGAACGTCACGTTGGCGTCGTTGGTGCCCTCCGATCGTGAAGTCGATCGGCGTCCGGGGGCCGTAGAGCGCCATGATCACGAGCCCGGCAACGATCGTCGGCAGCGCGAACGGCAGGTCGATGATCGCGTTGACGACCGACTTGCCGGCGAACGAGTCCCGCACGAGCACCCACGCGATGATCGTCCCGAACACCGCCGTTGAGCACCGCGAGCGCCGACATCGCGTCCAGAGCGTCAGCTTGAGGGCCGAGACCGCCTCCGGGCGACGAGACGACCTCCCAGAACCCCGCCCAGCCGCCGTTCGGCCGCCTTCGAAGACGACGGCGGCGATCGGCAGCACGACGATGATCAGCGAGGAACGTCGTGACGAGGCCAACCTGCAGGGAGAGGGCCTGTGAGACCCTCTCCCTGCGGTGCGCGGCAGGCGCCGGAAGCCCCGGCGCCTCGGTGATGCTGCTGCTCGACACGTGCTAGCCGGTCGAGACCCCGAGCGACTGCTCGATCTTCTGCATGATGCTGTTGTTCGGGTCGAACCACTTCTTGTCGACCGCGCGCCAGCCGCCGAGCAGCGGGCTCGTGATCTTCGTCTGGCCGGGCCGCACCGGGAACTTGTTGCCCGCCTCGGCGAGCGCCTTCTTGTCCACCGGCCGGTAGCCGTTCTCGGCGAGGATCTTCTGCGCCGGGTACGTCTTGAGGTAGCGCGAGAAGAGGTTCCACTCGGTCTTGTGCTCGCTCTTCTGGAGGCCGGCGATGTAGATGTCGATCAGCATCGTCTGGCGCGGGATCACGTACGGGATCTTGCCGTTGATCGCCTCGCTCTCGAACGTCAGCAGCACGTCGCCCTTGCCGGAGAGGAACGTGTTCGTCGCGTTCGACCCGGACGAGTCCTGCGAGACGACGTTGTTCTTGTAGAACTTCTGCAGGTACTCGATCGCCTGCTTGTCGGTCTTCCCGAGCTTCCGCTGCGCGACGTAGGCGGCGAGGATGTTCCACTTCGCGATCCCGCCCGCTGAACGGGTTCACGGTAACGACCTGGACGCCGGGCTTGACCAGGTCGTTCCAGCCCTTGATCTTCTTCGGGTTGCCGTTGCGCAGGCCGAAGACGACGACGGAGTTCCAGACGACGCCGTTGTAGCTCTGCTTGTCCCAGTTCTTGTTGATCAGGCCCTTGTCGACCAGGTTGTTGATGTCGTTGCCCGTGTTGAGGATCACGCCGTCGGCCGGGAGGCCGTTCGCGACCGCCTGGCCCTGCGCCGAGGACGGCCCGTACGAGGCCCGGACGTTGATGCCGGCGCCCTGCGGCGTCTTCTTGAACTCGGCGATCAGCTTGTCGAGGCCACCGCCGCGGCGTCGAGTACGCGACGAGGTTCAGCGTCACGTCCTGCTTGGCCGCCCCGAAGCCGATGCCGCGAGCACCGCCGCAACGGCGGTCAGCGCGATCATCAGCGGAAGAACACGTCTTTGCATGGAACAAACCCCTCCTGAGTAGCTTCCCGACAGGCTTACTAGACTATTTGAGTTGCATATATATCAGATAAGGACTGTAGGGGTAAGCGTGTCACTTGCGCTACCCGGCGGCGGCCGCGAGCATCCTGAATGGCCGATGCGAGAGAGACGAGCGCGCGCGGCGGCACGCTCGTGCTCGGCGGCGGCTTCGCCGGCGCCTACGTCGCCCGTCTGCTCGGCAAGCGCGGCGCCACGATCGTCAGCCCGGAGAACTCGATGCTCTACACGCCGCTGCTGCCCGAGGCGGCGTCCGGCACGCTCGAGCCGCGGCACGTCGTCGTGCCGCTGCGCCAGATGTGCCCGCACGCCGAGCTCGTGCTCGGCCGCGTGACGGCGATCGACGAGGAGCGCGCACCGTCACCGCCGACACGATCGCCGGGCCGGTGCCGCGATCGGCTACGAGCAGCTCGTGGTCGCGCTCGGCGCCGTCAACCGCGGTCTTCCCGGTGCCCCGGCCTCGCCGAGCACGGCCTCGGCTTCAAGGATCTCGCCGACGGCATCGCCCTTCGCAACCACGTCCTGCGCGAGCTCGAGGCGGCGGCCGCCGGCGGGTCGCAGAGCGCGGAGCTCGGCTTCGTGTTCGTCGGCGCGGGCTACGCCGGCGTCGAGGCGCTCGCAGAGCTCTCCGACCTCGTCAAGGACGCGCTTCGCTGGTACCCGCGCCTGCGCGAGGTCCCGCAGCGCTGGGTGCTCGTCGACGCGGCGCCCAAGATCCTCCCCGAGATCCCGACGCGGCTCGGCGAATACGCGGCGCGCCAGCTCGTCAAACGGGGCGTCGAGATCCACGTCGACACGACCCTGGAGTCCGTCGACGCCGGCTCGGCAACGCTCTCGAACGGTGCCGCGGTGCTCACGCACACGCTCGTCTGGACGGCCGGCGTCAAGGCGAGCCCCGAGCTCGCGCGGTTCGGCCTGCCGCTCGACGAGCGCGGCCGCGTGCGCGTCGACGCGACGCTGCGGGTCGAGGGGCTCGACGACGTCTGGTCGCTCGGCGACTGCGCCGCCGTGCCGAACACCCGCACCCCCGGCCGCGTCGATCCGCCGACCTGCCAGCACGCGCTCCGCCAGGCGCGGCGGCTGGCGAAGAACCTCACCGGCGACCCGCAGCCGTACGGCTACCGGATGCTCGGCCAGGTCGCGACGCTCGGCCGCTTCAAGGGGATCGCCGACGTGATGGGCGTCCGCTTCCGCGGCTTCCCGGGGCTGGTTCATCACGCGCTCCTACCACCTCTTCGCAGCTGCCGCTCTTCTCGCGGAAGGCGCGGGTCGTGGCCGACTGGACGACGTCGCTCTTCTTCCGCCGCGACATCGCCGAGCTCTCGAGCCTCGGGCATCCGGAGGGGCTCGAGCCGTGACGAGCGACGCGCGCTCTTCGGCGCGGCGAGCTCAGCCCGCGCGGGACGCCCCCCGACGTCCGGATCGAGCGCAACTGGCGCCGCTGAGCGACTGCCGCAGCTCGAGCACGCCGCCGCGAAGAGGTCGGCACCGGCGCGAAGAGGTCGCCGTGGCGCGACCCGGGCGCGGACCTCGTCCATCGTGAACGACCGCCGGGTCGAGCCCCTCGCGCACCTCGTCCCAGGCGAGCGGCGTCGAGACGGTCGCGCCGGCCGCGGCCGCACCGAGTAGACGACGGCGGTCGTCTTGCCGGGGCCGTTCTGGTTCGCGTCGACGAGCACGCCGCGGCGCTTGCGCTTCGTCCACTCGGTCGTGACGAGGCCCGGGTGCGTCCGCTCGAGCGCACCGGCGACGATCTCCGCGAACTCGCGCGTCTCGTCGTACCCGTAGCGGCGCTCGACGGGGACGAGCACGTGGATCCCCCGCGAGCCGCTCGTCTTCGGGAAGCTCTCGAGCCCGGCGAGGTCGAGGAGCTGCTTGACGAGCAGCGCGACCTCGATCACCTCCGGGAAGCCGACGTCGTCGGAGGGGTCCAGGTCGAACATCACCCAGTCGGGGCGCTCGGGCTTGTCGACGCGCGAATACCACGCGTTCATGTCGATGCAGCCCATGTTGACCATCCACAGGAGCGCGAGGTCGTCGTTGACGAGCGGGTAGTCGATGATCCGCTTCTCGCCGTCGCGGGTCGAGGCCGGGAAGGGGGCGCGCTTGATCCAGTCCGGCATGTGCGACGGCGCGTCCTTCTGGAAGAAGAACTTGCCCTGCCAGCCGTCGGGGTAGCGCTTCATCGTGAACGGCCGGTCGCGCAGGTGCGGGACGAGCACCGGCGCGATGTCGCGGTAGTACGCGAGCAGGTCGCCCTTCGTGATCCCCTCGTCCGGCCAGAACGGCTTGTCGAGGTTCGACAGCTTCAGGACGCGCGCCCCGCGGCGGATCTCGGACGGCATCGGCACCTGCTCGCGACCACCTCGTCAGCCAGCTTATCCTCGCGCAGGCCGAGATAAACGGGCGCGCGGAGCCTGCCGTCGCGCGTCCACTCGGCGAACTCGATCTGGGCCACGAGCGTCGGCTCGACCCAGGTCACGTCGCCGCGGCGGACCTTCGGCATCTTCGGCACCTCGGCGAACGGCGTCGTCGTCCCGGCGCAGCGGCTTCAGCATGGCGACCGAGGCGGTCGAGCTCGCGGTCGTTGAACCCGGTGCCGACGTTGCCGGCGTACCGGAGGCCGTCGGCGTCGTGGACGCCGAGCACGAGCGCGCCGATCCCGTTCGAGCGGCGGCCCTGGCCGCGCGTGTAGCCGGCGATGACGAGCTCCTGGCGGCTCTTCAGCTTCAGCTTGCGCCAGTCCGTCGAGCGGCGCCCCGGCCGGTACTGCGAGTCGGTCAGCTTGGCGACGACGCCCTCGAGCCCGTGCTCGCGGCGGCCTCGCTCGAGCGCCGCGCCGTCGTCGAACGACGGGGAGACGAGGACGCCTTCGACGGACGTGTCGAGGAGCTGCTCGAGCGCCTCGCGCCGCTCCACGTAGGTGCTGGTCGATGAGCGGCTCGCCGTCCACCTCGAGCACGTCGAAGGCGACGAAGACGAGCGCGCCGGCTCCCTGCTGCAGCAGCGCCGAAAGCCGCGCGGCCCGTCTCGTCGAGGGCGCAGATCTCGCCGTCGAGCACGCGCCGACGGCGAGCGCGACCGCCTGGCCGACCGCTCGGGCCGCCGCGGCGAACCGCGCCGTGAGGTCGTTGTCGTTGCGGCTTCGTAAGCTGGCGACGCCGCCGTCGACGTCGCGAGCGCGCGGAAGCCGTCCCACTTCGGCTCGAACGCCCAGCCCTCGCCGGACCGGCAGCACATCGGTCGCGGTGGCGAGCATCGGCGCGTAGGCGCGCCTCTCCGCGCCGGCGCCTCGTCGGTCTTCCGCAGCAGCAGCCAGTTCTTCGGCTTCGCCGTCGAGGTGCGCCGGAACGAGCGTCCAGAGCCCGTCGAGCCGCTCGCCGTGGAGGTGAACCGTGAGGCCGCCGTTCTTCTTCTCCTCGACGAGCTCGTACGTGCCCCGGTCCCAGATCTCGACCGTGCCCGCCCCGTACTGCCCGGCCGGGATCTCGCCCTCGAAGTCGCCGTAGTCGAGCGGGTGATCCTCGACGTGGACGGCGAGATGCCGCGTCGCCGGGCTCGAGCGGCACGCCCTTCGGCACGGCCCAGCTGAGCGAGCGCGCCGTCGCGCTCGAGCCGGAAGTCGTAGTGGAGCCGGCGGGCGGCGTGCCGCTGGACGACGAAGCGGAGCGCGTCGCCCGTGCTTACCGCCGAACGGCTCGGTCGGGCGTGCGCTTCGGATCGCGCTTGTAGGCGTCCAGCGGCATCACTGCATGAACGGGCCCCCCCCCCCCCCCCCCCCCCCCCCCCCCCCCCCTCCCCCCCCCCCCCCCTCTTCTTCTCCAGGGCATCGCTGGATGATCGCCGCGTCCACGCCACCGCGCCCGCCCCTCGTGTGCTTTGCCTACTTCAGACCCTTACCCTTCTCACTGTAGATCACTACGCCGGGGATAAGCCTGTGGAGGTGAGGGAGAATCCCCGCCGAGGCTACTCGAGCTCGGCCGAGCGGAGCTTCTGCGCGAGGTAGTGGAGGAGCTTCCAGCCGGTCTCGCCCTTCGGCGAAAGGGGCGCTCCTTGAGCAGACGGGCGATCTGCTCGGCCTGCCTCCGGTCCATATCGGCGAAGAGCTGGACGCGCCGGAGAGCAGCCACGGGGTCGCGCCGGGGCGGGCCGGGCGCTAATGGCTCGCTGCGTGACTTCCCTGTCGTGACGGCGCGGCACTGGAGCAGGTAGAGCTGCCCGTCCTGCGAACGCCCATTCGATGTCGCGCGCGGGCCGTAGACCTTCTCGCACTGCAGGGCGAGTTCGCCCAAGGCCGCGAGTTGGGCGTCGTCGAGGCAGAGCTGCTCCACCTGCTCGGGCGGCACCTCCTCCTCGAACGTGCCGCCGTTCGGGAGCGAGCGGATCGCGATCCGCTTGCGCCCCGGCCTTGCGCTCCAGCACCTGGCCGGAGCGGTCGAGGCGGAAGTGGTCCGGAACGACGAGGCCGGCGACCACCGCTTCACCAAGGCCCCAACTCGCTTCGATCAGCCGCTCGTCGGCCTGGGTGACCGGGTTCTCGGTGAACATCACCCCGGCGACGTCGGGGTCGAGCAGCGACTGCACGACGACGCCGACGCTCGGCCGGGTGAACAGCCCGACCCGCTGGCGGTAGGTGATGGCCGAGTCCGAGTTCGCAGACCACCAGACCTCGCGGACGGCGCCGGGGACATCGGCCGCCGAATGGACGTTGAGCACCGTGAGGTGCTGGCCGGCGAAGCTCGCCGACGCGCCGTCCTCGTCGACTGCGGACGATCGTACCGCGAACGGATGGGGCAAGGTGGCGATCGCCTTGGCGACCATCTCGACGGCCTTTTCCTCCCCCGAGGCGACGGCCTCGACCAGGTCGCCCGAGAGCGCCACGCCGGGCGGGACCGTGATGCCGTGACGCGCGGCGTCGCCGAGCCCGACGGCCTTCGACCCATAAAGCGAGGTCTCGCGCGCCTTCGGTAAGGGTACGACCTTCTTCACCCGAGCACCGTGACTTCGCCGGCATCCCCGTCGACGCGGACACAGGACGCCGTCGGCGATGCGCTCGGTCGCCTCGCGGGTCCCGACGACGCCGGGGATGCCGTACTCGCGCGCGACGATCGCCGCGTGCGAAAGCAGGCCGCCGTTGTCGGTGACGATCCCGCCAAGGAGCGGGAGGAGGATGTTGAACGCCTCGGTCGTCGACTCGGTGACGAGCACGTCGCCCTTGGCGATCCGGCCGAACTCGGAGGGCCCGGAGACGCGGCGCGCCGGCCCTTCGTAGACGCCGCTTGCTCGCCGCGAGCCCGCAGAGGACGGTCTCCTCGTGCTGCGCCTCGGAGCTGCCGAACAGGTGGCCCATCGCGATGACCATCGCGCGCATGACGCGGCCGACCGCGGGCGGCAGCGCCGCGAGATCGGGCGGCGGCGGCGGCGGCGGGCCAAGGAAGGCGGCGCGTCCTTGGCGGTGTGCGTCGCGCGGTATTCGGCGCGCTGCTGGCGAGCTCGTCCGCCGACGGGCCACCGGTGCCGGCGACCAGCGCGCACATCTCGTCGAGGCTGGCGTCCAGCATCTGGTGGGGGGTGGCGATGCGGCCGCGACGCGCGACCCGCCGACCCGCCGCAAGGGCGGCGCGCCGCATGAGGCCCGAGGCCCAGATGTCGCTGTAGACGCCGCGCTCGTCGCGGAGGCGGTAGGTGAGGCGGGCCTCGCCGAGCAGCTCGTCGAACTGGTCCCGGTGCGCGGCCGGGACCTTGGCGCGGACCTCGGCGATGCGGGCGTCGACGTCCGAGGCGGCCTGGGCTTCTCCGGAAACGGCGATGCGGATGGCCCTGCAGGAGCGCGTCCGGCAGCTCGAGCGCCGTGGGCTCGGAGATGTCGAAGCCGTCGAGGAGGCGGTTGCCGACCAGGTCGAGGTAGCCGGAGACCGCCGCGCCTGCTTCGCCCCCGAGGGAACGCAGGCTCGCGAGCACCTGCGCGGGGTCGCCGTCAGATTCGAGGATCTTGCCGGCAGAAGTGTCCTGCGCGAATGCTTTCTTCAGGCGCTCCATCTCGTCGGAGCCACCCGCCGACACCTCGCCGAACCGCGCATCAGGCCGAGCAGCTCGGACGGCGGCAGGCCCGTCCAGTCCCCAACGTGTGCGAGGAAGTCCCCGGTCGGGAGCACGGCACCGGCGGTGAAGCGCATGTGCTGGGCGATCATGGCCGAATGGTGGTCGCGGCAGCGCGTCAGATAGGCGACCAGCTCCGCGTCGGAGAGGGCGTCCGGATTGACGGCCTGCAGCTCCCGGTGCGTGGCAATGGAGGATGGTTTGCGATTCTCGTCCCAGTCGCGAAGCTGCTCGCGCCAGAGCTTCGCGCCATCACCTCGGCCGCGCGCTGGAAGCGCCGGGATCTCCGCCTCGGGCGCGGGCAGCTGGGTGAGGTAGCCGAAGTTGTTGACGTACGGCCACCGGGAGGCGCCTCATCGGCATCCCGTAGAAGCTCGCGAAGTCGGCGGTGCCGCCCGCGGGCGGGACAGCGGGACTGGACTCGTCCAGTAGCGCGTCAGCAGCGTCCGGAAAGTGAACGGGATCCAGCTCGTACGACCCGGGGCCCGGGTGCCTCGAACGTGAGACCTGTCCTCCTTGCGCTCGTCATGGTGCTCCTCTCGGTCGCGTCACGAAGCAGCGAGGCCGCTGCCGCCGGATGATTATGCACCGGCGCGCGCGGCCGGAACAGGCGTACCGCGGAAGGGCTAGGCGAACACGCCCATCGCGCGGAACTTCGCGCGGCGGGTGCGGAGATCGGCCGGCTGGCGGCCGTCGAGCTCCGCACCGCGAAGTGCGAACGACGGACCGCGGAGGAGCAGGCCCGCCGGATTCGATGTCGGTCTGGGGCCGCCCCTGGGGCTCCGGGACGATGCCCTCGATCACGCCGAGGTCCGAGGCAGTGCGCGGCGTCGAGGCGGAAGCCGAGGCCTCTTCTTCGCCTGCGAGGCGTCGCGCCAGAGAATCGCGGCGCAGCCCTTCCGGCGAGATCACGGAGTAGATGAGTTCTCCTGCGCATCAGCACCCGGTCGGCGACGGCGATGGCGACGGCACCGCCGGAGCCGCCCTCGCCGATGACGCAGGTGACGCTCGGGACTCCGACGCGCACCATGGTGAGCTGGCAGCGGGCGATCCACCGCCCTGGCCGTGCTGCTCGGCCGCGACGCCCGGATAGGCGCCGGGCGTGTCGACGAGCGTGACGAGCGGGAAGTTGTGCCGATCGGCGAGCTCCATCACCCGCATCGCCTTCCGGTAGCCCTCCGGATAGGCCATGCCGAAGTTCCGCGTCGTCCGCTCCTTGATGTCACGCCCCTTCTGGTGCCCGATCAGCGCGATCGTGCGGCCCTCGAGCTTGCCGATCCCGGTCACGAGCGCGTGATCGTCCATCCGCCCGCGATCGCCGTGCAGCTCGAAGAAGTCCTCGAGGATCCGCTCGACGTAGTCGAGGGTGTACGGGCGCTCCTGGTGGCGGGCGAGCTCGACCCGCTGCCAGATCTCCTCGTCCGAGGTGTCGTCCTTGAGCCGCTCGAGCTGGCGCTGCAGACGCTCGAGCTCGGCCGAGAGCCGCGTCCCGCGCAGCAGCTTGACCCCGCTCCAGCTTCGCCAACCGGTCACGGAGGCCGAGCTCGGCGTCGTTCGTCACGCGGGCCTCGTGAAAAGCCGGATCAGCTGCGCGACGACGGGACGGAGCTCGGTGCGCGGCACGATCCGGTCGATGTGGCCGAAGCGGAGGTTCGACTCGGCGAGGCCGAAGTCGTCCGGCAGCTTCTCGCGCGTGGTCTGGGCGACGACCCGCGGGCCTGCGAACGACATCAGGGCGCCGGGCTCGGCGACGAGCACGTCGCCGAGCGAGGCAAAGCTCGCGAGCAGGCCGCCCGTCGTCGGGTGCGTGAGCACGGAGATCATCACGCCGCCGGCCTCGTGCAGCTCCTCGAGCGCACAGACCGTCTTCGGCAGCTGCATCAGCGCCAGGATCCCCTCCTGCATGCGGGCGCCGCCGGAGGACGAGACCGAGACCAGCGGCAGCCCGCCTGCCGCCGCGTGCTCGCAGGCGCGCGCGAACTTCTCGCCGACGACGCTGCCCATCGAGCCGCCCATGAACGAGAAATCCATCACCGCGAGCCGGCACGGAAGTGTCTCGATCCGGGCCGTGCCCGTGATCATCGCGTCCCCGAGTCCCGTCGACACCTCGGCCTCGGCCAGGCGCTCGGTGTACGGCTTGAGGTCGAAGAACTCGAGCGGGTCGCCAGACCGCAACGACATCTCGTCCTCCGTGAATGTGCCCTCGTCGGCCAGCTGGGCGATGCGTTCGCGGCCCTTGACCGGGAAGTGATGGCCGCACTGCGGGCAGACCCGCAGGTGCGCCTTCAGCTCCTCATCGCGGTAGTGCGACCCGCAGTCGGGACACGTATTCGGGTGCTTCTTCGCCGTCCCGTCGTCGAGCGTTGCCTGCTTGTGCTCGATCGAGACATCGATCTTGTCGGTGGCGGACATCAGCGCCATCTTAGACCTGCCTCCTCGAACAGGGTTACAGGCCGGCCGCAGCGGCCAGGCGCACGAGGGCGTCCGGATCGGCAGCCTCGTCCAACGCGGCGGCCCCGATCGCATCACGGAAGATTCGCCGACCGGAGAACCCGCACCGGAGGCGATGGTCACCGAAGAAGCCCCCGAGGTTGCCGCGGTGCGGCCCTGAGCCGAGGCCGGGTTGGGGCTGGGCAAGCGGTGGAAGAATCCGCGAGGGAGGCCCCGGTGAACGACGATGCGCAGGCGGTGGAACGGCGGCGGGGCATTGCCGAGGCCCAGATGAAGGTCATCTCGGACATGGTCTACAACCCGTTCTACGCGGAGGCGAATCTGGACCCGGCCACGCGGGCAAGGGCGTCGGAATTGATTGTCGGATCGTTTGTGAGGCAACAGCAGCTTCAGCAGGGGGCCATGTTTTCCGGGGACCGGATCGCGTCCGAGGTATATGCGGAGTTGGAGGCCGGCCGGGAGGCACTGAATGCGCAACTGGAGGGCGTATTCTCCGACCAGGAAATGGCGGCATGGAATGAGTACGATGCCTTCCAGGACCAGGTGCTCTATGAAGCATTGCTGGATGGGCAGCTGCGCATGCTCGCGCCCGGACTCGACATCGACAGTCATCAGAAGGTGATGGCGGTATTTGCCGAAGAGCTCGTGAAGGGAATTGATGCCTTTAACGAGTCGGCGCAAACCTACAACATCGAAAACTTCAATGATGCCCAACTGGACGCGTTGAAGAAGGGTGTTCAGCGGCTCCAGTTCGAGTTGGATGCCGAACAGGTCGGCCACGCCGAAGGCTTTATCGCGGTGGAAACGATGTTCGAGGCGCTGAAGAATCAGCCCCGACAATAGCCGTCGGTCTCCCTGGGTTTCCTGCATGAGGATGGTCGCCTGCATACGATGGACGCTCCTTGCCGGCAGTGTTTATGTGCTGGCTGCCGGTGCCCAGCTTCCCTCGAGTGGTTTGCCGGTGCGAATTGGAAGCCTTCGATGTGGCGATGGTCGCTTTCATGACCAGCAATGCGATTCCGGCAGGCGCGCTGGGCATCATGAAGGATGGGGTGGTGGTCTTCGAGCGCGCCTATGGTTGGGCGGATGAAGAGCAGACCGAGGTCGTCCTGCCCGATGTGTTGATGCGGTTGGCGAGCGTGACCAAGCCGATCACGGCCTCGGCCGTGCGCAAACTGATCGCAGCGGGAAGCATCGGGTTGAATGATGCGGTGTTTGACCTGGGCCAGCCGGGCGGGGGGCTGTTGAACTACGAGCCCTTCGGGGTGCCCGATGCGCGGCTGCAGGATATCACGGTTGAGCACCTTCTGCTGCACACGGGTGGATGGGACAGGGATGTAGCGGGAGACCTGACCTACCGGTGGTCATTGCGAATGCCATGGAGGTACCCAGTCCTCCCGGCAGGATCAACACGGTTCGTTACATCATGGGCCAGCCCTTGCAATACGATCCTGGAACCACGTACGCCTATTCGAATATCGGGTTCCTGGTGCTGGGTCTGATCGTCGAGCAGTACAGCGGCCAGGACCTGGTCTCCTTTCATCATCAGCACACGTTCGGACCGCTGGGCATTGCCCCCGGTGATGTTGAACTCGGGCGCACGTTTCCGGAGGACCGGAATGAAGAAGTTGGTATGCGGGCAGCGGACTTTCGCTCAACGTATTCTACCCGGCGTATCATCCCACCCTGTTTGTGTCACCTCCGGAAGGAGGGTGGGACCATGAAGCGAGGGTGGGACAGGGCGGATTGATCGCCTCCCGCGGGCACTGCTCGCTTTTCTTGATACCTACGTAGTCAGTGGCACCGGCATCGGCACCCTGCGAACCGGGACCGAGAGCGGTGGATGGCGACGCAACCATACCGGTGCGTTGAACGGTACGAATCCCCTCGCCCGTCAACGAGGCGATGGGGTGAACTTCGTGGTGCTGTTAACAAGCGCCCCCTGGTGGGGTCGTCGTATGCGTCACAGATGCGAACGCTGCTGGACGGCACGGTGGACGCCACAACGAACTGGCCTTCCGTCGATCCGCTGAGTATCCCGGCCGGGCCGACCGGGCTGAATCAAAGTGGAGTGGAGGCGACGAGCTGGAATACGGAGACCGGGCGGGTGTACCGGCTGGAGCAATCCGCGGACCTTTGCGAATGGCACGACACCGGGTTGTACGCGGTGGGAGACAGTCAGTCTGAGGGTCACGAATGCCCCGTCCGGAGGACACGACCTACTACCGCGTTCGCGTCCGGTAGAAAAACGTTTTTTTTGATTTGCAGAAGGTCCCTCTACCGCGCATCGAGAGCAGTTTGGGTGCGGTGTGAGTGACAGGTGCAGGTGGCGGGGCTGACCTCGGCCCATGACCCTCGACCGACAGGTGGACCATGCCGCAAGTGGGGATGTTTCCGAAGGCGCTGTTGCTCAATTCTTCCGCGAAAATCCCGGTCATGCCGGGGTTGTGACCGACCAGGCCCACTCGTTCCCACGCGGGCGGAGTACGGTGAATGGCGGCCAGCAGGTCTTTCATCCGCATGATAGAGGAGGCGTCGAAGACAAGGCACGGGTCCGGAATCCCGATACACTCCGCCACCTGGTGGGCGGTGGCTTGTGCGCGGTTTGCTGCGGGCTGCTTACGAGGTGGGTAGGGCAGTAGGAGAGGTTTTGAGATAGGTCCCCATCCGTGGCGCGTCGCGCAAGCCACGCGGGTTGAGCGGGCGGTCAAAGTCGGATAAGGACGGATGATTCCAGTCGGATTTCGCGCTGGCGGATGAGGGTGAGAATCTTCATGGAGTCAGTCTGCCGGGAGAAGAAGCCGGGTTCAAGCATGCGTGGTTGCCGGGGAGAAGTTGATGACCGGGGGGCGGCTTTGTTATAGTCCCCGGGTATGTTTGGTGATTCACCATGATTCGCACCCTCCTGTTCCTGCTGTTCTTCTGGCTTCACCAGTTGAGCATCGCGCCGATTCTCCTCGTCCTGGGTCTCCAGGCGCGGTTTGGTGATCTGCGCGCGGCCCGGCGCCGCGCGGCCCCGGTGGCCGTTTCCTGGTCGCGTTTCCTCGTGAGGGCGGCCGGGGCGCGGGTGACGACTCACGGCAAGGTGGATGTTCCCGAGGATCAGGCGGTCCTGTTCGTCAGCAACCACCAGGGGGCATTTGATATTCCCCTGGCGGTGATCGCGGCTGGACGCCCGGTGGCGTTCATCGCGAAAGAGATCAGGCGCGTCCCGCTGCTGGGCGCGTGGAATGTCCTGGTGGGAACGGTGTTCGTGGATCGCGGCAATCGTCATATGGCGAGGGAGAGTGCGGATGACGTGATCGCGAGGTTGCGGGAAGGGCTTTCCATGGTGGTGTTTCCCGAAGGACCGCAGCGACAGTGATGACATGCAACGCTTCAAGGCTTCGCCCGGATTGCGAAAGAGGCGAATGTTCCCATTGTTCCCGATGGTGATGCTGGGGACCTATCGCCTGAAGCGTCGCTCCGGTCCATGGATTACGGCCGCCCCGGTCGAAGTCGCGATCGAACCCTCCATTTCCGCGGAGGAGATCCAGGCCACCCGCGTGCCCGCGGTGCGTCAACGGGTAGAAGAGATCATCCGAGACCGCCTCAGTGAAGGGTCGGGCAGGGAACCGGTGGGGGCCCCGGAGGGCTCGCCTTGTCGGCCCCGGAGTGAATGGCATCTGCTTGAAACCCTCCGGGCAGCAGCGTATGATTTCTGAAGATGATCTGCATCGCAAAATCCTACCTGCGCGGGGCCGCCGAGGCGACGCATTCCCTTGTGCCAGCCCCGGCCGACTGTGATCTTCACCGGCTGTCGGCCGGAAGAGATCGCAGCGGATGCCCAGTTCGATCGGCTGGGGCAGTTACAGTGCCTGGTCATCCATACCCGCCACCGAGATGGGTAACGCCTTGTCGGCTCGCGCCTGCGGCGTCACTACAGACAGGTGAATCGCATGCGTCACGCTTGGCGCTGAGGTGAGTGACGGGGAGTGGTCGGCGTTCCCGTGCTCTGAATGGACCCGCCGTCCGTCGTGCTCAGAGGCTCGCCGCAAGCTGCGTGCCCTGGCGGATCGCGCGTTTTGCATCCAGTAACCAGCGGCGACATCCGCACCACCGATAAGGTGGGTGGACATGCCCGATGCGACACAGTGCATCGGGCTGGAGGTCGCGGCGAGGCAGCGGCTCCGCTACAGATCACCACGGTATCCACGTCCAGGCGCCGGTCCTGCTCATCGTGGTGATATGAAGGCCTTCGTCGTCGATGAGATGGTAGGCTGACGCCCGAGAGCATCTCGACGCCGCGCTGTTTCAGCGAGGCCCGGTGAATCCAACCGGTGGTTTTTCCCAAGACTCTTCCCTAGCTGCCGGGCTTGGAGGCGTTGCGTTGCTGCATCAGAATAGATTTCGGGAGGAAGGGTGATCGGCTGATTGCTCCAGTCAACAGGCCTCCCTGGTGTTAGGGTCTGCGTCGACACTCCACTCCTCCAGAAATGCCGGTTCGGGTCTGAGGCTGGTGGACTTTTGCCTTCCTGGCTGGGAAACTCAGCCACATCGAATCCGATTCCGCCCGCTCCGATCAGGGCGACCTTGCTGCCGACGGGATGCGTCTTCTGCAGGACGTGGATATAGCTGAGTACGGAGGGGTGATCGATGCCGGGTATATCGGGCATGCGGGGCGACACCCCGGTGGCAAGAACGACCTGGTCGAATCCCGTTCGCGACGAGGTCGCCGGACGTGACCGTGGTGTTCAGAGCGCATTCGACCCCGAGGGCCTTCGAGAGCGAACCCGGAAGTACCGCAGTGTCTCCTCAAATTCCTCTTTGCCCGGAATGCGTTTGGCGATGTTGAACTGGCCGCCGATCTGGTCGGCCGCATCGAACAGGGTGACCTGGTGACCGCGCTCGGCGAGGATGGTGGAGCAGGCGAGGCCGGCCGGACCGGCGCCGACCACCGCGATGCGCTTGGGGGAAGTGGTGGGTGTGATCAGCGAGCTCCGTCTCGAAACCCGCGCGAGGATTGACCAGGCAGGTGGCGCTGGTTCTTGACGAATACATGATCGAGGCAGGCCTGGTTGCAGGCGATGCAGGTGTTGATTTCGTCGGCGCGGCCTTCGGCGGCCTTCTTCACCAGCTCGGGATCGGCGAGGAAGGGGCGGGCCATCGAGACCATGTCGGCATCGCCGTCGGCGAGAATGTGTTCGGCGACATCGGGCATGTTGATGCGATTGGTGGTGACCAGCGGGATGCCGACTTCGCCCTTGAGTTTCCGGGTGACCCAGGTGAAGCCGCCGCGCGGGACCATGGTGGCGATGGTGGGGATGCGGGCCTCGTGCCAGCCGATCCCGGTATTGATCAGGGTCGCGCCGGCGTGCCTCGATCGCCTTGCCAAGGAGCACGACTTCGTCCCAGGCGCTGCCGTCCGGGACCAGGTCCAGCATGGACAGGCGGTAGATGAGGATGAAGTCATGGCCGACCGCTTCGCGAATGCCGCGCACGATTTCGACCGGGAAACGCATGCGTTGTTCGAATGCCCGCCCCACTCGTCGGTACGGTGATTGGTGCGGGTCACCAGGAACTGGTTGATGAGGTAGCCTTCCGAGCCCATCATTTCGACCCCGTCGTAGCCGGCTTCCCGGGCCAGCTCGGCACAGCGGACGAAGTCGCCGATCTGCTTCTCCACGCCGCGTGCAGAAGAGCGCGGGGCTTGAACGGGGTGATCGGGGACTTGATGGCCGAGGGGGCGACGCTCAAGGGGTGGTAGCCGTAGCGCCCCGCGTGCAGAATCTGCATGCAGATCTTGCCGTCCTCGGCGTGGACCGCACGGGTGACCTTGCGATGGCGCGCGACCTGGCGCGACTTCTGGAAGGTTGCCGGCGAAGGGCGCGACCCAGCCCGCCCGGTTGGGGGCGATACCGCCGGTGACGATCAGTCCCACCTGTCCCCGGGCCCGCTCGGCGAAGTAGGCCGCCAGTTTGTCGGAGCGTCCGCCTTCCGTGTCTTCCAGCCCGGTATGCATGGAGCCCATCAGGACCCGGTTGCGCAGGGTGACGAAACCGAGATCGAGGGGGGCGAGGAGGTGGGGATAGGGAGAGTCGGTCATCGATGTTCCCAGTGTCCGATGTGGGAGAGGAAGGCATAGAAATGGTCGACGACCTGCTCCGGTACTTCGAGCGGGGTGCCATGTCCGGCATCGAGGATGCGGATTCGTGCATGGGGCAGGGATTCGGCGATCCGGTGGGCGTGCTGGGGTGGGGTGGCTTCGTCGCGGGTTGAGCCGAGCACGAGGACGGGCAGGTCGATTTCGTGCAGCCGGTGCAACAGGGGCTCCCGTTCGGCAATCATCGGGGTCACGGAAACCACCGCATCGGTATCCATGTTGGAGAGGTTCCGGCCCCATGCCTCCACCACGTCAGGGTGTTCGGCGATGAAGGTGCTGCTGAACATGTACTTCATGACGGATTTTACCGCGGTGGGATGGATGCCGACCTTGCTGGTGATCGCGCCCAGCAGCCGAGGCGTCTGGCGCTCGTAGAGGGACTGGCTGTCGGCGCTGGTATTCATCAGCACCAGCCCGTGGAGGCGTTCGGGATGATCGAGGGCAAGCTGGAGGGCGGCCATGCCCCCCATGCTGAAGCCCCCGATAACCGCCCGGTCGATCTTGAGGCTATCAAGGATCTGGAGGTAGGTGGCGGTCAAGGTCTCGAGGGACAATGGCGAGGTCGGGACCGCGCTTTGTCCATGTCCGGGAAAATCGAGGGTGATCACGTGGTGAGTTTCCGCAAGTTGCGGCACGATGTGATCGAACATGCGGCAGGTACAGAACATGCCGTGGCCGAGAAGGACGGCGGGGCCTTGGCCGGTCTGTTCGACGTGATGTCGAGCCCCCGGGCGCGCAGGACTGTCGACTCAGTCATCATCATCTTTGGACTTCGCGAAGTGGGCGTGCATCCAGCCGTCTTTGAAGATCACGTCGCCGAGGAAATAGTAGGCGAGGAAATTCGGGAGCAGGTAGTTTCGGCGCTGGTTGCCGATGGCAATGACGAGCTGGTCGCCGAACTGCTGGGCCTCGATGTCGTGTGCCTCGGTAAAGGGCAGGCGAATACGCAGCACGTACTCCTTGCCCTCTTTCTCGTCACCTGGTAGGTCGGCTCCCTATAGAGGATGTCCGCGGGCGGGGTATCGGCGTAGAGGCCGTCGCCGATCTTTCGCAGGAGGGCGAGTCCGAAGACTTCCCGGCGCTGGTGGGGCACTTTGAGGAAGATGGGGAGGGGCGAGAAGGTGGTATCGATTTCCTCCAGGTATTTCGTCTGGGCCTCCAGGTAGTTTCCCCAGCCCCCGTCGTTGCCGCGGGTGGTGGGGAGGATTCGGTTCACGATGACCGCGTCCACGCCATACCCGTAGAGTTGCAGGTAGGTGTAGGCGCGGTGGGCTTCCTGGATCACCATCTTTTCCGGATTCATCACCAGGCGAATGCTGGTGATGTCGGGATCGCTGAGGATCCCGCTGATGACGCGCAATCGCTCGAACAGGTTCTTCAGTTCGTTGTATCCCTTGTCGAGGGGGATGCCGGTGGTGGTGCGGACCGCCATCCCAAAGCTCTTGATCGCCAGCTTCTGAAAGGGGAAGGCCTTGGTGATCCACCACTCGGTGACCTGGGGAAGGGTGAGGAAGGTCAGGGTCTCGCCGGTGGGCGCGCTGTCGACGATGATCAGGTCGTACTCGCCGCTGTGGAAGTAGTGGTCGAGCCAGAGGAGGGCGGTGCCTTCGCCCATGCCGGGAATGGCGGCGAGTTCTTCGGCGGCAATATCGTTGATGCCCTGCCACTTGAAGACCAGGAGCAGCAGCTCGCGCATGTGTCCCCAGTACTTTTTCATCGAATAGTAGAGATCGATTTCCTGGGCATGGAGGTTGGGGATGACCTCGACCGGTTCGGGGCCGAGCTGCATGTCCAGGGCGTCGGCCAGGCTGTGGGCGGGATCGGAGGACATCACCAGGGTGCGCATGCCTAGCTGGGCGGCGCGGATGCCGGTGGCGGCGGCACAGGTGGTTTTGCCGACACCGCCCTTGCCGGTGAAGAGGAGAATACGCTGTTTCATGGGATTATGCCTCCAGAGCGCGGCTTGCCTTGTCCGCGACCCAGTAGTGGCGGGCTTTGTCCTCGAGGATGTCGACGCGGAAAGCCGGATGCCGTGGCGTTCCGAAGATGGGATCGAGCTCGTCCTTGGCGCGAACAGATCCTTGCGGGTGGTCTGGTAGGCGTTTTCGCACACCCGGCGCCGGTTGCTGTAGCTGAAGACGTTGGTGAAGAACATCTTGGGGTCATCCCGGTCCGGCATGAGGAGCACCATGTCGGCCTTGGGATACTGGTCGTCGTAGGGCCGCATGCCGACCACCATCCGGGAGTAGATCAGGGTGCGAAACGTCTGGGACAGCACGACCGGCAGGCCGCCCTTCACCAGGTGGGTGTGATTTGGGGAGCCGGGGCGGGACTGTCGGCGTCGAACGGAATGATGGGGTTGATGCAGAGCAGCAGGTCGACGCCTTGTTCGAGGGCGGCGGAGGCATGCATGGTCTTGCGAGCACCCCGTCCACATAGTGCTGGCCATCGATTTCTACCGGGGAGTAGAGCCCGGGCAGGGCAGCGCTGGCCTGGAGGGCCTTGGAGATCGGAACGTGATCGAGTCCGGGCGATCGAACACCGCCGGCTCGGCGGTATCGAGATTGGTGGCGACGAGCTGAAGAGGTGGGCGAGCTCGCGGAAGTCGTTGGTTCTGCCCTCCGCCTGGTGAACATCGACAAAGAATTTGCCGATGGCCTCATTGTTGAAGAGGCCGGTGGGAATGGCAGTGCTCAGGCCGGTGATGGAGTCCGAGAAGCGGAAGTCCATGGGGATGGAGGAGAAAGTTGAACAAAGTATTCACCATCAGTTCCGGCACGGTGAATGCACGCTTGATGTATTCCAGAAAGGCCGGTTTGAAGAAGATGTCCTCGGGGGCGAACATGTGCTCCAGCGATTCGTTGCGGACGAAGATGCGTGCACATTTTGGCTATGCTCATCTGGTTGGCGAGGCCGGAAGCGATCAGGCCGCCGGAGCTGACACCGACATAGACGTCGAGGTGCGCGCATGGTCGACTCCGTCGAGGGCTTCCTCGAGCGCGAGAAGAGCGCCCAATTCGTAGATGCCCCTAAGGGACCACCGCCCGCCAGGCCAGTCCGATCCTGGAGTTGCGTTTGCTGTTTTCCGGTTTTGCCGGCGAATCGAAAGCATGGGACCTCGTTGGGTTCTGGGGACAACCAGGACGTGACCTATAGAAGGTAAAATATGAGCATTTACTCATATTGTCAACTCAGGATCGGCTGAAGGGTGGCAGAAAGGATCTCCGCACACGACCAGGCCAACGGCCTGTCATTCGATAGCCGGGGGCAAGCGGGCGCCGCCCCCGGAACTGGCAAGAAAATGAACCTGAGCGCGGATAGAGCGATATTCCAGATCGAAGTCTCCCCTCGCTCCATCCGCGCTCTTGTCTGTATCCTTCTTGGACCCCGGGCGACCGGCTTGCCCTGGGCTTTCGAATGGCGGCCCTTCAGGCCGTTTCAGGCACCGCCCATGCAAAGACGACCGCAGGATCGTAGCGCCGTAGAAGCGCAGCTCTTCGACAGGACATCGGCGAGACTTCGGCGCACTCAGTCGAAGCGCTCCAGTCGAAGCGCTGAGGGGAGCCCGCCAGAGCTTGCTGCGGGCCCGCTTCAGCGGCGGCGTCGGGCGAAGCAGATGACCGCGCCGCCGAGCAGCATGAGGAGGGCGGAGGCAGGTTCGGGCACGATCTCGATGCCGAGGACTCCCAGGTAAGCAGAATCACCGAATCCACCGTGACATCGATAGCGATCGCGTTGCTGCCGTTGGGGATCATGTCGGTGATGGTCACGATCGTGTTGTTGTTTCCGTCGTAGCCGCCGTCCTCGATCCCGGTGCCGGAGGTCTGGAGGTTCACCGTGAACGGGCCATTGGCGCCGGTAGCGCCGTAGGTGGTAATCCGGGTGCCGGTGGTTTCCCGGGTTCCGAAGAAGCTCAGGTTATAGGTTTGGTCGAGGATCGAGATCGCCGTAATTCCGGCGACATCGTAGAGGTAGTGAAGAAGTAATCGAGGGTGGCGGTTTCCACCGCGAAATCACCGAGCAGGCTGGAGGACAGGGAGGCCAGGCCGCCAAAAGCGGTCGTTCCGTTGGCGCTGAAACCGGTGGTGAACTGGATATCGATGAGGGTATTGCCGTTATCGGTGTCGACCAGGTCCGTGAACACGGGTCCATCCAGGGTGTTCCAGTAGGTGCTGCCTACCTGGGCGGCGGTGTTAACACCGTTGCTGTTGATGTCACCCGCTCACATCCACCAGGACCATATTCGCATGACTTGCCGCGGACAACGTAAGGCAGGCGAGCACGGTGATCACGGCATTTTCGGAAGTCATGGTTTTTCATTTCTGTCTCCTTGCTCTACTGCTGCCAGCGACCGGGGCGATCGAGGGGTGCTTTTCCGCACATCTTTTAGCCAGGATGCTCACAATCTATACACTCGACGCAATCCAAAGTGCTTCGGTGGGGAATTTCTTTGGGAAGAACCCGGTAGACGCGCGAGGTGGAGGGCTGGAGAATGGGAGGCATCCGGGCCTGGATGCAGAACGCGGCCATTACATCGGCCATCCACTCCCCTCAAACGGCCGTGCCCGAGACCCGTCCGTGGTGGAACCGGAGGTGTGGATCGCTCCTCCAGAGGCGGACAAGCGAGTCGCTCCCCTGAGCGCCTCGACTGAGCGCTTCGACTGAGTGCGCCGAAGTCTCGCCGAAGTCCTGCCGAAGGTAGCCGGCCTCTGCGGTTATTCAAAGGCAGGGAGGCTTGAGCGGGCTCCTCGCGATGACAGGGTCTAGGAGTCTGTGTGACCTCCTTTCGCCTTGCGAGTGGCAGCTTCCGCCGGAGCAATCTGCACGGCTGGATTCACCGACACCTTCACGGATGTTCACGCGTTCGTACCGTCTACGAGATGACGACAAATACAGAGCGCCCCGGCTCCGACGAGAGTCGGCAACCGGGGCGCGCGAAAAAAGTGCTCGGGATCGATCAGGCTATGTTTTTGCGGCGGCCGGCCAAGCAGGCCAAGGCGCCGAGGCCGACGAGGGCGAGGGTGGAAGGTTCGGGAACCGACTCGGAGAGGGCGAGGGCATTGATATACGCGAAGCCGCCGGAGACGACGCCCAGCGAAAAGTTGATCTCGAGTACTTCCGTTTGGAGCGAGATTCCCAAAAGTGCTACTTTGCTGTCATTCCCGTTGAATCCCGGCGTTTCCACTCCGATGCCCGGGCCACTCGTGCCAAGTCTGAAGTTGCTGTATGGTGCGATCCCGTTGCCGCCGTCACTTGGTATTGGGTAATTCGAGTAGTGGTGGTTTCACGGCTGCCGAAGACTCGAATATCGTAGGTTGTCGGGATTGAGCCCAGAAAAGTGAATGACAGAGTGGTGATGCTGAACCAGTAATCGTCGGTCGCACTACTAATATCGAGAAGGCCGAGCGTGGAAGCGGTGGCTGTCGGTCCGCCGTCATTCTGCCCAAGATTGGAGTTGCTTGTGAACCCGATTGAGCTGATCGTGTTTTCTGTATCCACCAAGGCTGAGATGTCATTGGCGCCGACCCCAAGGTCCGCGGAATCCACTGGATTATTCCAATAGTTGCCGTTGGCATCCGGACTCGATGTTGCTGTTCCGGGTTCATCCGAATTCGGACCTCCTGAAAAGTCGATCAGGTAGGTAACTGCAGCACCGGCCGGGGTAGCAAATATTGTGGCGACGGCAATGCCGAGCGCCGCAGTGGTGGGGAGAACCCGATACGGATGGAGTGGAATATGGATCTCATAGGAAGATTCCTTTCTTCGTTTTTCGTTATCATATTGATCGACAGACGTTTTTATAGTTTTATAAAATATATACTGTAACTGACTCCGCACTTGTAGCTGCAAGTGTTAGAACTGGCAAAAAACCCTATTTCATCTCACGCTTACCGTTCAGCACTTTCTTATCAATCTAGTAAGCCCTGTTAGAGCCAACAATACCTATTTAGGATTATCTATACACTCTAAACACTTCGGGCGGGATGATCCCAAGTGAAAAAACGAAATGCCGTAGGGCATTCGACAGCTCATTCCAGCGTCCTTAGATCCGCAACAGGGTATGGAGCTCATCCCCGTCCTGCTGGGTAATGTTCTGGGCGTGACCGTCGAGGAACAGGCCGAGACCGAGATCCCGGCTGGACCCGTATTCGTAGGCGAGGTTCTTCCAGTCGGTGTCGTAGGGGAAGCGGGTGGATTCGATTTGCTCGAAGGTACCGAATTGCGGGTTGGCGCTCAGCCAGGTTCCGCTCATCACGATAGGTTTCTTTGGCCCCGATGACGCCGGCTCCGCGGTTGAAACGGGTCCCGACTCCGGCCTGGGGACTATAATAGTAGTTCATGGCATATTGCCACGGCCCCAGGGGTGCTGGTCCTTTCCCTTGCCGTGTCGGCTCAGCAGCAATGGGCACCACATGACTTGCTTGTAGGCGGATGCATCCATTCCATTCATCACATCCACCGGGCCTCCTTCAAATTTTCAAAGTTGTGCTCCCAGATCACCCGGCGAAGATCGTCGTCGGCGAGGTTTCATAGGCGCGCGGATACCAGCGGTTGTCCGAGGCATAGGTGTCCAGCATCAGGTATACCTGCTTGAGATTGCTGGTGGAGGCAATGCCCAGCGCGCTGCTGCGTGCTTTGCCCACCGCGGGGAGGATCAGGCTGGCCAGGATGGAGATGATCGCCAGCACGACCAGCAGCTCAATCAGGGTGAAGCCGCCGGTTTCGGTTTCGGTGGTGTGCCCGCAGGGGAATCCGTCCTTCATTTGTCATAAAGGGAGCATACCCCGCTCGTTTTCATTTGCGAATCCGGAGTCACGTTTACGTAAAGTTCGGCGAGCCAACCACGTTTGTGGCGCGCAGCCGACTACTCCACGGTCCGGGAGAGAGCTTCGATATCGTGACGGAGCCGAGGGGACGCTGCCTGTTCGACGAGCGTGGCCCCATTGATCGCTGCGAGGGTGTGGCCGGGATGATAGTGCATGCGCATGAATGCCTGGCTGAAGTCGCATCGTCCTGCTTCCACTTGACGGTCCAGGACCATGAGGCACATCTCAATCATCCGGTCGAAATCGGGAAGCATGCCGGTAAGGTGTCTACCACTCTTCTTGTCAATGGGAGCGGACCCGATCGAGACCACGCTGAGGTCGTCGGGAATGGCGAGCCCATGCCGCGGGGCGGCCCGGGCAAGGGCCATGCTTCGTCCCAAGGAGCCATTACAACCGCGGTGGGCCGTTCCCGGAAGGAAGACCCATGATCGCTTTGAGGTGTTTGTCCACGGATTTGGCCTCACTATTGACGACGCTTCGGGATGCCTCCATGGCCTGGCTATCGACGGTAAGTCCATGCTCGGCCATGGCCCGCGAATAGCCTTCGCGGTGCAATTCGGTTTGCCGGGGGTCGGGTTCGACGGCATCTTCCGAAAAGAGGATGCGGGTATGTCCGTGGCGGATCACCGGGAGGGTCAGGTCCCCGTAGGCCTCGCGGACATCGGCGCAGACCTTGGGAACGCAGGAGTTCAAACGGTGGGCAGAGAAGACCGCAGGCGGTGCCCCGTCGCTGTCTGCGAAGCGAACCGGCATGATATAGGAGGTGAGCGAGATGATGCCACGGATGTCGTGGTTGAACAGGACGCCGGGCTGGTTGACCTCTCCGGGGTCGAGATCGGTCAGTAGAATCTTGACGTCCGTCATGAAGTTTTCCCGGTGGGCCATCTGCCGGATCACATGCTCGTACCAGACGACCAGCGGCTGACCGGCCTGTTCTTCGCCGACGAGCACGCCGATTCTTCCGGTGATCGGCTCGGGGCGAGGATGGGTGGATTGCAGGTAGGTGCCGCGGTAGCCGAGGGAGCGGACGCTGTCCTTCGCCTTGAGGCGGTCATAGACGGTCTGGATGGTCTTGGTTCCGAAGCCGAGTTCCTTGGCGAGCTGAATCACCCCGGGGGAGGCGCTCGTCGATCTCCCATCGCCCGATCTCGATCTCGCCCACGAGGATATCATAGATTTGTTCCGCGTAGTTCAGCATGTGATGCGGAACGATCTTCTTGCCAAAGAGTTCGCGTAGTTTTGCCATAGAGATGCGAGAATGAACAATCCGTGGTAAGCCTAGCGCGAGTTCCGCAGAACACGAAGCGAAATCCGGTTTCGCCC
>CALNXP010000017.1:0-52315 GCA_942490555.1 uncultured beta proteobacterium | reverse complement strand
TGTTGCCGATGTTGCCGATGTTGCCGATGTTGCCGATGTTGCCGATGTTGCAGGTGTTGCCGATGTTGCAGGTGTTGCCGATGTTGCAGGTGTTGCAGGTGTTGCAGGTGTTGCAGGTGTTGCCGATGTTGCAGGTGTTGCCGATGTTGCAGGTGTTGCCGATGTTGCCGGTGTTGCAGGTGTTGCAGGTGTTGCAGGTGTTGCCGGTGTTGCCGATGTTGCAGGTGTTGCAGGTGTTGCAGGTGTTGCAGGTGTTGCAGGTGTTGCAGGTGTTGCAGGTGTTGCCGGTATCGTTGATGTTTCAGGTGTTGCAAATAAAGTTGTCGTTACAGCAGGGGTACTTGTTGTAATGGTATGTAATGCCTGTGTAATAGGTTGTGGCGTTACATTAGGTGTGGTGACGACGGGTGCGGGTGTTATTGGAGTAACAACCGGGGTTGTTGGCGTAGGAGTGGGGGTGATAACATTACCTGCAATCACAGCTGTTTCAGCAGAGGTGATACTTTCCTGTGTGCCATGCCCATCGATATAGCTAAAATTGACACTGATTTTACTACCTATATCAACGTTGCTTAATACATAGGTACTCGTGCTTGCTCCTGTGATAGCAGAGCCTGAGCGTAGCCATTGATAGTTAATTTCACCCAAACCGTCTTGATCTGCCAGATTATGTGTTGCAGACAGAATCTGGCCTTCTGAATTAAGGCCGGATACAACAATATCACCGGTGGGTAGATCATTAATATTGGCAATATTGTCGGTTATTGCGGACGAAATAGACTCCAATTGGCCGCTGCCATCAACATAGCTAACGGTCACGGAAATAACATTGCCGACATCGGGTTCGGTCAATGTATAACTATCCAGGTTGGCCCCATCAATTGCTGTTCCATTACGATTCCATTGATAGGCTAATTCACCTAAGGATTCTGCATCATCAATATTGGTAGCCACCGTTAATGTGGTGTTTTCAACCTGGTCACCTTGAATGACAACCTGGCCGATGGGTAGATCATTACTACCGTTGAGGTCGATGGTAAGTTGCTGAATGGTGCTGGCAGTACCGTCATGGGTAAACAGATTAAAGGTTTCGGAGACATTGCCGCTTTGTAAGGCTTCAATGGCGGCATCATCTGGCGTATAGGTCCATTCACCAGTGGCGGTGGTAACTGCTAACGTACCGTAACTTCCGGTTTCGGTATGTGTTGGGTTATTAATCGTGGACTGACCTTGAATGCCGAAGGTAAAGCTGGCATCGGCATCTCTATCTGTTGCCGACAGGGTGCCGCTGGCGGTGGCAAAGCTGTCATCGGCAGAGGTGTCGGTATATGAAACCCCTTCAACTGCCGTCATCACCGGCACGTCGTTGCTACCACTAATATTAATCGTTAATGGTTGAATGGTGCTGGCGATACCGTCATGAGTAAATAGGTTAAAGCTTTCCGAGACACTGCCGCTTTGTAAGGCTTCCATGGCGGCATCGTTAGCGGTATAGCTCCAGGCGCCGGTGGCGACGGTGACTTGCAGGGTGCCATAAGTGCCGGTCTGACTCAGCGTGGTGGCATCGTTAACCGATTGCCCCTGGATACCGAATTTCAGTATCGCATCGGCATCTCTATCGGTGGCCGACAGGGTGCCGTTGGCGGTGGCAAAGCTGTCATCGGCAGAGGTATCGGTATATGAAACCCCTTCAATCGCCGTCATTACCGGCACATCATTCGTGCCACTGATATTAATGGTCAATGGCTGAATGGTGCTGGCGATACCATCATGAGTAAACAGGTTAAAGCTTTCGGAGACACTGCCGCTTTGTAAGGCTTCCATGGCGGCATCGTTAGCGGTATAGCTCCAGGCGCCGGTGGCGACGGTGACTTGCAAAGTGCCATAGGTACCGGTCTGACTCAGCGTGGTGGCATCGTTAACCGATTGCCCCTGGATACCAAATTTCAGTACCGCATCGGCATCTCTATCGGTGGCCGACAGGGTGCCGCTGGCGGTGGCAAAGCTGTCATCGGCAGAGGTGTCGGTATATGAAACCCCTTCAACTGCCGTCATCACCGGCACGTCGTTGCTACCACTGATATTAATGGTCAATGGCTGAATGGTGCTGGCGATACCGTCATGAGTAAACAGGTTAAAGGTTTCTGAGACATTGCCGCTTTGTAAGGCTTCCATAGCCGCATCGTTAGCGGTGTAGGTCCAGTCGCCGGTGGCAACGGTGACTTGCAATGTTCCATAGGTACCGGTCTGACTCAGCGTGGTGGCATCGTCAACCGATTGCCCCTGGATACCGAATTTAAGTACCGCATCGGCATCTCTATCTGTTGCTGACAGGGTACCGCTGGCGGTAGCAAAGCTGTCATCGGCAGAGGTGTCGGTATATGAAACCCCTTCAACCGCCGTCATCACCGGTACATCATTCGTGCCACGGATAGCGATGGTCAATGGCTGAATGGTGCTGGCAGTACCGTCATGGGTAAACAGGTTAAAGGTTTCTGAGACATTGCCGCTTTGTAAGGCTTCCATAGCCGCATCGTTAGCGGTGTAGGTCCAGTCGCCGGTGGCAACGGTGACTTGCAATGTTCCATAGGTACCGGTCTGACTCAGCGTGGTGGCATCGTCAACCGATTGCCCCTGGATACCGAATTTAAGTACCGCATCGGCATCTCTATCTGTTGCTGACAGGGTGCCGCTGGCGGTAGCAAAGCTGTCATCGGCAGAGGTGTCGGTATATGAAACCCCTTCAACCGCCGTCATCACCGGTACATCATTCGTGCCACTGATATTAATGGTCAATGGCTGAATGGTGCTGGCAGTACCGTCATGGGTAAACAGGTTAAAGGTTTCTGAGACATTGCCGCTTTGTAAGGCTTCCATAGCCGCATCGTTAGCGGTGTAGGTCCAGTCGCCGGTGGCAACGGTGACTTGCAATGTTCCATAGGTACCGGTCTGACTCAGCGTGGTGGCATCGTCAACCGATTGCCCCTGGATACCGAATTTAAGTACCGCATCGGCATCTCTATCTGTTGCTGACAGGGTACCGCTGGCGGTAGCAAAGCTGTCATCGGCGGCAGTGTCGGTATATGAAACCCCTTCAACCGCCGTCATCACCGGTACATCATTCGTGCCACGGATAGTGATGGTCAATGGCTGAATGGTGCTGGCAGTACCGTCATGGGTAAACAGATTAAAGGTTTCGGAGACATTGCCGCTTTGTAAGGCTTCCATAGCCGCATCGTTAGCGGTGTAGGTCCAGTCGCCGGTAGCAACGGTGACTTGCAATGTGCCATAGGTACCGGTCTGACTCAGCGTGGTGGCATCGTCAACCGATTGCCCCTGGATACCGAATTTAAGTACCGCATCGGCATCTCTATCTGTTGCCGATAGGGTGCCGCTGGCGGTAGCAAAGCTGTCATCCGCTGTGGTGTCGGTATATGAAACCCCTTCAACCGCAGTCATTACCGGTACATCATTCGTGCCACGGATAGTGATGGTCAATGGCTGAATGGTGCTGGCAGTACCGTCATGGGTGAACAGGTTAAAGGTTTCGGAGACATTGCCGCTTTGTAAGGCTTCCATAGCCGCATCGTTAGCGGTGTAGGTCCAGTCGCCGGTAGCAACGGTGACTTGCAATGTGCCATAGGTGCCGGTCTGACTCAGCGTGGTGGCATCGTCAACCGATTGCCCCTGGATACCGAATTTAAGTACCGCATCGGCATCTCTATCTGTTGCCGATAGGGTGCCGCTGGCGGTGGCAAAGCTGTCATCCGCTGTGGTGTCGGTATATGAAACCCCTTCAACCGCAGTCATTACCGGTACATCATTCGTGCCACGGATAGCGATGGTTAATGGCTGAATGGTGCTGGCAGTACCGTCATGGGTGAACAGGTTAAAGGTTTCGGAGACATTGCCGCTTTGTAAGGCTTCCATAGCCGCATCGTTAGCGGTGTAGGTCCAGTCGCCGGTGGCAACGGTGACTTGCAAGCTGCCATAGGTACCGGTCTGACTCAGCGTGGTGGCATCGTCAACCGATTGCCCCTGGATACCGAATTTAAGTACCGCATCGGCATCTCTATCTGTTGCCGATAGGGTGCCGCTGGCGGTGGCAAAGCTGTCATCCGCTGTGGTGTCGGTATATGAAACCCCTTCAACCGCCGTCATCACCGGCACGTCGTTGCTACCACTAATATTAATCGTTAATGGCTGAATGGTGCTGGCGATACCGTCATGAGTGAACAGGTTAAAGCTTTCCGAGACATCACCACTTTGCAGCGCTTCAATGGCGGCATCGTTAGCGGTATAGGTCCAGGCGCCGGTGGCGACGGTAACTTGCAATGTGCCATAGGTACCGATCTGACTCAGCGTGGTGGCATCGTCAACCGATTGCCCCTGGATACCAAATTTCAGTACCGCATCGGCATCTCTATCGGTGGCCGACAGGGTGCCGCTGGCGGTGGCAAAGCTGTCATCGGCAGAGGTGTCGGTATATGAAACCCCTTCAACTGCCGTCATCACCGGCACGTCGTTGCTACCACTAATATTAATCGTTAATGGCTGAATGGTGCTGGCAGTACCGTCATGGGTAAACAGATTAAAGGTTTCGCTTACCGTGCCGGAGGCTAATGCTTCTATGGCGGCATCGTTAGCGGTATAGGTCCAGGCGCCGGTGGCGACGGTGACTTGCAATGTGCCATAGGTACCGGTCTGGCTCAGTGTAGTGGCATCGTCAACCGATTGCCCCTGGATACCGAATTTAAGTACCGCATCGGCATCTCTATCGGTGGCCGACAGGGTGCCGCTGGCGGTGGCAAAGCTGTCATCCGCTGTGGTGTCGGTATATGAAACCCCTTCAACCGCAGTCATCACCGGCACGTCGTTGCTACCACTAATATTAATCGTTAATGGCTGAATGGTGCTGGCGATACCGTCATGAGTGAACAGGTTAAAGCTTTCCGAGACATCACCACTTTGCAGCGCTTCAATGGCGGCATCGTTAGCGGTATAGGTCCAGGCGCCGGTGGCGACGGTAACTTGCAATGTGCCATAGGTACCGATCTGACTCAGCGTGGTGGCATCGTCAACCGATTGCCCCTGGATACCAAATTTCAGTACCGCATCGGCATCTCTATCGGTGGCCGACAGGGTGCCGCTGGCGGTGGCAAAGCTGTCATCGGCAGAGGTGTCGGTATATGAAACCCCTTCAACCGCCGTCATCACCGGCACATCATTTGTGCCACTGATAGCGATGGTTAATGGCTGAATGGTGCTGGCAGTACCGTCATGGGTGAACAGATTAAAGGTTTCTGAGACATTGCCGCTTTGTAAGGCTTCAATAGCGGCATCGTTAGCGGTATAGGTCCAGGCGCCGGTAGCAACGGTGACTTCCAATGTGCCATAGGTGCCGGTTTGGTTAAGGGTTACCGCATCGTTAACCGATTGACCTTGGATACCGAATTTAAGTACCGCATCGGCATCTCTATCTGTTGCCGACAGGGTTCCGCTGGCGGTGGTAAACGTGTCATCCGCTGCGGTGTCGGTATATGAAACCCCTTCAACTGCCGTCATCACCGGCACGTCGTTGCTACCACTAATATTAATCGTTAATGGCTGAATGGTGCTGGCAGTACCGTCATGGGTGAACAGATTAAAGGTTTCGGAGACATTGCCGCTTTGTAAGGCTTCAATGACGGCATCGTTAGCGGTATAGGTCCAGGCGCCGGTAGCAACGGTGACTTGCAATGTTCCATAGGTACCGGTCTGACTCAGCGTGGTGGCATCGTCAACTGATTGCCCCTGGATACCGAATTTAAGTACCGCATCGGCATCTCTATCGGTGGCCGACAGGGTACCGCTGGCGGTAGCAAAGCTGTCATCGGCGGCAGTATCGGTATATGAAACCCCTTCAACCGCCGTCATCACCGGTACATCATTCGTGCCACGGATAGTGATGGTCAATGGCTGAATGGTGCTGGCAGTACCGTCATGGGTAAACAGATTAAAGGTTTCGGAGACATTGCCGCTTTGTAAGGCTTCCATAGCCGCATCGTTAGCGGTGTAGGTCCAGTCGCCGGTAGCGACGGTAACTTCCAATGTGCCATAGGTGCCGGTCTGACTCAGCGTGGTGGCATCGTCAACCGATTGCCCCTGGATACCGAATTTAAGTACCGCATCGGCATCTCTATCGGTGGCCGACAGGGTACCGCTGGCGGTAGCAAAGCTGTCATCGGCGGCAGTATCGGTATATGAAACCCCTTCAACTGCCGTCATTACCGGCACGTCGTTGCTACCACTAATATTAATCGTTAATGGCTGAATGGTGCTGGCAGTACCGTCATGGGTAAACAGATTAAAGGTTTCCGAGACATCACCACTTTGCAGCGCTTCCATGGCGGCATCGTTGGCGGTGTAGGTCCAGGCGCCGGTAGCAACGGTGACTTGCAATGTTCCATAGGTACCGGTCTGAGTATGGGTTATCGCATCAGTGACGGATTGACCTTGGATACCGAATTTAAGAACGGTGTCTGCATCCACATCATTGCCAATTAAGACACTACTAGCACTACTAAAGATATCGTCGGTGGAAGTGTCGGCAAAGGCAACTGCGGAAATCGGAGCTAATGTTGGCACCTCATTAACATTTGTTACAGTTACGGCAATATTTTGGATATCGGTTAATGTGCCAGTGCCATTATCGGTAACGGTGACCTGCACATCATAAACATTGTTGGCACCGCTATCGGTAGGTGCTTCAAAGTTGGGTGCTGAGGCAAAGGTGAGTACACCGGTGCTGCTATTGATGCTGAACTTGGCCGAATCGGTGCCGCCGCTGATGCTGTAGCTGAGTGTATCAGCGCTATCCTGGTCGGTGGCGGTAACGGTGGTGACTGCTGTCTGGTTTTCAGCGACGGAAACGGCGGCGGCTGCGCCACCGCTGTTGCTGGTAATGACCGGAGCCTCGTTTACATTATTGATAGTCACCGCAATGTCTTGCACATCGGTCAAGGTGCCGGTGCCGTCATCGGTAACGGTGACCTGAACATCGTAGACATTGTTCAACCCGCTATCGCTGGGGGCTTCAAAGTCGGGTGCTGAAGCGAAAGTTAATACACCGGTTGAAGCATTGATGCTGAACTTGGCCTGATCGGCACCACCAGAAATGGAATAGGTCAGTGTGTCGGCGCTGTCGACATCGTTAGCGGTGACCGTTGTCACGGCGGTGGTGTTTTCATCAATGCTGGTTGTCGCGGTTGCCCCGGCACCGTTGCTGGTAATCACCGGTGCTTCATTGACACTGGTCACGGTGACAGCAATGTCTTGCACATCGGTCAAGGTACCGCTGCCGTCATCGGTGGCGGTGACCTGCACATCATAAACATTGTTGGCACCGCTATCGGTAGGTGCTTCAAAGTTGGGTGCTGAGGCAAAGGTGAGTGCACCGGTGCTGCTATTGATGCTGAACTTGGCCGAATCGGTGCCGCCGCTGATGCTGTAGCTGAGTGTATCGGCGCTATCCTGGTCGGTGGCGGTAACGGTGGTGACGGCTGTCTGGTTTTCAGCGACGGTAACGGCGGCGGTTGCACCACCGCTGTTGCTGGTAATGACCGGAGCCTCGTTAACATTGTTGATGGTCACGGCAATGTCTTGTACATCGGTCAAGGTGCCGCTGCCGTCATCGGTAACGGTGACCTGAACATCGTAGACATTGTTCAACCCGCTATCGCTGGGGGCTTCAAAGTTGGGTGCCGAGGCAAAGGTGAGTACGCCGGTTGAGCTGTTAATACTGAACTTGGCCTGATCGGCACCACCAGAAATGGAATAAGTCAGGGTGTCGGCGCTGTCGACATCGGAGGCTGTGACGGTGGTGACGGCGGTGGTGTTTTCATTAATGCTGGTTGATGCGGTTGCCCCGGCACCGTTGCTGGTAATCACCGGTGCTTCATTGACACTGGTCACGGTGACAGCAATGTCTTGCACATCGGTCAAGGTACCGCTGCCGTCATCGGTGACGGTGATCTGCACATCATAAACATTGTTGGCACCGCTATCGGTAGGTGCTTCAAAGTTGGGTGCTGAGGCAAAGGTTAACACGCCGGTTGAGGCATTGATGCTGAACTTGGCCGAATCGGCACCACCGCTGATGCTGTAGCTGAGCGTATCGGCGCTATCCTGGTCGGTGGCGGTAACGGTGGTGACGGCTGTCTGGTTTTCAGCGACGGAAACGGCGGCGGTTGCACCACCGCTGTTGCTGGTAATGACCGGAGCCTCGTTAACATTGTTGATGGTCACGGCAATGTCTTGTACATCGGTCAAGGTGCCAGTGCCGTCATCGGTAACGGTGACCTGAACATCATAAACATTGTTAGTGCCGCTATCGGCAGGGGACTCAAAATTGGGGGCCGAGGCAAGGGCCAGCACACCGGTAGCACTGTTGATCGTAAACAATGCCTGGTCGGCTCCGCCGCTAATGGAATAAGTCAGGGTGTCACTGCTGTCGACATCGTTAGCGGTGACCGTTGTCACGGCAGTGGTGTTTTCATCAATGCTGGTTGTCGCGGTTGCCCCGGCACCGTTGCTGGTAATCACCGGTGCTTCATTGACACTGGTCACGGTGACAGCAATGTCTTGCACATCGGTCAAGGTACCGCTGCCGTCATCGGTGGCGGTGACCTGCACATCATAAACATTATTCGCACCGCTATCGGTAGGTGCTTCAAAGTTGGGTGCTGAGGCAAAGGTGAGTGCACCGGTGCTGCTATTGATGCTGAACTTGGCCGAATCGGTGCCGCCGCTGATGCTGTAGCTGAGTGTATCGGCGCTATCCTGGTCGGTGGCGGTAACGGTGGTGACGGCTGTCTGGTTTTCTGCGACGGAAACGGCGGCGGTTGCGCCACCGCTGTTGCTGGTAATGACCGGAGTCTCGTTCACATTGTTGATGGTCACGGCAATGTCTTGTACATCGGTCAGGGTGCCGGTGCCGTCATCGGTAACGGTGACCTGAACATCATAAACATTGTTCAACCCGCTATCGCTGGGGGCTTCAAAGTTGGGTGCCGAGGCAAAGGTGAGTACACCGGTTGAGCTGTTAATACTGAACTTGGCCTGATCGGCACCACCAGAAATGGAATAGGTCAGGGTGTCACTACTATCGACATCAGTAGCTACAACGGTGGTGACGGTGGTGGTGTTTTCATTAATGCTGGTTGATGCGGTTGCCGCGCCGCCATTGCTGGTAATCACGGGGGCTTCATTGACACTGGTGACAGTCACGGCGATGTCTTGTACATCGGTTAAGGTGCCGCTGCCGTCATCGGTAACGGTGACCTGAACATCATAAACATTGTTGGCACCGCTATCGGTAGGGGCTTCAAAGTTGGGTGCTGACGCAAAGGTGAGTACACCGGTGCTGCTATTGATACTGAACTTAGCCTGATCGGCACCACCGCTGATGCTGTAGCTGAGCGTATCGGCGCTGTCCTGATCGGTGGCGGTAACGGTGGTAACGGCGGTCTGGTTTTCAGCGACGGAAACGGCGGCGGTTGCGCCACCGCTATTGTTGGTAATGACCGGAGCCTCGTTCACATTGTTGATGGTCACGGCAATGTCTTGTACATCGGTCAGGGTGCCGGTGCCGTTATCGGTAACGGTGACCTGAACATCGTAGACATTGTTCAACCCGCTATCGCTGGGGGCTTCAAAGTCGGGTGCTGAAGCAAAGGTGAGTACACCGGTTGAGCTGTTAATACTGAACTTGGCCTGATCGGCACCACCAGAAATGGAATAAGTCAGGGTGTCACTGCTATCGACATCAGTCGCTACAACGGTGGTGACGGCGGTAGTGTTTTCATTAATGCTGGTTGATGCGGTTGCCGCGCCGCCATTGCTGGTAATCACGGGGGCTTCATTGACACTGGTGACAGTCACGGCGATGTCTTGTACATCGGTTAAGGTGCCGCTGCCGTCATCGGTAACGGTGACCTGCACATCATAAACATTGTTGGCACCGCTATCGGTAGGGGCTTCAAAGTTGGGTGCTGACGCAAAGGTGAGTACACCGGTGCTGCTATTGATACTGAACTTAGCCTGATCGGCACCACCGCTGATGCTGTAGCTGAGCGTATCGGCGCTGTCCTGATCGGTGGCGGTAACGGTGGTAACGGCGGTCTGGTTTTCAGCGACGGAAACGGCGGCAGTTGCGCCACCGCTGTTGCTGGTAATGACCGGAGCTTCGTTCACATTGTTGATGGTCACGGCAATGTCTTGCACATCAGTTAAGGTGCCAGTGCCGTTATCGCTAACGGTGACCTGAACATCATAAACATTATTCGCCCCGCTATCGCTGGAGGCTTCAAAGTTGGGTGCCGAGGCAAAGGTGAGTACACCGGTTGAGCTGTTAATACTGAACTTGGCCTGATCGGCACCACCAGAAATGGAATAAGTCAGGGTGTCACTGCTATCGACATCAGTCGCTACAACGGTGGTGACGGCGGTAGTGTTTTCATCAATGCTGGTTGATGCGGTTGCCGCGCCGCCATTGCTGGTAATCACGGGGGCTTCATTGACACTGGTGACAGTCACGGCGATGTCTTGTACATCGGTTAAGGTGCCGCTGCCGTCATCGGTAACGGTGACCTGCACATCATAAACATTGTTGGCACCGCTATCGGCAGGTGCTTCAAAGTTGGGTGCTGACGCAAAGGTTAACACGCCGGTTGCCGCATTGATGCTGAATTTGGCCGAATCGGCACCCCCGCTGATGCTGTAGCTGAGTGTATCGGCGCTGTCCTGATCGGTGGCGGCGACGGTGGTAACGGCGGTCTGGTTTTCAGCGACGGAAACGGCGGCGGTTGCGCCACCGCTGTTGCTGGTAATGACCGGAGACTCGTTCACATTGTTGATGGTCACGGCAATGTCTTGTACATCGGTCAAGGTGCCAGTGCCGTCATCGGTAACGGTGACCTGAACATCATAAACATTGTTAGTGCCGCTATCGGCAGGGGACTCAAAATTGGGGGCCGAGACAAGGGCCAGCACACCGGTAGCACTGTTGATCGTAAACAATGCCTGATCGGCACCACCAGAAATGGAATAAGTCAGTGTGTCGGCGCTGTCGACATCGCTAGCGGTGACCGTTGTCACGGCGGTGGTGTTTTCATTAATGCTGGTTGTCGCGGTTGCCCCGGCACCGTTGCTGCTGATAACAGGAGCATCGTTAACGGGGGTAACGCTTACCGTAGTTTGAATCGGTGTGCTTGATTGAGCACCATTGCTATCTTTAGCTGTTACTGTGAAGGCATTTAGTGAACCATTGGCATTGCTGGCGGGGGTCCAGTAAGCGTGGTTGCTACTATTGATAGTGTCATTGCTACTGGCGATAAATGCGGTTGCTGTGCCAGCAGAACTACCAATCTTGAGTGTGCCGCTGCTAACACTTTTTACAATAAATTGATCAATGGTTGCATCTTCTACATCGGCTTCGTTACCCTGTGCCTGTAATTCTGCCAGAGTGATTTCAACTTGTGTGTCTTCATTGGTTGTATCCAAGGCGGCTGAAAAGCTGGTCAGGGTGGGGATATCATTTACCGCGCTGACACTGACCGACGCCGTATCGCTGGCACTGGAAAATGCATTGCTGCTGGTGGTGTCTATACCCGTTTGTCCATTGCTGCCGCTACTGCCATCCCAGGCCTTAAAGGTGATTGCATCGTTGATGGTGCCGTTAAAGTTACTGGCGGGTACAAAATAAATAAAGGTGTTGGCATCGGCTTTAAGTAATATCGCCGAACTATTACTTACCGATGCTGCGTTGGCCAGGCTCATTGATACGCCATCTGTCGAGTAACGTAAGGTGCCTTGAGAGGTGATGCCGGTAATGGCGATACCTACAGAGGAGCCATCTAGATCACTAAAATTATTCAATCCACTGCCTTGTTGGACAAGTGTATTGATATAAGTGCTGACGCCGGAATCTTCTGCTGATGCTGATAATGTCGGGCTGGCAACGGTATTTAGCACTGGCGCATCATTTACTGCAGTAACGCTGACTTGGGCCTGAACGGCGGAGGTGGATAAGTTGCCGGCACTATCATTAACTTTTACGGTAAACGCATTTTGTGTGCCATTAACGTTGGCATCCGGCGTCCAGAAGGCCTGCTTGCTGCTGTCAATTAGATTGTTGGTTGAGCTGTTGTAGGCGGTTGCGGTTCCGGTACTGGTACCAATTTTCAAGGTGCCGGAAGAAACCGCCTGAACCACATAGGCATTAATACTGCCGCCTGGCTCATTTTCATTACCTTGTGTATTTAATTCAGCCAGGCTGATGCTGACCTCGGTATCTTCATTGGTGGTTTTGATGCTGGATGCAAAATTGGTTAAGGTCGGTAGGTTGGCATCAAGCTGATCGGAGCTTTGTGAAATGGCGGTGGTGTAACTGCTGCTGGTGTTATTAACGCTATCGGTTAAGGTAAATGACACAGGAATGTCACTTAATGCAGCAACGTCGGTTCCGCCATTGCTAACGGTAAATTGTGCGCTATAGGTTGTGTTGTTTACTTTGCTCAGACTGCCTAATGTAAATCCACCAATCGTGCCACTGATTCCACCGTAGCCGGTGGTGTAATTATCCGCATCGCTGCTAACGGTAATTGTTGCTGTCACTACATCGCCAACTTTCATCGTGGAGTTGGGAATAGATAATGCGGTAATCGTGGGGGGCGTACTGTCAGCATTGCTAACAGTGATGCCATTGCCAGTCGTATCGGCAATATTGCTGCCGCTATCTGCGGCTGTCAGCCAGTTGTCTGCCGCTGCCAGCTTGTAAACCGTGCTGTCAACGGCACTGGTCCCATTTTTATTTAATCGCGCATCAATTGCAGTTTTGTCTGCCCCCGATAAGGTTGTCGAAAACGCGGTGGCATTAGTGACTTCAACATCTACTGCGGAAGTCAGTGTATAACTGCTATTGCCTTCGCCGGTGAGTGTTAGCAGGGAAATGTCAATATCATTAGCTGCACCAGGCTTTGCAGCAAAGTTGGTGCCAGTCACTGTTAATATTCCGCTGCTGACATCATAGGTGGCCGAGGTAATCGTTGGTGCAACTACGCCACTGACTGTAACATTATTAAATGTGTCAGCTATATTGGCACTTGTAGCTGCTCCCGCCAACCAATCTTCGGCGGCTGCCAGATTGTAAGTGCTGATGTCACCAGAAAGTGTGCCGTTTTTGTTAAGTAAACCATTAACATTTAGTTTATCGGTTGCATTTAAAACCAAAGTAAATGATGTTGCACTTGAAACTTCGACATTGCTGCTGGTTAATGTATAGCTATTACCGGCTTCACCTCTTAGCGAAAGCTTGGTGACATCAATATCGTTGGTGGCCCCCGCGTTTTTAACCAGGTTTGTGCCGGTAACAGCAAGTACCCCAGTATTCGCATTATAGGTTGCCGAGGTAACGGTAGGTGTTTGTACATTGCTGACGGTGATGGTGTTGCTTGTGTCTGCAATATTGGCAGTTGAAGGCGCGCCTTGTAGCCAGTTATCAGCAGCGGCAATATTGTAATTGGTAACGCCATCATCGGCCTGGGTGCCGTTTTTATTCAGCAAGCCATTAATATTTAATTGATCCGTGCTATTGAGCGTAATGCTGAATGTTGTGGCGCTGGTGACTTCAATATTGCTACTAGTTAAGGTGTAAGTATTGCCAGCTTCACCGGTTAAGGTTAATGTGCTGGTGGAAATGTCATTGGTTGCCCCTATTTGACTGACAAAATTAGTGCCGGTTACGGCTAATACACCGGTCCCGGCGTTGTAGCTCGCCGATGTTACGCTGGGTGCGGCATAGTTTGATACGATAATGCCATTACTGGTTAAGTCCGCAATATTGGTTGATGCTGCAGCACCGGCCATCCAGTTATCAGCCGCAGCCAGATTGTAAGTGGTTATATCATCAGATAGCGAGCCATCTTTGTTCAGCAAGCCATTGATGTTTAGTTTGTCGCTACCATTGAGGGTAATGCTGAACTGGGTCGATGAGGTGACATCGACGCTGGAAGTGGTCAGCGTATAAGTCGCCCCTGCTTCGCCGGTTAAGGTAAGTTTGGATGTAGCCACATCATTGTTGCTACCAGTGAGGCTGCTGAAATTGCTACCGGTAACAGCTAGAACGCCTGTTGAATAATTATACGTGGCCGATGTGATGGTTGGTGCCGCATAGTTGCTGACGGTGACGCTGTTAGTTGCATCGGCAGTGTTACCTGTTGTAACGTTCGCCATGAAATCATCGGCTGCTGCCAGGTTAAAGGTCGTGCTATTGTCAGATGCGGTACCATTTTTATTTAACAGTGCATCAACATACAGTTTATCCGTACCGGTTATAGGAACAGTAAACTGTGTTGCGCTATCAATTTCTACATTGGTGGCTGAGGTCAGGGTGTAGCTGCTACCGCCTTCACCGGTAATGGTTAATTTGTTAACGGTGACGTCATTTGCTGATCCGATGTTGGCTTCAAAACCAGTCCCTGTCACTACCAGGCTACCTGTACTACTATCGTATGTGGCAGAATTGATTGATAAAACATTTGCTGTAATCAAAGAACTATTAGCCGTCGTTAAACCACCAGAGCTAGCTTGTAAATTAAAGGTTTCGCTACTACTAGCAGAAACCGTATAGGTTGTTGTTAATCCAGTAAAAGTTGATGCACCAGCGCTCGGCGTAATGGTAACCGTTGCACCATTACCATCAGTATCACCGGTACCTGTTATGGTGGCACTGCCGGCGCCATTTACTTCTGCTAGGGTAATGCCTGTTGAATAACCTGTATCAACAACATCTGAAGCGTTAACGGCCTTGACAACAGGAACGGTACTAAAAGCTGTTGATTGACCACTTAGTACCGTTGTAGGTACGGGTTCAGTCGTAAATGATAGTTTAGTTGCGACAACATCTGAGGTGACAGCATTTGCATCTGTTGTTGATAGATCAGAGCCTAGGCCATCCTGATCATTAGCTGTTAAGGTAAAAGACTGTTGGTCTGCGGTTGCGGAATAATTGACGGCAGTAAAAGTAGCCACCCCAGATAACGCGGCAACAGATCCGCCGCTTAGTGTTCCCAGGGAGGCTTCGGTTAATGTGATCGTTTCAGTGAAGTCTGTATCAACATTTCCTGCCGCATCAACCGCTTTCACAACAGGCTGCGTGGTTAAATTAATACCACTGACTGAGCCTCCAGGTTGCGTGCTAAATGTTAATGCAGTTGCGGTTACATCAACAGTAGTCCCCGTACTGTTACTAACGGCGCTTGTACTACCCATTTGGGTGCCACTACCTCCAACGGTCAGATCTGTATCTCCGTCAACAGAAAGAATGTAGGTCTGCCCTTCGGTTAATCCTGTATTATCATTGTAGTACGCATTAACGGTATAGGTTTCGCTGGTTCCATCTGCAACTGAGATGCTTAGTCCAGAGAATGTGATGGTATTGGCGCCACTGTTATAAGTGCCGGTTACATTACTGGCATCAGCGCCATTTAGACGCCAGGTAACTTTGCTGAAATCTCCGGTTCCGGAGGTATTAAGCACAACTTGTGATATATCCATTGCGGAGCCATCACTGGCGCCGCCATCTGTTAGTGTGAAATCGAATACGTCAACCGCTGAGCCGGTGCTCGTTGCGGTAGTGGATAGGCCTATGGGTTCACTTACTGTTGCAGAAGATGTTAAGTTTCCATCACTGTCAGTAGAAGGAGCGGCTGTTACATCAATAGTGATAGTGCTGGCTAGTTCACTGTATGCTTTTCCGTCACTTACTTTGAAACCGAAGGAGTCATAACTAGTTCCTGAAGCCCCATTTACTGGAGAGAATTTCAATTTGGAAATGTCGGCAACAGCAATTTCCTGATTTAATGTGACGTCTTCTGAATCATTTGTACCGTTCGAATTGGCATCCAGAAACAATGCTCCAACAGTTTCCAGAGTAGTGATTTTTATTGATGTTAAAGCATCACCTCCATCGGCATCAGTGAAACTAAAGTCGGAGCTGGAAAAAGTTTTATCAGTGTTTTCTGATGTTGTTACTGTTTTATTGGCAGTTGTTGGAGCATTATTTACTACAGCACTTCCTGCGCCATCAATTACAAATGTTGTACTGCCTGTTGCACCAGCACTATAAGTTGTCATAACAAGGACATAGTTGTTGCCCGCTGTTAATGGCACATTATGAACTATAGACATAAGTGTAGTTGGCCGTGGATCAGATCCTCCAAGCGGATATGAACTCCAATCATCATTCCCCTGAAGCCAGTTTGTCATTGGAGAAGCTGGATCAAAAGAGCCATCATAGACAATAATGAACGTATCGCTTGTTCCCGTTACAGCGGTATTAACAATGCTGTAGTTCCCCGTAATTGAGGGACTAAATGAGCGCGTGAAATAATTGAATAAGTTGCTGCTTTGTGAGCTAATATCTGCAGTAGTTAATTGTTTGCTGCTGTCAGTAAAATCAGGACGATAAAACTGGTTGTTTGCATTTAGAGTTCCTGTAAAGGTCGTTTGTGCTAATACACCTTGATAGTCGCTGTCTGTGAATAATACCTCGGTTTCAATATCACCTGTTGCAGCCTCTAACAGCCAGTCTCCACCCAATGCTGTAGCGCCGGTATAATCTTCAGAGGCAGCAATGTCAGCACCAGTTAAGGTACTAATCTGTTGAATAAATTGTTCTCCGCTAGTTCCTGCAGCAACGTTACAGCCGAAAATAAGAATATCTCCTGTTTCTGTCAGTGCTTGTCCCCATGCAGATAGTTGATTTTCGTAATTGGCTATGGAATTGCTATTTAAGGAGGCTGTCCCCAAGTGAATGGTTCCACTATCTCCATGAGAAATAATTTGTATGCTATCGAGGTTGTTGTAAGATTTTAGAGTGTCAGCAATTTGTTGAATACCGTCTTTATTTGAATCAAGGAGTAGTATTTGAGTTCCTTGGGTCGTATTAGTAAGTAAAGACTGATAATCACTAACATTAGTATCAACAAAAATTAGTGTATTAGGTATCGTTGAGTCTTGAGCTTGTACCGTTGTTAGTGCAGAAACTAAATCAATGGGGGGCGTAGAGTCCGATGCAGTTTGATTTGATAGGTCTTGTATTTGCAAATTTGAGTCAATAATCTCACTCGCTAAGGCTCCGTCGAAGACAATCCGTGATTCTAGTGCATGCATGTTGCTGCGAGGACGAAGTTTAGTTTTTTTGATGTTGCTATCAGAAACTACGTCAAGAGAATGAGTGTGAAATTTATTTTTTTTACTCATTGAATTCCTCCCTTACTTCAATACAAAACTATAGGCAGTTTATATTGAAACAATTGTAAATAATAGTATTAGATAGTAGGGATGCTATGAACGGTTGATAGAGGGTGGTAAAAAGTCGCGTTAAGTTTCTTTTTTTATTTGATTTTTAATTCGTTGGTTAGTGGTTTTAACCATTTTTTATAGTGTTCCCATTTTTGCAAGGAGTCTTTATAGATAGGTTGGCGTACTTGCGTTGCACTAATTGTTGATACGACTCGTTTGGATTTATGAAATGACAAGCATTGATCATCCCAATTTAAATTACAGAATTCAAGAAGTTTAGCGGTTTCTTCTTGTTGATTATTGACCATATCTTCATATTGGACCTCATAGAAACTATTTTTCGGTAATGTGTTTTTCCAGTGAGTCATCATATTTTGATATTGAGTGTAAAAAATACCTATTTCTTTGAGGTCAAAGAAATATGATTCTGCACGATAAAAATAATTTTTAAAGATAGAGAAGCATGTATCCATCGGGTTTCGTTTGCAGTGGATAATTTTTGCATTTGGTAAAACGAGTTTAATTAAGCCAATAAAAGAAAAGTTATTAGGTAATTTATTGGTTATATATTTTGCTGATGATGAGTATTGTCTTATATCCTCAATATAATCTTTTCCTATTTGAATACATTCTTCTTTGCTTGGTAGCGCACGGTATCCTATAGTTTCTGTATTTTTGCTTTCAGGAATATTTTTGAGTGCAATTTGTCTTAAATTATTTAATTCGCCTGCGCCATATATTTCCGGGTGGCTGGCAAGTATTTGTTCTACCAGTGTGGTACCTGAACGTGGCATACCAACAATAAAAATGGGAGTCTCATTTGGATGGCCTACACCGTTCATGCGGGCAAAGGTATTTTTATTAAACATTTCCTGGATTGAGCTTAAGCGATCAGTATCGTCCTTAATGTTGTATTGAAAACTCTTCCGTTTAATATTGTTTCCTTCCAATAAAAAGTGAAAAGACTTTTCATAATGACCAATGTCTTCGTATATTTTCCCAAGAGCAAATGAAAGGAACATTCGTTGCTCTGAGTTAGTATGGCTATTATGGTAGTACTTTTCAATTTTTTTTACTTCGCTGTTGATTTCGGAGTATTTTTCTAATTTAGTTAGACGTGTGTACGCTATTGCTAAATCAGGGGAGTGATTCAAGGCACTTTTTATGGTGCCTTTTGCTTTATCGAACTTGCCTTCTTGAATGTAGAGTCCTCCAACTTTTTCTAGAACTTCTGCATTGTCAGGCTCTATTTCTAGAAGCTTATTAAAAGTAGTAAGTGCTTCTTTGTTATTCCCTGCTGTAAGAAAGCAATTTCCAAGAGCGAGTAATGCTTCTGTATGATTAGGCTTGATTTTTAGAGTTGACTGATATGCTAGCACTGCATCAGAATTTCTGTTTAGTTTTTGTAAAACATTAGCGAGGTTGAACCATATTTCAACGGAGGTGGGCTGAATGCGTAATGCAGCTCTATAACAGTTTTCTGCATTTTCAAACTCTTCATTTAAACAAAGGGCATTCCCTAAGTTTATATATATATGAATATTTTTAGGGTCTAGCGTGATAGCTTGTTTGAATGTTTTGATAGCCTCCTGATATTTTGCTAATTGAATTAGTACTGAACCAAGATTAATATAATAAACAGCTTGATGAGGGTTGATAGTGATAGCTTTTGTTATCAGTTTGTTAGCTTCTTTGTGAAAACCAGTTTGAAATGCTAAACATCCTAAAAGATTATTGGCATCTGCGTTATTTGGTTCCGCAAGAATAATCTCTCGATAGATATCTTTGGCTTCATGTAATTGGCCTGCTTGTTGTAGTTTTACAGCGTGCTCTAAGCGTTCTTTATGCTCGTCTTTTTGCTCTATTTTTTGTCTGGTCGTCATAGTTTTATTTTAATTCGTTTATTATTGGCTGTAGCCATTGTTCATAATGCTTCCATTTTTTGACTGAATCTTTATATATTGGCTGTCTAACCTGAAAGGCGCTTGCAGTTTCTACACTCCGCTGATTATGCTCAAATGAGAGGCATTGCTCATCCCATTCAAGTTCACAATATTCAAGTAGCTTTTTTGTTTCCAATCGCTGGTTGTCAATCAATGTTTCATATTGAATTTCATAATAACTGTTGTTGGGTAGAACCGCTTTCCAGTGTGCCATGATTTCTTGGTAAAGCCTATAAACTGTGCCAATTTCATGCATATCAAAATAATATCTCGTTTGAGAGAATAAGTTCTTATAAATTGAAAAGCAGATATCCATAGGCTCTCGCATACAATGAATAATTTTAGCCTTAGGAAGGATTGATTTAATAAAACCGATAAGTGCGTAGTTTGATGGCATCTTGTCAGTAAGAAATTTTTTTGAGTCATTAAAATTTCTTATCTGATGTATATATTCTAGGCCGATTTGTTTAACTTGTTCGCTTTTTAGTTCTGTTATTTTTTTTATAGCCTCATGATTTGAATTTTGCTGAATAGAATTGAATAGTTGGCTGAGTGTGCCGAGCTCTCCCGCCCCATATACATTTGGATGGCTAGAAACAATTTGTTCGGTTAACGATGTGCCCGAGCGTGGCATACCGACGATGAATATAGGTGAGGCATCACTACAGCCATGTTTTGATAAACGCTCTATTACTTGTTTTGTGAAAAATTTTTTAATGATTTCTATATAGTTAATATCTTTGTTTAAGTCATAATTAAATGTTGAACGTCTTAGTTGGTTGCCTTCTTGATAATAGGTGAAAGACTTTTGATATTCTTGAAGATCTTCATAAGCTTTTCCAAGTGCAAAGCAGGCATGTAGTTTGGTCGTGTAATCTATGCTTAAGTTGTTATAAATAGATAGCAGTTTTTTAATGTCAGGGTCTTCTTTATTATAGCGTTTGGTTCGTCCTATTTCTCGAAGGGTATCAGCATCGTGAGGGTTTAATTCTAGGATTTTTTTATAAACTTCATTAGCTTCATGGGGTTTTCCCATATATTTCATTCGGATACCAATATTTTTATGAGCCTGAATATTATTGCTGCTCATGTTTATAGATTTTTCAAGGTATGACATCGCGTCAGTAATATATCCTTCTTTTCGTTTTAAATCGGCAATGTTGAAGTGTGGATCTAAATAGCTTTTATTTTTCTTAGCAGATTTTTTGTAATATAGGAGTGCTTTTTCTTTGTCTCCTTTGCATTCCATGGCATATCCCATGTTGTAATAAATTTCAGCACAATTAGAGCTTAGTCTGAGGGCGGAGCTATAAGCTTTGAGTGCTTCGTCAAAACGTTCTAACTGAGCAAGCGTATTTCCGAGATTGCTAAAATATCCAATTTGTTTTGAATCATTAAGTATTGCTTTAGAAAAAAGTTTGATGGCTGCGTCAAGATTACCTGTCGCATGAGCAATTATACCCAGCATATTATTTGCTTCTGCATGATTAGGGTCTAGTTTTAGAATATTACGATATAGTAATTCTGCTTCTTTTAAATTGCCTTGATTATATAAAATAAGAGCTTTTTCTAGATCTGAAGTTTTATCATTTAAGTGCATTGAAATTTCCTCAACTAAAGGTAACACGAGCATGGGCTTAATAAGTTTTTTGATGCTGAGAATCAATTTTCACAATTGTTGATACTGAATGGTGTTATATGGCCACTATTCCTATAGATCAATAGTGTAGTTCCTCATGGATTACATTATACTTATCTACGAACTGAAAATTTTTGAAGGCATACTTGTGATCTTTGGAAGTACCGTTTTCATTTATATTTGATAAAGGCTTTTTAGATGAAAAAATGTAGAGCAGTATATAATGCTTGTTATTGCATGCTGTTGATTATGAAGTGATTTATTTTTTTAATAAGCTGCGTATTAAAAAAATAGCCTTATCCATGAATGTTATTGGATAAGGCTTTAAGTCAAGTTAATTTCTTGATGGAAAAATGCCAAGTAATGCAATACAAAAACGTAGTGATAAAAATGGCTGCTGATTTATATGGGCCCCATTGCCGCCGGAAGAATTTAACATTTGCTGGGACATATTTGTTGTTTGTGAGGCATCATAGTTAGTATACTCCTTGATCGGCTTCGCCTTTTTAGGGTTGCCTTTGTCCGCCTTGCCTAAGAAATTATTTTCAGGATCTGTGGTTTCAACAGCATCATTATTTACGTAAATTTCATGAGAATGAGAGGGTAGCTGATCTGCTGTTAAAGTGACTGTATCAAACCCCCATTGCTCCCCAAGACTGTAAGTACTTAATCCTGGAGCATTTCCTGCATGCAAAGCTGTTCTCCCTTGTAAATTAGGTAGCATGAAGTTGCTGTTGCCGTTTCCACCATAGATGGTTCCTATCAAGGCAAAAAGTGACGGATTTTGAGATATATCTATTGTTTGCCCATCACAATTACTCCATCCTCTAGGTGCAAAGCTACAACCCCACATTTGAATTTGTGCGATAAATGGTTCTGACATTATTATCTCCTTTGGGGTCTAGGTGTGTTAGTTGCGTGAAGGGTAGTAACCCATTAATGAAATGATGAAATGCACAGCAAGGTAAGGCATCATGTTGGTATGTACCGTTCCTGAGCCTGTAGGCATGACTGATTGTGAAGCTAAGGTGGCATTGCTGGTTGAGCTGTAAGCGCGCTGACTGGCAGATGTTGTCAGATTAGTAGGTGTTTCCTGACTGTTCTCGGTATTGTTAGAAGCCATCATTTGGTGTGTATGCGATGGAATTTGATCTGCGGTTAGGGCCACACGCTCAGTTCCGAAATTTTGTCCTATTTTTCTATCCGTTAGCCCGAGTCCTTGTCCTTGGCTAACTGGCAAGCGACCTCGCATATCAGGTAATAAAAACGTGGAACGGCCATCGCCACCATATGCCGTCCCAAGTAAGGAAAATAACTCTTGGTTTTGCGAGATAGGTAGCGTCGCTCCATCACAATATGACCATTTGGCAGGGGGGAAATTGCCGGCAAAAATTCTAATTTCACCAATAAATGATTCTGACATTTTTGACTCCTATAAGTATATGTTTAATTCCTAGAGGGAAACTGACCCGTAATGGCTATACAAAAGCTGACAACTAAAGAAGGCTGCATATTTTGGTGAGCCTGGCCGCTTCCTGTATTTGAAATGGCCGCCGTTGACATGGGAACGAGGTTGTCTGTGTTATAGAAGGGTTTGCCGGATTGAGACTGTGTTAGAACCTGATCAGAGGGATCATTGGTGGTGGCTTCAACTGTGTTGGCAGAAATGGTGTGGGTGTGATGTGGCATGGTGGCAGTTGTTAATGTTACTTGCTCATCCCCCGAGCTAATGCCCATATAAGGAACGGATTGCCCGTAATGAACGGGTGTTCGACCTCTCATTTCTGGTAAAGCAAAATTCGTTCTGGCATCACCGCCAAACGTATCACCTAATAAAGCAAATAATGCTTGGTTTTGGTTGGCTGTCATTAATTGGCCATCACATAATGCCCAGCCTTTTGGAGCAAAATTAAACCCAAACATATTGATTTGACTCAGGAATGGTTCCATGTTTTCTCTCTTTCATAAGTTAGAAAAATACTACGAAACTACTTGGTGCTGCATTTGCCTTAGTTAAGTTAAAGCAATTCTTTTGGGCTTTTTCCGGAAGACTAATTAATTGTAAATAGCCTCATAAAAGCCTGTGTTGTTTTCATGTTTGATTGGTACGATAAAGATTGATTGTTTGCCTAATTCTTTATTCTTCAGTTCATAGTTTCCTTGCTGAAGGATGCCGTGCTTAGCGTCAGCTGTGAAAATTAAAGAAAAAGGTTCTCGTGCGCCCTTTTTGTAGGGTTTTCCTGTGCTGTTTATTTCTTCTAATTTTAGCTCTAGGTTTTGATCACTAAATTGAATAGTGAATATTTGATTTAGTAAAGTTTGAAAGTCTGAAATAGTTATCATGGTGTTAGCCTGCTTTTAATGAATTAACTCTTGTGCTATTCATGTGTCCCTGTGTTGGGTACCAAGCCATTTGGTGATGCATTTCACAACTTTGCTCAATTTGAAAGCCTTCTTTTTGATATAGTGTCTGTGCTGCAATATTATTCCGGCTAACGGTAAGCACTAATGGTGCACAAGCTGAACCAGCAGCATATTTCAGCGCTTGAACGATTGAACGACCATAGCCTTTATCGCGAGCTTGAAGAATGAAAGCGATGTCGATAATACGTATTTCATTGGATCCAAAGTCGATGGAAATACGTCCAATATTTTCACCTGTTTTTTCAATAATGAAATACATTGCATTAGGAAACTGTTCACCATAACCAACGGTTTGGGCGTAGTGCTGTTGCTCAATCAATGTTTCAATAAAATCCGTTTCTGCATCTATCATTTTCAAATCATTGCGAGTTGAACGATATAGCGACTCAAGAAAAGGTTTGTCTGCGTCTAATGATGGACGAATGGATAATCCATCAGGAAGTTTCAATGCTTGCATGATTTATCCTTTTTGTTGATTGATTACTAAGAAAAAAGCCGGTTAGCCAGTCATTGACGGTGGCGTCAATGACAAGGTGAACTCTATCTGTTTGGCCGTTATTTTGAACACTATGTTCATCGGCAAAACGCAGATACCAGCATTCGCCAACATCCATAAATATTTTTTGCTGATTTAACCGGAAGTGGGTGTCTGGATTAGTCGTGATAGGTATATGAAGCCGGACTTGCCCTTCCTCAAAGGCCAAGTCATGATCTTGATGAGGCTTGATTAATGAGCCTGCTGTCAGGCGCATCAAGCGTACGGACTGCAAAGGGCATCGGAATGAATTTAATATTGATTGAGTGTAACGACATTTGTCGAGAAAAGGTGTGTTGGTCCAGTGCTGGCAATCAGGCGCAGAATAGGCCATCATCACTGGGTGTGTGGCACCTGTGGGACAGCGCAAAGGCATAACGCGCCAGGCCCCGAGATAGTTTTGCTGAACAAAGTGGTCTATCCACTGTTCTTGTTCAAGCAACCTTAGGTCTGTTTGTAATTGCTCAGCGTCAAATTGAAAAGGCAATTTAAGTTGTCTAATCATTGGCCGAGCGTAATAGTTTCTCAGTGTTACGAGGGGGTAGCATTACTTTTCTTCCTTATGGCTTTATTGCTTGTCAAAAGTGCTGCTACTACATCCAGCCATCAAAACTGAAACTGTATTATGCATGATTTTTTAATCGGATGTAACTTGCAGTAGTTTTTTGTTGGGGTTTGTAGTAGAACAAAGAGCTTGTTTTATGAAATATTTTTCAACCCTTCAGTGGAGTGTCCATGCTATATAAGGCGAAGTTTGGTTCAGAAGTGCCTCAACTGTTTGAGTCGTTGGGCATTTCATTGATGTTGAGTACTTACCAGTCCGGCAAGGTCATTATGCTTTGTGCTCAAGATGGGAGATTGACTCAGTTATTACGAGATTTTGATCGCCCTATGGGAATCGCATCCAATGGAGATCAATTAGCTTTGGCTTTGCGGTTAAATGTGGTGATATTTCGGAACGATGCGGGCTTGGCGAAGACCTATCCAAAGCAGCAGGATACCTACGATTCGCTGTATTTTCCGGTGGCAACAAATAAAACCGACTTTATTGATACTCATGATCTGTTTTTCTCTAAGCATGGCTTGATTGCAGTAAATACCGCATTTAGTTGCCTTGTGCAGATTGATGGTACATTCTCTTTTAAGCTTGTTTGGAAACCTGGCTTTATAAGCGATTTGCAGAATGAAGATCGTTGTCATTTAAATGGGATGGCGATTGATGAGCAAGGTGAGGTGCGTTATGTTACTGCATTTGGTGAGACTGATATTGCCGAAGGGTGGCGAGAAAATAAACTAGATGGTGGTGTACTGATTGATGTTCAGAAAAATACAACGATTGTTTCTGGATTGGCAATGCCGCATTCTCCACGTATTCATCAAGGACAATTGTATGTTTTATCATCAGCTTCAGAAGAATTGTTGATGATAAATACAGAGCAAGGAACGACTGAATTAATTGTTAAGCTAGAGGGATTTATTCGGGGGTTAACTTTCTATGGTGATTACGCGTTTATTGGTACCTCCAAACTGCGTAAGACACATACTTTTTCTGACTTGCCGATTGCACAAAAAGAGATTAATGCAGGTGTGCATATTGTTAACCTGAAAACTAAAAGTAAAGTTGGTGAAATATTGTACGATGATGATGTTGAAGAAATTTATGATGTACATGTGTTGCCAGGTAAACTGCGACCAAATATTTTGAACATTCCTATGTCTGAACGATATCGAGCTATTATTACACCGGGTGGTGCGCAGTGGTTTGAGTCAAATCAAAAAAAATCCTAACCGATACCTGTAGAAAAATAGTATCGATGAATGATGCACTCTCTTTTGAATATCAATCTCGGTTACTTCCTGCTTTACGCGAAGATATCTCTTTACAAAAAGCAGCCACCGCCCGTGACGGTGCTCCCTATTGGAATCTATACGACCCCGTTCGTAATCGTTTTTTTCGCATTGGCTGGCTGGAGTTTGAGTTTGTTTCACGCTGGCAAGAAGGTAAGCAAGCGGAAGATTTGTGCAATGAAGTGAATGTCAATACACCTTTAAGTGTAGAAGTGGAAGATGTCACCGCATTAATCCAGTTTTTACAAAACCATGAGCTTTTACGTTGTAGCCATCCAAAACAACGAGGTTTCTTGCAACAAGTTGCTGGGCAACGTAAACAATCTTGGTGGAAGTGGTTGTTGCATCATTATCTGTTTATTCGAATCCCGTTGATCAAACCGGATGCCTGGTTGACACAAACCATGTCGTGGTTGTTGTTTGCATTTAAGCCGGCCTTTTTTATGATAATTGCGCTGATTGGTGCGGTGGGGCTGGTGCGTGTGGCCGATCAGTGGGATGTGTTTAGCAGTTCTTTTCTGTATTTTTTTTCCTGGCAGGGGGCCTTGTATTTTGCGTTGGCCCTGGTGTTGACCAAGCTGGTGCATGAGTTTGGCCATGCTTATACCGCTAAATATTACGGCTTACGGGTGCCGAATATGGGCATTGCATTTATGTTGCTCATGCCATTGTTTTATACCGATACTTCGGAAGGTTGGAAGTTGCGTGCCAACCGTTCCCGGGTGTTGATCGATGCTGCGGGGGTGATTGCTGAATTATCGCTGGCGGCGGTGGCATTGTTTGTCTGGACGATTTTGCCCGATGGCGGGCTGAAAAGTGCGGTGTATATTCTGGCAGCGGTGACCTGGATCAGTACCTTGTTTATTAACCTTAATCCCTTTATGCGTTTTGATGGCTATTATCTGTTAATGGATGCCTTGGATGTGCCGAATCTGCAGCCGCGTAGCTTTGCGGTAGGGCGGTGGCAACTACGGCGTTGGATTTTAGGTTGGGACTCTGGCTATCCCGAGCAGGAGTACCGTCACTGGCATAGCTTTATGGCGGGTTATGCCTATGCAACCTGGATTTATCGCTTTATCTTATTTACGATTATTGCGGCGCTGGTTTATACCTTTTTCTTTAAGCTGCTAGGTATGGTTTTATTTTTGGTTGAAATCGGTTGGTTGATTGCGTTACCCATCTGGCGAGAAATGAAGGTTTGGGCGAAGGCGCGAGGAGAGTGGATGAGTGAATGCAGGGTGAAGGTGAGTCTGCTGTTGTTGATCGTTATTTTTGGCTTGCTGCTGCTACCGTTGCGTAGCAGTGTGCAGGGGGAAGGCTATTGGCAGGCGGCAAAATCCTCAAAGATTTATTTGCCGCAGGCCGCGCAATTGGTTTCGGTAGAGGTTAATAATGGTCAGGCGGTGCAAACGGGGGATTTGTTGTTTCAGTTTACCTCGCCGGAATCGCATTGGCAGTTGCAAATGGCGGTCAGTCGTGAGGGCGGAACACAACGTCAAATTGCGGCAACGGTAGGTAGTGCGTTGTTGCAAGAGCGCGCCCAGGTGTTAAAGCAACAGTTGACCGAAGCACAGGCCAGTGGCGTGGCCCAGCAGCAAGAATTGGACAGGCTGCAGATTTATGCTACGCATGATGGGGTTTATCGGGATTTGCCTGAGGGCCTGCATGCCGGTATGTGGTTGTCACCCGTGAAGTTGTTAGGGCATGTGGTAAATGCGACGGCGCAACAGGCATTTATTTATGTCGATGAGGCGGATGTGCTGAAGGTTCAGCTTGGTGCGCAGGTGGAACTGATGACTCGCCAGGCCGATGTGCATCGGCTTTATGGGCAAGTGAGTGCTATCGATACGGTGGCGGCTTCGGTGTTGCCCGAACCATTTTTGGCGTCAACCCTGGGAGGGGCGATTGGGGTACGAGAAGATGTTGCTGACAGCCTGATTCCGGTGGATGCGCTTTACCGGGTGACGGTAGATTTGCCGGCTGCGGATATGTCGCTGAATCAAATGATGCCGGTGACCGCTTTTATTGAGGCGGAACGCAGCAGTTTGTTGTTAAGCTGGCTTAGAAAATTTGCCGTGGTGCTGGCACGGGAATCCGGTTTTTAAGGGCAAGGGGCAGGGAATGCATTCTTTGGTGTTTAGCTGGGTTGTTCAAGCAGTTGGCGCAGTTGTTGATGCACCAGGGCCGGGGTGAGTTGTTGCATGCACGGGGGGTGCGCTAACTGGCATTGGGGTTGGCGGCAGCCGTGGCATGTGTCGCTGCTTTGCATGACGCGACTCTTGTTGGATAACGGAGGTGTGTGGGCCGGGCTGCTGCCACCATAGATGGCCAGTATCGGTTTATCCAGTGCGCTGGCAAAATGCACAAATTCCGAGTTGTTGCTGACCACCGCGTGAGCGTGGTTAAGTAGTTGTATGCTTTCCAATAAGGAGGTTTGGCCGCACAGGTTTTCACATTGCGGGTTGCCCATAGCGATGATTTTCTCGGCTTCTTCCCGTTGAGATTGATCGCCAATCAGCCAGATGGTGTGTTGCTCGCGCTGTAGTTTTTGCGCCAGCTCCGCCAAAAAGGCGCTTGGCCAGCGTGGGGTATGTGTTTCTATACCAAAGCAAAAGGCAATAATGCCAGGCTTGGCGTCTAGCCCTAGTGTAGACAGTAACTGGGGGTTGTCCTTAAGCGGCAGTTTAGGAGTGGCGCTGGGGGGTGAATAGTCGTGTTTGTTGTTCTCGGCCAATTGGGCGAAAAGCTCAACTAAGCGTGGGTTTTTCTGCTTGCTGCGTCGTCTGTCATTAATCAGGCCTATGCGTAATCGGCCAAGAAATCCGGTGCGTTTGGGAATGCCGGCCAATAGCGGAATCCAGGCGGCGTTTATTGTGTCGGGAATAATGATGGCCTGCTGATAGCGCTGCGTGCGTAGTTGTTGGGCCAGTTGATAGTGTTGCGCTAGTGTGGCCTGTTGTTTGCTGCCAGGTGCGGCGATTAGCCGATTGACCTCTGGTATGGCTTGTAATAGTTGGTGATTGCGAGCGGGAGCCAGAATGTCAAGCCGACATTCTGGCTCCCGCTGCTTTAAACGGGCCAGCATGGGCTGCATGAGTATGCTATGGCCAGCCTTGTCGGGGGCGATAACCAGAATTTTATTTGCAGCCATACCGGTGTCTAAAGGTTAGTGATGTCCCTTGGGAAGCTCGCCTTCAAACTTATATAGTGTGCCGCAGTAGGGGCAGCGCACGTCGCCACCCTCATGCATGGGGATCACCACCTTGGGGTGGGCATTCCATAAATTCATGTCCGGCATAGGGCAGGTTAATGGCAGATCTTTGGCGGTTACCGTAATGGTAGCCATTTGTATGTCTTTTTTCTCTTGATCCATGGTGAATCCCTTACACGTAAGTTAACCAGTCTTCATGTGCGGCAACCTTGCCGTTCACGCAGTCAAAATAGGCTTGTTGCAGTTTTTCGGTAATCGGCCCGCGGCTGCCGCAGCCAATCTGGCGTCTATCCAGTTCGCGGATAGGGGTGACCTCGGCGGCGGTGCCGGTGAAAAAGGCTTCATCGGCACAATAGACTTCATCGCGGGTGATGCGTTTTTCAATAATTTCCAGCCCCATTCCCTGAGCAAGGGTGATGATGGTGGCGCGGGTGATACCTTCCAGGCAGGAGGTCAGGTCCGGGGTGTATAGCTTGCCTTGTTTGATAATAAAGATATTCTCACCGGCACCTTCGGCCACATAGCCATCGACATCCAATAACAAGGCCTCATCGTAGTTGTCGTCGGCCACTTCCTGGTGTGCCAGAATTGAATTGGTATAGGTGGTCACCGATTTGGCGCGGCACATATTGACGTTGACATGGTGGCGGGTGAAACTGGAGGTTTTTACCCGTATACCGTTTTGCATGCCGTCATCGCCCAAGTAGGCGCCCCATGGCCAGGCGGCAATTGCGATATGCGTAGAAATATTTTTGGCGGCAATTCCCATGGCTTCCGAGCCATAAAAACAGATAGGGCGGATATAGCCGGATTCCAGCTTGTTGGCACGAACCACTTCTTTGTGCGCTTCCAGAACGGTTTCCTGGTCAAATTTCAGTTTCATCTGAAAAATGTGTGCCGAGTTAAACAGGCGTTCGGTGTGCTCGCGTAAACGGAAAATCGCCGTGCCTTTTTCCGCCTGGTAGGCACGCAAGCCTTCAAATACTCCCATGCCATAATGCAGGGTATGGGTCAGTACATGTGTATTGGCATCGCGCCAGGGCACCATCTCGCCGTCATACCAGATTAAACCATCGCGGTCAGACATCGACATAATCTTTTTCCTTCACAGATTCAATTCAAAACGGGTGATTTTAGCGCCTTATTGCTAATTAATGAAGAACTTCATCGGATTAATGCGGATTAGCCTGTAAATTAGTTGAAATATAGTGCTGTTAGTATAATAAATTGTCGATAACCGTATACCCGAACCGGCTTTGGATTTATTATTAACCCCATTAGCCGTTATACTTGGGAAGCATCACAATTATTGCTCGTAAAATATGAATGAAATTGCACACGCTTTAGTTTTAAATTTGCACCAGCCAGCCAATAACCTTGAAGAGCTGTTGGATCAAGGCTCCTGGGAACCCAAAGAAATTCTGTTTGCGCTGGATCGTATGCCCAGAGCGTTATGGGATTATCAGGATATTGCCCGTGTGCATCTTTCGTTGTCCGGCACATTGCTGGAAACCTTGTCGAGTGCGGATTTTCAAAGCCGTATGTATGGCACGGTGGATTGCGGTTCGCTGTTGTGGTATCTGCAGAACGAAAAGATTTTTAATATTCTGGGGACAGGGTATTATCACCCGGTACTGCCACTAACGCCCAAAGCCGACCGGCCCGCACATCTGCAGCGCTGGCATGGTCTGGCCAGCCATCTGTTCTGGCGCAATCGTTTTCAGGGATTCTGGCCGCCAGAAATGAGTTTCTCTATGGAACTGATTCCGTTAATCAAGCGTATGGGTTATCAATATGTGATTGTTGACAGTGAGAATGTTAAACCACTGACCCGTATGAGCTGGGAAGAGCTGCGTTATCGCCCGCATATCGCGCGTTATGGTGATGATGAAATTATTGTGGTGGTTCGTGATCGCGATTTATCCAATGCCCAGGAAGGTGGGATGGATTTTGGCTGGTTTGCCAATGAACTGTCGCATCGGGCGAAGTGGTGTGATTTTACTCCGTTGATATTAACCGCCACCGACGGTGATAACGGCGGCTGGTTTCGCAATCATCAGGAGCAGGCAAACTTCTGGGGCTATTTTTATAAGGAGCTGCTGGAAAAACGCCGCAGTCAGCAAAGCGTTATTCAGCCCATGTTTATTCATGAATATATTCGCGAGCATGGTGTGCTGGGCGAGGTGGAGATTGAAACCGCCGCCTGGAATACCGGCTGGCATAATGGTAAGGATTTTGTGCAATGGACGGGATCTCAGTTACAAAAAGAGGCGCTGCAACGTGTGCAATTGACCAGTGATGCGCTGCATGCCACCGCCAAACAGGTCTGGGGGCGGGATATGCCAACTGTACATCATCACTTGAGTGAAGCATACTGGCACCTGTTGAGATCGCAGACCAGTTGTAATTTTTATTGGGGAGAAGCCTGGGTGTATAAGTGTCATCAGGATTTAGACAGCACCTGGAATCATTTGAATATCGCACGCGATGCTATTTCTATCTGAAGAATAGCAAGCAAGAAAAAATAAAAGATAAGGAACAGTTTATGTATATCGTCATGGTGTCTGCAGAATGTGCACCTGTTGCTAAAGTCGGGGGATTGGCAGATGTGGTTTTTGGCTTAAGCCGGGAGCTGGAAATCCGAGGGAATACGGTTGAAATTATTCTGCCTAAATATGACTGCATGCGTTATGACCATATCTGGGGGTTACAGAAAACTTATGAAGGCTTAATGGTTCCCTGGTTTAATTACCATATACCTTGTGATGTCTGGTTTGGTTTTGTACATGGTCGTAAGTGTTTCTTTATTGAGCCGCATTCCAGTGATAATTTCTTTAATCGCGGCGGCTATTATGGCTTCCCGGATGAGCATATGCGTTTTGCCTTTTTCTCTAAGGCGGCGCTGGAATTTATGTATAAGACCGGCAAACGCCCGAATATTATTCATACCCATGATTGGCAGACCGCATTAATTCCGGTGATGTTGTATGAAATGTACCAGCAGCTGGGAATGAATACTCAGCGTTGCTGCCATACTATTCATAACTTCAAGCATCAGGGAATTGCTGGCAAAAACGTGCTGTGGTTTACCGGTCTGGGGCGTCCCGAATATTACTATTCCCGCAATCGTTTGGGAGATGATTTTAATCCTACCGCCTTGAATTTCACCAAGGGGGCAATTGTTTATTCCAATTTCACTACTACCGTTTCGCCACGCCACGCCTGGGAGGTGCAACACACCGAATGGGGTTATGGCATAGGCCATACACTGCATGTACATGAGCAGAAATTTGGTGGGGTGTTGAATGGCCTGGATTATGAAATGTGGAACCCGGAAGGGGATACCCATATCGCGGCACCGTATAGTTCGGAAGCCTTTGAAGATAAATATAAAAATAAGCAGGCACTGCGTGAAGCCTTGTGGCTGGCGGATGGCTATAAGCCGATTATTGCCTATGTGGGGCGCCTGGATACCCAAAAAGGCGTGCATTTGATTAAACATGCGATTCATTATGCCTTGCAGCATGGCGCGCAGTTTGTATTGCTGGGTTCCAGTCCGGAAAATGGCATTAATGCCGAATTTTGGGAGCTGAAGCATCAGTTGAATGACTGCCCGGATTGCCATCTGGAAATTGGCTTTAATGAAGAACTGGCCAGACTGATTTATGCCGGCTCCGATATGATAGTGGTACCAAGTCTGTTTGAGCCTTGTGGGCTGACGCAGATGATTGCACTGCGTTACGGTACGGTACCGATAGTGCGTGCGGTGGGTGGCCTGGCCGATACGATTTTTGATAAACATTATTCGGATAAGCCGGAAGAATTGCGCAATGGCTTTGTCTTCCATGATGCCGACTTTACCGCGATTGAATCCACACTGTATCGTGCCATCGGTCTGTGGTACGAGTTCCCCGAGGAATTCCAGCAGCTGGCAAAACAGGGCATGGAATATGACTATTCCTGGAAGCATCCTGGAGATGACTATTTAAGAATCTATGATCATGTTAAGTGCTAGCGCTTAGGGGCTGCTAACGTCAATGATGCCCCGGCTGCAGCATGGTAGTGCAACTGTTGTTCTAACGAAGCATACTTAACCTTTTAAGGAGAAGCACGATGACTCAACTGCCCGAATATATCGACAACCTACCTAACATTAGTGGTTCCGAGGATCTGATTGCCAAGACAATCTATGACAACAAAGATAAGTCACTGTATCTGCCAAACAGTGGCATTGATTTTGACCGGATCAAGAGTGGATTTGCCAGTGCCTTGCATATGCACCAGCCGTTAATTCCTGCTGGCGGCGGTGATCTGCACACGGCGGCGGTGATCAGTAATCTGCAATATATGATGGAAAACCCGGGTATTGGTGATAACCATAATGCCTCGGTGTTTCGTGACTGTTATAAGCGCCTGGGGGATATGATTCCACAGCTGATTGACCAAGGTAAAAATCCCAAGGTCATGCTGGAATACTCGGGGATTTTGCTGCATGGCCTGCGTGCCATGGGGCTGGATGATGTGATAGATAATCTCAAGCGCATTACCTGTGATGATAGATACAGTAAAGCGGTGGAATGGCTGGGGTGTCCCTGGAGCCATGCGGTGGCACCATCGACGCCTATGCAGGATTTTCGTCTGAATGTGCAGGCCTGGCAGCATCATTTTGCGTCGATTTTTGGGTTGGAGGCACTGGCCAAGGTCAGGGGTTTCTCACCTTCAGAAATGGCCTTGCCAAATCATCCGGATGTGGCCTATGAGTTTGTTAAAACCCTAAAAGATTGTGGCTATCAATGGGTGTTGGTGCAGGAACATACCGTGGAAGAGCCGGAAAGTGGCCATTCGCCACGTAACCAGCATTTGCCACATCGACTGGTGTGTACCAACTCAAAAGGTGAGACCGCCAGCATTACCGCGATTATTAAAACCCAAGGCTCAGATACTAAACTGGTGGCGCAGATGCAGCCGTATTATGAGGCGGTAGGGTTATCGCGTATGGAACTGGCCGGCCAGCAGGTGCCACCGATTGTCAGTCAGATTGCTGACGGTGAAAACGGTGGGGTGATGATGAATGAATTCCCGTCCAAGTTTATGGAGGTGATGGCGAATGCTTCCGGCAGCGAGACACCCGCGGTGAATGTCAGTGAATATCTGGAGTATCTGGCCAGCAAAGGGATCAAAGAGGCAGATTTCCCCGAGGTGCAACCCTTATTTCATAAGCAGATCTGGGAAAAAATACAACCGGGAGACGGTCCGGAGAAACTGGCTAAAGCTATTGAAGATATCAAGCAACACAACCATCAGTTCCACATGGATGGCGGTAGCTGGACCAGTGATTTGTCCTGGGTTAACGGATATGACAATGTGTTAGGCCCGATGGAGGAAGTCAGTCGCGAGTTCTATAGCCGGGTATTAACTAAAAAGCCGGATACCAGTGAACACCGTTATCGCAATGCGTTGTTTTATCTGCTGTGTTCGCAGACCAGCTGTTACCGCTACTGGGGGCAGGGGGAATGGACCGACTATGGTCGCGAGCTGTGTCGCCGGGCCAGTGAAATTATTAACCACGACTTTTAATTAAATATCCTGGTACGGTCCCCAGCCGTACCAAGCGAGGAAATATGTCTTGTAATCACGATATTCAGAAAATTATTGAAGCCCGGCACCATGATCCCTTTGCAGTGTTAGGACGCCATCAGGAAGGTGACCAGATAGTGGTGCGTACCTTTAAGCCGGGTACCAAGTCAGTCATGATTAACGGACATATTCCCATGTGGCGAATAGAAGGCACCGATATGTTTGAGTGGCGTGGTCAGGCCGATATCGGACAGCATCACCAACTGGTATGGATTGATAACTATGATAATCAGCATACCATGCATGATCCATATACCTTTCAGCCGCAGTTAAGTGATTTTGATCTGCATTTATTTGCCGAAGGTAAGCACTGGCACGCCTATCGTTTTTTAGGAGCCAGAAAACACGAAGTGGATGGTGTCTGGGGAACCTTGTTTTCTGTTTGGGCACCGGGTGCCGAACGGGTCAGTGTGATCGGTGACTTTAATGACTGGGATGGTCGTTGCCATGCTATGCGGGCGCGTGGTGGCTATGGTGTGTGGGAATTGTTTGTGCCGGATCTGTTTGAAGGTGCGCTGTATAAATACGAGATTCGCAGCCGTGAATATGGCAGTGTACTGGTTAAATCTGACCCTTATGCACGTCAGGCTGAAATTCGCCCCAATACCGCCTCGATAGTGCCGGCAGACAGCTATTATGGCTGGGAGGATGAGCGTTGGATGCATTGTCGGCGTAATTATGACTGGCAGCATAGCCCGATATCAATTTATGAACTGCATCTGGGTTCATGGCAGCGCGGTGAGCAGGGGGAATTCCTGAATTATCGCGATATCGCCGGCAGGTTGGTGGCCTATGTGCAGGAAATGGGCTTTACCCATGTGGAGCTGATGCCCATTACCGAGCATCCGTTTGATTTGTCCTGGGGCTATCAGGTAACAGGTTATTATGCGCCCACCAGTCGCTTTGGCTCGGCGGATGACTTCCGTTTCTTTATCGATTATCTGCATCGTCATGATATCGGTGTGATTCTGGACTGGGTGCCGGCACATTTCCCAAAAGATGAGCATGGATTGGCCTGTTTCGATGGTTCGCCCTTGTATGAACATGGGGATCCACGTAAGGGCGAACACCTGGACTGGTCGACGCTGATTTTTAACTACAGTCGCCATGAGGTGAAAAACTTTCTGTTATCCAGCGCGTTATACTGGTTGGAAGAGTTTCATATAGATGGCTTGCGGGTAGATGCGGTGGCATCTATGTTGTATCTGGATTATTCGCGCGAAGACTGGGTGCCGAATGAGCATGGTGGCCGTGAAAATCTGGAAGCGATTGCCTTTTTGCAACAGCTCAATACCGTCGTTCACGGTCAGTGTCCCGGTGTGCTGATTTTTGCCGAAGAGTCCACCTCCTGGCCTCAGGTTACCAAGCCGGTAGATACCGGTGGTCTGGGCTTTGATATTAAATGGAATATGGGCTGGATGAATGATTCACTGGCGTTCTGGGCTAAAGAGCCGGTGCATCGCAAATATCATCATGGTGAGTTGACCTTCAGTCTGTTATATGCCTTTTCAGAAAACTTTGTACTGCCGTTTTCGCATGATGAAGTGGTACATGGCAAGGCATCCATGCTGTATAAAATGCCTGGGGATGAATGGCAGCGCTTTGCCAACCTGCGGTTGTTATATACCTATATGTTTACCCATCCGGGCAAAAAACTGCTGTTTATGGGGACCGAGTTTGGTCAGGGCAGCGAATGGGACAGTGACAAGGTGTTGGACTGGTATGTGCTGGAATATGGTTTTCATTCCGGATTGCACCAGCTGGTGAAAGATCTGAATGGTCTATATCGTCGCAGCCCGGAGTTGCATCATAGCGAGTTTGACTGGCAGGGGTTTGAGTGGTTGGATAGTAGTGATAACCAGCACTCGATTCTGAGTTACTATCGTAAAGGGCCTGCCGGTTATTTTATCGTGGTATTGAATCTGACACCGGTTCCTCGTGAAAGCTACCGGGTGGGTGTGCCGGATGCCGGAGAATATCTGGAAATATTCAATTCGGATTCAAGCTTCTATGGTGGCAGTAATATGGGTAGCGGTCCCGATCCTCTTGTGGCGCAGGAGGGAGAGTGGTGCGGTCGCCCCTATTCGGTAGATATTATTCTGCCGCCTCTGGCCGGCGTTGTCCTCAGGCGTAAATAGTTGCGTTAATGTTTGCTCCGCTCTTGAAATAGGTTTTTTATACCTCATATAAACGCTTTTGTTTATACGGATTTATATGAGTGCATTTGAAACCGATATCAGCCACTGGGCGCCGTGGCGCGTCAAGCTGCGGGGCTTTGTTGAGTGTGGTCTGTTTCAGAAGACCATTATTGCATTGATTCTGGTCAATGCTGCGATTTTGGGGGCGGAAACCTATCCTGCGGTAATGGCCTCTGTGGGCCCTGCTCTGCTTTTCATTGATCAGGTGATTTTGGCCATTTTTGTGGTGGAAATTGTGCTGCGTCTGCTGGTGCATCGCGGGCGATTCTTTCGAGACCCCTGGAGCCTGTTTGATTTCTTTGTGGTGGCGATTGCACTCATGCCCGCAACGGGCGCTATGGAAGTGTTACGTGCCTTGCGGGTGTTGCGGGTATTACGCCTGTTAACCATGGTGCCCTCCATGCGTCGGGTGGTTAGCGGTATGCTGAAAGCCATTCCAGGACTAGGCTCGGTGGGGGCGATTCTGCTGATCATCTTTTATGTTTCGGCGGTGATGGCAACCAATCTGTTCGGTGATGCCTTTCCAGAATGGTTCGGTAGCTTGCAAGCCAGTTGTTACACCTTGTTCCAGGTGATGACGCTGGAATCCTGGTCTATGGGTATCGTACGTCCGGTGATGGAAGTTTATCCCTATGCCTGGGTATTTTTCCTGCCCTTTATTCTGATTGCCACCTTTACCATCCTGAATCTGATTATGGGGGTAATCGTCAATGCGGTGCAGGATGCCCAGCATGAAGAAACCGAGGAGATTCAGGGCAAGGTAGAAAATGAAACCGAAGTGCTGCAGCAGGAAATAAAAAAACTGCATAATGAGCTGCAGGAAATCAAACAGCTGTTAAAGCAGCGTTAGGGTGATTGGGGGAGTCAGTTGCGCCACGCAGCTGATTTTCTGAAATTGCCCTTTACCCGATTTACGCGAAAAGCCTCGTCGTTTAGGGCGGGGATGGATAGCGCGGACGGCGTAGCTGTCCTTGCCGTTGATTTTAATGCGGTGTTTGTTAAAGTATGATTCAAGCATGTTAAGACTGCAAGCCTACCAATACGCATTGATGCCAACTGGCGAGCAACAGCACGATTTGCGCTGTTTCGCGGGTTCGTGTCGTTTTGTCTACAACAAGGCGTTGGATTTGCAGCAAACACGCTATGCTGCTGGCGAGAATAAGCTGAATTATGCGCACAACTTACCGAATGGAAGCAAATCGACCATTGGCTCCGTGACACACCATCTCAAGCGTTGCAGCAAAGCTTAAAAGACCTTGGTCGGGCATATGACAATTTTTTTGCCAAACGTGCCGATTTTCCCCGTTTTAAAAAACGTGGTCAGCATGATGCTTTTCGTTTTCCACAAGGCTGCAAACTTGAGCAAGCTAACCACCGAATTTTCCTACCCAAATTAGGCTGGATACGTTACCGAAACAGTCGTGAAGTATTGGGCAGCGTGAAAAACGTCACCGTGTCATACCGTCATGGCAAATGGATGATGTCGATTCAAACTGAGCTTGAAGTCGAAACGCCTCGCCCACAAAGCGGCAGCGATGTCGGTATCGACATGGGCATCATCCGCTTTGCCACCTTGAGCAATGGCGAATATTTCGAGCCGCTCAATAGTTTCAAACAGCATCAAGACGCGCTACGCAAAGCGCAACAAGCCTTAAGTCGCAAAGTGAAATACCGTCGTAACTGGAAAAAGGCGAAAGCCAAAGTCCAAGCAATCCACACCCAAATCAGCAACGCCCGCCGCGATTACCTGCACAAAACCAGTCACACCATCAGCCAAAACCACGCGTTGGTGTGTATTTAACCTAAATTCCGCAGTTGACCATTAGTGCAAAGATGTAAATCATTGTGCTACTTGGTTTAATAAGTTACGGGGCTTGTCACCTGTTGAGTGAGTTGCCATTACAGGCTCAATAGCACATTGTCAGCGGCCCAGTGCTGCGTTGCAACAACTTGAAAGGACTGATCATTCCTGCATTGTTGCGCCTTGCACTGAACCACTGCCAAAGCACTCTTGAGCCCGCCCAACTGCGGAATCTAGGTTGAAGATTTGCAGGTGCGGAATATGTCCAAATCAGCGGCGGGTGATGCCGAGAATCATGGGAAAAACGTAGCCGCGAAATCCGGCTTAAACAAAGCCATCCTCGACCAAGGCTGGTTTGAGTTTAGAAGACAACTGGACTACAAACTGGCGTGGGCAGGTGGTTTGCTGATTGCGGTGCCACCGCGCAACAGCAGCCGAACGTGCCCAACATGTGGGCATATTTCAGCCAAAAACCGCAAAACCCAAGCTGAATTTGCTTGTGTCTCCTGCGGTTTCAAAGAAAAACGCGGATGTGGTCGGCGCAATCAATCTATTAAGGGCAGGACATGCCCAGTTAGCCTGTGAAGTGAGCGATGCAGCAATGTCGCCAGCAGCAGGAACCCAGCGAAGTGATCTGAACGCTGCAAAGTGTTCAGACACCGTAGGAATCCCCGTCCTTTAGGGCGGGGAGGATGTCAAAAGGGCTTTATTCGGTGATCATCGTTGTAATGGATACACTCACCGCTGCAAAAATCCTGGCAGTAAGCGGGAACGTTGAACATCGGTTAATCATTGTTATACTGGCGACATGGAACAACAACACGACCGCAGCTACCACCGCTTATTTTCCGAACCGGCATTGTTGGAAGATTTAATCCGTAATTTTGTGGATGAACCCTGGGTGGCGGAGCTGGATTTTTCTGGTATAGAACGGCTAAACACCAAGTTTCATTCGGAAGCCTTGGAACGTCGCGATGGTGACATCATTGTGCGTATTCCGTTCCAGCATCAACCGCAAGCAGAGATCTATCTGCTGTTATTGCTGGAATTTCAGTCCAGTGTCGATCCGTGGATGGTGGTACGCTTTGGCACGTATGTGCATTTATTGTATGAGCAGCTGATTAAAGAAAAACGATTAACACCAGACGGCCGCTTACCGCCGGTATTTCCGTTGTTGCTTTATAATGGCGATACCCATTGGCGGGCCGCCACACAGCTAGGTTCGCTGATTGCGCTACCAGAGGGAACACCGCTGTGGCACTATCAGCCCAATATGCGCTATTATTTAATCGATGAAAGCCAATATCCGCAAGGTAAACAAGGCTCCATCAGTGGGCTGGTGTTCAAATTGGAAAACATCACCGACCCACAGCAACTGAAAGAGGTGATAACTGAGGTAATCCAAACGCTGCCGCCACAACTGGACTCGGTGAAACGCGCGTTTGCGGTATGGATTACCCACGTATTGGCACCACATAAAGGCATCAATCTGCCAAAGACAGAAATAGAAAACTTGCAAGAGGTAAAAGATATGTTATCAACACGTATTGCCCAATGGGAAAATAAAATTGCGAATCAGGCACTCGCTGAAGGTGAAGCTAGAGGTGAGGCCAGAGGTGAGGCCAGAGGTGAGGCCCGGGGAAAAGCCGAAGCTAAAGTTGAGTTAGTGCTTAAAATGTTGAGCCTGAAATTTGGCGCCTTGCCCGAGTGGACAAACCAGCGAGTGATGCAAGCCAGCCAGGCCGAGTTGGATAGTTGGGTGGAGCGCTTATTTCAAGCGGAAACCCTGGAGCAGGTGTTTGCTGTTTAGCGCTGCAGGTTGGACGCCGTTCACCATCTGTATAGGGTATATATTACGCTGGATGGTAAGCCGCTACCCTTGCCCTGTCGTGGCTTGTTTTTCAAAAGCAACATAAATAGGTCAATATGATGTTTTTCCGGTATTGCTCGCGGTAGCTTTTAGCCGAATTTTAGCGTTGTGTGCCTGCATTCGGGCTGCGTTTAGTCTATTAATTGGCAGAATAGTTGGTACAGGCTGGCGGAGGTTTGGTCCCAGCTGAATTGTTCGGCGTAGTGGCGTACCGCCTGGCGTTGGGGGTAGTTGGCGCGTAGTTGTTGGAGGCCGGCAATAATTCCCTGTGGGCTGCGCGTTATCAGTTGGCCGGCGGTGTCGTTGAGTACCACTTCGGGGGTGCCGGATACCCGGGTGGCGATTACCGGGGTGCCGCAGGCCATGGCTTCGAGTAATACATTGGCCCAGCCTTCACGACTGGAGGCTAATACCATACAGTCGGCGGCGCTGTAATAGTCGGCCAGTTCGGTTTGCGGCAGGGCACCGATAATATTGACCTGGGACTGCAGTTGATAGTCATGAATTAAGCGTTGTAATTCGTCTTGCATGGGGCCATCACCTATCAGCAGCAGCTGCACATCCGGTAATTCTCGCAATGCTTCAATAATTAAATGCTGGCCTTTGCGTTCAATAAAGTGACCGACGGCGATCAGGGTGAACTTATCCAGCTTCAGGCGTTGGCGTATGGCCTCGCGCGGTTTGGGGGTAAAACGTTGCAGGTCGACGCCGTTGCGCATCACCAGGTTGCGAGGCTGGTGGATGTCCAGTTTGTCGATTTCATTTGCTAGAAACTGGCACACGCTGATCACCGCATCCGAATAATCAATCGCATGGCGTATCATCCGGCGTGGCTTGCGGTACTGCGGGCACAGGGTGATGTCATTGCCTCGGGCGGTCATGGTGACCGGCAGATTCAGCATTTGGGCCAGTTTGACCGCACACACGCCATCGGGATAGATATAGTGGGAATCAATCAGTTGAAAACGGTGTTGCTGATGCAGTTGTTTGATCAGGCCACGGGTGGCCTGAAACATCAGTTCCGGTGTCAGATTCATACCTATCTTAGGAATTACCGGGTAGCGCGGATGATAAACCTGAATGTTATGTCGCTGTTCTTGCGCTGGCACTTGGGCATAAACGGCATACTGGCCAAAGCACGGAGCTTTAAATGGAAACCAGGGCACCGGTGCGACGACGGTCAGCTCTACCGGGTAATGCTCGATTAAATGTTTAAGGCGGTTTTCAACAAAGATACCGTGTCTGGGCTGGAGAGTGTTGGGATACAAGCTGGAAAAGCTGAGTATGCGCAAGGGGGTATCAGATGTTGATGCACGCATCAGTGCTGACTCGATTCTCGGTAGTTGAGATACCATTCGGCCCAGTGTTGGATGCCGCTGGCCAGCGGGGTGTCGGGACTGAAGCCTATGTCGTGTTGTAAATCGCTGATGTCGGCATAGGTGGCGATGACATCACCGGGCTGTAACGGCTGAAAGTCTTTAATCGCTTGTTGCCCTAATGCGCTTTCCAGTTCGCCAATAAAGTCCAGCAGTTTGACCGGTGTATGGTTGCCGATATTGTAGACCCGATAAGGCGCATAGCTGGTGGCAGGGTCGGGATGGGCGCAGTCAAAATCGGCCGCGGCGCATGCCGGTTGGTCTATCGCCTGTATGGTGCCGCTGGCAATATCGTCGACATAGGTAAAATCGCGTTGCATCTGACCTTGATTAAAGACGTTAATCGGCCGATTTTCCATAATGGCTTCGCTGAATAACCAGGGGGCCATATCTGGGCGTCCCCAGGGGCCATATACCGTGAAATAGCGTAGGCCGGTGGTGGGTAGCTGGTACAGGTGGCTATAACTGTGGGCCATCAGTTCGTTGGCTTTTTTGCTGGCAGCATACAGGCTGACCGGGTGATCTACATTGTCATGTACCGAAAATGGCATGCGGGTATTGGCGCCATAGACACTGGAGCTGCTGGCATACACCAGATGTTCGACCTGTTGCTGGCGGCAGGCTTCCAGGATGTTGCCAAACCCCAGCAAATTGCTTTGCAGATAGACATGAGGGTTGGTCAGTGAATAGCGCACGCCAGCCTGTGCGGCAAGATGAATCACCCGTTGGGGTTGATGCTGGGCAAATAGCTGGTTGAGCGCGGCGCTATCGGCAATATCAACCCGATGAAAACTAAACTGTTCAAACTCGCGCAGTTGCGCCAGTCGGGCCTGTTTTAAGGCAGGATCGTAGTAATCATTGAGATTGTCCAGGCCTATGACCTGATCGCCGCGTTGCAGTAATTGTCTGGCAACATGCATGCCAATAAAGCCTGCGACGCCGGTCAATAAAATTTTCATGGGGTTTCCTTGATGCTATTTGGTGGGATTTTGGCATATCTTGAAAGTTCGGGCTAGGGCTAACCCGTACAAGTGTTGTTTCTTGCGTGGTGGTGGCTGAAAGGCGCTGGGGAATTTGATATCACTTTTTATGGAAAGAGTCGCGTAACGGCTTGAGCAGATAGCGCAGGCCGTTATGGTCAAGTTCGTGCATTAAGGCCAGCAATTGCCCCAGTTCACCCTTGGGGAAACCTTGGCGGGCAAACCAGTTTAGGTAATGTCCCGGCAGGTCTGCAATCATGCGTCCCTTGTATTTTCCCATGGGCATGGTGGTGCGGGTCAGTTTTTCCAGGTGTTGAGTATTCATAAAAAATAGCAAAAATTAACAGGGACGGTGTAAATATTTCGGCGTATAATCGGATGCGCGGTTATAACTATAAGGATGACAATATGGCTAGATTAACTCGCGCCTGCCCTGCAGGCATTGTGCAGCATGTCATTCAACGCGGTCATCAGCAACAGCTTTGTTTCAGCTGTCTGGATGATTTTAATGCTTATGCGGACTGGCTGAAAGAATATGCCGCAAAATATCAGGTTTCACTCCACGCCTGGGCGCTGATGCCCAATCATGTTCATCTATTATGTACCCCCGAGCAGGACAATGCGGTCAGTTTAATGATGCAGTCGCTGGGGCGCTGTTATGTGCGTTATTTTAATCATAAACATCAACGTAATGGCGCGCTCTGGGATGGGCGCTTTCGTTCCTGTCTGGTGCAGACGGAACCGTGGCTGATGAAACTATACCGTTATATCGAATTAAACCCGTTGCGTGCCGGGCTGGTGAGTGATGCCGGCGATTATCTGTGGTCAAGCTACAGGCATAATGCGCTGGGCACGCCATCGGGCATGACCGATGAGCATGCCCTGTACTTGCAGCTGGGGCGTGATCCGGTCAGTCGACGCTTTAATTATCGATCCTATGTGAATCGTGAAATGGACGAAGATGAACTGCAGAGCATACGCAGTGCGATTAATAAAGGTATGGCGCTGGGTGATAACAGTTTTAAGGCCGAGATCGAGCAATTGACCGGGCGTCGTATGTTTGCCGGTAAAAAAGGTCGTCCCCTGGGGTGGCGTAAAAACGATGAATCCGAGTCCAACGTTCAGGGGATGTGATGAAAATTCTGCATGTACTGGATCACTCCATTCCGTTGCATTCCGGTTATACCTTTCGTACCGCGGCTATTTTGCGGGAACAGCGGGCATTGGGCTGGCAGACATTTCATATTACCGGTACCAAACAGTTGGACTGTGAGGTGCTGGAAGAAGAGGTGGATGGCCTGCATTTTTACCGCACCCCCAAGCCGGCAGGTATGTTGACCAAAGTGCCAGTGATTAATCAGATGGTGGGGGTGAATGCATTAGCCGCACGACTGGACGAAGTGGTGGCTCAGCTAAAACCGGATATTCTGCACGCCCATTCGCCGGTACTGAATGCCATGGCAGCAACCAAGGTGGCAAAACGCTACCAGCTGCCGCTGGTGTATGAAGTACGTGCCTTTTGGGAAGATGCCGCGGTGGATCATGGCACTACCCGTGAAGGCAGCATGCGTTATAACGCCACCCGTAATCTGGAAACCAAGGCTTTTCGGCAGGTTGATGCGATCACCTGTATTTGTGAAGGCTTGCGTCGGGAGATTGCCGGGCGCGGTATTGCCGAACAAAAAATCACGGTGATTCCCAATGCGGTGGATATTGATAATTTTCCGCTGGCCCAGGCGGCCGATCTGGGATTGAAGGCCGAATTGGGGCTGGCAAACTGTCGGGTGATTGGTTTTATTGGTTCGTTTTATGCCTATGAAGGCTTGGATCTGTTGATCAATGCGTTGCCGGATATTCTGCAGCAGGCACCGGATGTGCATTTGTTGCTGGTCGGCGGTGGTCCACAGGATGGAGCCTTAAAGAAACAGGCACGGCAACTGGGGCTGGCGGATAAGGTAATCTTTACCGGTAGGGTGCCGCATCAACAGGTGAAGCGTTATTACGAGCTGATTGATCTGTTGGCCTATCCTCGTTATTCGATGCGACTGACCGAGTTGGTGACCCCATTAAAGCCGCTGGAGGCTATGGCTCAGGGTAAATTATTTGTTGCCTCCGATGTGGGTGGGCATAAAGAATTAATTCACGAGGGAGAAACCGGCTGGTTGTTTAAGGCGGGTGATCAGCAGGCGCTGGCCGCAAAAATTAATCAGGTATTGAGTGAGCCTGAAGCCTGGCCTGCGATTAAAGCGGCGGGGCGCGCCTATGTGGAAACCGAACGTAACTGGCGCCATTCGGTGGCACGCTATCGGGCCATTTATCAGGGATTGTTAAACAAGGGTTAACTTATGTGCGGCATCAGCGGAATTGTGAATTTGCAACAGGCAGCCCCGCCGGACAAAGCGCTGTTGCTGGCGATGAATAACAGTCTGAGCCATAGGGGGCCGGATGCCGATGGCAGCTATTGCGATCAGCATGTTGCCCTGGGGCATAGGCGCTTATCGATTATTGATCTGGCCGCCGGGCAGCAGCCGTTGTTTAACGAAGATGGCTCGGTTGTGGTGGTGTTTAATGGTGAGATTTATAATTTTCAGCCATTGGCCGAAGAGCTGGCCGCGTTAGGCCATCAATTCAAAACCCATTCCGATACCGAAGTGATTGTGCATGCCTGGGAGCAATGGGGGGCAGACTGTGTGTCCCGTTTTCACGGTATGTTTGCGTTTGCCTTATGGGATAAGAATCAGCGGCGACTGTTGATGGCCCGGGACCGGCTGGGTAAGAAGCCGTTGTACTATACCCAGCTGGCCAATGGCAGCCTGTTATTTGCTTCCGAGTTAAAGGCGCTGCTGGTGCATCCCGAGGTGAAACCGGTATTGAATGATCAGGCGATAGAAGATTATTTCGCGCTGGGTTATGTGCCCGAACCTAAGTCTATCTTCACGGGTATCCATAAGCTGTCTCCTGGCTACTTGCTGCAAACCCAGTATGATCAGCCGCTGGCCAAGCCTCAGCAATACTGGAATGTGCGTTTTGATCGGCCAGTGAGTGGCAGTGAGACTGAGTTGGTTGACGAGTTGCAGCAGCAGTTAAAACAAGCGACCGCCGAGCGTATGCTGGCCGAGGTGCCGTTGGGGGCTTTTTTATCTGGCGGGGTGGATTCCAGTGCGGTAGTGGCGCTGATGGCCGAATTGAGTCAGGAGCCGGTAAATACCTGTTCTATCGGTTTTGATGAGGCGGGTTTTGATGAATCGGAATATGCACGCCAGGTGGCTCAGCGTTACCATACTCAACACCATAGCAAAATCGTGTCTACCTCGGATTATGACTTGCTGGATAGGCTGGTCAGTGTATATGACGAACCATTTGCCGACAGTTCGGCCATTCCTACCTATCGTGTCTGTCAATTGGCCCGGGAGAAGGTTACGGTGGCGTTGTCGGGGGATGGTGCCGATGAAATGCTGGCCGGTTACCGCCGTCATCGCTGGCATATGAATGAAGAGCGTATGCGCTCGTTCATGCCGTTATCATTACGCCAGGCGATTTTTGGGCCGTTGGGCAGTCTTTACCCCAAACTGGACTGGGCACCTCGCGTATTTCGTGGTAAAACGACGTTTCAGGCCCTGGCGCGGGAAAGCAGTGCCGCTTATCTGCACACGGTATCGATTACCTCTAAAGCCATGCGCCAGCGTCTGTTTTCTACGGCTTTTAAGCTGCGTTTGCAAGGTTATGGGGTGGATGATGTGTTTCGCCACCATGCTGCCGATGCACAAACCGATGATCCGTTGCAGTTGATTCAGTATCTGGATATTAAGACCTATTTGCCGGGAGATATTCTGGTGAAGGTCGATCGTGCCAGTATGGCCAACTCGCTGGAGGTGCGTGCCCCGTTTCTGGATCATCAGCTGGTAGAATGGATGGTGAATGTCCCGGCAACAATGAAAATCTCCGGACGTAACGGTAAGGCGATACTGAAAAAAGCGATGGAACCTTATCTGCCGCATGATCTGATGTATCGTCCTAAAATGGGCTTTAGCGTACCGATTTCCAACTGGTTTCGTGGGCCGTTAAAACAACGGGTGCGTGAGGCCTTGCTGAGCGAAGTGATGGCCGACAGCGGGCTGTTTGACCAGCACTATATCAAAACCTTGCTGGATGAGCATCAGTCCGGTTTACGTGAACATAGTGCGGTGCTGTGGTCATTGTTAATGTTTGAATCTTTTTTACGTCAGCAGCTGAATAGCTAATTGCCGCTGATTTCCTGAGCAGGTATAACTCCATGGTAGGTTTACTCATTCTGGCCATTATTGTCGGTGGGGCAATATGGGCAATTTTTAATCCGGTAATAGGCATGATGTTCTGGACCTGGATTGGGGTAATGAACCCGCACCGTGAATTCTGGGGGATAGGGGATTATCCGGTAGCGACCATCTGTGGTGCCGGGGTGTTAATCGGCACCTTGTTATATACCCAGCGGCAGAATATTTTTTATGCACCGGCGGTGATGCTGATGCTGTTTATGGCCTGGGTGTTGGTGGGCTTCCAGTTTTCATTTTATCCAGAAGCCGCCGCGATTCAGCTGGATAAGGTGCTCAAGGTCGACCTGATGATTCTGGTGGCCTTGTTATTGTTATATAGCAAACAGCATATTCTGATGTTTGTCTGGGTGTTGGTATTTTCACTGGGGTATTGGTCGGTTAAGGGCGGGATTTTTACCCTGACCACCGGGGGCGGTCAGATTGTATTCGGCCCGGAAGGCTCGTTTATCTCCAGTAATAATGCGCTGGCGGTGGCGCTGGTGATGATTTTTCCGCTGATTCATTTTTTGCGTTCTTATGTGCAGCAAGGCTGGATAAAACATGGACTGAGTGTGTTAATGCTGCTAACGGCGGTGGCCACGCTGGGCACCCAGTCACGGGGGGCACTGGTGGCCATTGCCGCGATGCTGGCTTTTTTATGGTGGCGCGGGCAAAACAAACTGCTGCTGGGTATGTTAATGCTGATTGGTGCGGTGTTGTTGTTTATGTTTATGCCGGCCGAATGGCATGAACGTATGGGTACCATCAGTGAATATGAAACCGACCGTTCGGCTCAGGGGCGGATCAATGCCTGGATGACGGCGTTTAATCTGGCCAAGGAGAATCTGTTTGGTGGTGGTTTTTCGTTGTGGTCGGCGGAGACATTTGCCCGTTATGCACCAATTCCGGAATATGTGCATGATGCGCACAGTATTTATTTTGAAGTGCTGGGAGAGCAGGGCTTTGGCGGGCTGGTGATCTGGTTTGCGATCTGGGTGTTTACCTGGCGATCAGCCAATTGGGTGCGTAAACATGCCCGTGGGCGCAGCGATACCGAATGGGCAGCACAACTGGCGAATCTTTGTCAGGTCAGTCTGATCGGTTATGCCGTAGGGGGGGCGTTTCAGGGGCTGGCCTATTTTGATTTGCCACTGATGATTATGGTGATCGTGGTCGCGACCCAGCGCTGGCTGCAAACGCATCTGGCAACCCATGCTCAGGACAGTGCTGACGGTGATCGCAAAGTGGACCGGCCGCGTTATCTATCCCCTTATTTAAAACCCCGGCCGGAAGCGGAATCACATTAGGGAAATTATATGCTCAACAAAACCCTTGCGGCCATTTTATTGGTGTTTGCTGCCGCTTTATTATTGCTGAATATCTATGGTCTGACCCTGGGGCAGTATCCGCAGCCGCCCAAAAGTGAGTGGGATATGGGGCCCAGTGACCGGGTGCTGGCATCGTTATCGGTATCGCAGTTATATCGGCAGCGTGATGAGCAGGATGAGGCGTATTTTCAGCGCATTACCCGTCAGGTGGATCAATATTTGTTACATGGCTATAACATCCCGATCAAACCCTGGGACAATTATTTGCTGTGGCTGCACGACCAGTTGCGCAGTGAGGTGAATTATTTTGATGAAACCATCAATCCGGCCCGCGCATTGAAACAGGGGATAGGGCAATGTTCCCAGTTTTCATTGATACTGGTCAGTGTATTGGTCGATCAAGGCTATGATGCGCGGGTGGTGCGCCTGAACGGGCATGTGGTCGCCACCGCCCGCAGCCGTCAGGGAACATGGCAGATTCTGGATGCCAATTACGGCGTAGTGATTCCCCATGAATTGCGCTATGTGGAACAGAATCCGCAAATACTGGCCCCTATTTATGGGCCGATATATCGGCAGATTCCCGAGGGGGTGCAGCTGCCCATGGAGCAGTTATATTCCAGCGCCGAAAATAACCGGATATTTACCCTGAAACAACAGCGTGGTGCCAAAGCCTATTATTTTGAATCGCTGGCCGAATACCTGATCTGGGTCTTGCCGCTGCTGGCGATTGGACTGGCACGTGTGTTATGGCGAAAATCTAGCCAGCCCCCATTGCCGGAATAATGTGTAGTTGAGGGTATTCGCGGTTATCGGCTGTTCAAGCCCGTGTAAATCTGGCGTAATTTCTGGCATATCCAAACCTGTCCGTATGAGACGGCTGTTTACCCGAAGGTCGGTTTGCTCTGGCTCAGAAGTTTGCTGCAGGTTTTGGCTTGTTTGAGCCTGAAATGACAACGCATTCAATCGATTAGCAAAGTGCCATGCGGCGTTCAAAATGCTTGTTTAGCCGACTAAACCGCGCATTTTGTGCCTTGTCTGGACACTTTTTCAGGCCAAACAGGGCCTTGTGTCAACAGAGCCTGATGGTTAACTGCTTTTTCTAGCTTGAGATGCGAGGATGCCTTTTTGATGGCGATAATACCGGTATGTTGAACGCGGTTGATCTGCGAGCGCTTGCCCGTCGTGTTGGGAAAGCTTCTGTTTGGACGGGATAAAATCAAAAAATATTCGCCACATCAAGAATAACTATCCGATCACTAACTCAAAACTATCTTGATGTGGAGTAGGCTTGTTTGGGACATGTGTTCAGGAGCAAGCCGCCGACGGTGAGATATTCATTTCATTCATCCGGATTTTATCGATATTCATACTGGTCATTAATTAGGAGCTAGCACCATGAGTAAAGGACAGAAAAACAATAAAGAAGATAAGAAGCAAGCCGCAATGACACCAAAAGAAAAAAAGGCAGCCAAAAGGCAGAAAAAAGAGCAGCCAGGAGGGCTGAGTAAAGTGCCGGGTTAGTCGATTGTGACGAATAAACCGGGCGCGGTTTTCCGGCCTGGCTTATATCGTCAGCGTTACGATTGAAGTCGTCTCTGCCCATTTTTAAGAGATGATCCAATGTCGCGACAACCGGGATGCTGTCTATCGTTTGCCATCAATAACTTTTAGCGTTCAAAAACGTCAACAGTAGATTTTGAGTCGCTTTTACCTGCGCGGTCAATAAGCGTTTTTCGTCGCAGTAAAAGCGTGTACCTTGCAAGTTATCAAGGAGAACGTGATAGATATCAAAGCGTTTATATTGGGAGCTGGAAAGCACAATACGCTGAGTCATGATCAGGATGTTGAGTTGCTGCGTTCTGAGTTGTTTAGTATTGAGCAACTCAAGCGTCATGCGATGATGCTGGCCGAACAATGCAAAATTCACTCCGGCTCGGGGGCGGATAAATTATTGCCTCGTTTAGCGGATAATGAACGGGTTTTATTCGCTGCCTATGAGGCTGTGTTTGCCTGCAATACGCCCGGACAGCGGATTGTTCCCGCCGAGGCTTGGCTGCTGGATAATTTCTATCTGATTGAACAACAGATTAGCCAGGCAAGACGACATTTGCCTGCGGGCTATAGTCGCCAACTGCCCCGACTGTCCGTGGGGCGTTCGGCAGGTTTTCCGCGTATCTATGATCTGGCCCTGGAATTGATTTCTCATATGGATGGGCGACTGGATAGCGACAATACCACTCAGTTTATCGCGGCTTATCAGAGCATTATTCCCTTAAAGCTTGGTGAACTATGGGCATTTCCGGTGATGTTGCAGCTGGCGCTGTTAGAAAACTTACGACGTGTGGCATTGCGTATTGCTCATCGTCGTGAGGAGCGGGATGCGGCCGTCGCCTGGGCTGAGCAGATGCGGGAAGCGGCTGAAAACACCCCGAAGCAGCTGCCTCAATTATTGGCTGAATTTGCGAATGCAGAAGTGCCGCTGACGGCCTCCTTTGTTGAGGAATTTTACGCCAGACTGCAAGCGCAAGGTTCGGCCATGGCCTTTGTACAAACCTGGTTAGAACAAAAACTTCTAGAACAGGGGGTATCAGCCACTCAGCTTTCCTCGGCTGCAGCGCGCACCGCGGCAACGAATCAAATATCCATCGCCAATAGCATTGGTAGCCTGCGTTTTATTGGCACCATGGATTGGCGGGATTACGTGGAATTTCTAAGCGCAGTCGAACAAACCTTATCGAATGATCCCGCCGCGATATATACCCGACAGGATTTTGTGACTCGGGATCGCTGTCGGCATGTCGTGGAAGCACTGGCTCATGCTTGTCGCCACCGTGGGGGTGGGGAATTTGGCGTTGCCAGCGAAGCGATTGCGCTGGCGCAAGCCGCCGCTGAGCGGCTGGGGAGTGATAATCGTCGTGCCCATGTTGGCTATTATCTTATCGGTCGTGGAAGACCGTTGCTGGAAAAGAAGCTGGCTTGCCGGCTGCCATGGCAGGTGTGCATTGGTCGAGTGCTACAGCTTGGCCGCTTTCCCTTATACCTGGTGACTATGGGGGTGCTTACCCTGCTGTCAACATGGGCACTGTTGCAGCCTTTGGCTGAATTCGTGCTGAGTTATTGGCTGGTTGGTTTTTTTGCACTTGCCGGAGTGATTGCTACATCGGCCTTGGCGATTGCTATAGTGAATCTGCTGATCACGCATTTATTGCCGCCACGGGTTTTGCCGCGACTTGATTTTTCTAAAGGGATTCCCGATGTTCACCGTTGTATGGTGGTAGTACCAACATTGCTGAGTACCCCCGAAGAACTGGATGCGCTGTTGGAAGCATTGGAAATTCGCTATCTTGGCAATCGTGACAGCAATCTGTTTTTTGCCTTGCTGACAGATTTTCGTGATGCGCCGGAACAAACTCAACCCGGAGATGAGGCCTTAGTTGCCTATGCATGTCATGCGGTGCAAAAACTCAATGAGACGTATCGGGATGATCGTCCCAATATTTTCTACTTATTTCATCGACCTCGTGTGTGGAATGCCTGTGATCAAATATGGATGGGTTATGAACGTAAGCGTGGCAAACTGGAGCAGTTCAATGCCTTGCTAAGAGGTGATAAGGCCAATGCCTTTTCGACGATTGTCGGAGATATTTCACGGCTTCGCTCAATTAAATATATCCTCACCTTGGATACCGATACCCAGCTGCCCCGCGATGCGGCGCGTTCCTTGGTCGGCAATATGGCTCATCCGCTGAACCGGCCGGTTTATGATGATAAAAAAGGACGCGTTGTTGACGGTTATGCCATTTTGCAGCCGCGTGCTTCTATTAGCCTGGCCAGTGCTTCACAATCACTTTTTAGTCAATGGTTTTCTGGTGAGCCAGGTATTGATC
>CALNXP010000016.1:0-80986 GCA_942490555.1 uncultured beta proteobacterium | reverse complement strand
CCTGGCGCAACAAGGATTCACTTTTTTGATACTCCCCTTTATGGAAATACGCCCATGCCCATACTATCCATAATTGCCACATCATCCGGGGCAATCTGACGCGCCTGCTGAATCAAATCAAATGCCTCATCAATTCGCTGCTTGCGCTCCAGCGGGCTATAACCCAATGCGTTATAAGAATGCGGCAGATCCGGACGCAGCTTAATCAAATGTCGCATTAACTGCTCAAATTGCGGGAAGTCACCCAGCCGCTCGGCCATCAATCCGGTTTCATACACCATATCCGGATTTCTTGGCAACAGCTCCATACCCGCCTTTAATACATCAAAAGCCTGCTGCTTCTGCCCTGCGGCACGCAACAGCTCCGCCTCAATCAAAATCAGACAGGCTCGCTCATCATTATTCTCATAAGGCAATGGCGCACCACCTCCAGCGCACGCACCATATCCCCCTGCTGCTGATAAATAAACGCAATCCGGAATTGCGAATCTACATAATAATCGCCCTGCGTCACCTTCAAATAATACTGCAACGCCTCATCCTGACGCTGCAGATTCTCATATAGCTGAGCCAGGAAAAATCAACGGTTTCACGATCACGCTTACCGGTTTTAATCGCCGTCAACAATTGCTGCTCGGCGTCATCAAGCTGTTCCAGCTGCAACGAAACCATCGCCGCAGCAAACCACATATCCGGGTCATCTCGTTTTTCGGCCAGATAAACAAACTGCTCACTCGCCGCCTGATAATGCTTTTGTTCCAACAGCTCGCGCGCATACTGCAAACGCATTTCATTGCAATCGGGGTGCTGCTGCATACTGTTGCAACACCTCAACGCCCGAGCTGGCTCTACCGCCCGTAACACGCGAATATGCAGCGACGTGGCCATCATCCAGTCCGGGTTGAGTGCCATGGCGCGCTCAACATGCTGCAGCGCCATCTCATTATTTCCCGCCATATGCGCCAGATGCGCCAACGACCAATGTGCCTCAGGCACCTCAGGATAAGGCTCGGCCAGAGCTTGCATTAACGCCAGTGCTGCAGCCTTATCCTGATGCGAGGCCACCATCTGGCTGATCTGCAAAAATACCAGCCCACGCGACGCGTTGGTATTTTCCAGCACCCGCTCAAAAATCTCACCGGCTTCCTCCAGGCGTCCGCCACGCAACAACACCGAAGACAGCATCCTGTCCACCAATGTAGATTCCGGCTCCAGCTGTCGCCATTTTTCCAGCAACAACCGTTTTCTCCATATCACTGGCCGCAAAAGCAATGCGTGCGCGCGCTGCTTCACCGAGGCGATCCTGCTTTTTTCTGCCGGTCGGCGCTTTCCTGGATTGCCAGCGCGGAATAGCCTCGCTGATTGGCCACCTCCGCCAGCAAAAAGCTGTAGAGTACATCGCCATCAGCACGACATCAGGCAGATTCTGCGATTTTCTTCACTGCCGGGACTACGCCCATGGGCCTTAAATACCGCTTGCTGACTATGCGCTTCGCTAGAAACCGTATCCGCCGTCTCAGGCGACACTCGGATAATTGCGGTGGCATCTGAGCACAACCGGTAATTAACAAACTACTTGCTAAAAGGGTATTTTAATTTACTCATGGCATAACGCTTTTTTGATGTATTTCCCGATATTAGGTTATATTTGGGGCCTGCTAGCGAATTATCTTACATCAATTGCCTGCAGACCCCAATCTACCTTACAACTATTACACAGAATATAACTTTGTCCGGCAGTTCCGCAGAAATCACATTAAATGCCCAAAAACTTTGTCGACGACAAGGTGGCCGTACGATTATCCCGCAGTTAGATCTGCGGTTATATCGTGGCGAAGTCGTTGCTCCTGCTTGGGAAAAATGGTGCGGGTAAAAGCACCGCCATACGCATGCTGGCGGGCTGCACCCAGCCACACCAGGGAAGCATCGCCATCAGCGGCTTTGATATGAACAAACAGCCGCAACAGGCACGACGTCATATCGGCTACCTGCCGGATATACCGCCGCTATACAAGGAATTAACCGTCAACCAGTATCTATGCTTTTGCGCCCAACTGCATCAGTTGGGCGGCACACAGCTGGCGCAGGCACTGGAACAAACCCTTAGTCGCTGCAATCTGCATCAGGTCAGCAACCAGCTGATTGCTACCTTATCCAAGGGCTATCAACAACGCGTCGGCATTGCTCAAGCCATCATCCACAATCCCGAAGTCATTATTCTGGACGAACCTACCGTTGGTCTTGATCCCGGACAAATCCATGAAATCCGCCAGTTAATTCGAGAGCTGGGCAATCAACACAGCGTGTTGTTTTCCACCCATTTACTCAGCGAAGCCGAAACCATCTGCGATCGTATTATCATCATGCGGCAAGGAAAAATTATCTATAACGACCATCGCGAGGCACTACAGCAATATCAGCAGTCTCATGTTTTGCTGGTCACGCTGGGCAACCCACCACCATTAAGCCAGCTATCCAGCCTGCCCGGGGTAACCTCGGTCCACACCTTGTCCCCGCAACAATTTAAGCTGACCCACCAGGAAAGCATTAATCCCGGCACACAACTGGTTAAACTGGCCAGCGAACACAACTGGCAGCTACAACAACTCACCCCGGTGCGCATTACCCTAGAAGAAATCTTTCAACAACTCACCGACCACACCACAACAGAGCGCCATGATTAAACTATTGGCCCTTAAAGAAATCCGCATACTCTTGGCCATGCCATCCACCTGGCTACTGCTGGCCGGGCTGCAATTTATTCTGGCCTGGTTTTTCCTGGCCAATCTGGATGCGTTTCTGGCCTTGCAGACACAAATGGCCAAACTGGCTAACCCCCCCGGCGCCACCATGATGATTGCCGCGCCACTGTTTAACGTGACCGCCTTATTGCTGATGATGCTGACACCGATGTTTACCATGCGGCTGATTGCCGAAGAGCGCCGCAATCACACTTTCCCCTTGCTGCTGTCGGCGCCGATTGCCGATTATCAAATCATACTTGGTAAATTTATCGGCCTCAGCCTGCTGTTATTTATACTCAGCCTCAGCGCACCACTGATGATCTGGTCGCTCAGCCATGGCACTTCACTGGATCATGGCCTGATACTCAGCAATATGTTAGGCATAGGCCTGCTGATTTGCAGCTATGTGGCACTGGGGCTATATATTTCGGCCCTGACCGCCTCACCAATCACCGCCGCAATCGGCGCACTGGCCATTCTAAGCGGCCTGTGGCTAATCGACGTCACCGCCAGCGATCCGGACGCTCCCTGGCATCATTTATCTCTGCTTTACCATTTTCAACCCCTGAATGCCGGCTCGATTAACAGCAACAGCCTGTTGTTTTTTATACTGTTTACCAGCGCCTGCCTGATACTGGCCAGCCGCCGCCTGCATAACAGCCGGCGCTATGGGGAATAAATCACATGTCAGATAGCATAAAACACTTCATGCTCAACCTGCTGATTACCATAGGTATTCTGGGCGCACTTTCAGGACTGGCCTGGCTGGGAAAACAGCATGCCCTGCACTATGACATCACTCAAAATAGCAGCAACAGCCTGGAACCGGCCAGCATCAACATACTGAAACAACTGGATGCCCCTCTCAGCATCACCGTCTACGCCACCGAGCAGGATGAACAACATGGCAATCTGCGTCAGATTATCAGCGACTTTATCCAGCTATATCAACGTTACAAATCGGATATAGAACTGACCTTTATCGATCCGGAACAACAGCCGGAATTAGCCCGCCAGGCCGACATTCAAGTGAATGGTGAATTAATAATTAACTATAAACAACGCAAGGAGCGGCTGACACAACTGAATGAACAGCTACTGAGCAATACCTTGCTGAAGCTGGCCAATAACAGCGAACACAGCATTCTATATCTGACAGGACATGGCGAACGCAAACTGGATGGCATTGCCAATCATGACATGGGCAGTCTGTTTGGCCAGCGCTTGCAACAAAAATGGCTACCAAATCAACAGCCTGGACCTGACCATTGCCCCCGAAGTACCACACAACACCGCACTACTGGTAATCAGTCAGCCACAACAGGCCTTATTGCCAGCCGAGGTGGATAAAATCCTGCGCTTTGTCGATAACGGTGGCAATCTGCTCTGGCTGGCTGACCCCGGCCCATTGCACGGGCTGGAACAACTGGCCGCCAAACTGGGCTTAATGCTACCGGAAGGTATTGTTATCGACCCGGCCGCCACTCAGTTAAACGCCCCGGGCAACTGGTCAATTGGCAGTGATTATCCGCTACACCATCCAGTAACCGCCAACTTTGATCTAATCACCGCCTTTCCCAATTCTCGACCAATATTATGGATAGAGGAAACCGACTGGCAGCATCAGGTGTTAATTGAAATTCCAGAACGTGGCTGGATCAGCCGGGCCGAGCTCGGCAGCAATGCGCCAATCGCCGACTTTGACCCAGAACGCGACATTCCCGGCCCGGCAATTATTGCCGTCAGCTTAGCGCGCGAAACCCATGACACCGAACAACGCATCGCCGTCATCGGTAGTGGCGCCTTCCTGGCGAACAGTTATGCTGGCAATGCCGGCAATATTGATCTGGGCGTCAATCTGATCAACTGGCTGGCGCGTGAAGATCATCTGATCACCATCCAGCCACGCCCGGCAAAAGACAGCCAACTGCTGCTCAGCAAAACCGCCTTACTGGTAATCAGCAGCTGCTTTTTATTCGTTATCCCGTTACTCTTAGCTGGCACCGCCATATTTCAATGGTGGCGCCGCCGAAATAATCATGCCTGAATTACCCGAAGTCGAAACCACCCGTCGTGGCCTGTCCCCCCACCTGCTGCAACAAGCAGTCTCACAGGTCGTCATTCGCCAGCCCAAATTACGCTGGCCCATTCCCAGCGAACAACTGCAGCAACTGATCGGACAACGCATACAACACCTGCAACGCCGCGCCAAATATCTGCTGATAGGTTTTGACCGCGGCACCCTGATTATTCACCTGGGCATGTCCGGCAGCCTGCGCATCCTGCCCAGCAACACCCCGGCCGAAAAACATGATCATTTTGATCTGGTGATGAGCAACCAGACCCTGATGCGCTTACGTGACCCACGGCGTTTTGGTGCCGTACTCTGGCATTCCGGAGACATCAGCCAACATCCGCTGCTGATCAACGCCGGACCGGAGCCTGTCGCCCTGGAAGCGCTGGCCTATGAGGGTGAGTTTTTTAACGCACAACAGCTGTATCAAGCCTGCCGTCGACGCAGCCAGGCCATCAAACTGACGATTATGAATAACAAGGTCGTGGTTGGTGTCGGTAATATCTACGCCAACGAGGCCTTATTTCGCAGCGGTATCAGCCCATTACGCGCCAGCAACAAACTGACCCGCAAACACTGCGAAAAATTAACCACAGAAATTCAACATACGCTGTTACAGGCCATAGAACAAGGCGGCAGCAGTCTGCGTGATTTTGTGCATGCCGACGGCAACCCCGGCTATTTCCAGCAAAATTACTGGGTATACGGACTGACCCACCAGCCCTGTCAACGCTGCCAGACACCGATCAAACAAATCAAGCAAGGCCAGCGCAGCAGCTTTTACTGTCCCGAATGCCAACGCTAACACAGCCTGACAATCACCACGCGAAAGAGAAGTCTGCAGATGATACCTCTCATCTGGGCGCCAGTTTACGGCTCTCCTGCCTCATCACGTAATGCCTGAATTTGCGCCACACTCAGCCCGGTTTTAGCCGCCAGTGTCTCATTATCGGCAATCACATCCAATAAACTGCGAGCAATATTCATGCGCTCAGCCAAGCGTGCCTCTTCCGCTTTCTGCTGACTTAACTGAAGTCCTTTGGCTAGACCAATCTCCTCCCCTTTAGCCAAGCCCTCTTCTCTACCATCGTCAAACGCGGTATCCAGCGAGTTCTTTAAATCCCGGTAGTATTTCAAGCTGTCTTCATAATCCAGGCGCTGTGCGGGATTAAAGCGGGCGATCTCGGCGGTTTCAAACGCCTGCTCGAACACTTTCTCACGCAACTGCTCGGGAATGCGTTCCAGTCGGTTCAGGTTGCGCAATAAATACAGCCACTTTTCAAAGCGGCTGGCCAGCTGCTCGGCCGTTTTATTGAACTTGGGCATTTCTAGATAGATAAATGTCAGTTTGTCGTAAAACACGCGTTGTGTGTCGGTATCGGTTAATTTGACGTCATAGCGGTATTTCTCCGGTTCGTGCTTATCCTGATCAAACACAAAATCCAGAATCGCCACGGTATATACCGCCTTGAGCTGATAATTCCAATCGCCGCGCTCGGCCTGCTCCTGAATCGGAAACGTGGCGTAATATAACGAACGGTCTTTGAAGAAATTCTGCTTGGTCTTTTGCAGCTCAACAATAAATTTCTCACCGCGCTCGTTTTCGCAATATAGATCAAAGATCGCTTTCCTATCCACCTCGCTGCTGCCCAGATGTTCATTTTTAAGATAGGTTAAATCGGTAATCTCCCCCTGCTCCTCACGCAACAGTTCATTTAAAAAATCCAGTAACAGGTTTTTATTCACCGGCTCACCGAACAGCTTTTTAAAACCGTAGTCGGTAAACGGATTGAGGTATTTTTCTCGGGTAGGCAAATGACTCATGACGGCGCTCCATCTTCATCACGCAATGCCTGAATTTGCGTCACGCTCAGCCCGGTTTTAGTCGCCAATGTCTCATTATCGGCAATCACATCCAACAAGTTACCAGCAATTGTCAAAGCCCGCTTTAACTCCCCCTCTTCCCGTGCCGTATCCAACGAGTTCTTTAAATCCCGGTAGTATTTCAAACTGTCTTCATAATCCAGGCGCTGTGCGGGATTAAAACGGGCGATCTCGGCGGTTTCAAACGCCTGCTCGAACACTTTCTCACGCAACTGCTCGGGAATGCGTTCCAGTCGGTTCAGGTTGCGCAATAAATACAGCCACTTTTCAAAGCGGCTGGCCAGCTGCTCGGCTGTTTTATTAAACTTAGGCATTTCCAGATAGATAAACGTCAGCTTGTCGTAAAACACCCGTTGTGTGTCGGTATCGGTTAATTTGACATCGTAACGATACTTCTCCGGCTCATGCTTATCCTGATCAAATACAAAATCCAGAATCGCCACGGTATACACCGCTTTTAGCTGATAATTCCAATCCCCACGCTCGGCCTGCTCCTGAATCGGAAACGTGGCGTAATATAACGAACGGTCTTTAAAGAAATTCTGTTTGGTCTTTTGTAACTCAACGATAAACTTCTCACCGCGCTCGTTTTCACAATACAGATCAAAGATCGCTTTCCTATCCACCTCGCTGCTGCCCAGATGCTCGTTCTTAAGATAGGTTAAATCGGTAATCTCCCCCTGCTCCTCACGCAGCAGCTCATTTAAAAAATCCAGTAACAGGTTTTTATTCACCGGCTCACCGAACAGCTTTTTAAAACCGTAGTCGGTAAACGGATTGAGGTATTTTTCTCGGGTAGGAAATATCGGCGAAGTCATGGTTACAAGCAACAAAAGAAACAAAGCCAGACTATAGCCAACCTGTTAAATTAATGCAAAGCACGCTAAAATTCAGACATTTAAATAGGATCTGACCCCGTTTATTTCTGATCAAACACAAAATCCAGAATCGCCACGGTATATACCGCCTTGAGCTGATAATTCCAATCGCCGCGCTCGGCCTGCTCCTGAATCGGAAACGTGGCGTAATATAACGAACGGTCTTTGAAGAAATTCTGCTTGGTCTTTTGTAACTCAACGATAAATTTCTCACCACGCTCATTTTCACAATACAGATCAAAAATCGCCTTCCTATCCACCTCGCTACTGCCCAGATGCTCGTTCTTAAGATAGGTTAAATCGGTAATCTCCCCCTGCTCCTCACGCAGCAGCTCATTTAAAAAATCCAGCAACAGGTTTTTATTCACCGGTTCACCGAACAGCTTTTTAAAACCGTAGTCGGTAAACGGATTGAGGTATTTTTCACGGGTAGGCAATATTGGCGAAGTCATGGTTACAAACGACAAAAGAAACAAAGCCAGACTATAGCCAACCTGTTAAATTAATGCAAAGTGCGCTAAAATTCAGACATTTAAATAGGATCCGACCCGAATGGCACTTACTTAAGGATTATTTACATCAAAAACAAATCGTTGAATGAGGTTTTGAAGTGAGGTTTTCTCCAGATCAGGCCCATCAAACCGAGATGGCTGACACCTCTTTTGGGGGCTTCCCCCGCGAGTTGAAATAGAGCATGTTCCATGGTAAGCTGTAAATCGGCAAACCCACAACATACACAAGGAACCGCTCTATATGCATGCTACCCGTTCCACACAAAATCATCAACGTCAGCGCTTTCAACATTACCGCTCGCATAGTCACAGCCAGCAATTGTTCAGCCTATTATCGAATGAGTTGCTTCGTGACGAAATACCCCCTCATTTACCGGAACATCGTCACCGACATTACCCCCCGGTCGAGACGTTGGCCATGTTCCTGAGTCAGGCCATGAGCGAAGATCGCTCATGCCAGTTTGTCGTCAATCAACACGCGACACAGCAAATCATCAATAATGATGTCCCAAGCCGTACCACGACGGGCGCTTACTGCAAAGCAAGGGGACGGCTGCCAGAAGCCTTACCACCCCATTTGGCACAGCACTTAGGTGCGCATATTTCTCGGCAGGCCGCGGCTTCATGGCGTTGGCAGGGACGGCGTATCAAAGTGGTCGATGGCACAACCGTTACCATGCCTGATACACCAGAAAATCAAACAACATTTCCCCAGCAATCCACCCAGAAACCCGGGCTGGGCTTCCCTATTTGTCGTATTGTCGCGGTGACCTGCTTAGCCAGTGGCGCCTTGCTTAATGGGGCTTTCGGACGCTATCAGGGCAAAGGAACGGATGAACAATCGTTGTTGCGGAGCATACTGGACACCTTCGAACCCGGTGACTTAATCCTTGGTGATGCATTTTATCCGACCTATTTTTTATTGGCCACATTGCAGGCTCAACAAATAGATGTCTTGATGGAGCAACAAGGGGCTCGCCAACGTGTCACCGATTTTCGTAAAGGAAAGCGATTAGCAGAACGAGATCATCTGATCACCTTAACCAAGCCAAAAACCCGCCCGGATTGGATGACAAAAGAACAATATGATGCCGTACCAGACTCACTGCTGATTCGTGAATTTAAAACTGGTGGAAAAATCATGGTGACAACCTTATGCCATAAAGCCTATCCAAAATCACAGCTAAAGCAGCTATATAAACAACGCTGGCAAGTGGAAGTGGATATTCGTTTTATCAAGCAAGTCATGGGTATGGATATCTTGAGTTGTAAAACACCAGAAATGATCAGAAAAGAAATTTGGGTCTATCTGCTGGCTTATAACCTGATTCGATTAATGATGAATCAGTCTGCGCATCTGGCTGACATACCACCACGAACGATCAGCTTTAAACATTGTATGCAATTGTGGCTTTCAGCCATTCCGCACGCAGAGCTAACGCCAGAAAAACTTGATCAACTCTTTCTATTAATGGCCCAACAGCGGGTTGGTAAGCGGCCAGGCCGAATAGAGCCTAGAGCCGTGAAAAGAAGACCCAAAGCTTACCGTTTGCTGACTATCAGACGTGAGGAAGAAAGAGAGAAAATTCAACAATTTGGACACCCAAAAAAGCTTAAGTAAGTGCCATTCGGATCCGACCCTATTTATTCCCATTTATTCTCATGACCTGACTCAGGAACATGGCCAACGTCTCGACCGGGAGGTAATGTTGAAAGCGCTGACGTTGATGATTTTGTGTGGAACGGGTAGCATGCATATAGAGCGGTTCCTTGTGTATGTTGTGGGTTTGCCGATTTACAGCTTACCATGGAACATGCTCTATTTTTAACTCGCGGGGGAAGCCCCCAAAAGAGGTGTCAGGCATCTCGGTTTGATGGGCCTGATCTGGAGAAAACCTCACTTCAAAACCTCATTCAACTATTTGTTTTTGATGGAAATAATCATTCAGTAAGTGCCATTCAAATCTGACCCTAATATTTCGCCCCAGATTAAGTTGGTAGCCGCATTTGTGCATTACCGCACCCTACCAGATTGCGCCGTACGGGGTAAACTACACCTTTGAACTTACCGGCAGGCACCATCCCAAAATGCCAAATAAAACAAATTAGTAAGATTCATATTTATCCAGACAAAAATACAAAACCCAGTAATACCGACTGTAGCGACTAAATAGCTCAAAATAGCAGAATAACGTTTAATGCCCGTATCCGGCGCCATCTTATATATAACATAAGCACCTTTGGCTGGATATTGACCCGTTTTAAAAATGAGCAAAGCATTTGCCACGCAGAAAAACCAAGTTGAAAAAAGAAGAAACCCATAGAATATAACCTCTAAGCCTAGCCAATACATACCTTCACATGGCGCCATATGAGAAATCTTTTGATGAAAAACACGTAGATAATTGTCATGCACAAGTGATAGCACGTACAGCAACAGTGCAAGTACCACTAAAGTAATACGCCCTCTTAAGGAAGGATAAATATATTGGTTTTCAGTCATTGTTTATGGCTTAACTTATTAACTTTAATGCACATATTTTTGTAGCAACCTTGCAATGCTTTTGATAACGCCGAGACAGTCAAAAAGTCAGGATAAATCACCTAACACCCCCTACCTCGGTTCATCACATGATAATACGCATCTTCATATTCAATTCTCAGTGGTCTGGACATTTTGATTCTCGCTTTTTCAAATCTCGACAGAATGCCTATTATGTTAAGTCAAGATTTGACCCGCACATATTAGACGCACATATTAGGCCATACCTAAATCTGCTCCACTAAAACCCAAGGCTTTCCCTAAAGTTGCAGCAGGCCCCAAAGCTAGATTACCCGCAATCATACTAACCAAGCTACCTGCAACAACTGAACCAATAGAAGCCCCCTGAGATAATGCATAAGCAGAATTAAACAAAGCACCCAATTGGGGAACTCCATACATTCCAGAAACAACTGTCACTATCGTTGGTAAATTTTTCTTAACAGCTTTCCCTAGTCGCTTGAACCCTTTTTTAAGTGACGAAATCAGCCCATACCCACTCGGATCAACATAGCGAATCGGATTATTATGCGCATAGCTATACCGGTTATAACTCTGCAAATCCCCCGCAAACTGCACCTGCGGATCGGCGCTCATAAAGCGGCCCATGCTACGGCGTATCAAAGTGGTCGATGGCACAACCGTTACCATGCCTGATACACCAGAAAATCAAACAACATTTCCCCAGCAATCCACCCAGAAACCCGGGCTGGGCTTCCCTATTTGTCGTATTGTCGCGGTGACCTGCTTAGCCAGTGGCGCCTTGCTTAATGGGGCTTTCGGACGCTATCAGGGCAAAGGAACGGATGAACAATCGTTGTTGCGGGGCATACTGGACACCTTCGAACCCGGTGACTTAATCCTTGGTGATGCATTTTATCCGACCTATTTTTTATTGGCCACATTGCAGGCTCAACAAATAGATGTCTTGATGGAGCAACAAGGGGCTCGCCAACGTGTCACCGATTTTCGTAAAGGAAAGCGATTAGCAGAACGAGATCATCTGATCACCTTAACCAAGCCAAAAACCCGCCCGGATTGGATGACAAAAGAACAATATGATGCCGTACCAGACTCACTGCTGATTCGTGAATTTAAAACTGGTGGAAAAATCATGGTGACAACCTTATGCCATAAAGCCTATCCAAAATCACAGCTAAAGCAGCTATATAAACAACGCTGGCAAGTGGAAGTGGATATTCGTTTTATCAAGCAAGTCATGGGTATGGATATCTTGAGTTGTAAAACACCCGAAATGATCAGAAAAGAAATTTGGGTCTATCTGCTGGCTTATAACCTGATTCGATTAATGATGAATCAGTCTGCGCATCTGGCTGACATACCACCACGAACGATCAGCTTTAAACATTGTATGCAATTGTGGCTTTCAGCCATTCCGCACGCAGAGCTAACGCCAGAAAAACTTGATCAACTCTTTCTATTAATGGCCCAACAGCGGGTTGGTAAGCGGCCAGGCCGAATAGAGCCTAGAGCCGTGAAAAGAAGACCCAAAGCTTACCGTTTGCTGACTATCAGACGTGAGGAAGAAAGAGAGAAAATTCAACAGCTTGGACACCCAAAAAAGCTTAAGTAAGTGCCATTCGGATCTGACCCCATTTATTTCTTATACATTAATAATGTACAGATTGATTTTTTGTAAACACCGTCTGCTTAATTACACTAACTCACAGTCATACAATTGGAATTTACTATCTACCGTTATGATTTTGCAGCCAGCGGTTTTTGCTTGTGTGATTAACATACGATCAAATGGGTCTTTATGGTGAAAAGGCAAGGTACCTAACAGTAAGGCACTATCAGCGTTGAAGTCGAGCAGTTCAATGCCCATGGCTTGAAGCATGTCATAGAGTTCAAATTGCACTTCTAGTTGCCCTATCGATTTTTTGATTTCAATTTCGGCGACGCTGATGGCGCTTAGGTAAAGGGTGTTGTCAGTGTTTTCTAAATGCGTGAATGCGCTGCTCGGGATTTTTTTTGTGTCAAATAACAGCCATAAGAAAATATGGGTATCAAGGAGAATTTTCATCTATTTGCCGTAAAACATTTGGTTAATTTCATCGACTTCATTATCAAAGTCATCAGGCACTTGGCATTGTCCTTCTAGTAAACCAAAACGGCGAACTTGCTTCTCTTCGTTATAGGGTACTAACATAGCAACTTTTTTATGATTGCGTCCATACTCGATGACATAAGATTCTTTATGGTGATTGACTTGTTCCAGGATGCTGGATAACTGGGCTTTAAATTCACCAATTTGTACGCTTTTCATGGTAGTTCCATAAGTTGTAATGTAACGACTATCCACTCAACTTGACAAGTTGTCAAGTTTGTCCTAGTTTTGTTGAGATAGGCGTATATCGCCACTGGCAAAATTTCAGCTTTCTCGCTTACCTTCTAGGGTGCCTTGTTCATGCATTTGACGCATTTGCGTTGCCAGTAACAATTCTTCTGTACTTGGATAAAGCCCATTTTCTTGTTGATAGTCGTTTATGAATTTTATGGCTATTTCTATATGTCCATTGTAAGCACCGAACCAACAGCCTATCTTGACACATTCCAAGGCAGCAGTGTTTCCATTTGCTCAAACGAGTCCATATTGGGCAACTCGGTAAACAGTTGCGTTAAATAAGCCTGAGGTTCCAAGTCATTGGCTTTGGCGGTTTCTACCAGGCTGTAGATGATGGCGCTGGCTTGGGCGCCGGCGGTGGTTTGGCTAAACAACCAGTTTTTACGACCCACAGCAAAGGGGCGCACGGCTTGTTCTGCCGGATTGTTATCGAGTGGATAACGTCCATCGTCCAGATACCGGATCAATCTCGGCCATTGGTTGCTCAGGTAGGTCATGGCTTTTCCCGTTAAGCTGCTGGGTAATACTTCCGGCTGCTTTTTCTCCAGCCAGACTTTTAGCTTATCGATGATTGGTTTGGCTTTTTGCTGACGTAGTGCATGACGTTCGTCAAACGAGAGTCCTTTGTTTTTAGCCTCCGCTTCAATTCGATAGAGCTTGGCGATCGTGGCCACCACATGGTCCGCTTTGCTATTGGTTTTACCTTTGGGTTGTGCTTTTCGCGCATCTACAAATTTACGCCGCGCATGCGTCCAGCACCCCAGGCGCGTCAGCGATTGGGCATCACATACCGGCTGATAACCGCTATAGCCATCGACCATCAATACGCCGTCGTACCCGGCCAATAAGGTATTGGGGGTATCCTGGCTGCGATCCGGTGAATAGTGGAATACGATCACGGGTGGACCAATCGCATTGCGCATCAACCACATATAACTTTGGCTTTGCGGGGTTTTTCCGGCCTCGTTTTAAGACTTGCACCCGGGTTTCGTCCATATGCAAGATCGGCGCTTCCAGCAATCGCTCCTGCATCAGGTTGAATACCGGTTGCAGTAAGTGGCTGCAGCGAATCATCCACTGCGCTAGCAAGGTAGAATCTAGATTGATGCCCATGCGTTTGAACAGGTTGTTGACCAGTCGATGTAACGGCAGGCCATCGGCATATTTGCTCACCGCGATATAGGCCAGCAGACTGGGCGAGGCGATGCTTTTTTCGATGGGTTGTTTGGGCTTGGGCGCGGTGATCAATTGTGTTGCTTGGGTATCGGCTTGCTCGCAGACGTATTTCTTACGGATATGGCGCAACACCACCAGTTTGGCTGGGGTGAACTCCAGTTGCTCGGTCACTTCTTCACCGATGCAGCGCAACTGACCGCCATCTTTAAGCAGTGCTTGCTTTTCGTCATTCGTTAAGTTGTGAACGATATCTTTGCGTTCCAGCTCTGGGGGCAGTGGATGACGGCCCACCGATTTTTTACGGGCAGGTTTGCTGTCGCGATCCGATTCATTCGCGTCAGGTTCATCGTCAGCCGCTTGATCCGACAGATCTTCTGCTTCGTTAAACAAGTCAACCTAGGGTGACTTTTCGCTGCTGGCCGCAAAGCGCTTTTGTTCGGTGAGCTGTTCAATCAGCTCCAAAGCCTGCGCCAAGCGCTCTTTCAGGGCTTGGTTTTCAGCGACTACGCGTTAGATTTCTTGTTTGATATCAGTAAGTTCGGACATGCGGCATTATACCTTTTTTGCCCAGTTTTTCAATAGCAATCCATAGAAATTGGAATGTTTTTATGCGGTTTTATCGCTTGAATATCCAGCCCTCGCAGTAGCCAGTCCAATTGCATTTGAGTCAGCGTAATGCCGCTATTTTAACGCAACTGTTTACCGAGTTGCCCAATATGGACTCGTTTGAGCAAATGGAAACACTGCTGCCTTGGAATGTATCAAGATAGGCTGTTGGTTCGGTGCTTACGATTTTGATAGGACGCGACCTACTTTATGCTAAATCAAGACTTGACCTAGCTCGGCTAGCTCTTCTTGTATTGAAATGAGTTAAAAAATTTAGTCGCACGTTATTCTGAGCTAATCAATCAAAACCCGCACACCCAGCCCCCAACAGCATGGATGCGCCTGCGGCTATTCTGTGTAACGTCTTATGGTTAACGCAACTGTTCGCGTAAGGCTTTGGCCTGTGGTAACTGCGGAAATGTCTGACCGCTGGCCAGCAATCTGTCCAGCAGCGCTTTGGCTTGGGCGTCATCCCCGCTTTGCTGCAGTGCCTGCGCATAATGGTATTGCACCTCGGGCACTGTCGATGCCAGCTTATGGGCCTTGCTCAACGGCTGCAGTGCTTGTTTGGCCTTATCTTGTTGCAGCAACAGCCAGCCGGCGGTATCCAGCACCGCATAATTATTGGGTGCCAAGGCTAATGCCCGCTCAATATAATCGCCAGCCTTGGCGTAATGCTTTTGCTGGGCATGCAGCCAGGCCAGATTATTCAAGGCTGCCACATTGTGGCTCTGTATGGCCAGCACCTGACGATAGGCGCTCTCCGCCTGGGCATACTGTTTGGCCGATAAATAGCGATCTCCCTGATACATACGCGCTAACACATCGTTATCGTGCTGTTGCAACCAACGCGTTAATTGCTGATCGGCCTGCGACTGTTGCCCTGTCTTCAGCATGGCGGCATGCCACTTGATCATTACCTTACCCGTTGGCTGGTGACGTAATGCCTGCTGGTAAACGCTGGCCGCCTGTGCGGCCTGACCGGCACGCATTAAGATATCGCCCTCCAGCTCATAACCGGCCGGGCTCTTGGGGGCACGCGACTGCACCCGGGATGCCATAGCAAGCGCCTGCCGGGAATCGCCATTCTCCGCCAACAGCAAGGCCAGACGCTGCTGAGCGGGCCAATAGTTTTCATCCAGACTAACCGCTTTTTCCAGGCTGCCCATCGCCGCCGCTGGCTGCTGCAACGCCAGCTGCACATTCGCCAATTGGTAATGCGCGCTAGAAGTCGCATTCAGCCCGACAATACGCTGCCAGTTATCTTTCGCCTTTTGCAGCAGACCATTCGCCTGCTGTGCTTGAGCCAGCGCCGCCAGCACTTCCACATTATCGGGGTGACTGCCAACCAGTTTGCTCATCATATCCAAGGAGGTTTCGGCCCGGCCGACACTCAAATAATGACGACTCAACGCAATCACCGGCTGTAGTGCATCGGGATTTTTATCGTTGGCCTGCTGCAACCAGCGTTCTGCCTGCGCCATGTCCTGCTGCGCCACCGCCACGCCGGCCAGCGCAAACAACAGCTGCATATTGCCGTCATCCTGCGCTAAACGCTGCTGCAAACGCGCATTCGCCTGTTCCGGCTGTTGTTGCTGCATATCCAGCCTAACCAGATTAATTAATGCCGGAAAATTATCCGCGGCCAGACTCAGGGCTTTTTCAAAATGCCGCCGTGCACCGGCGGTATCCTGCTGCGCCAGATAAGCGGCCCCCTGCAGGTTTTCAATCATAGGATTATCCGGCTGCTGCGCACTTAATTGCTGCAAACCACGCAATGCCTGATCTGTTTTACCCAGCCGCAGCTGAGTCAACGCCAACACCACCGCCGCCTGAGGCGCCCCGCTGTCCAGCAAGGTGGCCGCCTGCATTTCTTCCAGCGCCTGTGAGGTATTGCCTTGTGCCAGCTGACTCAATCCCACCGCACTGCGCAAGCGAGCCGACTCCGGCTGCAACCGGCTGGCCCGGGAAAAATAGGCCGCGGCCTGGTCAAAGTCACCGCTTTGCATCGCGATTTCACCGGCCAGCGACAACAATGCACCATTGGGCTGTGCCGTATTCAATGCCGGCGCCAGCACCGTTTGCGCCTGTTCAAACTGCTGGCCGCGCAGCAACACCGTTGCCAGCAAACTACGGGCAAAACCATTCTCAGGCTTGACCTGTAAATAACGACGTAACTGTTGCTCGGCCTGCTGCTGATGCCCCAGGTTGGCGTGCACCGCTCCGCTCAGCAACACGCTGGGCCAATGCTCGGGGGCCAGCTGTAACACCCGGTTTAACTTATCCAGTGCTGGCTCGGCACGCCCCTGTTTATAATCCAGCAAGGCCAGACCGTAATTCAACAACAAAGGATTAGCTCCCACCTGTTGCGCGGTACGCAAACTTTTTTCGGCCATATCCAGCTGATCACGCTGCAACTCCAGCAATGCTTTACTCAGATGTGCGGGACCATAATCCGCATCTATTGCCAATACATTGCGATATTGCTGCATGGCCTGCTGCACTTCTCCTTGCGCCCGCAATAAATCCGCATAAAACAGCAGGGCCTGCACATGCTGAGGATTATGTTCCACCGCACGCCGTATCTGTTGCATGGCCTGAGCGGGTTGATTTGCCGCCAATCCCAGCCGGGCCAGTGCAATCAGCGCCTGCGGATGATTCGGCTGCTGCTGCAACATCTGTTCAAACACGTCTTTTGCCTGCTGTGGCTGCCCATCGGCAAATAATGCCTGCCCGCGTAATAACTGAATTTCAGCGTTAGCCGCAACATCATCCGCCAACGCCTGCGTTTCCTCCAGCAAGCGGCCATATTGCTGCAATCCCAGCATGGCCTTCCCCAGTGCCGGCCAGATTTGTATTGGCGCAGCACCCAACTGCAACGCCCGGCGCAATTCCTTCTCAGCACTCGCCCAGTCGCCCTGAGTTAAATACACTTCTCCCAACATGGTGCGCGCCTCACGATTATCGGGTTGCTGCTGTAAGACATTTTTCAATTGAATGGCCGCGGCCTTATAATCACTCTGCTGTTGCAGCGCCCTGGCCTCGCTCATCAAGCTCTCCGGAGACTGCAGTCGATCACAGCCACTCAAGCCTAGACTCAACACCGCGGTTAACAGTGCCGCCGAAATTACCCCTTTTTTTTGCTTAGTATCGTACATAGTTATTCTTTCCTTGGTCATACCGCCGACGGCCACAGACCTATTGCGCATATGATGACGCCAACCACCCGTTAGCACCTCGCGTTTATCTAAAAAAGTCCAGCGATTAACAGTTTGTAATTTACCCAACCCCCGATTTCAACATAGAATGCCGATCATGTGTAACTAAAGACAGCACCTACGATGTGCTTTGCCACCGTTCACCCTTGTCCGGCAGCAAAAAATCGGCAGGTTGCAACCACAGCATTGCAAGCAAGTAACCCCAAACAACCCGTCGTGATATAAAAACGTAAACAATAGCGTTATTTGCAAAAATTGAAGGAGTATTGCCATCATGTCGAACCTGATTTTACGTATTATTACCCCGGCTCAGAAAGTCAAACATCTTTCACTGGCCAGACCGATGGCATTACCTGTTGAACCCGGCGCCAGTTATGTGGTGTTGGATAAAATGACATTGCAACCCCCCTCCGATATTGTACTAAAACGTCAGGGCGATACACTGATCATTGAAGCTGGCCATCGCAAGCTGGCACATATCAATAAATTCTATGCCTCGGGCACACAGGCCTCCTTTTTAACAGAAGGCGCTCCCATCTCCGCACCAGCTCCTGAGCAGGCCTACACTCCACCACCGGCCCCAGCCCCCGAGCCTGCGGCGGAACAGGACAGCTACTATCAGCAGACACAAGAACAACAAGCCAGCCACATAGAAACCGCCATTGAACCCGCCAGCAGCGATGCCGATAGCGGCTGGTTTGAAATGCCCGACTGGAATTTGGGCGAATATGGCAGCACGCTGTTATGGGGCGGCGCGGGTTTATTGGCCGCTGGTGCACTGGCGGCCGCCAACAAAAATGACGATGATGACAATAGCGACGGTGGTGGCAATGCCCTCAACAGCGTAACCGTCAACGGTACCGTCAGCGCTGGGCCGGTAGTCAGCGGCAACGACCTGCTGGCGGTGATTAAAGACGTTAATGACCATGAGCTGCAACGCAGCAGTATTAATGCCAATGGACAGTTTAGCGCCGACATTGGTGACTATAACGGGGTGATTGTCGTCGAAGTAATCAACAACGGCAGCAACCCGGACTATCTGGACGAGACTTCGGATACCAACCTGGACCTGGCCACCTCATTATTCAGCATGGGAGTTATTGCCAACGATGCCAGCGCAATCAATCTGAATATCAATCCCATCACCACCATTGCCTATCAAAAAGCCCGACAAGAGGCTACGCAAAACGGCACCACCCTGAGTGAAACCGGTGTCAAATCTCACAATAGCGCCATCGCTCAAATATTTGACCTGGGCACCGATCTACATGGCAACACGGTAATCACCGTCAACGGCAATGCCGGCTTTGACTCCAGCGACAGCAGCGTGTTGAGTACCGGGGAACAATACGGCGCGATTCTAGCGGCCATGTCCGGTCTGGACAATGACGACGGCGGCAGCATGCTGAACACCCTGAATACTTTTATTGAAGGAATTAGCGTTACCAGTGGCAGCGCAACGATTAATCAAAGCGCACAACAGGCGCTATTTAATGGTGCCGATATTTATAACCACGCGCCCCATTTAACCACCGCACAAAAATTCACCCTGCCGGATAGCTTTGCCCCGGAGTTTTCCAGTGGCACCTCGGCCAGCATTGATGAAGGCAGCGGCGCCAATCAGGTGATTTATACCGCCAACGCGACCGACACCAGCGGTGCGGTAAGTTATGATCTGGTCAGCGGTAACGACTCGGTGCTAGACATTGATAACACCAGTGGTGCGGTAACATTGAAAGAAGATCCGGATCACGAAACCACCCCCAGCTATCAATTTACCATCACCGCACAAGACAGCTACGGCAACAAGGCCAGCCAACTGGTCACCGTCAATGTTAATGATCTGAGCGAGGACGCGGTCAGCTTCAGTTCCGGCAACACCATCAATTCGATTGCAGAAAACAGTGATAGCTCTCAGACCATTTATAGCGCCCAAGCCAGCGGGAGCGGAACCATCAGCTACAGCCTGAAACCAACCGCCGATTATCAATTGCTGAACATAGATAACAGCAGCGGCGTGGTCACACTGGCCGATGGTCAGACCTTTGACCATGAAAATCAGAACAGCTACAACTTTACCGTGATTGCCACCGATGGCGACGGCAACCGTGCAGAGAAAAGCCTGAGCTTTACCATAGACAACCTGGATGAAGAAGCGCCCAACATTTCTTCCGGTGCCAGCGCCAGTAGCATTAACGACGGTGAAGGTGGCGGCAGCGTAGTATATACCGCCAGCGCCAGCGATTCAGCCACCGATGGCCCCTCCAACCCGGTCACACTCGGTTTAAAACAGAGTGATGACCATACGCTGTTTGATTTTGACAGCAGCAGCGGCACGGTCACCCTGAAAAACAATGCCGATTACGCACAAAAATCCAGCTACAGTTTTACCATTGTCGCCACCGATGCCGCGGGTAACAGCAGCGAACAGGCGGTCACCCTCAATGTAAATCAGAGTAGTGGCGAGATCAGTTTTAGCTCTTCCGACACGGCGGATGGTATTGTCGAAAACAACACCGCCTCGGGAACCCTGTATACCGCCGCAGCCAGCAGTACGGCCAGCACTACCATCAGTTATAGTCTGGATAACAGTGGCGATGGCGCGCTGTTCGACATTAATGACAATACCGGAGTCGTTAACTTTAAAGCTGCCACCACCCCGGATTATGAACAAAAAGACAGTTACAGTTTCACGGTCACTGCCACCGATGGGCAGGGCAACAGCACCACCCAGAGCATTACCTTGCCGGTCACCAATGTCGATGATACCGCGCCAGAAATTTCCTCGACAGCAACCGCCACGGCAATTGGCGATAACAGCGGTGCGGGCCAGGTCGTTTATAGCGTGACCGCCGAAGACCCGGCCAGTGATAACGGCCCCAGCAATCCCCTCAGCTATGCACTGAAAAACGAGCTGGATGCGGAATATTTCAGTATTGACAGCAGCTCCGGCGAAGTCAGTCTAAAAGACAACAGCAACTATTCGCTGAAAAGCAGCTATCAATTTACCGTACAGGCGAGCGACAGTCTGGGCAATAGCAGTCAACAAACGGTCAGCCTGAGCGTTAACAACAGTGGAGACAGCACCGCCCCTGGCATCAGCTCGGTGGTGATTAGCGGCCCGGATACCAGCGAAACCGAAGGTTACGCCAGACTGGGAGACACACTTAGCATCAGCGTGAATATGGATGAAACCAGCATTGTCAGCGGCACCCCACAGCTGACACTGACCATTGGTGACCAGACCATGCCGGCAAATTACAGCTCGGGCAGCGGATCCTCCGAACTGGTATTCACCAGCGAAGTGGTTGCCGGCCTGGAGGACAGTGACGGTATCAGTATCGCTGCCGACAGCCTGACCCTGTCGGGTGATGCCAGCATCAAGGACAGCAACGGCAATGACGCCACGCTAACCCATACTGCGGTTGAGAATAACAGCGCCTATAAGATAGACAGCACGGCTCCCGAGGCCACACTGATCAACCCGGCCCCGATTGCACAGGAGCCGGAGGGCAAACCCGGCAATCACGAAACCATTATTCATACCATTGCGCTGGGCGACAATGGTGAATTCGCCACCATCTGGCGCAGCATCAACCTTAGTGATGGCAGCAGCAATATCTATGTACAGCAATTCCATGCCGATGGCTCCGCCGCCCATCAGCCACATGAATTTGAATCGAGACATGTACAGGATTATGGTGATTTTGAACCGGACATAATCACCATTGGTGATAATGGTGAATATCTGGCCACCTGGGCCAATATCGATACGGATCCCAATACCCATTTTGAGCGCCAGATTATTATCCAGAAATTTAATGCCGACGGCAGCCTGTCGGATATGCCACAGCTCCCGGTCAATAGCTTTGCTGACACCATACTGGGCCAAGACAGTCAGCCACAATTGATCAACCGTGGCAACGGTGAATTTTCACTGGTATGGGACGGCTTTAATAGCGAACCGGCAAGCACCCAGGATTATCCGGCCCGTAGCGTTAAGGTACTCAACTTCAACAGTGACGGTAGCATCCAAGGTGAAGTCATCAGCCTGGATATTGACGATGCGGTAACGATGAACTATGTCTTCAGTCCCATTGCCAAAAGTATTGGTAGCAGTGGCGAATTTGTGGTTGCCTGGGAAAATGCAGCCAGCACCAAAGGTGCTGTAATTGCAGTACAGAAATTTAATGCCGATGGCAGTATTGGCGACCATACACAGCACACACTGGCCGCCGCCAGCAGCAGTGAGAACGAAAATTTCGCTCCCGATATCAGCGCCATTGGCAATGACGGAGCCTATGCAGTTACCTGGGAAGCTAAGGAAAGCACTACCGACAAAAGCATTCTGGTGCAAAAATTCAATCCCGATAACAGCAAGGCCAGCGACCAGGAGCTGCAACTGGAAGCTACCGGTGTCAGTGACCGCTTCGATAGCGAACCCAGTATCACCCAACTGCCCAATGATGAATTTGTGGTGACCTGGTTTGGTCAGGGGGAGTCCACCAGTGAAAACCGCAGCATGGTATTTGTACAACAATTCGCTGCCGATGGCACCACCGGTAACTATCAGCCGGTCACACTAAAGCGGTTCTCCGAAGCACTGGCCGAAACCGCGCCGGTAATTCAAACAATAGGCGATGACGGTGAATATATCGTAGCCTGGAGTGCCCAACAAAGCGTAGGCAGCAGCTATGATATTTATGTACAGAAATTTAACAGCGATGGCACAACCGCCAGCGACACACCGGTTCAGCTGATCGCCCCCAATAACAGTAATGGTCTGAATCTATACCCCGATATCACCGAAATAGGTAACGCTGGCGAATTCCTGATCAGCTGGAGCGGGGTGGACAGTGGTGGGGATTTCACGGTATTCAGTCAAAAATTCAATGCCGATGGTACTGTCAATAGCGCGCAACATAACCACCAGATCGTCCATCCTAATGAAGTTATCTCAATACAAAGCAATGAGGTGGGCAGTGCCTATCTGGTAGATGCCAGCCTGGAAGTCAGCACACTCAGCGACATTACCAGCCTGACCGACAAAGATAACCAGTGGGCCACCACCAGCATCAGCACTGCCGATACAGCGGTAGAATTCACCACCGCCGGCCTGATTCCCGCGGTATATACCCTGTACACCGCTGATCAGACCGGCAATCTCAGTGCGGCCGCCGAACACAGTGTCACCATTACCGGCATTAAAGACGTTGCCATTACCAAAGCCGACGGCATGGACAATGAATGGCTGGGCATAGGCGATAGCGTCACGATAACCGTTACCAGTTACAACGATGCCATGGTTGATATCAGTGGTGGCAAACCCAGCATTGCACTGAACATCAACAATCAGATCGTGCAGGCAGAATATCTGGAAGGCAGCGAAAGCTCCACCCTGACCTTCGGCTACACCATAGCCAGCGGCCTGACACCCGATCAGGACGGCATCAGTCTAAACGGTGAGGGTATTTCATTAAATGGTGGCAAAATTACCGATATGAATAACCATACCCTGCCGTTGCACTATACCGCGGTAGCTAACAATGCCGATTATCCGGTAGATGGTCAGGCACCCACCGTCACGATTGATAGCTCGGCAACCATTCAGGCCGGCAACAGTGTCACCGTCACTCCCTCCGAAAACGGCCTGCTGTTTATTGTCGACAGCAGCGTTAACTTTACCAGCATCAATGATCTTGAAGGTTTGGCCACCAGCCAGTGGGCCGCGTATCAGGCTGCTAATCAATTAAACTACAATCTGGACAGCACCGGTTTGGCAAACGGCAGCTACAAGGTCTATGCCCAGGATATTGCGGCCAATATTTCGGTAGCCGCCGACGATACGCTGGTGATTGGTGATTCCCTGGCAACCATTGAGCAAATCAGTTTAAGCAGCGATGACGCTCAAGATGGCTATTTGACCGAAGGTGAAAGCGTCACTGCCACGCTCACCTTTAGTGAAAACGTCGATGTCAGCGGTACTCCCCAGTTCACCCTGGATATAGGGGGCAACCCGCTGAATGCCGACTACCAGTCCGGCAGCGGCGGCACAGAGCTGCTATTCAGTGCGCAAATCCCTGCCGATCAGGTTGATACAGATGGCATAGGCGTAGCCATTAACAGTCTCAGTGTTGATGATGCCAGCATCAAAACCAGTGCCGATGGTGCGGCCGTTGCTTTGGGACATGATGTGGTTGAGAGCAACGCCAATCTGCCGGTGGATTCCTTTGCGCCAATTATCGAAATCAATCTGGACACCAGCTCAGACAACCAGGTATTTATACAAAGCAGTGAAAGCGGTGAGGCCTATCTGGTTCACAACGATGTCAGTGTTAACAGCCTGGCCGATATTACCGCTGCAGCAGATAACCTATGGAACCAGACCACCGTTAGCACCGCATTCAGCGACATAGCAGTGGCCATTGATGGGCTAACCGATGGCAACTACAAAGTGTATGCCACCGATGCGGCCGGCAACCTGTCCACCCCCTCTACCAGCAGCATTGCTATGGACGCCTCTCCGAGAGTCATTGATAGCATAGCGCTGAGTTCGGCCACCGGTATGAATGGAGAATACCTGCTCAAGGACAGCGTGCTGACGGTCACACTAAACACCTCGGCCGCGGTTGCCGTCACTGACACACCACAACTTAGCCTGATGATAGGCGATAATGAAGTCAAGGCCGACTATAGCTCATCCAGCGATGATCAAACGCTATTGTTCAGCTATACCGTGGCCGCCGATCTGGCCGATACCGACGGCATCAGCATTCCGGCCAATGCCTTGTCGTTTGATAACGGCTCCATCACTACCGAGGGTACACAAATCTCAACCCGCAACGATGCGGTAACGGCGAACAGCAGCTTTAAACTGGATAGCGGCACCCCGCTATTCACCTCCGCCGCCACGGCCGATAATATTGCCGAAAACTCCGGCGCTGGACAAATTATTTATAGCGCTCAGGTCACCGATGGCAGTGCGCTGCAATTCAGTCTGGACGACAGCGCCGACAGTGCCGATTTCAGCATAGACAGCAATAGCGGTGAGGTGCGTTTAACCGCTGACCCGGACTACGAAACCAAGTCCAGCTACAACTTCACCCTGATCGCCACCGATGCGGCTGGCAATGCCGCGCAACAAGCGGTTTCCCTGGAAATCACCGACATTACCGATGAGTCTGCCCCCAGCATGGACACCAATACCGTGGTCTTTGATCTGGTGCAAGGATTATCATCCTCGCACAGTGATCGCAGTTTCAACTCGGGCACTCCCTATGAAATTTATGTGCGTGTCGACAGTAACAGTAACACCCTGAAATCCGGAGAAGAAACCCTGGGCGCCGACTGGGAAGTATGGACAGGTGCAGAAAACCTGGATTCTGATGATAAAATCATCTTAGTGGGTGATGAATTCAGCGGGGAGGTTTCCGGTGTCACCGGTAAAAACAGTGGCCAGATTAATAGCTTGGCAGCCATTCCGGCGGCGGCCAGCTGGAAAACCTCTCAGGGCAGTTATGCAGTTGACATTACCAGTGCGGGTAACATCTTCCGTGTTACCGCTAACGGTAAGAATACCCTGCAACTATGGAGCGGAAACTGGTCGAACCTGAACAAGAGTCTGAGTACCTTGGCCGTTTATGCGGCCGAGATACCGACCAGCCCGAACAATATATTAACCACACAAGGCTTGGCATAACGCCTGCCCTGCAGTGTATGACACTGCAGGGTGCGCACCAAAGTCAGTAACGGAACGCAAAACGGTTATCTGCATCAAACGCCGCTAACCGAGCAGTGAAACCAGGAGCTAACAACGATGTCTGCGAATCTTATTCTACGTATTATTACCCCATCTAATGAAGTCAAAACCTTACCGCTGGCCCGGCTGATGTCGCTACGAGCCCAGGATGGTGCGCAATACATGGTCGTGGACAAACTCAGCGGTCAGGTAGTCAGCGACGTGGTACTGAAACAACATGGTTCTACCCTGCTGGTAGAAATCAATAATAAGCGGGTAGCCTATATCAACCGTTTCTATGACGGTCAGACCCAGGCTACCTTTATTACCGACAGCGGCTATAACCTGCCGGTCAGTGAGCCCTTGCCAAGCATGGAACCCTTGCCAAGTATGGAGCCCTTGCCACAAGCGAGCGCTGCTGTCTCAGCCGAGCCGGCAACGCCCATGCCGAACCCGGAACCCAGCAGATTAGCATCGGCACCGGACTCCTACCTGACCCCAGTAGAGCCCGCAGACACCTCGGTTTCGATAGACCATGCACCCGAAACCGATCAACCCGGTGGTTTTGACTTTGATGACAGCTTCCAAAGTTTTTCCTTAAGCCAACATTGGAATGCGGTAATGGTGGGGGGCGGTCTGCTGCTTGCTGCGGCGGCTATCAGCCAGGCGGATGACGATGATGATGACGACACCCCGCCGCCCAACAACGTTCCCACCGAAGGCAACCTGGTCAGCGGCACCGTCAGTGCCGGACCGGTAGTAAGTGGTAACGACCTGATGGTCACGGTTTATGCTGCGGATGGTGCGCTGCAACTGGGAACCGGCACGGTAAACAGCAATGGTCAGTTCAGTGTCGCCATAGGTAACTATCAAGGAGGGTTTATCGTTAAAACCAGCAGTTTGGGCAGTCGCCCCGACTATCTGGATGAAACCACCAATCAACTCACCAATCTGACCACAGATTTATTCAGCGCGTCGATAACTGCGGGAAACAGTTCCGTGGTCAACGTCAATCCATTAACCAGCATCGCTTATCTTAAAATCAAGCAAATGGTGGGCGACGCCCCAGCCGATGCGACCACCATCAGCACCGCCAATCAAGCCATTGCCGAGCTGTTTAAGATTAACAGCCTGCATAGCAGCAGTGTGGTGCTGACCAACAGCGGCAGCTTTGATCAAAGCGACCAGTTAAGCGACGGCGAGGTATATGGCAGTGTGTTAGCCGCCTTATCCGGTGCTGACTCTACCGATGTCCGCAGCACCGCAGGTACCATAGCCGCCATTGCCGATGGTATCAACATCCGCGACGGCCAGGCGGTAATGAATGGCAGTGCGCAAAGTAAATTCCTCAGCGGCGCACAAAGCTATAACAGCGCGTCACATATTTCGGTCAGCCAGCGTTTTCTGATGGAAGATGACTTCAAACCCGACATTACCTCCGGCAATAGTGCGCTTACCCTGCTTGAAAACAGCACCGCAGGTCAGATCGTTTATACCGCCTCCGCCGAAGACAACAGCAATGTCACCTTTAGCCTGGACGGTAGCGACCAGGCGTATTTTGATATAGATCGCGCCAGTGGTGAAATCACCCTGCTGGGATCACCCGATTATGAAACCAAAGCCAGCTATCAGTTCACTATTGTCGCCAGCGATGTGTTTGGTAATAGCAACACCCAGACGGTGACACTCAACATCGGCAACGTCGATGAATTTGCACCGGTATTTACTTCCGCAACCAGCGCCGCCCCTATCAACGAAAACAGCGGCTCCGAACAAATTATCTATACCGCAGCGGCCAGTGATCCGGATGGCGATCAGAATATCCGTTACACCTTAAAACAGGTAGATGACTACCAAAGCTTTAGTATTAACAGTAGCAGTGGCGAAATCGCCCTGTTAAGCAATCCGGACTACGAAACCCAGGCTGGCTATCAGTTTACCGTGGTCGCCAGTGACAGCGCCGAAAACAGCAGCGAACACAGCGTTGCGTTAAGCGTACAAAATCTAGACGAAGTCGCACCCGAGTTCAGCTCCTCGGTCAATGCCAGCCCAGTGGAGAATCAATCCGGCGCCAACCAACAGGTATACAGCGCACAGGCCATAGACCCCGACAGCGATAATGGCCCATCGAATCCTATCCGCTATAGCCTGAAACAAAGCACCGATTACCAAAAATTCAGCATCGACAGTGAAAGCGGCGCCGTCATCTTGCTGGACAACCCCAACTATGAAAACAAGCCGGAATATGGCTTCACGATTATTGCAACGGATAGCGCAGGCAACCAAAGTGAGCAAGCCGTCAGTCTGAGAATTGCCATTGAAGGGGGGGATGTAACACCGCCGGAATTCACCTCGGCCGCGACTATCAGTATTGACGAAAACAGCGGCAGCAACCAGCTGGTATATACCGCTGCAGCCACCGACCCCAACAGTGAGGGCGGCCCATCCAACCCGGTCAGTTATACTCTGAAACAAAGCGGCGATGTCGATTCCTTCAGCATAGATATGCAAAACGGCAAGGTACTGTTAGTCGAAAACCCGGATTACGATACACAACCCAGTTACAGCTTTACCGTGATTGCCAAAGATGCGGCTGGCAATCAACGCGAACAGCGTGTAACGCTTAATATTAATAATACCGACACTTCCGACACGCAAGCCCCCAGCTTTAACTCCGGCACCAGTGCCACGGCGGTGGACGATGATTCGGCCGCCAATCAAAGCGTCTATACCGCCACCGCCAGCGATAACAGCGGCTCGGTCAGTTACAGTCTGAAAGCGGTAGATGACTATGCCAGCTTTGAAATAGCCAGCGACGGCACGGTGACGCTGAAAGATGCGCCCGACTATGAGACCAAGCCCAGCTATAGCTTTACCGTTATCGCCAGCGACCCTTCCGGCAATACCACCGAACAGACCGTCAGCCTGACGGTCAATCAGGGTAGCAACAGCGACACCACCCCGCCCAGCTTTAGTTCCGGCACCACGGCCAACGCGGTGGATGATGATTCTGCTGCCAATCAAAGCGTTTATACCGCCACCGCCAGCGATAACAGCGGCTCGGTCAGTTACAGCCTGAAAGCGGTAGATGACTATGCCAGCTTTGAAATAGCCAGCGACGGCACGGTGACGCTGAAAGATGCGCCCGACTATGAGACCAAGCCCAGCTATAGCTTTACCGTTATCGCCAGCGACCCTTCCGGCAATACCACCGAACAGACCGTCAGCCTGACGGTCAATCAGGGTAGCAACAGCGACACCACCCCGCCCAGCTTTAGTTCCGGTACCAGCGCCACGGCGGTGGACGATGATTCTGCTGCCAATCAGAGCGTCTATACTGCCGCTGCCAGCGATAACAGCGGCTCGGTCAGTTACAGCCTGAAAGCGGTAGATGACTATGCCAGCTTTGAAATAGCCAGCGACGGCACAGTGACGCTGAAAGATGCGCCCGACTATGAGACCAAGCCCAGCTATAGCTTTACCGTTATCGCCAGCGACCCTTCCGGCAATACCACCGAACAGACCGTCAGCCTGGCGGTCAATCAGGGTAGCAACAGCGATACCACCCCGCCCAGCTTTAGTTCCGGTACCAGCGCCACGGCGGTGGACGATGATTCTGCTGCCAATCAGAGCGTCTATACTGCCGCTGCCAGCGATAACAGCGGCTCGGTCAGTTACAGCCTGAAAGCGGTAGATGACTATGCCAGCTTTGAGATAGCCAGCGACGGCACGGTGACGCTGAAAGATGCCCCCGACTATGAGACCAAGCCCAACTACAGCTTTACCGTTATCGCCAGCGATGCGTCTGGTAATAGCGTAGAGCAAAGCGTCAGCCTGGCAGTGACCAGTGCTAACAGCAGCGATACCACCCCGCCCAGTTTCAGCTCTGGCACCAGCGCTACAGCAATCAATGAAAACTCACAGGCAGGGACACAAATATATCAGGCAGTCGCCAGCGATAATGTGGATAGCAGTGTCAGCTATAGTCTGGATAGCAGCCAGGCAGACAGCAGTGCTTTTTCTATCGACAGTGACGGCCTGGTAACACTGAACAGCAGCCCCAATTACGAAGACAAAGACAGCTACAGTTTCAGCGTCGTTGCCACCGACAGCAGCGGCAACAGCGCCTCACAAAGCGTTGCCTTAGCCATCAATAATCTGGATGAAGTCGCACCGATATTCAGCGATGGCTCCAGCATTACCGCCACCGCGATTGAAGATGGCGAAGTGGGCGTTATCGGCTTACTACCGGCCAGCGACCCCAGCGAAGACGGTGGCCCTTCCGATCCGGTCAGCCATACACTAAAACAGGTAGATGACTACAACCAGTTTATGCTGACAACAACCGGCAGCATCATACTTACCCAGGTCAGCGCTGCTGATTACAGCCAGCAACAAAGCTACAGCGTCACCCTGGTTGCCAGTGATGCTGCCGGTAATCAGAGCGAACAACAGATCACCATCCCGGTCAGCCAGGGCGGCAGCAGCGACACCACCCCGCCCAGCTTTAGTTCCGGCACCACGGCCAACGCGGTGGATGATGATTCGGCCGCCAATCAGAGCGTCTATACCGCTGCTGCCAGTGACGACAGCGGCTCGGTCAGTTACAGCCTGAAACAGGTAGATGACTATGCCAGCTTTGAGATTGCCAGCGACGGCACGGTGACGCTGAAAGACACCCCAGATTACGAAACCAAACCCAGCTACAGCTTTACTGTTATCGCCAGCGATGCATCCGGCAACACCACCGAACAAAACGTCAGCCTGGCGGTCAGCCAGGGCGGCAGCAGCGACACCACCCCGCCCAGCTTTAGTTCCGGCACCACGGCCAACGCGGTGGATGATGATTCGGCCGCCAATCAAAGCGTCTATACCGCCGCTGCCAGTGACGACAGCGGCTCGGTCAGTTACAGCCTGAAACAGGTAGATGACTATGCCAGCTTTGAGATTGCCAGCGACGGCACGGTGACGCTGAAAGACACCCCAGATTACGAAACCAAGCCCAGCTACAGCTTTACTGTTATCGCCAGCGACCCTTCCGGCAACACCACCGAGCAAAGCGTCAGCCTGGCGGTCAATCAAAGCAGTACGGAAACACCCATTGCGGTGATTTATAATCCCGAAGCCGTGACCACGGAATCCTCGGATGGCAACGACCTGCGCCCACAAGTCCTGTCACTCAGTGACAGCGATGACAGTTTCGCCGTCGCCTGGCGCGGCCAGGATCCACAAAGCGGTGTATTCAATGTGTATGTGCAACAATATGCGACCGATGGTTTTACCGCCACGGCGGGCAATGGTTTTCCCTCCAGTAATGGACTGGAAAATGACTTTGCACCGGTATTAACCCGGGTAGGCACGACGGGAGGCTATGCGGCCGTCTGGAGTACGCATGTGGACAACGACAATCGCACCCTCAATATCCAGCGTTTTAATGCCGATGGCAGCACCAATGGCGAGCTGATTACTACCCCGAGTCTGGTCAAAAACCCCTTTGGCGAAGATTCCCCACCACAACTGGTTTCACTGGATGACAGCGGTAAGCTGTTGCTGGTCTGGGACGGATTTACCACCACGGTGACCGATAGCGACAACCCTCCGGCCAAAGCCATTTTTATGCTGGAAATAGCCGCCGATGGCAGCCTGGGACAAAATGTTTCCACGCTGACCGTGCCCAACTCCAGCAGTGGCGACTATCGCGCACCACAGGTCAGCATGGTGGGAGATCAAGGCGACTATGTGGTTAGCTTTTATGGGGTTAACGCTAGCGGCCAGACCCAGGTATTTGTTCAACATTATAATGCCGACGGCTCAACCAAAGCCGATCTGGCCGCGTTATCGGCCAGCGGAGTTAGCAGCAGCAAAGCATTTGATTTTGATGCCAAACTGAGTGCAATCGGCAACGATGGCGACTATGTTCTCAGTTGGACCGGCCTGGATGATAATGATGATGCCAGTATTTATGTGCAGAAATTTAATGCCGATGGCTCTATCAGCGGTAATGCTCAGATCAAACTGGATAGCAGCGGTACCGATGTTTCATCGCAAATTATCGGCCTGGCAGACGGCAGCTTTGTGGTTGCCTGGCAAGGTATCAATGCCGACCAGGGCAGCAGTATTTTGGTACAAAAATTCAACAGCGATAGCAGTAAATCCGGCGACATATTGCAACTGGATGCCGACAGCAATACCAGCGGTGCCAATGCCGAAGTGGATCTAAGCGCTCTGGGCAGCAACGGTGAATTTGTGGCCTCCTGGTATGCCTTTGATAGCGAAGGCGACACCAGTATCTATCTGCAGAAATTCAATAGCGATGGCACCATTAGCGACAATAGCCAGCTAAAACTGGAAGCCCCGGAAAATGGTATCGGCAGTGACTATATGGCACAAATCAGTGCTCTGGGAAATCAAGGCGCCTATGCGGTCGTCTGGTCAGGCCAAAAGCGGCTGGGCGACTTTGCCATCCATATCCAGAAGGTCAATGCCGATGGCAGCCCAAGCGTGCTGAATCAGGTCAATCAATACCTGCAGCCAGGAGACACGGTACAGGCGGTCAGTAGTGTGGAGGGAAAAGCCTATCTGGTACATACCGATATTGAAGTCAGCAATGTGGGTGATATTACCGGCAGTGACACCAGCCTGTGGACCTCTAGCGATGTCGTCACCAGTGCATTTGGCGAACTGGATACCAGCGGCCTGGCCGCCGGGATCTATGCACTCTATACCGCCGACAGCAATAATAATCTGAGCAACCCGTCCAACAATCTGCTCAGCCTGGACTCTATCGATAATGCCGCATTGCTCAGCCATGACAGCGCATTTTCGTCACTGGCGGCCGGCACCACGGTGCGGGTCGGCCTTAATATGCTGGACAATGTCAGCGTAGATACCAGCAATGGGTTACCACAATTACAGTTAGATATCGGTGGCAGCCTGGTAAAGGCCACCTATGCCGATATCGCCGACAGCAATCAGACCGTATATTTCGATTACACCCTGGCCCAGGGCCTGGAGGACAGCAACGGTATCAGCATTCCCGGCAACGGTTTAACCCTGAACGGCGCCACCATCAAGGACAGCAGCGGCCGCGAAATTAATAGCATTTATAATATGGTTCCGGAAAATGCGGACTATATCGTAGATACCACACCGCTGGTGATTGTTGGCATTGAAGAAACTCAGAGCGGATACAATATGCTGACCAGCGAAAGCGGTACCGTTTATATGGTGCATCACAGCATAGATACATCAGACATCAGCAATATTACCGGTGCGGCCAGCAATATGGTCAGCAGTGTCAGCATTACCGATGCCAACAGCATTGCGGCACTAAGCACCCAAGGCCTGACTGACGGGGTATATAGCTTCTACGGCTATGATGCGGCCGGCAATCTGGAAAAAGCGATTAATGGCAACCATACTCAAGGAACCCCCGATGCGATTATCACTGAAGTCAGCCTGAGCAGTGATGATGCGGTAAACAACTACCTGAATGCCGACGACAGCCTTACCGCCACGGTCAGTACCAGTGAAGCGATTACGGTTAACACCAGCGCAGGCACCCCGACGCTGGCCCTGGATATTGGCGGACAAACGGTAAAAGCCAGCTATGACAGCACCAACAGCGATGGTCAGCTGTTATTCAGCTATACCCTGACCGGCAATGAAAGCAATGACAGCGATGGTATCAGCCTTGCGGCCAACAGCCTGGAGGCCAATGGCGGCACCTTACAAACCAGTGCTGGCACCGATCTGGCACTGACGCATCATGCCATCGCCAACAGTGATCTAATGGTCGATGTCACCGCACCCACCGCCTCAACCACGGCAGCCACTATCAGCAATGCCGATAGTGCCGTCATACAAAGCACGGAAGCCGGTGTGGCTTTCCTGGTCAACAACACTATCAGCCTGCAGGATATGAGCGATGATAATGGTGAACTATGGAACAACGCGGAAGTTCTGGCAGCCAATAGCAATACCAGCATTTCCGCGGCGGGGCTGAGTGCTGGCAGTTATAATGTTTACACGCTGGATAATGCTGGCAATATTTCTGCAGCCGCCAGTGAGCAGATCACTATCACCAGCAGCAGCACAGGCACACCGTCTATCAGTGGTATTAGCCTGGCCTCCAATAACACCACCGATAGCAACCTGGCCGGCCCGGGCAGCACTATCACCCTGACGGTGGCCACTTCTGAGGCAATTAGCGTCACCGGCTCGCCGACACTGGCACTGGATATCGGCGGCCAGGCCGTCAGCGCCGCATTTGATAGCAGTTCCAATAACAGCAATGCGCTGAAATTCAGTTATACCCTGAGCGGCAATGAAAGCGATGATACCGATGGCATCAGCATTAGCGCCAATGCTCTGAATGCGAATGGTGGCACCCTGAAAAATGCCTCCGGTGATGACCTAACATTGGAACACAGTGCCGCTGGCAGTCAGCTGATGGTTGATGTCACCGCACCTGCCGTCAGTGCAACTGCAGCCACCATCAGCAACAGTGAAGCCGCCACGGTACAAAGCACAGAAACGGGTACGGCCATACTGGTCAGCAACAGCATTGATCTCAGCACCACGGAACTAAATAGCAGCAATGACAACCTATGGAATGCGGCCACCATCAGTGCCGCCAATACCGATACCAGTGTTACCGCCAGTGGACTAACCGATGGCAGCTACCAGATATATGCCCTGGACAACGCCGGCAACCTCTCCAGTGCGGCCAGCAATACCATTACCATCAGCACCAGCACCAGCACCAGCACCAGCACGGGGGGCGATGGTCTGATCAGCAATGTCACTATCAGCGCCGCTAGCGATATGCAAAATGGCTATGCCAACAGCGGCGATGTAATTACCGCCACGGTGACCACCAGCGAGGCCGTGACCGTTAGCGGCACCCCGCAGCTGACTCTGACCATTGGTGATAGTGAAGTACAGGCCGACTACGATGCCACTAACAGCACCAGCAGCAGCCTGCTGTTCAACTACACCATTCTGGATGAACAGCTAGACACCAACGGTATCAGCATAGCCGCCAATGCATTGAGTCTGAACGGCGGCACCATTAAAGACAGCAGCAGTGCCGATGCCGAGTTAAGCCATGCGGCAGTGGCCGATAACAGCAGTTATCTGGTCGATGCCAAGGGGGCGGTATTTACCTCCGCGGGTAGCGCAACGGCTATCGACGAGAACACCGGCAAAGACAGTGTTATCTATACGCCGACGGTTAGCGATGACAGTACCTTAAGCTTTAGTATTAAACAGTCCGGTAGCGATTACACCAAGTTCTCGATTAACAACAGCAGTGGGGCCGTTACTCTGCTGGAGAATCCGGACTATGAAACCGCCGGTGACGATGAGAGTTATAACTTTACCATTGTCGCCAGCGATGCCGCCGGCAATGACAAGGAGTTCCCCGTCAAACTGCCGATTAACGATGTGGCGGAACAAAGCAGTGCCGATACCAGCATTGTGGTGTTCGACCTGACTCAGGGACGTTCATCTGATCACAGCAGCCGCAGCTTTGATGCAGGCACCAGCTACAGTGTTTATATTAAAGTTGACAGTAACTCCAATACCTTAATTTCCACCGCGGGGGATGAATGGGCAACCTGGAGTGGCGCCTCCAACCTAGGTACCGATGACAAACTGATACTGGTCGGCAATGACAGCGCTAACGGTATTGTCGGGCGCAAAGGTGGGGAAATTAATGCGCTAAGCAAAGCAAGCGGAATACTTGGCTGGGGAACCGATGGCGGAACCAGTAACAGTGCCGTTGCCGCACTACTGACCGGCAGCTCTATCGGACGTTTCCATCGAGCGACAGGTTTGTCCAAATCTGCCGCACTTTGGCAGGGTAACTGGCAAAGCATTAATAAGAGTGTTGCCACCTCCAACGCTTATCTAAATACCATGCCCAACGGTATTATGACCTCACAAGGACTGGTGTAAACAAAAAACGGATCGATCATGAGATCGATCCGTTTTTTCAGCCGTTACACAGCCAGGAAAAAGCAAAACGCTACTTCAGTAACACCAGATTATCCCTATGGATGATCTCATGATCACCACCATAGCCTAATAACCCAAGAATATCATTACTGGAATGGCGTGCAATCATACGCGACTCGTCCGAATTATAATTAATCAGACCATGCGCAATATCCATCCCCTCTTCGCTAACACAGGCAACCACCGAGCCACGCTCAAACTCGCCCTGCACCGTAACCACCCCAATCGGCAGCAGACTTTTTCCACCACTGCGCAAGGCGGCTACCGCGCCCTTATCCAGCACTAGCTTACCGGCCACCTTAAGATGATCCGCCAACCATTGCTTACGTGCCGCCAGACGTGAGGTCGGTGACTCCAGCAGCGTACCTATAGATTCACCAGCACTGATGCGCAACAAGGCATTATGCTCATGTCCGGAGGCAATCACGGTATGCGCGCCACTGCGTGCGGCCCGCTTAGCGGCCAGAATTTTGGTCAACATACCACCACTGCCAATATGCGTGCCAGCGCCACCGGCCATTTTTTCCAATTTAGGGTCGGTAGCATAGGCCTCATGAATAAACTCCGCCTTGGGATCTTTACGTGGATCTGCGGTATACAGCCCCTCCTGATCGGTCAGAATAATCAAGGCATCGGCATCAATCAGATTGGTCACCAGCGCACCTAAGGTATCGTTATCACCAAATTTGATACTACTGATCACCACGGTATCATTTTCATTGATGATAGGAATCACATCCATACCCAGCAAGGTAATCACCGCACTGCGTGCATTCAAATAACGCTCTCGGTCTACCAGATCCGCATGCGTCAGTAAAATCTGCGCCGCATGATAGCCATACTGATTAAAACAGTTCTCGTATGCCTGTATCACACCCATCTGGCCCACGGCCGCCGCCGCCTGCAAGTCATGGACAATGCAGGGCCGCTCTTTCCAGCCCATACGCTTCATCCCTTCGGCCACGGCACCGGACGAAACCAGCACCACCTCATGGCCGCTGGCATTTAATTCCGATATCTGCCGCGCCCAATTACTTAACGCCTTCATATCCAGGCCAGTTCCCTGATTGGTTACCAGGCTGCTGCCTACTTTTACAACAATTCTCCTGGCTTCAGACATTACCGTGGTCATGGTGTCCAACTTCCTTCCATTTCATCATTATCACTCTGCTCTTCTTGAGCACGCATTGCATTCAAATGCTCCATGATCGCGTAGGTCAATGCTTTACAACCGTCACCACTGATCGCCGAAATGGTGAAATAACGCTGATAGTCGGTAAATTGCTGCAGGAATTCTGCCACTTTTTCATCTTTATCCTGCAACAAATCCAGCTTATTTAATACCAGCCAGCGGGGCTTTTCATACAATTGCTGATCATATTTCTTCAGCTCATTCAGAATTGCCTGGGCCTCAGCCACCGGATCCACACCTTCATATAACGGAGCAATGTCTACCAAGTGTAACAAAAGCCGGGTTCTTGCCAAGTGTCTAAGGAACTGATGGCCTAATCCAGTCCCCTCAGCGGCACCTTCGATCAATCCGGGGATATCGGCAATCACAAAACTCTGGTCACCAGATACTCGTACCACCCCCAGGTTGGGATGCAATGTGGTGAACGGATAATCGGCCACCTTGGGCTTGGCTGCCGACACCGAACGAATAAAGGTCGACTTACCCGCATTCGGCATACCCAGCAAACCGACATCGGCCAGCACCTTTAATTCCAGACGCAGCTCACGGCTTTCACCTTCGGTACCCTTGGTGAATTGCCGCGGAGCACGATTCGTGCTGGACTTAAAATGAATATTACCCAGGCCACCAACACCGCCCTTAGCCAGCAACGATTTTTGCCCATCTTCGGCCAGATCCGCCACCAGTTCACCGGTATTGATATCGGTAATCACCGTCCCCACCGGCATACGCAAGGTAACATCATCCGCCCCCTTACCATAACAATCCGAACCACGCCCCTGCTCTCCGCTCTTCGCCCGGTGCATACGTGTATAACGATAATCAATCAGGGTATTGATATTACGGTCGGCCATGGCATAAACACTGCCACCACGCCCACCATCACCCCCATCGGGACCACCTTTTTCAATAAACTTTTCACGTCGGAAGCTGGCAATACCATCGCCACCTTTACCGGAGTGCACTTCAATTTTGGCTTCATCAATAAACTTCATATCAATCCTGATTGTATCGCCCAAACAAAAAAAGCCCTATCAACGGATAGGGCTATCTTGTGCGTCAAACGCACCTGCTTCCAGAGCTTAAGCAGCTTCGATAGAAACAGTCTTACGGTTTTTTGCACCTTTGACGGAAAACTTAACTTTCCCACCAACTTTAGCAAATAGCGTATGGTCTTTACCCATACCAACACCTTCACCGGCGTGGAACTGTGTGCCACGTTGACGAACGATAATGCTACCCGCGTTGATTTCTTGGCCGCCGAAACGCTTGACCCCTAGTCGTTTCGACTGGGAGTCGCGGCCGTTATTGGTACTACCACCACCTTTTTTGGTTGCCATTCTGTACTCTCCTTAACGATTACGCAGAAATACCGTCAATACGGATTTCAGTGTAGTTTTGACGATGACCCTGATTTTTCTGGTAATGCTTACGACGACGCATTTTGAAAATGCGAACTTTGTCGTGACGACCATGAGAAACGATAGTGGCCTGAACTGTTGCACCCTGCAACAATGGCTGTCCCACATTTACTTTCTCACCATCGGCTACAAATAAAACTTTATCTAATGAGATAGCACTATCCACATCACCCTGGATAGACTCAACTTTCAATGTTTGACCGGGAGTAACGCGATACTGCTTACCACCAGTTTTGATAACTGCATACATAACAACCTCGATCTAGTGCGGTTTTTGCGAAAACGGCGATTATACAGAATAATCACCTTTCGTCAAAACCATTTTCGACTAAAAATACAATAACTAGCGCCGCATGGAATCAAAAAATTCGGCATTATTTTTTGCCGCCTTGATTCTATCCAGCAAAAACTCCATCGCCTCCAGCTCATCCATAGGGTAAAGCAGCTTACGCAACACCCAGATACGCTGCAAAATATCCGGCTTAATCAGCAGCTCTTCACGACGCGTGCCTGATGGATTGACATTAATTGCCGGATAAATACGCTTCTCGGCCATACGTCTATCCAAATGGATTTCCATATTACCGGTACCTTTAAATTCTTCGTAAATCACATCATCCATACGCGAGCCGGTATCCACCAGCGCGGTCGCAAGAATGGTCAGTGAGCCACCCTCTTCCACATTACGCGCCGCCCCAAAGAAACGCTTGGGCCTATGCAGCGCATTCGCATCTACACCACCGGTCAGCACCTTACCCGAAGAAGGAATCACGGTATTGTAAGCACGCGCCAGACGGGTGATCGAATCCAGCAGGATAACCACATCTTTTTTGTGTTCAACCAGACGTTTGGCCTTTTCCAGCACCATTTCCGCCACCTGAACGTGACGTGCCGCCGGCTCGTCAAAGGTTGACGCCACCACCTCACCGCGGACCGTGCGGGTCATTTCGGTCACCTCTTCCGGGCGCTCGTCGATCAACAACACGATCAACTCGGCATCTGGATAATTTGAGGAAATCGAATGCGCGATATGTTGCAGCATCACGGTTTTACCCGATTTAGGCGGGGCCACAATCAAACCACGCTGCCCCATACCAATAGGAGCGACAATATCAATAATTCGGCCGGTGACATTTTCTTCCGCCTTGATTTCACGCTCCAAAATCAACGGATTGGTCGGAAACAAAGGCGTCAGATTCTCAAACAGAATCTTGTTTTTGGTATTTTCGGGTGGCTCGCCGTTAACCTTGTCCACTTTCACTAGGGCCACATAACGCTCACCTTCTTTAGGGGTGCGAATTTCACCCTCTACCGAATCGCCGGTATGCAGATTAAAGCGGCGCACCTGGCTGGGACTGACATAAATGTCATCCGGCCCGGCCAGATAAGAGGTACCCGGAGAACGTAGAAAGCCAAAACCATCGGGCAAGATTTCCAGCGTGCCGTCACCGTAAATATTTTCACCACGCTTGGCATGACTTTTTAACAGTGCGAACATCAAATCCTGCTTACGCATGCGGTTAGCATTATCAATGTTATTGGCGGCCGCCATTTTTAGCAGTTCGGTAATATGTTTATTTTTAATTTCTGATAAATGCATGGTAATGCGAAGATTTGTTAGGAAGAGAAAAACAGGAAGCTAGCCCATATAGGACGGGATGCACCAGCGTGATGCCGGCCTCAGCCCCGGAAAGGAAGCTATATGGGCGTGACAGTAAACGTTTTATATGTTGCTGTCAATAAAAGAAATCAATTGCGACTTGGATAGTGCACCAACCTTAGTCGCTTCAATGTTGCCGTTCTTAAACAGCATCAGGGTAGGAATGCCACGAATACCATACTTTTGAGGCGTTTGCTGATTCTCATCAACATTCAATTTAACAATATTCAGGCGACCCGCATAATCCTGTGCAATCTCATCCAGAATCGGTGCAATCATACGGCAAGGGCCACACCATTCCGCCCAGTAATCCACCAATACAGGCAGCGGGGATTGCAGTACTTCCGCGTCAAAGGTTGCATCGGTCACGTAGTTAATATGTTCACTCATGGTATTTCTCGTATTGCCTTCTTTAAATTGGTAGAATCGCAAAATGCGACTGACACAGATGTGTTTCTAAAATCGCATCCTAACGAAAAACTCCTCAGCTGTGAAGTATAAATTTCAGTTACTCTGCTAAAATAGCTGGCTGTTATTTTACGGAGTATGACCTTATGACCTATGTTGTTGCAGAAGCTTGTATCAAATGTAAATATACCGATTGCGTTGATGTCTGCCCGGTAGACTGCTTCCGCGAAGGACCGAATTTCCTGGTTATTGACCCCGAAGAATGTATTGATTGCACCCTGTGTGTGGCCGAATGTCCCGCCGAGGCGATTTTTGCCGAAGATGACCTGCCCGACGATCAGCAGCATTTCTTGGCCCTGAATGCCGAACTGGCCCAACAATGGGAAGCCATCGTTGAGAAAAAAGAGGCACTGGACGATGCCGACGAATGGCGCGAGGTCAAACCCAAACTGCAGTTGCTGGAACGCTGAAGATAACAATGAATGCTCACGCCATATATCACCAGGTTGCGTCACAGATCATTAGCGATCATCCGCAGCCCGATTTACGTGAGCTGACCCTGCTGGTTCCCAGCTACCATGTTGTTAAACCGCTGGCACAGGCCTTGCAGCAGCAAAGCCCTCACCCCACCCTGTTACTTCCCCGCGTTGTCACCTTGCACGACTGGTGCATGGAAATTCCACTGGATGACGAAGTACAGCCGGATATCCAGCGCATCACCAGCCTGTACCAGGCGCTCAGAGAGCGCAACTGGTTTACCGATGCGGAACTTTGGAGCTTATCGCGTGAGCTGCTGGGACTGATTGATGAGCTCACCTTAAACCGCATTACCCTGCCGGAAAATCAGGCTGACTTTATTGCACAGCTGGAACAGGCCTATCAGGCCAACAGCAACAGTTCACTGCAATTTGAAGCACAAGTAGTTCACGAACTATGGTTTGCCATGAGCCATGGCCAGCAACTGGCCGGCATACAGGCGCAACAGCAACGCCTGGCCCGACTGGCACAACAGATAACCACCCCGCTGTATGTACTGCAAAGCAGCGACTTCTCGGTAGTGGAACAGCATTTCTATCAGCTTTGTCAGCAACACACCGAGGTTAGCTTTATCGATCTGCGCCAACTGGCACGGACACAAGCGGACTGCAGCCTGTTTAGCCAAATATTAAGCGAGCAGACCGCAACACCGACAAATTTACGCCAGCTGGCGGGCAACGTTGCGGACACCGCCAAACTGGCCGGCATAGATGACGCCGACAGCCGGCGCCAGTTCAGTCTGTTCCCGGCACATGGACTGGAACAGGAAGCCGAAGCCGGCGCCTTGCAAATCCGTCGCTGGCTGCTGCAAGGCAAGCAATCGATAGCGGTAGTCGTACTGGACCGCCTGGTTGCCCGCCGTATGCGCGCACTGCTGGAACGCGCCCAGATTCAGGTCCAGGATGAAACCGGCTGGACCTTTGCCACACTGTCGGTCAGCACAGTACTGATACGCTGGCTGGAAGCCTTGCAAAACAACTTCTATTATCAGGAAGTGCTGGACCTGCTGAAATCCCCCTTTCTGTTTGCCGACTGGCCGGTTGCTCAACGCAAACATGCGGCATTTTTATTTGAGCAACTAGTACGCCGTTATGGTGCAGTGGTGCAGCTGGAAAGCTTTATCCGCCTGGCAAAACAACAACAACCCGAACTGCTGCCAGCACTACAGCGACTGCAGCAAGCGGCGGCGCTATTAACCAAACAACGAAGCACACTGGCTCACTGGCTGGAGAAACTGCATGCCAGTCTGGAAGCGCTGGGTATTATCGATCACTGGCGCGCCGATATGGCCGGCCAGCAATTATTGCAGCTGCTCAAACAATGGTATCAAGAGTTACAGCACGATGACACTCGCTGCAGCTTCAGCGAATGGCGTCGCTGGCTGGTGCAACAACTGGATCTGAATACCTTTCGCGATCACACCATCACCAGTCCGGTAATTTTTACCCACCTGGCCGCCACCCGCTGGCGCAGCTTTGATGCACTGCTACTGATAGGCTGCGACGACAGCCACCTACCCATGCCACCACAAAGCGGTCAGTGGTTTAATGATGCGGTGCGCGCCAGCCTGGAACTGCCACTAAGCACCGCTCAACAATCTCAAACACGCGATGAGCTGCTGGGTCTGCTGACACTGAACCGCTGTGTACTGGCCAGCTGGCAGCAACATAAAAATGGCGATCCCAATCTACTCAGCCCCTGGCTGCAGCTCATACGTGCACTGCATCACCAGGCCTTTGACCAGGACCTGAGCAACACTCGTCTGCAACAACTGCTACCCCTTACCCAGATCAGGGCCGAACTGCCCATTGGCGCGGCACAATCTCCCCAGGCCGCCCCAAACATCGCCGACGAACTGTTACCGGACAGCATTTCACCCTATGGCTATAACAGCCTGGTGGCCTGCCCGTATCAATACTATGCCCGCCATATTCTGCGACTCAATCCCCTGGATGAAATCCGTGAGGCACTGGATAAACGCGACTACGGTACCTGGGTACACAAAATTCTGCAGGACTTTCACAAACACTATCCGCTATTTAGCAATCACGATAGCGAACAACTGGCACAGGCCTTAGATGACACCAGCCGACAGGTATTTGCCAAAGCGCTGGAATATGATTATCTGGCCAATGCCTGGCTGATGCGCTGGCAACAACAAATCCGTCCCTATATAAGCTGGCAGCTTGATCACGAGCAACAGGGCTGGCGCTATCTGGATGCCGAGGTCAGTTTTGATATTCCTATCAGCAGCCGCTTAAGCCTGCGCGGACGTATAGACCGACTGGACCGCCAGCAAGATCAACCCGACAACATTCAGGTTCTGGATTATAAAACCCAGGCAGCAACCGGCCTGCGTCACAAACTGCAACAGCCCGGCGAAGACACCCAACTGCCTTGCTACGCGGCCCATAACCCGGCCCAACAGGCCGCCTTTGTCGCCGTTGAAGACAGCAAAGTGTGTGCGATTGCCCCCGAACAGGATATGGTTGCACTGAGCCGCGCCAATCTACAGCGTTTGCAAACCATTTTTGAACAACTGCAACAGCAACATGCCATGCCCGCCCATGGCATCAACCAGGCCTGCAGCTATTGCGAAATGTCAGGACTATGCCGCAAGGCCTATAAACCGGACCACTAATTCAGAGCACGCATTCACATGGACTATCCCACCGCACTTAACCCCCACCACAGTGTTGTCGTCGAAGCCTGTGCCGGCAGCGGCAAGACCTGGCTGCTGGTGTCACGTATTGTACGACTGCTGCTGGACGGGGTACGCCCCAGCGATATTCTGGCGATTACCTTTACCCGTAAGACCGCCCAGGAAATGCAGGTACGACTGCGCGACTGGCTATACGAGCTGGCATCACAGGACGATACATTTGTACGTCAGTTTCTACGCGAACGGGCCGTGGATGCATCAAAAATTGAATCCCTGTTACCCAAGGCGCGCGGGCTGTATCAACAGTTTTTGCTGGCCCAGCCGAATATCACCATCAGCACCTTTCACGGCTGGTTTATTCAGCTGTTGCAACGCGCCCCGGTGAATGCCGGCGTGGCTGGTGGCACCCAGCTACTGGAACAAACCGGCCCACTGCGTCAGGAAGCCTGGCAGACCCTGCTGGACGAACTGCAGCGCCAGCCGGAACACCCGGCGGCCGTCTCCATGCTATGGCTGTTTCAACAACTGGGATTGCACAACACCCAGGCACTGTTATTTGCACAACTGGACAAACGCAGCGACTGGTTCGCATTCACCCATGCGCAGACCGAACCAGTGGAGTTTGTACTGCAGCAACTGCGTGATGAACTGGATATTGATACACAGCACGTCCCCGCCGAGCAGTTATTACACCACCCCGAATTTACCGATGATGTGCGTCACTTCTGCGCACAACTGAACGCCAGTGCCGCGCAAAAGAGAAAGTCTGATCAGATACTCGCTTATCTGGATGGCACATCAGATGCAGAGACTTTCTTTCAAGGACTATGGAACGAATTTTATACGCAGAAAAACACTCCGCGCAGCATCAAACCCAACAAGGGCCAGGACAGCGCGGCTTTTTTATCCGCGTTAGAATGTGTACAACTGCAGTTACAACAGGTATTCGACCAGCGCGAAGCCTTGCAGATTTACCGGTTCAACCAGCATGCGCTGATATGCGGCCAGCAACTGATCAGCCATTACCAGACCCTGAAGCAACGCCAGCAGGCACTGGACTTTGGTGATCTGGAATGGCGGGTATATCAACTGCTGAACAACAGCGAACATGCCGAATATATGCAATTCAAACTGGATAGTCGCTATCAGCATGTACTGCTGGATGAATTCCAGGACACCAATCCATTACAATGGCAGATACTGCAGGCCTGGTTTGCGGCCGCGGCGGAGGTGGACAGCATGCCCACCGTGTTTGTGGTCGGCGACCCCAAACAGTCTATCTACCGCTTCCGCGGTGCCGATGCGCGTTTATTCACGCTGGTACGCGAATTTTTGCAACAACGTTTCCAGGCAGCCTATCTGAGCCAGAATACCACCCGACGTAATGCGCCGGCGATTCTGGACTGTGTCAACGCCTTGTTTGGTCAGCGCAGCGATTATCTGGGATTTGAAACCCATCACGCCTTCTCCGAACAGCCCGGCTGGGTAGCATGCCTGCCGCTGTGCCTGCCGGATGAAGTGGATAACCGCACCGAGGACGACGGCCTGCAATTGCGTAATCCACTGCAACAAGCGGCCGAGGAAACGCTGGACAATGCTCGCGAACAGGAAGCCGAACAACTGGCCGTACAAATTGAGACCATGGTCGAACGCTGGCAGATCAACGATGAAGGCAGGCAACGTCCGGTGCAATACCGTGACATTATGGTACTGGTGCGCCGCCGCAGCTATCTATCCATTTATGAGCAGGTATTGCGCCGTTACCGCATTCCGCATTTAAGCTCACGCCGCGGCGGCTTGCTGAGCACCTTAGAAGCCCAGGACCTGCAAGCGCTGCTGAGTTTTCTGATCACCCCATTTGCCGATCTGCAACTGGCCCATACCTTACGCAGCCCTATCTTTTGCTGCAGCGACCAGCAGCTGATGCAGCTGGCCCAATACCAGCACCAACAGCAGGAAAAAAAACTCAGCCTGTGGCAAGCCTTACAGCACTGCGCCGCAGCCGATACGCTGCTGCACTATGCCAGCGAACGGCTGCAGCACTGGCAAAAACTGGCCGAACGCCTGCCGGTACACGATCTGCTGGATCATATTTATTTCAGCGCCGATCTGCAACAACGTTATCTGGACTGCGCACCGCCAGCCATGCATGCCGCCATCCAGGCCAATCTGCAGGCTTTTCTGGAAATTTCACTGAATATCGATGCCGGCCGCTTTCCCAGCCTGCCCGGCTTTTTACGCGCACTGACCGAACTGGACCAGGGTGACGATAATGAATCCCCGGACGAAGGAAAAATTGCCCATAGCGGCGATGTAGTCAGAATTTTTACCGTACACGAATCCAAAGGCCTGGAAGCCCCGATTGTCTATCTGATAGACGCCAACACCACCCGTGAGCCCAGCGACAATTACGATGTACTGCTGGACTGGCCCGCGGGTGAATCACAGCCACAACACTTGTCGCTATACCGCAGTAAAAAACAGGCAGGCGTGGCCCGTCAACATTATTTTGAGCAGCAACAGCAACTGGCCCACCGCGAGAACCTTAACCTGCTGTATGTTGCCATCACCCGCGCCAAACAAGCTCTGTTGGTCAGCGGCGTGGGGGAGCTCAAAGACGAATCCTGGTATGGACGGGTCCAACAAACCCTGGATCAGGAAAATGACGACAACCCGCTACAGCACCCCGCCAGCGTAAGCTCACCAGCCGAGGAAGTGCCACTCGATAGCATCACGCTAGATCCACGCCTGCAGCAGCCCATCCCGGTAGGCGGCCGCACACCTCAACTGACCGACCCGCAACAATACGGTATCTGGCTGCACGCCCTGATGGAGCATATCAGCACGGGAGAGATCCAGCATCACGAGCAACCCCCCTACCAGCTGGGCATTCCCACGCCGCAACTGCCCGAGCTATGGCAACATGCCCAAACACTCTACCATCAACCCCAACTGCAACGCTTCTTCGACCCCGGCCAATACCTGAGCGCCTGTAACGAATTGAGCTATATCTCGGAAAACGGCGAACTCAAACGCATAGACCGCCTGGTAGAATTTGATACGGAAGTCTGGATACTGGACTACAAAACCGGCAACGATGCGGTTGAACTGCATAGCCAACAACTCATGGAATACCGGCAGGCCATGACCAGCCTGCATCCCGAAAAATCGGTACGTTGCGGAATAATTAATGGGCAGGGAGAATTGCGGGAGATCGTATAACCTGGATACGGATTATGGCGGCTAATCCCCCCTGCCTCGCCGTGCTACAATCACTCATCCCTTACCCCAACCACGGTTATGCGCGCCTTACCGATAGGAATACAGACCTTTGCCAAAATTAGAGACGATGATTTTATCTATATTGATAAAACCCCACTAATTTTCCAACTGGTTCAACGCCCCGGCGCCTACTTTCTCTCCAGACCACGTCGTTTTGGCAAGAGCCTGCTGGTAGATACCTTTAAAGAATTATTTGAAGGTAATCAGGCATTATTTAGCGGGTTGTATATCCATGACCAATGGGACTGGTCTAAAAGCTATCCGGTGATCAAGCTGGACTTTGCCAGCGGCGTGATTAACAGCGCAAACATGCTGAATCAGACGCTGATCAATCTGATTCAGGAAAACCAGCAACGACTGGGTATTGCGCTAGAGATTAACCCTGAAGATTTAAATGGCACACTGATTCAATTGATTCAGCAAGCTCACCGCCAAACCGGCCTGAAAGTGGCGATACTGATAGATGAATACGACAAGCCGATATTGGATAATATTGATCACCCCCAACAGGCGGTGCTGATTCGGGAAGCCTTAAAAAACATCTATTCGGTATTTAAAGGCCAGGATCGTTATATTCAATTTATTTTCATGACCGGCGTCAGCAAATTTTCCAAGGTCAGCTTATTCAGCGGTTTAAATCAGCTACAGGACATTACCCTGGATCGTCGCTTTGCCACAATTTGCGGCTATACCCAACAAGACCTGAAAAATCAGTTTAGCGAACATCTGGCCGGCGTAGACTGGAAGCGACTAAAAGACTGGTATAACGGCTATCAGTTTCTCGGCGAACCCGTGTACAACCCGTTTGATGTGCTGCTGTTTATTGCCAACGGGCAGGCTTATCGGCATTACTGGTTTGAAACCGGCAGCCCCAGCTTTTTACTCAAACTATTTCAACAAAAATGCTATTTCTTGCCCAGCCTGGAACAGATAGAAGTCGGCGAGGAAATTCTGGATTCGTTTGATGTAGAAAACATCAACCCCATCACCCTGCTATTCCAGACCGGCTATTTGACCATAGACAAAGTCGTACCAAATATCCTGGAAGAAGCCAGCTACCATCTGCGCATCCCTAACCGTGAAGTACAAATGGCATTACACACCCACTTGCTGCGACGTTACAGCCAACTGGAAGAAAGCCTGCAAAAACACCGCACCCAATTGGCCCGGGCACTGATACAGGCAGACTTTACCGACATACAGTCCGAAATCCAGCGCTTATTCGCCGCCATTCCGTGGCGCAACTTTACTAAAAACGACCTGGATGCCGCCGAAGGCTACTATGCCTCGGTACTCTACGCATGGTTAGCCAGCATGAATGCCGAAATTATTCCCGAAGACATCAGCAATCATGGGCAGGCAGACCTGACCATTAAACTGGCCGAACAGATTTACATCATAGAAATCAAGCTCAATAAAACCCAGTCCTACCAGCAACAACGCCCTAACCCGGCATTACAACAAATCATTGAGCGTGGTTATGCCCGAAAATATCAGGGACAAGCGGTGCATTTAATTGGCTTAATCTTCAACCAAGCCGCCCGCAATCTGGTGCAAATGGATTGGCTTGCCGCAGATAATCAGCAAGGGTAGCGAAAACCAGGCAGTGACGGCAATCAAAGCTCACACCAACAGCCGATACACTATACCCTTGCCCTTAGGGCTAAACAAAATCTGATAAACGCATAATAACCACGCGTACCGTATTCGGAATGACGTTTTACGACCTTTTTATCTTATCCAACTGGTTAAGGTATTCTTTCAAGGTGAGATCGTTCACTTTATCTATGCGCGCTAAACCCAGGCCGACACAGCCATCAACCATACCCTGAGTTTCATCAGAGGTTTTTAACTCGCTCATTTTTAGCAAAACCCCATTGTTGTTTAATCCCGATCTTGGCATTATCAATTGCCCAGATACACAGGGTATCGGTTAACTCGGGCTGCAAATCATATTGTTTACGCAGTTCGCTTTCTATCGCCTCACACACATCCAAATGCTTATCATCATTGAGATCCATGCTCTTCCTTATTTCAAATTGATCAACCGCAGGAGCCGGCTGGAAAATTCGTTTAAAAATAGCCCGCAAAAACAACGTTAAATAGCGCATCACTCTTCACCCACATCCTCGCCATCTCCCACCGCAGCGCTGATTCCGGCTGCCGCAACATCCACTGTGGTTTCCACCACGGTGGCCGCCACACTGACCGAGGTAGCCGCTACGCTGACGGCGGCATCGGCCACCGCGACAACCGCACACCCGGTACTGCCGACCGAGGTCAACAGCAACATCACAGCCAGACGCTTCATGATTGGGCCGGCTTTTTAAAGCGCTTGGCTATCCAGATAACATAACCGGATAAGGTATAGAGCAAGAACAGCGCAAACAAGACGCCGGGCGGGTAGCTGGAAATCAGCACAAAGAACAGTGCAATCAAAAATACCGCGATAAACGGAATGCTTTTGCGCATATTAAAGTCTTTGAAGCTATAGAATGGGACATTGCTGACCATGCTCAAGCCGACAAATACCGTTAACGCCGCCGCGTACCAGCTTACCTGCTCACCGCTAATATCCAGGTCCAGCATTAGCCAAACAAAACCGGCAATCAGCGCCGCTGCGGTTGGGCTGGGCAACCCCTGAAAATAGCGTTTGTCGACGACTTCAATATTGGTGTTAAAACGCGCCAGACGCAAGGCCGCGGCCGCACAAAAGATAAACGCGGCAAACCAGCCCCATTTACCCAGCCCCTGCAATGCCCAGACATACATCACCAGCGAGGGTGCCACACCAAATGACACCATATCGGCCAGGCTGTCGTATTCGGCACCAAATTCACTCTGGGTATGCGTCATACGTGCCACCCGGCCATCCATACCGTCCAGTATCATCGCAATAAAGATGGCTACCGCCGCATATTCAAAGCGGTCATTCATTGCCTGCACAATTGCATAAAAGCCGGCGAATAATGCCGCGGTAGTAAATGCATTAGGCAGCAGGTAAATACCCCGCCGGCGTAATGGAAGACGCTCGCGGGAATTATGATTGTCCATGTAAAGTTAGCCTTTGGTTGCCAGAACAGCCAGTATTGTACTGGTTACTGACACTTTGTCACCAATACTGACTTTGACCGTGGCATCCAGCGGCAGATAAACATCGACCCGAGACCCGAAACGGATAAAGCCATAACGCTGACCACGATGCAGGGCATCATCCGCTTTGACGTAGCATAGAATACGACGGGCAATCAGCCCGGCGACCTGCACCGAGGTCACATCCTGACCATCATCGGTTTTCAGCCACACCGCATTGCGCTCATTCTCGGTAGAGGCTTTCGCCAGATCGGCATTCACAAACTTACCCGGCGAATACCAGGTCTGTTGTACCGTACCATCTACCGGACTGCGATTAGAATGCACATTAAATACATTCATAAATACGCTGACCTTGATCGCTTCACGCTCAACGTATTCATCGGTCACGCGCTCGACCGCGACGATACGACCATCGGCCGGTGATAATACCGCATGACTATCCTGCGGTATTTCACGCGCCGGATCGCGAAAAAACTGTAATACAAATAAACTCAGCAGCCAGGCAAGCGTTGCCACGATACCGCCAACAAAATAGGTCAAAATAACCGAAAGTATGATAGAGCCAGCCAGGAACGGCCACCCCTCACGAGCAATAATAGGATGAGGATAGTTTTTCATGCTGGGAATAAGAAACAGAAAGTGTACGCGACACTTGATGGAGGCTTGTAACAACGCCCGAAATAATGGTCAAAACCGTTGCGTGACATAGACATCAAAAGCGCCCACACTGAATGTGTGGGCGCTTTTTGAGAACTAATCGCTTAGTTACGCTCTTGATCAACCAGTTTGTTTTTGCTGATCCAAGGCATCATTTTACGCAGTTCGGAACCTACCTGCTCAATCTGATGACGCTCGTTCAAACGACGACGGGCAGTCATTTCTGGATAATTGGTTTTACCTTCCAGAATGAACTGTTTGGCATAAGAACCGTTCTGAATGTTATCCAGACACTCTTTCATTGCCGCACGTGCCTGATCGCTGATCACACGAGGACCGGTCACATACTCACCGTACTCAGCGTTATTAGAGATAGAGTAGTTCATGTTAGCGATACCGCCTTCGTACATCAGATCCACAATCAGCTTCAGTTCGTGCAGACATTCAAAGTATGCCATTTCAGGAGCGTAACCGGCATCGGTCAGGGTTTCAAAACCGGCCTTCACCAGTTCAACCGCACCACCACACAATACCGCCTGCTCACCAAACAAGTCGGTTTCGGTTTCTTCACGGAAGTTGGTTTCGATCACACCACCTTTGGTACCACCGTTACCGGCCGCATAAGATAACGCGATATCACGTGCCTTGCTGGACGTATCCTGATAAACCGCGATCAAAGTAGGTACACCGCCACCTTTCAAAAATTCCGAACGTACGGTATGACCTGGGCCTTTAGGCGCCACCATGATCACGTCAACGTCTTCACGAGGAACAATCTGGTTGTAATGGATGTTAAAGCCATGCGCAAATGCCAATACCGTACCCGGTTTCAGGTTAGCCGCAATCTGACCATTGTAGATATCCGCCATGGTTTCATCCGGTAACAGCATCATCACCAGATCGGCATCTTTAACCGCATCGGCCACTTCAGCCACTTTGAAGCCTTCTGCTTCGGCTTTTTTCCATGAACCACCACTTTTACGCAGACCGATGGTGATATCCACACCCGAATCACGCAGATTCTGAGCATGTGCATGGCCTTGAGAGCCATAACCAACGATAGTCACCTGCATACCTTTGATCAGGTTCAGGTCGGCGTCTTGGTCGTAAAATACTTTCATGTTTTCCTCTTTCAATTTTCTAAAAATTAAAGCTTCAAAATACGGCTGCCGCGCGGAATGCCCATGGCACCACTACGCACGGTTTCCAGAATCAGTTCACGGTCAATGCCGTCAAAGAATTCATCCAGTCGGCTGCTGATATCGGTCACCTCTACGGTAAACGTGGTTTCCGACAGATCAATCAAACGCAGACTAAAACGCTCGGTCAGGCGCGCCAGTTCGGCACGTGCTTCGTTACTGACCTTAAATTTCACCAGCATCAGCTCTCGCTCCAGGTGCGGACCATCGGTCAGATCAACTACCTTGACCACATCAATCAGCTTGTTTAACTGCTTATAAATCTGCTCAATCACCGCATCCGAGCCGGTAGTGACAATGGTCATACGTGACAATGTCGGGTCTTCCGTGGCCGCCACCGACAGCGATTCAATATTATAACCGCGAGCCGAGAACAAACCCGCTACGCGTGACAGTGCACCCGCCTCATTTTCCAACAACAGCGAAATAATATGTCTCATTACAGGTCCTCCGCCAAAATCACTTCGGACAAGCCTTTACCGCCCGGCACCATGGGGAATACATTTTCGGTAGGATCGGTCTGGAAATCCATAAACACCAGCTCATCCTTACGGGCAAACGCCTCACGCAATGCAGGTTCCACGTCCGCCGGGCTGGTAATGCGCATACCGACATGACCATAGGCTTCGGTCAAGGCCACAAAGTCCGGCAACGCATCCATATACGACTCGGAATAACGATTACCGTGGAAAAACTCCTGCCACTGACGCACCATACCCAGATAACGGTTATTCAATGCAATCACCTTGATAGGCAAACGGAATTGTTTACAGGTAGACAGTTCCTGGATATTCATCTGAATACTGCCCTCACCGGTAACACAGGCCACGGTGGCATCCGGATTGATCAGCTGGGCGCCCATCGCGGCCGGCAGACCAAAGCCCATGGTGCCCAGACCGCCGGAGTTAATCCAGCGACGAGGATGGTTGAATTTATAATACTGCGCCGCCCACATCTGATGCTGCCCCACATCCGAGGTCACAATGGCATCACCATGCGTAATTTTATGCAGGGTTTCAATCACATACTGCGGCTTAATAATTTCGTCTGAGTTTTTATAACGCAGACCACCGCCTTTTTCACGCCACGCGTTAATCTGCTGCCACCAGGCTTCCAACTTGGCGGGATCGGATTTTTTACCCGAGGCACGCAGTACATTCAACAGCTCACTGACGGTATAACGCAGATCACCAACGATAGGCACATCCACTTTCACCCGCTTAGCGATAGATGATGGATCAATATCGATATGGATAATTTTACGTGGATTCTGGGCAAAATGCTGTACATTACCAATCACCCTATCATCAAAGCGTGCGCCAATCGCGATCAACACATCGCAATGCTGCATAGACATATTGGCTTCATAGGTGCCATGCATACCGGGCATGCCCAGAAACTGGTTATCATTAGCCGGATAAGCACCCAAGCCCATCAAGGTATTGGTACAAGGAAAGCCCAGATGGCGCACCAGCTCGGTAAACTCGGCAGAGGTATTTGACAATACCACACCACCACCGCTGTAAATCATCGGCCGTTCGGCCTGCAGCAATAACTCGGCCGCCTGCTTGATGGATTCAATATCTGCCTGCCCCGGTGTCTGATAGGAGCGAATTTTCACCGTTTCCGGATAAGCAAACTCACCCTTTTGTCCGGTAATATCCTTAGGGATATCCACCAGCACCGGACCGGGACGCCCGGTCTGTGCCAGATAAAAGGCCTTCTTAATGGTAGGCGCAATATCTTTTACATCCTTCACCAGGAAATTATGCTTGACGCAAGGACGGGTAATACCCACGGCATCCACTTCCTGGAAGGCATCTTCACCGATAGCGCCACTCGGCACCTGGCCACTGATCACCACCATAGGAATAGAATCCATATAGGCGGTTGCAATACCGGTCACCGCATTGGTCAGACCCGGGCCGGAAGTTACCAGCGCGACCCCCACCTTTTCGGAAGAACGGGAATAACCATCAGCAGCATGGACAGCCGCTTGCTCATGACGGACCAGGACATGCTTGACCTTGTCTTGCTTAAACAATTCGTCATAAATAAACAACACCGCACCACCAGGATAGCCGAAAACGTATTCCACGCTTTCTTCCTGCAGACAGCGGATGACTATTTCTGCGCCAGTCAATTCCATTACATTACCTTGAATTCTGCTAAATTAAAAAGAACCGCGTAAGATAAATGCAACAGCCCTTTTGGTCAACCTCTGAATGTGCGAGGTTATTGAAAAAAAGTCAAAAATCCACTTTCAGCACGGAACTCCGCCATATTTTTTAGACTCTCTCTCATCAGCCTCATACTTTTACGCTTATCCCATGCGCCAGCCAATTCTCCTGTTACTACTCCCCTTAAGTGCCTGCTTTGAATTTAATGCCGAACAGATGTTTCAGCAACACGCACTCCCCCAGGCGGCCCCATATTTAACGCAACTGCAAGGCGAACAGCTCAAGGCCTGTTTGCAATGTCCCATTTATTTTAAATTTCACGCCCCCCCCGAAATTATTCAGCAAATTATTCGTCATCAACAATTAGCCAAGGCACCGCGTACTCCGGCGTTTATCCCGGTAATCAACCACGACATTCATCAACAATCGGACTGGTGGCCAAATCGAGAGTCCGTTCAAGACACGGTTTACTGGCGCTATCTGGAGCCGAAAATCGGGGGCAATGAGCCAGCCTATCGCATTCTTATGCAACAACAGGGGCACTGGTTTTTTATCAGCAGCGGCCCATTTCATCGGGACTATTACCAACAAAAATGGCCTGCCATAAAATAACCGGGGGATCCCCCCCTTGCCAAGCAGACACATTTCCCCTTTAATAACAGTCCTACTATTTTCAACGTTACAACAAGGAAAACCATGTCTCAATTTGACAATGTTTCAATCATCAAAGCGGCCAACGTGTATTTCGATGGCAAAGTCACCAGTCGCAAAGTCATCTTTACCGATGGTAACTGGAAAACCTTGGGCATTATGCAGCCCGGCGAATATGAGTTTGGCACCGAAGCACCCGAGCTGATGGAAATCATGGCCGGGGAGATGGAAATCTGCCTGCCCGGTGAAAGCTGGAAAAATATTAAAGGCGGCGAAAGCTTTAATGTACCTGGCAATGCTAAATTCCAAGTCAAAGTGAATAGCATTGTCGATTATTGCTGCAGTTATTTATAAGCCCACAGAACACGACACAATCACAACAGGGAGAGCATGATGATAGGTTATGTCACACTAGGCAGCAACGATGTCGCCAAAGCCGCGGCCTTTTATGATGAATTACTGGCCATCATTGGCGCCAAACGGGTATTTGACTATGAACGTTTTGTTGCCTGGAGCAATGCGCCCGGCACCCCAATGCTGGCCGTCATCACCCCCTTTGACGGCAGTGAGGCCAGCGTTGGCAACGGCAGCATGGTAGCGCTGTCGGCTGGCAGCGAAGCAATCGCCCGCCAATTGCATGCCAAGGCGTTAGCGCTGGGAGGCCAAAATGAAGGCGATCCCGGGCCTCGCTTTAACGACATGTTCTTCTGTGCGTATGCGCGCGATTTAGATGGCAACAAACTTAATTTCTTTGCCCCGATAAGCGCATAACATCGAGGGCATTGCCTGAACGGCAATGCCCACGGCAATAATCCTCGACCCGCCCGAAAAATTCGGTTATCTTGTCACCCTCTTAAGCGTTGTTCTCGCGGCCCAACACACCGCATTTGACGGGAGCTAATATGCAGATTCATAAAGACGTGGTATGGCATCAGCATCAAATCAGCAAAGCCATGCGCTCCGAACAGAAACAACAGAAGCCCTGCATTCTATGGTTTACCGGCCTAAGCGCCAGCGGCAAATCATCCATTGCCGGTGCGGTAGAACAGCTGTTGTTTAGTATGGGCCACCATACATTTTTACTGGATGGGGACAATGTCCGTCATGGCCTGAACAAAGGTCTGGGCTTTAGCAAACAGGACAGAATAGAAAATATTCGCCGGGTGGGCGAAGCTGCCAAGCTGTTTACCGAAGCTGGCCTGATTGTACTGACTGCCTTTATCTCCCCCTATTCTCAGGACAGACGCCTGGTGCGCAATATGGTGGGTGCCGATGAATTTATTGAAATCTTTATCGATACCCCGCTGGACATCTGCGAACAACGTGACCCCAAAGGCTTGTATCAAAAAGCCCGCGCTGGCGAAATCTCCAACTTTACCGGCATTGATTCTCCCTATGAACGTCCACAACAGGCCGAATTGACGATTATCAATCACAATATCAGCATCCAGGATGCCGGGCTGCAGGTGGTCGCTTTCTTACAGCAAAAAGGCTATCTGCGACATGAGTAACCGCGTACTGGATAAGATTGACATTCAACAAATCGTGGCCATCGCCCAACAGGCGGGCGAACAGATCATGCAGGTCTATCAACAGGATTTCACGGTACACCACAAGGCCGACCAATCCCCTCTTACCGCAGCCGATCAGCAGTCTCACCACGTTATCTGCCGGGCCTTACAACACCTCAATCAGCAACTGGCGCTGGACATCCCCATTCTCTCGGAAGAAGGACGCGACATTCCGTATAGCCAGCGCCAACACTGGGAGTGCTTTTGGCTGATTGACCCGCTGGACGGCACCAAAGAGTTTATTAAGAAAAATGGGGAATTCACCGTCAATATTGCGTTGATTCAGCAACAACAACCGGTACTGGGCGTGGTACACGCCCCGGCATTGGGCTACAGCTATTGGGCCAAGCAAGGTGCAGGCGCCTGGAAACAGGGACAACGCTTACCCTTAACCGCACCGCCCAAGAGCGAATACACCATTGTTGCCAGCCGCTCCCATATGTCGGAAGCTACCCAGCACTTTATCGATCAACTGGACAGTCCACACCCCAAACAACTGACCAGTATTGGCAGTTCATTAAAAATCTGCCTGGTCGCCGAAGGCGCCGCCGATATCTACCCCAGACTGGCCCCCACTATGGAATGGGACACCGCCGCCGCACATGCCATCGTCAATGAGGCCGGCAAACAGCTGCAGCGCTATTCATTCGAACACGGCTACAGCACACATCCTTACAATAAACCGGAGTTATTAAATGACTGGTTTGTGGTGAAATAACGGTTAACTTCCCAACAATGCCACCAGCCCATCCAGACCGACAAAATTCAACGCATAATCGGCCTGTTCACGCACCACCGGCTTGGCATGATAGGCCACACTGATACCGGCCACAGCCATCATTTTCAGATCATTGGCCCCATCACCCATAGCCACCGTCTGCTCGGGCTTAAGTCCCAGCTCATCTCTGACCTTTACCAGCAAATCCGCCTTGGCCTGAGCATCCACAATCGCGCCCTTGACCTTGCCGGTCAGTTTGCCGTCCTTAATTTCCAGGGTATTGGCATGCGCATAGTTAAGCCCCAGCTGCTGCTTCAAACGCTGGGTAAAGAACACAAAGCCACCGGAAACCAGCATGGTTTGAATATTGTGCTGTTGCAAGCTTGCAAGCATACTTTCCGCTCCAGGAGACAAGCTTAAACGCTGGTCAAATACCCGCTGCAACGCACTCTCTTCCAGGCCGCCCAACAACGCTACGCGGCGACGCAGACTTTCGGCAAAATCAATTTCACCACGCATCGCCGCCTCGGTAATCTCGGCGACTTGCGGCTTGAGGCTATACATATCGGCAATTTCATCGATACACTCAATCGTAATCAGTGTTGAGTCCATATCCATCACCACCAGGCCGATATCGCGCAATTGGCGTTGTGCCGGCACATAAGCATAGTCCAGCTCATGTTGCAGGCAATACGCCAGCAGCGCACTGTTCTGTCGGGCATTATCAAAACGATACACCCCTTCACGCTGCAGCGTCATGGCATCCGCCGAGGCCAGCTGGCGTATCGTATCCAACTGTTCGGCCGTTAACGGGTGATTAAATTGAACAATTAAATTCATAGCGACATCCTGTTACTCATTATTCTGCACTCAACTGCTGCCCATGCTCACGGGTAGCATGGAATTCTATCTTGGGCCAGCGTTCCTGTGCCAGGCGAAGATTCACACGATTATCCGCCAGATAGGCATAATTACCATCCACATCCAGCGCCAACCGGGCCTGATTCGCCTTCACAAATTCATTCAAATGCGAACGATCGGCACAGGTGACCCAACGGGCCGTATAGATAGGCGCGCTCTCAAATATCGCATCTACGCCATACTCGGCCTTCAATCTATGAGCCACCACCTCAAACTGCAACTGTCCCACTGCACCAATCAGCGGCGTGTTATCCACCAACGGATCGAATACCTGCACGGCCCCTTCCTCACCCAACTGACGCAGCCCTTTTTGCAACTGTTTCAGTTTCATAGGATCGCGTAAACGGGCGCGACTAAACAGCTCCGGCGCAAAATAGGGAATCCCCTTAAAGGTAATCGCCTCACCACCTTCGGTTAATACATCCCCAATCTGCAACTGACCATGGTTATGAATCCCGATAATATCGCCGGCATACGCATCCTCCATACGGGTGCGCTCGTTGGCCATAAACGTCACCGCATTGGCCAGCTTCATATCCTTGCCGGTACGCCGGTGCTTGACCTTCATGCCCGAACGGTAACACCCGGAACAGACCCGCATAAATGCAATCCGGTCACGGTGATTGGGGTCCATATTGGCCTGGATTTTAAACACAAATCCGGAAAACTTAGCTTCGGTGGGCTGCACCAATCGCTTGTCGGTTTCCCGTGGCTGTGGTGCCGGTGCCCAGTCAATCAAGGCCTGTAACACCTCACGCACCCCGAAATTATTAATCCCCGAGCCAAAAAATACCGGCGTCTGCTTACCGGCCAGAAACTCATCCAGCTCAAATGCGGCACCGGCGCCGGCCACCAGTTCCACTTCGTCGCGCATGATTTCCATTTCGGCCGGATGCGTATCCGCCAGGCGATCAATATCCGTGCCGTTAAGCACTTCTACCGCCTGATCGCGCTTTTCTGCACCGGGAGTAAACAGATACACCTGATCGTTTAGCAGATGATATACCCCTTGAAAGCGCTTACCCATACCTATAGGCCAGGTCACCGGCGCACAGGCAATATTCAATACCGACTCTATCTCATCCAACACATCCAGCGGCTCACGAACTTCGCGGTCCAACTTGTTAATAAAGGTAATAATCGGGGTATTGCGCAGCCGGCAGACCTCCAATAATTTGATGGTCTGCGCTTCCACCCCTTTGGCCGCATCCACCACCATCACCGCAGCATCAACCGCGGTCAGCACCCTATAGGTATCTTCCGAAAAGTCCTGGTGACCGGGGGTATCCAGCAGATTGATCACACAGTCATCTACCGCAAACTGCATCACCGAGCTGGCCACCGAAATACCGCGCTGTTTTTCAATATCCAGCCAGTCAGAGGTCGCATGACGTCCGCTCTTCTTGGCCTTAACGGTACCCGCCATTTGAATGGCACCACCAAATAACAACAATTTTTCGGTCAATGTGGTCTTACCCGCATCCGGATGCGAAATAATCGCAAACGTGCGCCTGCGTCCCACCTGCGAAACCATCGCATTATCCGCCTTGGCGGGCTGACCCGTTTCTGTATCCAATAATTCTTCTGACATTTCTTTCACACAAACAAAAAACGCCCGGAACAAAACCTGGCTCCGGGCATTACAGTTAAACAATCCTCAATCAACCACTGCGACGCAGGCCGCTGGCAATCCCGTTAATGGTCAAATGAATACCACGCCTTACCCGCTCATCGGTATCACCGGCACGGTGTCTGTGCAATAGTGACACCTGCAGGTGATTCAATGGATCAATATAGGGCATACGCGTTAACAAACCGCGTGCCAAGGATGGATTATCCTGACACAGGGAATGATTATCGGTCACCTTAAACAACATTTGAATGGTGGTATTCCATTCTTGCTCAATGCTGCCAAATACGGTCTCACGCAGCGGCTCATCCTTCACCAGTTCGGCATAGGCCGAGGCAATCCCCATATCACTCTTGGATAACACCATATCCATATTCGAGAGCAACGCACTAAAAAATGACCAGCGTTGATACATCATGCGCAAGATAGCCAGACCGGCCTCACCTTCCTGCTCAATATAGTTTTTTACCGCCGTGCCAAAGCCATACCAACCGGGAATAAATACCCGAGTCAGCCCCCAGCTGAACACCCAGGGAATCGCCCGCAAATCTTCAATCTTACCCAGCGCCTTACGCGATGACGGACGACTGCCGATATTCAGCTTGGCAATTTCACCTATAGGTGTCGAGGTAAAGAAATAATCGGCAAAACCCGGGGTTTCATAAACCAGTTTACGATAGGCATTAAAGGCATCCAGGCTCAAACGCTCCATAATGCGATGATATTCCGGCATAGAACTATCGGCCCCGTGATGATGCAACAAGGTCGCTTCCATGGTCGCCGCAATCATAGACTCCAGGTTACGACGCCCGATATCCGGATTGGAATATTTACTGGAAATCACTTCACCTTGCTCGGTAACGCGCACCTGACCATTCACACTGCCCGGTGGTTGCGCCAGAATCCCCTGATAGCTGGGGCCACCACCACGCCCCACGGTACCGCCACGCCCATGGAACAGGCGCAGTTCAATACCGTATTTATCAAACACCTTGACCAGGTCCAGCTCGGCCTTATACAACTCCCAGTTAGAGGTCACATAACCACCATCCTTGTTGCTGTCCGAATAGCCTAACATCACTTCCTGGGCATTGCTGCGACTGGCAACCATCTGGCGATAATATGGAATGGCAAACATCTTATCCATAATCTCGGCACTGGCCTGCAAATCCCCAATGGTTTCAAACAATGGAATCAGGTTCATATGCAGCACCGGATTATCACCCCCTTCAACCAGACCTACCTGCTGCAGCATTACCGCCAGCTCCAGCACATCACTGATAGAATCGGTCTGGGAAATAATATGATTCGGTAGCGCGGCCGGACCAAACTGCTGATGTACCGTGGCAGCGGTCTGCATCATACGCAACTCACCCTCGGTCTGCTCGGTATACTGACTCAGATCGTCCACCATCAATGGTTTGCCGGCCTTCAACAGTCCTAACAACACCTCAATACGCTGATCTTCACTCAAGCTCAGATAATCTACCGCCTTGGGATCAGCAACACTGATCAATTCTTTAATCAGCTGCTCATGCACGCCACTATGCTGACGCATATCCAGCGGCGCCAGATGGAAACCAAACACATCGGCGGCACGACGCAAATTGGCAATACGACCGTTGGCTAACACATACGCTTTATGGCCACGCAAGGAATCGATCAAGATATCCAGGTCGGCAATAAAGTCGCGATAGCTATCATAGGTCGTAGCGCTGGCATCCACCGGATGCAAAAACGCAATTTCATGCCCCAATTTCTTAGCGGTAGCCGCCAAACGCGAATAAATCAGAGTTAACGCACGACGATACAGCTCATCCTCACGAATGCTGGCCGCCTCGGCACCACGCAACTCAGCAGCCAATGCTTTCAATTCATCACTGACGCGAATCAGATCCGCACTTTGACTCAAGCGCATGCCTAACAGATGTGTCTCGGTCAGATAATGCTCAAACGCCACCTTGGAGTGAGCCTTTACCGCATCATAGGTGACATCATAGGTGACATATGGATTACCATCGCGGTCACCACCAATCCAACTGCCGATGCGAAAGAATGAAGGGATGTCCAGATCATCACCATACATTTCCTTCAGGCGACGCTCCAATCGGCTATACACATCTGGCACTTCCTTCAGAAAGGTATAGTCATAGAAAGACAGCCCGTTTTTAATTTCATCATGCACATTCGGCTTGATGGTACGTAACATACGGCTTTCCCAAAGGATCATAATAAAGCGGCGCAGCGCCTCTTCATTATCGGCCAGTTCTTCGGGTGACATATCGACCCGATCACGACTATCGATCAGATCGGCAATAATCAACTGACAATCCAAAATACTTTTACGCTGCACCTCGGTAGGATGCGCGGTTAATACCGGAGAAACCAGGGCATCATTCAAAAACTCCTGAATAAGGTTTTTATCCAGCTTTTTCTCGGCCATACGCTTTAATGCCAGCGTCAGTGAGCCCACCTCCGGTGTGCTATCACTTTGCATATGCATACGATGACGACGGTTTCTATGCACATCTTCGGCAATATTCGATAATTGCGAAAAATAACTAAAGGCTCTGACCACTACCAGTGTTTCACTGGGTGTCAATGCATCCAGCATCTCCTCCAAGGCTTCTTTATCACGCTCATCCTGCGTTTTACGAAAACGAACCGCCGCACGACGTACGCTTTCAATCAACTGAAACGCTTCTTCGCCTTCTTGTTCTCGTAATGTATCGCCCAAAATACGCCCTAATAGACGTACATCTTCCCGTAAGGGTAAATCCTTACTGGAAATATCGGCAGGTGCAGAAATCAAATTCATATAAATCCCAATATTGCTGACACAACAACGCCGGCATTCTTTGAGATTGAATTCTGACTCAATCATCATGGTAGAATGCGTCGCGTTTTTGATTAAAACTTAGGAAATAGGAAACATTCATGAGCCAAACCAGCCCAAACATCCCTTCCCGCTTAGTGATCGCCTCCCGAGAAAGTGCTCTGGCCATGTGGCAGGCAGAACACATCCGGGACAAATTGTCGGCATTATATCCTCAAACCGAGGTAACTATTCTGGGGATGACGACAAAAGGTGATCAAATACTCAATGTTACCTTATCCAAAATAGGGGGAAAAGGCTTGTTTGTCAAAGAACTGGAGACCGCACTGGAAGATGGACGTGCCGATATCGCGGTTCATTCGATGAAAGATGTACCCATGCAACTGCCTGAAGGCTTTGCCTTACCTATCATTTGTGAACGTGAAGATCCACTGGATGCCTTTGTTTCCAATAACTATCAGCAGCTAAGCGAGCTACCCGAAGGCAGTGTCGTTGGCACCTCCAGCCTGCGCCGCGAAAGTCAGGTACGCGCCCGTTACCCGCATCTCAAGGTAGAGCCGCTGCGTGGTAACGTACAAACCCGGTTACGCAAACTGGATGAAGGCCAATACGATGCCATCATACTGGCATCGGCCGGCTTAAAGCGCCTGCAGCTGCACGATAGAATCAAAGGCATTTTAAGCAGCGACGACAGCCTGCCCGCCGTCGGCCAGGGAGCTCTGGGTATTGAATGTCGCGCCGATCGCGCCGATCTGATGGCAATGCTGAAACCATTGCACGATGACGAAACGGCTGCCCGCGTTATCGCTGAACGCGCCATCAGTCGTACCCTGGGCGGCAGCTGCCAGGTGCCTATTGGTGGTTATGCCGAGGTCAGTGCAGACAAACAACAATTGCGCCTGCGTGGCTTTGTCGCCAGTCCGGATGGCAAACAGATGCTGCGCGCCGATCTGAGCGGTGATATTAACCAGCCCGATGCACTGGGGTATCAGGTCGCCGGCGCTTTACGCCATCAGGGGGCTGACGAAATTCTGGCCGCCCTGGATCTGTAAGCACGCCACCCAGCCCAACAATGACCACGTCAAGCCTGCAAGGCAAAAAAATTGTGGTTACCCGGCCCCGAGATCAGGCTCAGCCGCTGATTGAGCAGATCCAACACGCCGGGGGGCAGGCCATTGCCCTGCCCTTACTGGAGATTCAGCCGATATCCCCCTCGGTCGAACTGCAACCGTCCCTGCAAACGCTGAATGATTGTCAGTTGGCCATTTTTATCAGCCCCAATGCGGTCCAGTTTGGACTGCAGGCAATACAGCAGCATCCACTGCCCGAGCAGATTGTCGCTGTCGGCCAGGGCACGGCCAATGCATTGGCACAGCATGGTATTGATCGGCCACTCACCCCGGAACAACAACACGACAGTGAAGGGTTATTACACTTGCCACAACTGCAGCAAGTTGCAGACAAAAAGATTGTGATCTTTCGTGGAAAAGGTGGCCGGGAACAGCTGGCCGACACCTTAAAGGCACGTGGTGCAGTCGTTGAATATATCGAATGCTATCAACGCATACTCGCACCTATCGACATCCCCCAACTGTTACAACAACAACCGGATGCCATCATACTGTCGAGCAGCGAAGCCGCCAGACATCTGGCCAGTTGTATTCAACAGGCCAAACAAACCGCATTATTCCAATGCCCGATATTTAGCATACACCCCAGAATTTCCGAACAGGCGGCCAGGCATTGGCAAAAAACCATCAGCTGTACCAATACACCTACGGAGCTGGTGCTATGTATTAGCGAATATTTCAATCGCTAATACATAGCACCAGAAAAATATCATCACCTGTTCGGCCAACTTATCAACAGCAGGAAAGCAATTAACATTGCCGCACCCGTGCCAGGCAGTCATTACATAACTGTCTGGCCTGCTCAGCGCTATCCGCCTCGGCATAACAACGCAGCTCCGGCGCATTCCCCGACGGGCGAAGGTGTACAATCACACCACTAAAAAACGTCACACGCAAACCATCGGTACGATCAACATTCACCACCTCGCCCTGCCCAGGAGCCAGCCACTCGGTCAACTGCACAGGGTTCTCCTGCAAATCACTTAACAATTGCTGACTTTTCTCGGTAGCAAATGCCTGCAACCGGTCACTATGGGTATAACGTGCGGGTAAGGTCTCGGTTAACGCAGAAACACGACATTGTTTTTGCTGAGCTAACTCCAGCAACGCCAACATAGGCAACAGCGCATCCCGGGTTGGCAATGCGCTCAAAACAATATCATCACGCGCTACCGCACTTCCTAACAAAACCCCCCCATTAGCCTCATAACCTGCCACCACGCCGCTCTGTCTCTGCATGGCCGCAATCACATACGGTGAACCAATGCGAGTACGCAACACCTTGCTAAATTGCGCTGATTTTTCCAGCACAGTATTACTGCTCACCGGGGTAACCACGGTATCCGCGCGTAAAAATTGCGCGCACAGCACCCCCACCACATCACCGCGCAACCAGTTACCCTGCTCATCTCCGATCAATGGCCTGTCGGCATCCCCATCGGTAGAAACCAGCATATCAAAATCATATTGAGCCGCCCATTCCTTAGCCTGTGCAATATCTTCTGCTCTTACGGCCTCGGTATCTATAGGTACAAAGGTGTCGGTGCGTCCCAGCGCCAATACATCGGCCCCCAGTTGCTCAAAAACCTCCACCAGCAAATCCCGTGCTACCGAAGAATGCTGATACACCGCCACCTTACGTCCGCACAGACTATCTACGCCAAAAAAATCCATATAACGTGAAATATAAGCCTGTCTAGCCTGACCGACAATCGCTGGCAATACGGGTAAATCCACCATTTCCGGCAGCGTCAGTTGCGCCTGCAACATTGCCTGTTCATCCTCTTTACTGATCTCACCGTCGGCCCGATAAAACTTAATGCCATTGCGATCAAACGGAATATGACTCCCGGTAACAATCAATGCTGGCACCCCCAGGGTTTGTGCATAATAAGCTAGGGCCGGAGTCGGCAAGGCACCCGCATAAATCACCTCAACACCAAGATCATTAAACGCGCGAATACAAGCTCTGGCCATATCCGGACTGCTGGGACGCAAATCATGCCCCACGACTACCTGTACACCACTACCCACCGCCTGCCAAAAGGCAGCGGCATAGGCATAACACACCCGGCCACTCATCTGTTCAACCAGACCACGCGCACCACTGGTACCGAATTTGACCCCACAAGAATCGATCAGCTCGGACATATTGATTTTCATTAGACTACTCCTTACCATAAATCAAAAAAGGTGCGCATAGCGCACCCTTTTTCAACTCAGTCCACGAATGGATTAATTATTCCCTAAACGCTCGCGCTGATAACTGCCATCCTGAACATTACGACACCAGGCTTGGTTCTCCAGATACCATTGCACCGTCTTACGGATACCACTCTCAAAGGTTTCCTCTGGCACCCAGCCCAGCTCACGCTTAATTTTTCCGGCATCAATAGCATAGCGCATATCATGTCCCGGACGGTCTTTGACATAGGTCAACAGCGCTTCATAATGCGTGATTTTTAAATTCCGCTCTGCCGCTGGCGCCAACTCATCCAAAATACTGCAAATAGTTTTCACCACCTCAATATTCTGTTTCTCGTTATGGCCACCAATATTATAGGTTTCCCCTATCGTACCCGTGGTAGCCACCAATACCAGGGCACGGGCATGATCTTCCACATACAGCCAGTCACGAATCTGATTGCCTTTGCCATATACCGGCAACGGTTTACCTTCCAGGGCATTCAGTATCATTAACGGCACCAGTTTTTCCGGGAAATGATACGGACCGTAATTATTCGAACAGTTAGTTACTAACGTTGGCAGTCCAAAGGTACGCCTCCAGGAGCGCACTAGATGATCCGAGCTAGCTTTGGAAGCGCTATAGGGTGAACTGGGAGCATAGGCCGTGGTTTCGGTAAACAACGGCAAATCCGTCACTGGCGTTTCCGGACATTCTTCAGGATGGGGCAGGTCACCATACACTTCATCGGTAGAAATATGATGAAAACGGAAATTTCCCTTTTTATCATCCGCCAACTGACTCCAATAACTACGTGCCTGCTCAAGTAGGTTATAGGTTCCAATCACATTGGTTTGAATAAACTCACCCGGCCCATCAATAGAGCGATCAACATGAGATTCTGCGGCCAGATGCATAATAATATCCGGCTGATGCTCGGCAAATACCCGCTTAACCTGCTCGGCATCACAGATATCCACTTGTTCAAAAACATAACGCGGATCATCACTGACACTGACCAGTGATTCTAAGTTTCCAGCATAAGTCAGCTTATCCATGTTTACCACATGGTGAGAGCTATCATTAATAATATGGCGCACTACCGCCGAACCGATAAAACCGGCACCACCGGTTACCAGAATTTTTAATGCTTGTTGATTAGACATATTCTATTCCTGTTACGGCACGCCAAGCGCACGCGTTAAATTCAATAATTTTCTTAAACAATTACTGCGGCAATCGCTGCAAACACTTAATCAGGGAATCTTTCCAGTAGGGAATACGAATGCCCAGCGTTTGCTTGATTTTTTGCTTATTCAATAGACTGTAGTGGGGGCGCTTGGCCGGTGTTGGATAATCCTTAGTTTCAATCGGATCTACTTGACAGTTTATCTCAGCTAATTCGAAAATCGTTTTAGCAAAATCATACCAGCTGCACACCCCCTCATTACTAAAGTGGTAAACCTCTATCTGCTCACTAAAGTTGTCCTGAGCAATAAATTGAAGTATGACTTGTGCCAGATCTGGCGCATAAGTTGGCGAACCCACCTGGTCAAAAATCACCCCCAGGCTTTCCCGCTGCTCACCTAAACGCAACATGGTTTTTACAAAATTCGCTCCGTGCTCGGCATACACCCAACTGGTTCGGATAATACAACCACGGGGCTGCACTTGCCGCATCGCCTGCTCACCTTTGAGCTTGGTTAAACCATAGATTCCTTGAGGTGCTACCTCATCGCTCTCTACATAAGGACGATAGCTGGCGCCATCAAACACATAATCGGTACTGATCTGAATTAATGTAGCATCCATACGCTTGGCCTGCTCTGCCAGCGTAGCAACCGCTTGGTGATTCACCTTATCCGCCAGTTCCTGCTCTGACTCGGCCTTATCCACCGCCGTATAGGCGGCACAGTTAACAATCACATCGAATGAGCGATTAACAAAAAAATCCTGAATTGCCGCCACATCCGCCAGATCCAGTTCGTCATGATTGACAAAGGTAAAAGCCCAATCCACATATTGATCACTTAGCTGAGCCAGTGCATTCCCTAACTGGCCATTCTTGCCGGTTACCAGAATATGTTTCACAAATCCCCCTGGACCGAATAGTAATCTACATCATAACGAAAACACTCATCCAACTCACTCAAAGCAGGCTGCTGCCTATCTTTAGCAGAAAGCTGCAACACATCTGAGGGAAGCTGCCAATCAATGGCCAGTTGTGGATCATCAAATGCCAAGCCACGATCACATTCCGAAGCATAATAGTTATCCACCTTATACGCAAAAATCGCACTTTCGGATAACACCACAAAAGCATGCGCAAACCCTCTAGGCACGAACAATTGATGTTTATTTTCATCACTTAGTTCTGCGGCAACATACTGGCCAAAAGTAGGGCTTCCTTGACGAATATCCACCACCACATCCAGCACTTTTCCCTGAATCACTCTGACCAGCTTGCTTTGTGCGTAAGGGGGTAACTGGAAATGTAAACCACGCAGCACACCACGTTGCGAGCTTGACTCATTATCCTGCACAAAATCAACTTGATAACCTAGCGCCGCCTCAAACTTATCCTGCCTAAAGGTTTCTACAAAATAGCCACGCTCATCACCAAATACCTTAGGCTTAATCAAAACCACTTCGGGAATGTTCTGTTTAATAAACTCCATTAACACACACCATCCTCTGCCCGGCGCAACAAATACTGACCATATTGGTTTTTAGCCAATGGCTTGGCCAGTTCAACCAATTGTTCTTTATTGATATATCCTTGCTCGTAAGCAATTTCTTCCAAACAAGCCACTTTCAAGCCCTGGCGCTTTTCTATGGTTTCAATAAATGATGAGGCCTCCAGCAGACTTTCATGGGTCCCCGTATCCAACCAGGCATAACCACGCCCCATGGTTTCCAGCTTCAGTCTCTGCTCGGCAAGATACATCTGGTTAACCGTAGTAATTTCCAGCTCACCACGATGAGAAGGTTTAACCCGTTTAGCCTTGGCAACCACATCGTTGGGGTAAAAGTACAAACCGGTTACCGCATAGTTGGATTTTGGTTGAACCGGTTTTTCTTCCAGGCTGATTACATTACCGGCATCATCAAACTCGGCCACCCCATAACGCTCGGGATCATGCACATGATAGCCGAAAACGGTGGCCTTACCTTGCTTGGCATTGCCCACCGCATTCTGGGCCAGCTGTGTTAAATCATGACCGTAATAGATATTATCTCCCAGAATCAAACAGACATCATCCTCACCGACAAAGTCTTCACCCAGAATAAAGGCCTGCGCCAGCCCATCGGGAGAGGGCTGCACCACATACTCAAACTGCATTCCCAACTCGCTGCCATCACCTAGCAGTTTTTGAAAACTGGCCTGATCTTCCGGTGTGGTAATAATCAGAATCTCACGGATCCCTGCCAGCATTAATACCGACAAGGGATAATAAATCATAGGCTTGTCATAGATAGGCACTAATTGTTTCGACACTCCCCGGGTGATTGGGTACAAACGTGTCCCCGAACCGCCAGCTAATATTATTCCTTTCACATTATTCCTTTAAGCTTAAGTTAACTTTACTAAGCGGCCATAGTTGTCATCCAAACGCTCAATATCATCTTCACCGGTATATTCACCCACCTGCACTTCTATCATCACCAGATCAATTTTGCCATGATTCTCTAACCTATGAACCTGCCCCATTTTGATATAAGTCGATTCATTGGGCCTGACCATATATTGTTGATCATCCACCATCACCCAGGCGGTGCCAGATACCACAATCCAGTGCTCATTTCGATGAAAATGGCGCTGTAAAGATAAACGCTGACCGGGATGCACCACAATTCGCTTAACCTTATATTGCGGCGCATCCTGCAACACCTCATAGGTCCCCCAAGGTCGATGCACCAAACGGTGCAACTGCGTTAGCACCGATCCTTGCTGATTAAGTTGTTCAACCACCTGTTTCACCGACTGCGCTGCACCACGCCGAGCTACCAATAAGGCATCGGCAGTATCCACCACCAATAAATCATCCACCTCAACCAATACCACCTGACGATTATTAGAAACCACCAAATTATGCTGTGCATTCACACACAGTGGAATAATCTGACCTTGCTGGATCAAGGCATTATCAGCTTGTTCCGTTTTTGTTTCATCATATAACGCATCGAAACTTCCCAGATCAGACCAACCGATATCACACGGCACCACCTTGACCCGGTCAGACTTTTCCATGACCGCATAATCAATAGAATCATCCGGTATGGCCTGCATCTCACTACGGCCTATATTTATCTGACCTGCCAACTTCTCAGCCGATTGATATGCGGCGATACAACACTGATAAATCTCGGGACTGTGTGTTTGCAACTCTTGCAGAAACACTCCGGCCTTAAAACAAAACATTCCCGAATTCCAGTAATAGTTACCCTGCTCCAGATATTTTTTTGCAGTTAGCAAATCGGGCTTTTCTTTAAATGACAATACGTCATGACTCTTCGCCTCAATATACCCAAATCCCGTTTCAGCATAACTCGGCCGAATGCCAAAGGTCACCAGCACATCCTGCTCCGCCAGTTTTTTAGCCGTTAACACCGCAGCCTCATAAGCCGACTGATTTTTAATCAAATGATCCGAAGGTGTCACCAGCACTAGATCGTCCTCATCCAGGCTAAGGCAGCTCAAGGCAATCGCCGGGGCAGTATTTCGTCCGACCGGCTCCAACAAGCTATAGGCCGTCTCAGTAGAGACCTGAGCAAACTGATCCAGCGCTAAAAAATATTGTTCTGCATTCACAACCAATATGCTCTTACTGCTAATCGGACGATTGCGCAAAATCGTTGCCTGAAATAACGACTGGTCATGAAACAAGCGTACAAATTGCTTGGGCATGTGGGTACGACTTAACGGCCATAGCCGGGTACCACTACCGCCACATAACACAATATTAATCATACTATTCAACGGTTACCGATTTTGCCAGGTTACGCGGCTGATCCACGTCGGTACCTTTTATCACGGCCACATGATAAGCCAGCAACTGCAACGCGATATTAAACACAATTGGCGCGGAGATACGCCCCACATTACTGGTAGTCTTAATCACCTGCAAGCCTTCTGTTTCCGCGCCGTCATCAACCTGAGACTGCTCATCCTCAAACACAATCATATTGCCACCACGGGCTCGTACTTCCTGCAGGTTGGATTTTAGTTTCTCCAGCAGCAAATCATTCGGAGCAATCGCCACCACCGGCATATACTCATCTATCAGGGCAAGCGGCCCATGTTTCAACTCACCAGCGGGATAAGCCTCGGCATGGATATAGCTGATTTCCTTAAGTTTTAACGCCCCTTCCATCGCAATCGGATACATGGTTCCCCGCCCCAGGAATAAGGCGCTGGGCTTATCGACAAAGGTTCGGGCCACTTCCTGCACCGTCGCCTCCTGTGCTAAGGCCGCCTGAATCAGACCGGGTAATTTATGCAAACCATCAACAATCGATTGTTCTCTATCCGCGGTTAAGCGCTGCTGCACCTGACCGATCGCGGTAGTCAACAATGCTAAGGCGACCAACTGCGTGGTAAATGCCTTGGTCGATGCTACCCCCATTTCCGGCCCGGCGTGGGTTAAAAACACCAGATCACATTCACGCGTCAGCGTGGATTCGGGCACATTGCAAATGGTTAACGACGGCAAGTAGAGTTCGGGCTGCCGAGCTAACAGTTGCTTGATTTGTTGCAATGCCGCCAGCGTGTCCGCCGTTTCGCCCGATTGAGACACGGTAACCAGCAAGGTATCGCTTTCAATTACTGGATTACGATAACGGTATTCACTGGCAACCTCAACCGCACAGGGCAGACCAATAATATCCTCCAACCAGTATTTGGCCACCAGCCCAGCATGATAACTGGTACCACAAGCAATAATCTGAACACGCTTGATGCGCTTAAATATCGCCTCGGCTTCATGGCCAAACGCTTGCACCAGCACCTGATCTGCCGTTACCCGCCCATCCAGGGTATCGGCAACGGCGCGGGGCTGCTCAAAAATTTCTTTATGCATATAGTGCTGATGTTCGCCCAAGGCAACGGATTGAGCGTCCAATTGAGATTGCTTAATAACTCGCTCAACCTGCTGACCCTCCACATCGTAAATCACCAGCGAATCACGTCTAATATCCGCGACATCACCATCTTCCAGGAAAATAAACTGCTGGGTAACTGGCAACAACGCAGACACGTCAGAAGCAATGAAATACTCACCAATCCCCACCCCAATCACCAGGGGACTGCCCTTGCGTGCAGCGACCAATCGTCCTGGCTCCTGCACACTGATCACTCCCAGGGCATAGGCCCCTTCAAAGCGAGCCACCGCCGACTGCAAAGCAGATAACAAATCCTGCTGTTGTTCCACATGCCAGTAATGCAGTTCATGCGCAACCACTTCGGTATCGGTCTCCGAAGTAAATCTATAGTTTTTTTCCAGCTGCTCGGCTTTTAGTGCCTGATGATTTTCAATAATGCCATTATGAACCACCGCCACCTGCTTATTGCAGATATGCGGATGGGCATTATTTTCAGCCGGCTTACCATGTGTTGCCCAGCGGGTATGCGCAATACCAAGCGAGCCATACATAACATTCGCCTCGCTGGACAATTTATCCTCTAAGGCTTTAATTTTCCCTAATGAACGCACCCGACTAATTTGCTGATTGCTGGCTAACACGGCAATACCTGCCGAATCATAGCCCCTATATTCAAGTCGCCTTAATCCCTCCAACAGCACCGGAACCACATTTCGCTCTGCTACACCGCCTACAATCCCACACATAGTTTTCCAATACCTTATACCAAGCAAACAGAGCCACACGGCTCTGCCATTCATTAATCAAGCAAACACGGCTGCCAGTTTAACAATTTATCCATAAATAAATCACCCTGTAACAGCAGATTACCCTGATAATTATGCGCCTCCATAGGGCCAGAGACAACTTTTAGCTGCAACTGCTCGCCAACCTTGACCACCTCGGCCTTGATAGCGACATCAGACGCTAGCCCAGAGCACTCACTGGCACACACCTTCATTCCAGGTTTTAGCATCTGCTTAGCCGCCAACATAGCCTGTTGGCGGCGCAACTCCAGCACGCTTAAGCCCATGCGCAAATCATTTTGCCACAACCCCTGATAACGGTCACCATTTGCCCAGATAAACACCCCTTGCCCATGACGCAGATCCTTCACATATTCGCCCTGATAACGCTGTCCGGCCCAAGGCGTTTGCCCCCCCCAAATATATTCACCACGGCCATGGCGAAAATCATCAACAAACTCTCCTCGGTAAACATCGCCATTACTCATACGCTTAACGCCTTGCCCCTGCTTTTTACCGTGCCTAAACGTACCTTGATAAGATGCCAAACCAGCAACTTCACCATAGCCATGAGCCAAGCCGTCTTTACATCCGCCGCTATATTCACCTTGAGCCAACTCTGGATCCAGCACCTGACAGGCGGCCCAAAGCTGGCTACTTAGCAATAGCAACAGCAACAGCACTATCCCAATTAACTGCGGCAGCGCAATTAGCAATGACTTGCATGGCCCACTATCTAACCACATCATCAATGCGTCTCCCAAGTCAAGGTCAGCGCATTATCCTGTACCCCCAGACGGGGACCGTCCTCCTTATGCCAGCGCCATAGTGCATCCCCGACAAAATAACCCAACACCGCTCCGGCAACCGTATCCGATACCCAATGTTTACGATCCGCTACGCGCGCCATATTGGTCAACGCAGCAACCCCATATAACCAAGGGGCATTATATTCCTTGGCATAGGGCGTCAACATCGCCCAAACCGCCGTGGTATGCCCGGAAGGAAAGCTACTGTTGCCATTGTTCCTATGTAGACGATTAAAGTCGCTATCGCCTTTGCCCGCCTCGGGACGAGAGCGCCCAAACACATATTTACCGGTTTCGGAAGCCACCATCCCCAACACCCCGGCCTCTAATGCGGTAAATGAAGTCGCACTTAAACGCTGATTGCTGCCATCCAATGCCAGAAAAGCCGCAGTGCCACCCACCAGCAAGGGAAGATGATTACCCACCTCGGCAATACCCTGATTAAACCCATCGTCCCGATGACGTAATGCCCAACGATCGGCCTTGTTATCTGCCAATGATGTTAATGCAGCCACACCAAGACCTGCACCCACTTTCAACCAGGTGCGCGAATCCTGCAGACTCTCGATCACTCGCAGCCTATCCTTTGCCCAGCTATCCCACTGCAGCCGATCGATTAATGTTGGCTGCTCTGGCAAGGCATAGCTATCATCATAATCACCAAAATACTGCAGACCATCATGGTCCTTAACGTTACGGTACCCCGGCTCTAGAACGGCATACAAGTCTCCCGGAGAGCGGACCATCTGGCCCACATCACGCGTCCATGGAGAAATTGACATCTTAGGTTCAGAGGACGTATCACGCGTTAACATCGCAGCCAACGGGATAGACATAAATACCCCTTTATCGTGATACGGATCCTCTGGTGAGCCGGGAGTAGTAATATCGTTACCATTCGTTACGGTATACCAGGCCCCTACCTCGAACCCCGAACGAAAACGTCGCTTAAATTCAAAGCGCGCGCCCTCATCCTTGGCTAAGAAACGCCCAGCCCTTAGCGTCGCGGTCACGCCCACCGGCAAACGGTAGTGCAAAGAAGCCAATGCGGTAACGGTTGAATAGTCTCTGAAATCCAAGCCCCCACCAACATCGCGTTGTTTAAGTGCATCAACGGCCAGATCCACCGCCCAGGGAGACGATTCCGGGTAATAAAGCAGCTGCCCCCCGACACCGCCAAACATTTCTTCATACAAACCACCGGACACACGGGCATACACCCGCTGCTCCGGCTGAAAATACTGATTCAACATCAAGCGGGTTAGTTTCGCATTGCCATTTTTCTTATAATCGGCAATATCGGTGCGCACATGCGGCAGCACACTATTTGATGGCTGAGTGACCTCGCTGATATTCTGGTACACGGTCAATTGAGCCGCACTGTCCAAAAACAAGCCGGTCGCCAGCTGATTTTGCATACTGGCACTGGCAAACACCTCATAACGGAATGCCCCACTGGGGTCATTAAAATATATCCCCAGGCCCGGAGCAATACGAATACGGCTCAAAGCTGCACTCTCCGCGCGAAAACTCAGCATATCGCCATCATCACCATCCAAATAGGTTTGATAATATTCCTGCTCTAGCCCTTCCATCAGTTCTTCTTTAAACGCAACCTCAGCGGGATTGGCATAATCAACACTGACATAAGCAGCCAATTCTTGGCGAGATATACCACCTTGAAAATATTGCCTCAAACGCGCCACATCAAAAAAGGTATAGCTGGCAAATGCCATATCTTTGATGGTGTAATGTACCGTAATCTGTCGCGTTTCCAACGGTGCACGCAATAAAATACTACGCACCGCACGCCCCACCGCGCGACTAGGCAAAGAAATACGCGAATTGGTTAATGTCGCTACAGTCTCATACTGAGAAGTCTCCAGATGCACCTGCTTAAAATCCTGATCCAACAAACGCTTTAGCAATGCCTGTTGAAATTCGGGATTATCGCGCCATCGGGCATAACTCGGGCGCGCCACCAACGCCATATCAGGAGCTGGCTCATCCAGTTTGGGAACAAATTCTTTTTGCTGTAATGGAACCGAGGCATAAGCATTCAAACTTATATCACCATCACGCCAGGCCAGCTGAGAGCCAAGCCAACCCCATTGATATTCAACCCCCAGCCCCACGCCCTTATCACGCTGTATCAATCCGGTTTGTGCGGCAAATTTATCACTCGGATAATCCATGGCATCATATTCAGCAACCAATGCCAAACCATTCCAAGCATCTGGCCGATAACGCATACCTGCAAACAAACCCTCAATGCGCTGACTGCCATAACCCAAGGTAGCGTCCAAATCACCAAAACGCTTACTGGCCGCCAGATACTTCGCCTCAAACAAACCGGTACCATGCAAATCATGAATACCGAACGCAATCGAAGGCCAAGCCCAGGATTCTTTGGCCAATAAAAACTTAGCAGAAGACACCTTGTCTTTATAATCCCCAAACCCACTCCAGCCCGGATACTGCGACAAATCCACATTACCAATTTCTGTATAACGCGCACTCAACTCAAATCGGGGCAATAAAGAAATACTACTCCACACCCAGTTTTTATAGGGATCAGCATAACTGCCACCAATACGGAATTCGCCATCTTCAGCAATGCGACCATCGGGCATGGCTATCAAACCTGTTTCACCATTAACGCTTGGAGCTGCTATCACATGCGCAGAAATGCTAGCACAAACAAGCAACACAATAATTTTATTAAACGGCATAGTTAAACAGACTTCTTCTTAATCACCTTCACCAAGTGACGACGACGATTGATTTTTTTCAACGTCTTAGTAAAACGCCAAGCATGATGCATAATCATAAAGTGACATAAAAACAAAACAATAAAGCTATAACACATCACATATTCCGACACTTGATAATACCAGCCTGCCAAACCTATCATGGCAAACACCAAGGCAGAAAATAAAATGATCGCAACCGTCTCACTAACGCTATAACCAGCGCGCAAAAAGATATGATGCAAGTGCTCTCTATCTGCGACAAAGGGACTCTTGCCTTTTAACATACGCCTAAACATAGTACTAACGGTATCCATAATAGGAACCGCAAGAATCCAAACAGCGGTAATTGGTGTCAGAATAGGGGAATTAGAATCGGACAAATCAACAGCGAACCAGATAAGAGTAAAGCCCAACATCATACTGCCGGCATCACCCATAAACACAATGGCTTTATTACGCCAAGGAGTCCGTATATTGAAATATAAAAAGGCCGCTAATGAACCTGCCATTAAAAATAACAAGGTAGTTTGAATCACAAGTCCCTGGGAAAGCGCAATCACTCCAAGCATTAATAATGCAATCAACACTGCTCCTCCCGCCAACCCATCAACACCATCAATCATATTAAACGCATTAATTACACCCAGCACAGCAAAAACAGTAAATGGAATTGCCCAATTATTTAACATAACAGGACCAAAACCAAATAGGTCACCTAAATTATCTAAGTAGACCCCCCCCCACGAAGTCATCAACAAGGCCACAAATATTTGAACAAAAAAACGAACGCGAGCCGTTAAGTCATAGATATCATCAATCGTCCCAGTCAAAACGAGCAAAAAAAGGCCCGAAAAAAAAGCATAATACTGATTTAGATAAAACCCCTGCAAAAAGGAAGATACAACAAATCCACCAAAAATAGCCAAACCACCAATGACAGGCACCACTCCATCATGTTTTTTTCTCCCTCCAGGGGAGTCAATCAAACCATAATGGCAAGCATACTTTCTAAAAAGAATAATAAAAAAAACCGTGAGCAAAAAAGCTAAGAAAACATGCAGTAATATCATCTTCTTTCTGCTCTTAACAACTTAAAATACTCTTTCGAAATAACTTCCCAGCTATAACGGCGCAGAGCAATTTCCCGCATATCATCCCCCACTGTTTGAGCATAAGAACCTACTAACAAAGTGACCTTCTTACGTAATTGCCCCACATCCACAAAAAACATCGCTTTTTCCTCTGTTGTAAAACGATTAAATGCACAATCGTAAGCGATGATAGGGATGGAAAAATACATCATTTCCACCAAAGATGGGTTTGTCCCACCTGCCGAATGACCATGAAGATAAAAGCCAGCATTCTCACGAATAGTTCGCAGCACCCCTAGGTCATAAATTGGGTCAAGTAGCTTCATATGTTCATACTTTTGATAACGTTGGCGCAATTTTTGCCCAAAAGCACTACCGTTCCAATTGCCAATAAAAACCAAGTTGACATCAGGAAACTCCAAAAAAGCCTCTAGAATCATAGCCACATTATTTTCGGGTTCTATTCGGCATAAGGCCAAAGCATAACTCTCAGGCAAGCCTTCATACGGTTTCGATACGGAAGCCAAGGCATGATCTCCTCCATAAGCGATCACATGACAAGCGCAACCATATTGATCTCTCACATAGTTCGCAATCCCCTCGTTGTCCGCCACAATCTCATGTGAATACCTTACTGCAAACAACTCCGACAATCGCAAAAAATGCCTTGCTACCCCTCGCCACTTATCCCTCTGCCATTCAATCCCATCAATATTAGTAACGATTTTCGCCTTAGAAATCAGTCTAATAACAGGAAGACACAACGCACCAGAAACACCCAAAAGTAAAATATAATCAACCTTCTTAAAAACCGAATAAAAAAGAGACCAAATATCATAAATAACACTTGAGATACCATTTGCCGCAATCGGAATATAATACAAGCTTGCATTTTTATACTTTACAAGCTGAGTTTCATAATTTTTCTTAGAACAAAAAACAATTATTTCTGCCTCGCACTCATTATTATCTAACAAATTTTCAACTAAAGTCTCAAACCCGCCATAACAAGCAGGAACTCCAACCGTCCCTACAATTGCCAATTTAGTTTTTTTCATCGAAAACATTTCTAAAAATCAAGTTTACCTATAAGGAGTGCACTCTTTTCCACGATTGCAATACTAAATAAAACCAAATAGCTTCTGCCTGCTTAAATGAATCAGGCAAAAGATTTTTGTACAAATTTAAATAGTGAAGAGACCTATTCCTATCATGATCACTCAGAGCGACATCAAGAAAAACTTCTTTCAATCCATTCGTTAACCAGCAATAAACTGGTGATATAAATCCTTGCTTACTTCGAGCAACTGGATATGATGGCAAGTTTTCCCTTATATACTGTTGGAGCAAAGCCTTTCCAAATACAGGCTTACCCCCTCCCACTAAAGAAAAACGATTAGTTAACAAAGGAGCCCTTGCCTCAACAGAATTCGCCATCGAAATACGATCTGTCTTAACCAGCAAACCATTAGGAAGATTATCAGAAAAGTCCATACTCTGGGCAAGAGAATAAGAGACTGGCGGAATTACCTCTGTATGATAAATCTGCTCTATCCGCAAATATTCATTACGTTTATAAGCAAAACTATTACTAGAAAAAAGAGTATAGCAATGACTTGGATTTGCAAATAGAGCAAGAGCAGCTTTTTTAAGAGCAGTCACATCAGCCACCCCTCTATTAACAAGAAACTGATACCCACCCTGAGCGTGGAATCGACTAAACATTTTATGGAGCTTATACATACTATAGCCCGCGAATTGCTCATCACCTCCGTCACCAGTAACCACAATTTTCACATGATTTGCTGCAAATTTAGACAGCACAAAGAAAGGCAGCCCTGCCTGATCTCCTATTGGCTGATCTATAGCCCCAATATACTCCTCAAAATAGCCTCCAACCTGATGGTCCTCAAATTTCACCACAGAAAGAGGCGCACCAAGCTCCCTCGCAACCTTTTGTGCAAACGGCGCCTCATCAATAGCACTATTACTAAACGAAAGCGTAAAATAAGGAACGGAACGACCAATATTCCGGAGAGCAACTGCAATAGCGGTAGAATCAAGCCCGCCTGAAAACAGCAAACCAGCAGGAACATCTGCATCAACTGCCAATGACACTTGATTCTCCAAAGTTTCAGAAAACTCCTCAACATTTAGCTCAGAGCCACCACCCTCAACAAGACCATACTTTTCAAGAGTATTTGCAACTGTATCGAAACAATATACCTCACCAGGAGGCACATCACAAAACCCATCCCCCTTGACCAATGATGCGGCCCTAATCCGACCCGTGTTCAAAAAATCAATCTCATCAATATAAGTGGGAACACTTAAAAAGGCAGCACAAGACTCAAAGCTGGATGTAACTACAAATGAGCTTTCTCTAATAGAGTAAAAAAGCGGCTTCTCTCCAAAGCCGTCTCGAGCAAAATACATTTTTGAGTCCATCCGGTCAAATAATAACACCGCAAACGGACCATTCACTTGAGCCAGAGCCCTCAAAACACCATATTTCACAATAAGCTCTAACAATACTCGAGTATCTGAGCGATATTCGCAAAATAACAGATTCACCGATAGATCCCGAAAGTTATACACTTCACCATTAAAGACTAGAACATACCTCCCACAATATGATTCCATTGGCTGCCCTCCCTCCGCCCCCAGGCCATTAATAGCCAAGCGCGCATGCCCCAGAAACACACCTTCCGCAGGCATCAAAACAGACTGACAATCCCGCCCTCGAAATGTAACCACAGAAAAAAGTTTATCAAAGAGAGATCTTGAAAAATTAAATGTTCCGACAAAACCACACATTTTGTTTAATCAACCTTGCCCTCATTCCTATCAAAAACCAAAAAGCACAATAGCTTAACGGATTCAAAAGAAAAGGGGTTCCAATAATTTGAGAGAATGCAAAAACTACAAGAGCCAAGCTCATTTTGTTAACATACCGTAACTTATTAACGGATACAACCTTAACAAGAAAAACCAAATAAAAAAAAGCGCCAACAAACCCCAGCTCAGCAATAAGCTGTATCAATTGAGAATCAACCAAAAATGACCTACCAAGCTCTATAGCATTAGGTTCCAGCCCATAGACATGGTCCACACCCATTAAATAGTAGTATGGGCTATATACTGTCTGGGCACCGGGGCTAGCCCATGACGCAAGCCCGCTCCCAAATGGAAATAAATCACTACCCAAATTCAGAGCACCAATCATCAAAGCACCACGTCCGACCGAGTCCAGCGAAGCCAAAGAATACTCGTGCGTTAGACTAGAAAAACGCGAGCCAATATCCGACATAGCAACACCAAAGATAGCAATTCCAACAATACAAAACAACAATGGACGGACACTTCTGTGACTTTCTAAAAAATGCAAAACAGCTGCGAATAAAGCAACAGCAATCGCCACCCGAGAAAAAGATGAAAGAATACCGAAAAATAGTACTATACTGCATATTCTTGCGGCTAGACTAGGGCAAACCCGTAAATACCATAGACTTAAAATAAAACAAAGAAGAGTAAATGATATTTGAGGAACAATATCACGAATTATTCCGGTATTAGTACGAAGAAAAGCATAGTTACTGTCAACATCAGGGGCAGCTGCCCCATAGACCCCTCCTAATAACAATACAACCAACACATTCAGAACCGCAACAACAATTAACATTCGAACATAAGAAATATAACAATCAAATTTATTTAAAACATTCAAACGTGTGCCTAAAATGTAAAAAA
>CALNXP010000015.1:0-8002 GCA_942490555.1 uncultured beta proteobacterium | reverse complement strand
TTGTACTTCGTTCGGTTACATGTACTAAGAGCTATGATTTTTACTACCCCTATTGAAATATCTAATCAGCGTCCTAATATGTACAAAATCAGGATCGGGCTAACTATTTTTATAATATTAGCTGTCTATATAGTATGAACGTAGACAAAAAACAGTTGTTTTTACAAGTTTTTTGATTTTTTTACATGAAAGCATTTTTTTGACGGCAAGTTTTTTAAGACTCAAGTTTTTTCAAAAAATTATAGCATTTCCCGTAGGGTGGGTAAGCAGGGCGCGAAGATTTTCGTAAAAGGAACGGACTTCACCGCCCGCTTGCCCACCATTTTTTCATATTTTATCCAATTAAAAAATGCTATCATTGTTTTTAAATAAAAAGGAGCGAGTTTGTGAAATCTCAATCAAATTGGCCACACACCCGTGAGTCTGTCCCGTTTTTGGGATCGATGATCGCGTTATGTTGGCTGTCATCATTCAGTGCATTGGCACCGGCGCAACCATTGTTTACCACGCCGGCCCAATGCCAAACCGTTTACGCTGTCCATCGTGATGGCGATCATAGCCAAGTGCTTGCCTATAATTTAAATCAGGGCACCCTTGGTCATTGGCTGTCCATCAAAACCTGAATATTCAAGCACTGAGTCGTCATCCTGACACCGAGGTATTGTATGCCAGTACCGACGATACTGAGAGTCAGTTGTACACCGTTGATGAAAAAACCGGTGCATTGTCAGTAGTCGGTGAGATTGGTTTTGATGAAGTCGTTGGATTGGCCTTTCATCCCGATGGGAGTTTGTCGGGTTGGTCAGCAGCGGGCCTGTTAGATATAGATACTGAAACCGGGGCCGGTACTTCAATTTGGCCGATCTCAGAGGACGAAATCAGATGGTTTGAGAAATCCGAGTTCATGGCCAACACTCAGTCCATCCGCTGGGATCACACCGGTACTAAGCTTTATGCGACTGCCAACGATTCAACAGAAACCTCAACGTTGTGGGTGTATGACAGTCTTAGTGGAGAAGTCCATTCTTGTGATAATTTGCCTAATAATGTCAAAGGCTTGGATCTACTGCCCAATGGTCAATTGGTTTATGCGTTTGACGATGGCGAACAATTGGGCGTGCATTTTTATCAGCCCCAAAAGTGTCAAGTCGTTGACAGTGCAACCATTGATACGCCTTTTAACCAAATCACATCGTTGGTTTGGCCGGACGATGAGTGTCTGTTTACTGATCAATCGCGTTGCAAACCTATCGGAGTGCTTTGGAAAAGCGGGAAGAGTCACCCAATGATTTCGTCATTGGAGGGAAGTCCCCACAGTTCTGGTACTCGTCTGATTAATATTAGTACACGCGCACCCATCCAAGGCGGTATTGGCGATATAATTGCCGGCTTCATTGTCGAAGGGAGTGGTACCCAACAAGTTCTTCTCAGAGGTTGGGGCTTGGCAGCGGGCGTTGATCCGAAACTGACGATACAAAAATATCCGAGCGGAGATTTGGTTGCGGATAATAATAATTGGGGCGATAGTCCGCGTGCGGCTGAAATAGCAGCCTTACCTGCCCACTTGCAAGTGAGTCAATCGACAGATGCGGGCCTACTGTTAGATTTACCGGCCGGTGCCTATACGGTTACGCTCAATTCGGAGGGGGCCAAGGGATTGGGGCTTGTTGGGGTTGATGCCATTGGACAAGGTGGTGTCACTACACCAATAAAGCTGATTAACATTAGTACCCGTGCGCCGATCCAAGGCGGTGCAGACGATATCATTGCCGGTTTTATCATTGAAGGTACCGGTACCGAGTCCTCCTCCGAGGTTGGGGCTTAGAGGCGGGTGTTGATCCGAAACTGACACTCCAAAGCTATCCTAGCGGGGATTTGGTTGCTGATAACGATAACTGGCAGAATAGCACCCGTGTGTGGCCGGAATAGAGGCCTTACCGGTTCACTTGCAAGTCAGCCAAGCCACAGATACGGCCTTATTATTAGATTTGTCGGCCGGTGCTTACACCTTGACGGCTCCAGTTCGGTGGGTGCCGGGGCTTGGGGCTTGTCGGGGTTGGTGCAATAGACGGTGGCAACGATGGTGGTGGTGGTAGTGACTCCGAATGTGACGGCCAGGCGCGACAGCGGAACTTGTCTCTGACCAATATTGCCACTTGCCTCGCCCCAATACCGATTTATACGTCTAATGCGGTCAAAATCTGTGGTTTTACGACTGGTACGGCTACCGCTACCGTCAGTGGTGGAGACTCTGGTCAAAAAATGGCACCGACACCAATTCACACACAACGACGGTGAACAATGACGATACTTTAGCCATTAAAGCACGCTCTGCTTCGACACCGGACGAGGTTGTGACTCTGACTTTGACCGTTGGCACTCAATCCACCATTTGGTCAATCAAAACGTCGGCTTCGAGACTGAGAATCACCAATGTTCGTAATGCGTCGGTTAATGCCGACTATACTTCCAATACGATTACCATCACTGATGTGAATGGTAGTGTGGATGCGGTTGTGACTGGCGGCTTGGCAACGCTTATCAAAAACGGTAATGACACCGGTTCAAATAAGACCCAGGTGACGAATGGTGATACGCTGGCGATTAAAACGCGCTCATCGGGCAGTGCGGGTAGTGCCACCAATCTATCACTGACAGTCGGAGCGGATTCCATCAGTTGGTCAGTGAAAACAGCGGCTATTGTGCAGCCAACCGAAGTGGGTGGTCAAATGTCGGGCTACACAGCCAGCAATTTTGAGGTGAACCGAATCGGGGGGCGCAACTTACGCTATGCCCATCACGGTGTCACCGGGCACCGCTGGGATACAACCCAATTTGTCTGTGGCTTATAGCAGCCAAGGCAGTAATGGTTTGCTCGGACTGGGTTTTTCTTTAGGCGGACGATCAATAATGGTAGTCGTTGCCCAGCCACACGCGCTCAAGATAATGGCTTGATTGATCCAGTCGATTTTGACGACAATGATCGTTTTTGTCTGGATGGCGAGCGGTTAATGGCGGTCAATGGTGAGTATGGTGCGGACGGTACGACCTATGACGCCGGGCAAAACACGTTCAGAAAAGTGGTTTCTGCTGGTAAAGCGGGCACTGGACCAGAAAAGTTCACGGTATGGACTAAATCTGGCTTAATCATGGAATATGCCCATAGTGCCGACTCTCGTATTGAGAGCCAAGGCAAAGACAGTGTGCTATTCTGGGCACTGAACAAGATTCGGGATACCAAAGGCAATTATCTGACGGTTTTCTATCAAGAAGACAATGCCAATGGGGAATACTACCCAACCGCAATAAACTATACCGGTAATACCAATACCGGTTGGCTTGCAACTCGGTGCAGTTTTTCTATGAAGACCGAGCCGATGTGGTACCGAAGTATATTGGCGGCTCAATGTTGAAAACCAGCAAGCGGCTGAGTCGGATTGAAACTTATGAAGGGGACGATATTTTCTGAAGTTATCAACCTGGCCTATCAACAAGGCGCTATTAGCAAACGCTCGCGGTTGATCAGTGTGACGGAGTGTGGTACGGATGGTAGTTGTTTTGCGCCTACTACTTTTGCGTGGGAAGAAGAAAATGCCTCTTTGAGTACACCTGCAAAATGGTTAGAAAAAAGGCTCCAGCCGGTGGATTTAATCCTTATTCTAGCAACGGACAACATGAAAGTTATGTTGATCTGAACGGTGATGGCTTAGTCGATAAAGTGTGGGTGCCTAATGGTAGCCATGATTTATGGGTGTCCCTATCCGCCAAGAGTGGATTTGCAGAACCTGAGATATGGTTAGAAAAAGGCTCGGCGGGTGGAAAAAATCCTTATTCCAGCGGAGGATATTATGACAATTATGTCGATCTGAACGGTGACGGGCTTGCTGACAAAGTGTGGGTGCCTTATGGCAGATGACTTATGGGTGGCACTTTCAACTGGCAGTGGGTTTGATAAACCAACAATATGGTTGAAAAACGGTGCAGCTGGTGGATACCCGCCTTATTCTGGCAAAGGAGCACATGAAAGTTATGCTGATCTCAATGGCGACGGCTATACTGATAAAGTGTGGGTGCCTAATGGTAGCCGTGATTTATGGGTGGCACTTTCAACCGGTAGTGGATTTCAGCAACCAGAAATATGGTTGGCAAAAAATTCTGCCGGTGGATATCCGCCTTATTCTGGCAACATAAATCACAATACTTATGTCGATTTGAACGGTGATGGCTTAGCTGACAAAGCTTGGATACCTTATGGCCTGAATGACTTATGGGTGGCACTTTCAACCGGCAGTGGCTTTCAGACACCAGAAAAGTGGTTAGAAGCAGGTTCTGCTGGTGGGGGGGGGGGGGGATATCATCCTTATTCAAGCGGTGGATATCGTGATCGTTATGCTGATTTGAATGGCGATGGTCTTGCCGATAAAGTGTGGGTGCCCTATGGTATTAATGACTTATGGGTAGCACTTTCAACAGGTAGTGGATTTCAGACCCCCAAAAGATGGTTGGCAGCCGGTTTTGTTGCTGGACTCTATCCTTGTTCTTATTATGGACAGCATGATAGTTATGCAGATTTAGATGGCGATGGCTTGGCCGATAAAGTGCCGGTACCTCATGGTAGCGATGGTAGTTTATGGGTAGCATTTTCAACCGGTACTGGATTTATGTCTCCAGAAAAGTGGTTGAAAGCAGGTTTTGTAACTGGATTATATCCTTATTCTAGCAAGGGTTATTACGATAACTATACCGACTTAAATGGCGATGGTTTGGCCGATAAGGTATGGGTACCTTATGGTAGCGATGGTAGTCTATGGGTCGCACTGGGTAATGTGTCTCAATCCAACCTTCTCACTTCCATCACCAACGGTCATGGCGCAACCACAAAGCTAGAGTACAAACCCCTCACCGACAACAGCATCTACGCCAAGGAAAACAATGCTGTTTATCCACAAGTAGACGTGCAAATGCCACTCTATGTGGTGTCCTCCTACAAAGTCACCAATGGGGTTGGCGGTGAAAACCAAATTAGCTACCACTACACCGGTGCTAAAATGGACTTGCACGGTCGAGGTTTTCGTGGTTTTAGCCAGACAACGGTAACCAACGAAACCACCGGTATTCGCACCACTATTTTCTATCAGCGCGACTATCGCTACCTCAGCACCAAAATCCGCCGCATTGAACAACGCCTTGCCGATGGCACGCTGATTAGCGAAACCGACCATCAGAGTGAACTCAAAGACTATGGTAATGGTGTCCACTTTTCGCGTATCAAGCGCCGCGTCGAGAAAAAGTATGAGGCAGCAGGCCCTAACAAAGGCGAACTGCTGACCACTACCGTCACGACGAATCGATTTGATGACTATGGCAATCCGACTCAAATTGTCGTTGATTCTGGCAACGGTTACACCGAAACCACGACCAATACCTACGTCAATGACACCAGTCGGTGGATTTTAGGCCGCTTAACACAAGCCGTTGTGACCAAAACGTCCCCTGGCCAAACTGCTGTCACCCGTACTTCAGCGTTTGAATATGATACCGAGTCGGGATTATTGACCAAAGAAATCATCGAACCGAACCAGGCGACGTTTCGGTTAGAAAAAACCTACTTGCATGATGATTACGGCAATATTGCACAAAGCACGATCAGTGGGCCGAATATCGAATCGCGGACTCACACAACCGACTATGACAGCAAAGGGCGGTTTGTGATGAAAAGCATGAATGCTGTTGGTCATAGCGAAACCAAAAGAAACTATTCTCAGGGCAATCTAGCCTCTCATACTGGCCCAAATGGGCTGACAACCCGCTGGCAATACGATGGCTTTGGCCGCCCACTTCTCGAAACCAGAGCCGATGATACCCAAACTCGGACGGCCTATCGCGTCTGCGACACCACTTGCCCGACCCACGCCAAGTATTTTGTTCACACGAAAACGGCCGGTGCCGCGTCCAGTCGGATCTATTATGATCAGCTTGACCGAGAAATTCGTCGCGAAACGGTAGGCTTTGATGGCAGTGCCATCTACATGGACACGCAATACAATGCGCGTGGCGAAAAGACTCAAGTCTCCGAACCCTACTTTGCCGGCGACACGCCTTTGTGGACGCGCTACGAATATGACATCATTAGCCGTCCAGTTAAACAAACGGTGCCAGATAATGGTGTCACAACGACCAGCTACTTGGGCCTCACTACCGTTGTCACCAACCCGTTGGGACAGACAAACACTCGCACCGTCAATGTAGTTGGACAACTGGTTGAAAGCATCGACAATCTGAACAACCCCATCACCTACGTTTATGATGGCTTTAATAACCTGCTTGAACTGCGCGATTCGGCCGGCAATGTGACTCAAATGCAGTACAACATTCGGGGCCAAAAAACTCGGATGTACGACGCGGACACCGGCCAAACCAGTTACGTCTACAATGCACTCGGAGAACTGACTAAGCAAACTGATGCCAAAGCCCAAACCGTCGAAATGTCGTATGACAAACTCGGCCGCCAAGTTCAGCGACAAGAGCCAGAAGGGATTAGCCGTTATACGTATGACACTCAGCCCAACGGCATTGGCAAACAGGCCGCTGTGACAGGCCCCAATGGCTATCAAGAAAGCTACCGCTATGACAGCTTTGGGCGGTTGGCCGAAACGCACACCGAGCTGAATGGACAACGCTACTTTATCAGTACCGTTTATGACCAATATGGCCGTGTTGATAGTATGACCTATCCAACCGGTTTGGCGGTGCAAAACAGATACAATGAACACGGCTATTTAACCGAAGTTCGACGTGCCAGTGACAACCAATCGCTTTGGCAAGCCAAACGAATCAATGCGCGAGGCCAACTAGAGCAAGCGGCATTAGGCAATGGCTTAGTGACGGATAAGGTCTATACACCAACAACTGGCCGTATTCAGTCCATTAAAACTGGCAACGGAGTGATTCAGAACTTAGGCTACAGCTTTGATAAGCTCGGCTACCTAACTCAACGCACCAATCGTCATCTGGTTGAAACGTTCCAATATGATGGCCTAAACCGACTCACCCAAGCTGCGGTAACAGGCAAGTCCAGTACAACAATCGTCTACGATGAACTGGGTAATATTACCTTTAAATCGGATGTCGGTAGCTACACGTATGGCGAAAACGGTGCGGGGCCTCATGCGGTAACCTCCATCAATGGACTGAAAAGCAGTCAATACAGTTATGATGCGAATGGTAACCGCATCAGTAGCAGCGCGACTGGGCAACAGATTGAGTACACCTCATTCAACAAACCGCGCCGTATCCGTCAAGGCAGCACCACCCTTGAATTTGACTATGGCCCCAACTACCGCCGCTACCAGCAGAAAGTCACCAAAGCCGGCCAAACCACGACCACAACCTATATTGGTGGCGGCCTAATGGAGCGCGAAGTAGACCAAAACTGGGTCAAAGACACCCACTATCTGTTTGCCGGTGGCGAAAGCATCGCCGTACATTCCAGAGAAAAAAATCATGGCATTGCTGAAGAAACGCTACCTGCACAAAAAGACCATTTAGGCTCTATCGACGCGATTACTGACCCAGATGGTCAACTGGTAGAAAGCTTGAGCTTTGATGCGTGGGGCCAACGTCGCGCTGCCGACAATTGGAACACCTTAACCGACGCGCAACTGGGTGAATTAATCCTGAACAACGCCGGGTTAACCACCTCCAGAGGCTTCACCGGGCATGAACACCTAGACGAAGTGCAACTAATTCATACCAACGGCCGGGTATATGATCCAGTCATAGGCCGCTTTCTGAGTGCCGACCCATTTGTCCAAGCACCAACGTTTAGCCAAAGCCTAAACCGCTACAGCTATACACTGAATAACCCACTCTCATTGGTTGATCCAGCGGCTTCTTCTTCAAAGAAAGTTTGGCGAGGTGCCAAAAAAGCGGCTAAGGCAGTTGGGAAGTTTGTTAAGAACTGCCCTAAACCGATTGTCGCTACAGTGGCAGGAATTACATT
>CALNXP010000014.1:0-226421 GCA_942490555.1 uncultured beta proteobacterium | reverse complement strand
CTACAGTAAAACTGCTTATAGAGAGGCAATACGATGTGTCGGTTCTGGGTAGAGATGAAGCAAAACTTAAATCGGCTGTAAATATTTTGGGGGATAAGTCTTCATATTTTGTTGCGGGTGTTGGGGAGTTGAGTGCTGAGAATATGAGTCGGGTCAAGTCTGGACTTAACATTAAACAGGTTGCATCCTATCAAACATTTTGACTTAATAGGTTAAGTCAAGATTTGACCGCTTCACTTTACTTGAGCATTGTACTTTTCACTTTATGAGTTACTGACCTCATGTATTTCATTTGCTTTTAATGCGCGTAACTTATCTTTTTTGCTGGGACGTTTTCCTTTGATGCCGCCATTTTGATCGAGTACTGGTGGTGGTGCGGTTTCTTGTGGGGTCGGTATAAAACCTTCAATCTGTTCACGCGGAATGTTTAATTTATGGCGTTTCTCAATTAAGTTAAAATGAGCTTCATTGGTGTGATCTGAGCAAATAAAACTAATTGCAACGCCTGATTCGCCAGCTCGACCTGTACGACCGATACGATGTAAATAATCATCTGTTGAGCGGGGTAAATCGTAATTAATCACCGCAGGCAAAAAGCTGATATCGATACCCCTGGCGGCTACATCCGTCGCAACAAGCACTTGGGTTTGTGAGGTTTTAAAGTCTCTTAGTACCTGGTTTCGTTTGCCTTGACTCAAGTCACCATGTAAAGACTCCGCATCAATATGCGCTCGGCACAGTTTACTCGCCACTAAATCTGCTGTGTATTTTCTGGCAACAAAAACCAACACCCGTGGCCATTTTTCCGTACTGATTAAATGGCGTAAAAGTTGTGTGCGTTGTTTGTCATCAACTTGCAATGCGCGTTGAAAAATATCGGGGGCATCAACGGTATCCTTACCAATGTTAACTTGTAGTGGATTTTCTAATAACTGATGAGCTAAGTTTTCTAGCGTAGGAGAAAAGGTGGCAGAGAAAAACAGGTTTTGTCGTTTTGATGGGAGTAGCGCCAGAATACGAGACAGCTCGTCAGCAAAACCTGGCTCTAATAAACGATCTGCTTCATCTAACACTAAATGAGCCACATGGCTTAACTGTAAAGCATTGCTATCAATCAGGTCGAGCAAACGGCCAGGCGTAGCAACCACAATATCGGCGCCACCACGTAAGTGCAGCATTTGCGGATTAATGGATACCCCGCCAAATACAACGGCTAGCTTGGGTGCGTGCTCAAAATCTTGACTGAATGTTTGTAAATTATCACCGATTTGTTGCGCTAATTCACGGGTGGGTACTAAAACAAGCGTCGTTGTTTGGCGTGGCTTAGTCGGTGTTGACTTTAAAAAGGCTTGTAACAGCGGTAAGCAGAAAGCCGCCGTTTTTCCTGAACCCGTGGGCGCTGTTGCTAGAACATCCTGTCCTTTTAATATCGCGGGAATAACCGCCTGTTGAATCACGCTGGCTTGGGTATACCCATGCTGTAAGGTTGCATTATATAAAGCGGTGGATAATCCAAGATAAGGAAATGACATAGTTTCTGCTTCAAATTTGTATTGTGTAGGCTGATTTTAATTGATATTGCTCAAACAAAGATGAAATATATGGTCATCTTTTTATAAGGCAATGATATGCCAGAGATTAAAGCTTCGCAGCCATAGGTGATAATGTGTGTTAGTTGCGTTACTAACCCCCAATAATTTAACAGGGTAAATATGAAATACCTTCGCTATTTAAGCAGCCATTTTCTCCCCATGAATAAGGCTATCTCATGGAAGGAGCTAACCATGAGATAACCGATTGGATAATTCCGGGCTGGATGATGGTGAGGTCTCGGTGGTTGAGTGGTTTTGAGGTTGCTGTGTGGATCTGTTTGGCCGACCACTTTAACGGTAGTGTTACACTGCCGTTTTTTTATGTCTGAAACCGAGGGCTTGCCGGTATTTAGGTGGTTTTCCCTGATTTTTCGGCCGAGTGTCGGGCACGGTTTTGGGTGTGTGGGCGTGGTTGCTTATATGGGTAATGGTCTTTGGGTGAATTTCAGCTGTTATTATTGGTTATCTCGCCATTGGCCGCAGGCGACATGTTTCTGATCAAACGCGTCAATACCGTAATGAATGCAGATGATAATGTTTTGCCGGCATGGCCATTTTTTGGGTGTTGTTTGTACCTTAATTTAACGCGATGTTTGTTGTGGTTCAGGAAAACATAAATTGAGTATTGTACTTAATGAACTGTTGGTTTTATGGCTGGCCGCTTTCTAGATGTTATGTGTAATAACTAGAAAATTTGCATAGAACTGAGAATGTCAAATGATCTTACGTATTGGAATTATTATTAGTAGTTGTGTTTTAACGGCTTGTCAGCAGGATGAGGTCATGGTGTCATTGCCTGTTATTCCGGTGAAAGTAGCCCAAGTCGAACAGAATACAACTCATCAGTCGGTCACGTTAAATGCCATTGCTCGTCCAGCTCAGCAAGCGCTTCTTGCATTTGAGCTTAATGGAACGCTGGAGCCTTATACGTTAAGCGTAGGAGAGCAGGTGGTAACCGGTCAAACTCTGGTGCACCTGGATAATCCTGAATTAAAACCCGCGCTTAAGGCGGCACATGCTAAACAGGCGGCGTTGCAGCAACAATATCGGCAAACAGAGCGAGACTTGCGTCGATATCAGCGTGTCATTGCTTCTGGGGCGGTTAGTCAGCAAGATGTTGAACATTTGCAAACCGAGTTACAAGTTTTGGCGGCTAATATGGATAAGGTTCAGGCGGAGATTGCTCAAGCAAAGGCAAAATTACAACGTAGTTTTTTGCGCTCGCCAATGGACGGCAGTATTACTCAGATTTTTCGGGAATCAGGTGAGCATGTTGTCGCCGGGCAGCAGGTATTGCAGGTTGCAGGAGATAGTATAGAAGTTGAATTTGCGGTGCCGGAAACCGTGTTGCCAGTCTTGGCGATGGGCCAAACGGTCACATTACAGCTGCCGTTGTTTAACGGACAAGAAATTCAAGGCAAAATTACCGAACTTAGCAATAAACGCTCCGAGGCTGGGCAATTATTTCCGGTGATTATTTCTTTAGCGGGTAACCCGCCCGAAATACGCGCTGGAGTGACGCTATCTTGGACGATTCATTTAACCGGGGCAAATGCATTAATGGTGCCGTTGCAAGCTATAGTGAGCCCATTGGGGATTAAACCGCGTGTATATCAGGTAGTTAATCAACAAGCTCAGATCGTTAATGTGATTCCTGGTGAAATTATCGATGACATGGTCGTCATTGAGGCGCCTTTACACGTAGGAGATAATGTGATTATTGCGGGACATAATAATTTGTCTGGTGGCTTTCCGGTGAAGGTTCTGCCTTGAGTAAATTGCTGCGACATGAGCGCTTGTTGTTTAGTATTGCGCTCATATTGTCTTTCAGTGGTTTATTTTTCTTTCAGACGATGGAGCGTCAGGAAGATCCAACGTTCCCTTCTCGTTTTGGCTTAATCAAAGTTTTTTATCCGGGTGCAGCACCACAGAAAATTGTTCAGCAGCTGGTCAAACCATTAGAGCGACAGCTGGCTCAAGTCAATGAAGTTAAAAATATTGATATCACTGCGCGCCAGGGCTTATTGCTGGCAGAAGTACAATTACATGATGAATTTTATCAAACGGATGAAGCCTGGGATAAAGTTCGCATTGCGTTAAATCAAGCGCAACAGGCTTTTCCCGCGCATGTGCCACCGCCAGTCTTAGATGATCGTATCGTGGGAAGCTCAACCATGGTATTGGCATTAACCGGGGCTGATCCCTTGCAGCTTTCTCTAGCCGCAGACCGGATACGCGATTATTTGCTACAGCTACCGGAAATCGCCTTGATTAACCGTTTTGGTGATCCTGGAGAGCAAATTAATGTTGCTTTAGATGATGCAGTTTTACAAAGCTATGCTATTTCTGTCCAAGATATTGCTCAGCAAATACAACAAGCCAACCAACAGATATCGGGTGGGCGGGTCATACTGGCTGAAAAGTCATTGGTCATTACGCCATTAACTGAGTTGCAATCACTGGATGCGTTGCGGCAATTCGTTGTGACCTTGAAAAATGGCAATACGGTTCCATTAGCCAGCATTGCGAACATCTCGCATGTCGCGCAACAGCCTGAAAAAGACCAGGTCTGGTGGCAAGAACAGCGTGCTGTGGCATTAGAAATTCGCACCTTGCCCGATCAGGTGAATGTTGTGGCATTTGGTGAACAGCTACGTCAGCATATTGCACAAATCAAGCCATTGTTTCATCCAATACAAATTGAAGAAATGTTTTATCAGCCGCACTATACCGAGCAGCGTTTATCACAGTTAAGTGTGAGCTTGTTATATGCAATCCTGGTTATTTTGCTGGTGCTGTGCTTATCTATGGGGGTTCGTACCGGCTTGGTAGTTTCTTGTATTTTACCCTTGGTGGCACTCAGTAGTTTTGCGGTTTATGCACTGGGTGGGGGTGTGTTACATCAAATGGCGATATGCGGCATGGTCATCGCTTTGGGTATCTTGGTTGATAATGCGATTGTTATGACAGAAAAGGTACAGCGGCATTTAGATCAGGGGCATTCCGCACAACAAGCCGCGATACTTGCTAGTCGTAAATTGGCCCTTCCTTTATTTACGGCCACAATAACGACGATTGTTGCTTTTTTGCCTATGCTGGTATCTCAAGGCGACACGGCGGACTTTACACGTTCTATCCCTATCATGATTATCCTGGCATTGGTGTTCAGTTTTGCCTGTGCAATTACCGTTACGCCGTTATTAGCAAAACATTTTTTAAGGCCCGCGCCTGTTCCTGTTACGCCGCAAACAACTCAACGCTTCCAAATAAACACGGAGCATATGGCGTTCTTGTTAACTTCTCATCCGCGAAGCATTATTGTTTTAGCCATAATTTTGAGTTCGTTAGCCATTGGCAGTTTCTTTTATATGAAGCATCAATTTTTTCCACATGCTGATCGCAATCAGATTGTGGTTGATTGTTGGCTGGAAGAAGGGAGCCGCATAGATCAAACGGCCGAGCGAACGGCGGTGTTAGCACAAGCACTGCAGCAGCAGCCAGGGGTTGTTGCCGTCCATCGTTTTGTCGGTGGCAGTGGCCCTACCTTTTATTACAATATTTTACTTCAGCCCAATGCGCCACATCAGGCTAGGTTGGTAATCAATACCGATGATTTAGATAGAAATCAGCCGTTAATTGAGTGGATAGCACGGTTTGCTAATGAAAATTTCCCCGAGGTTCAGCTAACTGCCTCGGTATTGCAACAGGGGCCGGCAACTAAGGCGCCAATAGAAATTCGTATTTACAACCCAAACCCAGAGGCGCTGGTTCAAGCAACCGAACAGGTGTTTAGTCAACTGAATCAAATCCGAGGGACACGATTTTCTCGTCATGATTTGGGCAGCGGAATCCCAAGCATTGAATATCATATTATTGATAACCTGGTTCATCAGCTGGAGAGTAGTCCTCACCAAATTGCACAAGCTTTGCTTGCACGTAGTCATGGCTTGGCTGCGGGTTATATGCAAATGGAAAGTGAGCGAATTCCTATTAAAATCACCAGCCCAGCTGGGGAAAATTATGATTTTAATCGTTTAGGCAGCACGATACTCAATGCAGGGGAGGCCAGTATTCCGATTATGCAACTGGTCGAGCAACAACTGGTCTTTGAGGCCGCTGCAATTTATCGTCGTAATCAAAGTCAATTAAGTCGAGTTTATAGTGATCTGGCGCCGGGATATGTTTATAGCGAAATATTAACGGCATTTAACCAGGCGTTACAGCAGCAACCGTTACCGCCAGGTACTCGTATTGAGTTTGGTGGCGATGTTGGTGCATCACAACAAGCTAATGATGCTATTTTGCGTTTTGTGCCAGCAACCTTGGGTTTATTGTTCTTATGTTTATTATTTCAATTTAACTCTTTTCGACGCGTGCTGATTATTTTGCTAAGCATTCCTTTTGCGTTAGCGGGTGTTTTTCCAGGTTTGTTATTACTTGGCTATCCATTTGGCTTTCAAGCGATTCAGGGTGTCATCACGCTAGCAGGCATTGTCATTAATCATGCCATTTTATTAATTGATGAGATTGATCAGCAATTGTCACAGGACAAATCACTGGAGCATGCGATACAGCAAGCACTGATACAGCGTACGCGTCCTATTTTGTTAACGGCGGCAACAACTATATGTGGGCTGCTTCCCTTAGCATTTTCTAATACGTCGTTATGGCCACCTATGGCTTGGACGATTATTTTTGGTTTGATTTCAGCCACGTTATTAACGTTGTTTGTGTTACCCGCCATTTGCCGAGTGTGCTTAGCCGAGAAGGTGCAACGTTAGGCATTGCTTCATCGGATAATGGCAGAGAAAGTCAATAGTTGTAGCAATTAACTAAGAATATTCCCTTATACTAAGCGGGTGATTATTGTTTGCTCAGCATAATTAGGATAGCTGAGCTATTTCTAAGGTGACAAGGCAGGTAATAAAGTAATGAGTAATACATCCCATGCTGATTCAAATAGCAATAAAATTCAACATCCTCATCAAAAAATCGCAATTATTGGTATGTCTGGGCATTATCCAGGTGCCAAAGATTTGTGTGCATACTGGGAAAATATTCTGGCTCGAAAACGGCAGTTTCGACGTATCCCAGAGCAACGTTTTCCATTAGCAGATTACTTTGATCCAGATCCAGCTGTACCAGATAAAACCTATTGTTATCAAGGGGGGTTTATCGATGGATTTGAGTTTGATCGGATTAAATACCGCGTGCCGGCTTCAACATTTGCATCAACGGATATCGTGCATTGGCTGGCACTTGAGCAGGCCATTATGGCATTGGCAGATGCGGGCTACCAAAAAGGCAATATAGCAACTGAAAAAACAGGTGTGATTGTCGGCAACAGTTTGACAGGGGAGCAGATTCGTTCCGAGAGTATGCGCCTACGCTGGCCTTATGTGCGTAAGGTATTAATGCGTGTTGCTCAAGAAAAAGGCCTGTCAACTGTTCAGGCCCAGGATTTTGTTGATACAACGGAGTCGTATTATAAATCGGTGTTTGCACCAATTACCGAGGATTCACTTGCGGGCGCTTTATCGAATACGATTGCCGGTCGTATTTGTAATTATTTTGACTTTCATGGCGGCGGCTTTACGATTGATGGCGCATGCTCTTCTTCGGTTTTGGCTATTGCCAAATCAGCAGATGCTTTGAGTAATGGTGATACGGATTTAATGCTGGCAGGTGGTGTAGATATTAGTCTGGATACCTTGGAGCTAATTGGCTTTGCTAAGACGGGTGCCATTACGCAAAGTGATATGCGTGTTTATGACCAACGTGGTGATGGATTCTTACCTGGTGAGGGGTGTGGATTTATTGTGATGAAGCGTTTAAGTGATGCCGAGCGAGACGGTGATATGATTTATGCGGTTTTAAATGGCTGGGGTATTTCATCGGATGGCAAAGGGGGGTTAACGGCACCGAATGCACAAGGCCAAGCCAGGGCGATTCAACGCGCCTATCAAAAAGCAAATTATGGGGTTGCTGACCTGGATTTTATTGAGGGGCATGGCACAGGGACGGCGGCTGGAGATAAAGCAGAGCTAACTTCCATTAAACTCGCGATTCAAGCGAGTCAACGACCCATTCAATCCGTTAAGTGTGGTATGACCTCGCTAAAAACCATTATTGGTCATACCAAAGCGGCATCAGGAATTGGAGGCTTTATTAAGGCGGTGATAGCGGCGAATCGTCGAGTATTGCCACCATTAGCCAATTGTGATCAAGCACATGCGTTTTTTAAAGAAAAAGACCAAGTACTTTATCCGATAACGCGAGGAGAAATTCGCGAAGCGAATGACACGTTACATGTGGGTATTTCGGGTATGGGCTTTGGTGGAATTAACTGTCACCTGACGATTAGCTCGGCAGGCAAACCATCAGAAAAGTTTGCACCAAGCGTATCTGAAGATAAGTTATTGGTTTCTAACCAGGATAGTGAGCTGTTTGTGTTTGCGGCGGCTTCGGTTGAAAAGCTGAGGCGTGTTGTGCAAGAGTTTGCTCATTTGTCCGATGGGATGTGTGAAGGGGAGTTGGTTGATCTGGCGAATTTAAGCGCTCAGCAACTTGAGCCCGCTAGTGTCTACCGTCTGGCTTTATTAGCCTCAACACCGCAACAATTAGCTGCTCGTTTGACGCAAGCACAGCACTCGTTAAGCGAAATGATTGGTGATAGCCCTGTTATCAATGATCAAGAAGGCATTTATATTTCTTTAGATAGCACGCTTGCTAATGTTGGTTTCTTATTTCCGGGCCAAGGCTCTCAAATGTTGAACATGGGACGAAAGCTTATTGAGCGTCATGACTGGGCTGCGGAGCTGGTAGGTGCGTTAATGGCAGAGCTCGAGCCAGATTTAGCGGCTCGATTACAGTCAGCGATGTTTAGAGATACGGAAAAAGAGTTTGATACGATACAGTTGGCCGCATGGCAAAATGTGTTAAAGCAAACAGAGATTACTCAACCTGCCATTTGCTTGGCCTGTATTTTATGGCTAGAGAAACTGAAACGTTTAGGTATTAAGCCAGACGTTGTTGGTGGGCATAGCCTGGGTGAATTAGTCGCGGCAGCTTATGCCTCGGGTTTGGATTATGCTCAGCTGATTCGCCTGGCGGCCATCAGAGGGCAAATGATGGCCGCACAGCAAATACCAGGTTCAATGGCAAGCCTGCGGGGAACCGCTGAGCAAATTCAGCCATTATTGGATAGCGTCAATGGCTATGTGGTGATTGCCAACCATAATAGTCCGTTGCAAACGATTATTTCGGGTGAGACTGCAGCCGTTGTGGCAGCATGTGAGTTGGCCCAGCAGCAGGATATTCACGCGCAAGTGCTGGAAGTAAGCAATGCGTTTCATTCTAAACTGGTTGCAGATGCCGCACAGCAGTTTTCGACAAATCCGTTGAATTTATCACCGCGATCATTAACTCAGGCGAGTTTGTTTAGTTGCATGGATGGACAGCTAGTCAGCGGTGAATTAGATTTAGTGGCACATCTGTCGCAGCAAATTACCGCACCGGTACAGTTTGTTGAGATGGTGAATAATATGTCAGCATGCTGTCAATTGATATTTGAGGTCGGGCCAAAACGGGTGTTAAGTAATTTGGTGGGAGCGATTCAGTCAGACGTTAGTTGTTATCCTGTGGAGTCTAGGGCAGGTTGTGATCAGGACTTAAATCGTATGCTTGCGCTGAGCTTTATTAATGGCGGTGATATTCACTGGGACGCGCTATATGCGGATCGCTTAGTTCGTCCATTTGTGCCAGCAGCTGATCGGCTGTTTATTGTCAACCCTTGCGAGAAGCCCATAACAGGGGAACCCGGAAAAACGATTTTATCTGGGGGGGGAGATGAGAGTTTTACCCAACAATTGCAAGCTATTGCGGGTTTGAATAACGCGAATTGGTCGGACTATTTGAATCGTCGTAAAGACTTTTTGACTGGCATGATTAAGCTTGATGCTGCTACTTTGCCCGTGTTGACCGGCCAATCTGGTGTTAATCAAACCGTAGTGCCCATCACCAGTAAAAACCAGGTGGCGAGTGACACTGTGCGGGTAAACACTGACGTTAACCTTGAATCCGTTGAACAGATGGTGTTCTATTCGATTGCGGAAAAAACCGGTTTCCCCACAGATAGCCTGGATTCGAATCTACGCTTATTAGATGACTTAAACCTAGATTCGATTAAAGCATCTGAGCTATTGCTAGACGTTGGACATAAGCTCAATATTGCGGCGAATCAGTTTGATGTCAATCAACTGAGCAATGCCACTTTAGGAGATATTGTTACTCGCTTAGAGCAGCTTGTGCCTGTAGAGAATGATACAGGGGTTAAAGAAAGTGTGAATATTGCGACCGTATTGTTGCAAAATATTGAGCAGAAAACTGGCTTCCCAATTGAGAGCTTGTCGACAGATTTACGTTTGTTAGATGATTTGAATCTTGATTCCATTAAGGCGTCTGAATTAATGGTAGCCACTGTACAGCAATTAAATTTGGCTAATGCAGGTTTAGATTTGGCTCAATATGCGAATGCTCCGCTATTTGAAATTATTGCGGTTTTAGAAGAGGCGTTAGCCAATCAGCTTGCCATGTCTACCCCATTGCTCTCCGATAGCGATTCAGATACCTGGGTGCGTGATTTTGCCGTCCATTATATTGAGGCACCATTAACGGCCACCCCGGATAAGCTAGCAAGCGTAGCGCATATTTTAGTCATCAGTGATGAAGATTTGTTGGAGGTGTCTTTGCCGGGTATTTCACAGCTTCAGCATTGCTCATTTGATGATCTGAGTTCGGATATCAGTCTAACGTCTGTTGATGAGCTGATTGTTTGTTTGCCTAAAACGCATGAAACGATAATGTCTGCATCGGCAATTAGCGCTTCGGTACAACGTTTGCAAAAAATAGTCACCTTGCCATTTAGCAAACATCATGTATCAGGGGTCACTGTCGTACAATTTGGTGGCGGATATTTGGGTGAAAATAATGCTTGTGGAATACAAAGCACGTCCGCCAAGGCTTTATTTGCTAGTTTACATCTTGAGTGTCCTGAATTGAAAGTTCGGGTGTTAGACTTTGATGTAGAAGTTTCGGTTGCTGATTTATCTACTTGCATTGTGGCTGAATTGCACTCGGGTGAGCCAGAGCACTTTATTTCGGCGGCTTATGATGCGGCGTTAGTTCGTCGGGTACCTCGTGCCGCATTAACTTCTCGTGCTCAATACTCGGCTCGTTCACTCAATTGGTCAGCGCAGGATGTCGTGCTTGTGACGGGAGGGGCTAAAGGGATTACCAAAGAATGTGCGCTAACCTTTGCTCGACAGGTCGGGGTGAAGCTGGCGTTGGTAGGGCGTTCACCCTTGCCGGCAGCCGATGATCAGCAAAATGAGATTGCACAAAGCCTGGCCGAATATTCCGCGGCAGGTGTGAGCGCGCAGTATTTTCAATGTGATGTCACTCAACAATCTGACATTAATACGCTTTTATCCCAGGTAGAATCAAAACTTGGTGTGATCACGGGTTTGATACATGGCAGTGCACTTAATATTCCTCGTGAGCTGGCTGGCGTATCGGCAGCGGAGGCTTTACAGGAAATATCACCTAAGTTGTTGGGTTTAATTTATTTGTTACATGGTTTGAGGCAACCATTAAAGCTGATCGCGGGTTTTTCATCAATTATTGGTGTTTCCGGCATGATGCGCAATGGTTGGTATGGCTATGCCAATGAGGCGATGAACCTGTTGTTGCAGCAATATCAACGTCAATATACTGACACCCAGATTATCAGTATGGCGTTCAGTATTTGGGATGAGGTTGGTATGGGGGTGCGTATGGGCAGTACTCAGTTTTTAGCGCGCATGGGCATTGATGCTATTCCGGTAAAACAAGGGGTGGAGCATTTTATGCGTTTGATGATGGCCGACCCTGGACATAAACAAATTGTCATTGCCGCACGCACCGCAGGCTTGGATACCTTTGTCCCAGAACTATCGAGTGTTGAGTATAACTTCCGTTTTATTGAGCGAGTAGTCAAACATTATCCTGGTGTCGAACTGGTCGCAAGGGCCGGGCTTAGTTTGGATAAAGATGATTATGTGCGAGACCATGTATGGAAAGGAACCTATTTATTCCCCACCGTCTTTGGCTTAGAGGCGATGGCGCAGGCCGTTAAGTTTTTGACAAATGTGGATGATTTTTCTCAGCTGGTCATAGAGAATATTGATTTATCCCGCCCCATTACGGTACCTGAACACGGTGAGTCAGAGATTGAGATTCGTGCGTTGGTGTTAGAGCCGCAAAAGGATGAGCTGTGCATTACGGTGGAAATCAGAACGGCTGACTCGGGTTTTGGTGTGGCACATTTTAAAGCCGACTTTGTGCTGAACTCAACGCAAAGTTTGCCCGCATTTGAACTGGATTTACCTGAGCAGCCATTAGCCATTTCTGCACAAGTCGATTTATATAACGGTCAGTTATTGTTTCAAGGGCCGATGTATCAACGTATTCAGAACATCTACCACCTTTCTGAGATAGACACGATATTTTCGGTCAATGTGTTGGATGCTGATGTGGCGCCAGGGGGGATGGATTATCTGATCCTGGGAGACCCATTTATTCGCGATGCACTGCTGCAGTCGGGGCAGTTGCCCATTCCACAAGAGATTGCATTGCCACGTCAGATTAGGCGTCTGGAGCGATTTTCGAATGAGGTTAAACCTGGTGAGCGGTTATTTGGTAAGGTGGAAATTAAACAGCACACCGAAACAGACATTAGCGGTGATGTTTTATTATTTAATCAATCCGGTCAATTGATTGAGTATCTGCAGGGATATCAGGTCAAGGTCATGTCGCGTCATCCTGATCGAGCATCGGCTTTAGCGATGATTGCGCCTGACCAGCGTGATGCGGAGTTGATTCAAGCTGCATTGGATCCTTTGGCTCAGCGGTTAGCTATTCAGTTACCCGAAATATTGACTGCTTATATTCCAGGTTTAAGTGAGCAAGATAAAGCAGCTCGTCGGGTCATTGAAAAGCCTTACTTAGTCACAGTAGCCAAACAATGTATGAATATCGAAGAGCATCAGGTGTGTTGGGATGAGTCTGGCAAACCCATCTTGCAAGATTCGGAAAAATACGAGGTTTCACTCTCACATAACCAGCATCATTTGCTGGTAACCGCGCAATGTTGGCCGCAAGGGTGTGATTTAGAGCAAATCAGAGAACGTTCCGAGGCAGACTGGGAGGGCTTGTTAGGTGTGCATTCAACAAGGCTATTTACACAACTAAGGGATGAATTTGATGATGTTAATCAAGAAGGAACAAGGCTTTGGTGTTTATGGGAGGCTATCTATAAGTCACTAGGTGTGCGTGATGCTCAGGTAGAAATTTGTGCCCAATACCATGAGGCTGTTTTGTTTATGGTGACTACAGAATCTGCGAGTTTGAACATATTAACATTACCGATTATGTTGACGTTAGGTGGTTCGCGTATGTTGGCAATAACCGTTGCAAATGTCGTTCAGGAAAGATCTTTACCCATTGTGCATAATACGCAAGGTGATGTCTCGTATTTGCAATACATATTTCAAACCTCGTTTATGGATAGCCGTGGAGGGAGTGGTAAAGTATTCTTTACCAATATTCCGGTGTGGATGGGTAAGCTGCGGGAGTTGGTGTTGGAGCCAATTTCGGCGCAATTAATCGAAGATATGACCTCAGGAAAATGGGGTATGGTAACCAATACTTCCAGTATGCATTTTCTGAAACTATTTGATAGCCTGGATAGAGTCGCAGGACGTTTGCGGTTGTCTGAAGAATCGAATATCGAAGAATCTTTTATTTCGATTAACTTTTCTTGGGGTAAATTAAATGGGGAGGAATTTGAACCGGTTGCCACGAGTAATATCAGTGTTACCTGGGTTGAGGTGTTAGGTCATGGCTTGGTTAAGAAAGCACCTATACCTGATTATTTGAAACAGCATATAACTGGACTGCTAGCGTATGGTATAGAGCCCAAACTTAGCAATAAATCTAAATGGCAATCATTGCCTAAGTACGAAGCGGATTTGTCCTCGCGTAAGCACTTGTTATTACAGCAAGTGGATTTTCAAACGTCGTTAGAAGATTCTAATCTGGTCGGTAATATTTATTACTCTCATTATTATAGTTGGCAAGCCCGGGTGCGCGATCAGTTTTTATATTTGCAAATGCCTAGCTTGTTTCAGTTTGACGTTAAATTGGGAGAATTTATCTGTGTGGATGCTAAGGTGAACCACTTGCAAGAGGCGATGCCTTTTGAAAGCATAGAGATTTCCATGTATTTAGACCGTTTGTCTCAGGATAGTCTAGGCTTGTATTTTGAATATTACAGTGTGGGTCATGCGCACCGCCGAAAATTGGCTTATGGCAATCAAACTGTGGTATGGCATAGTAATACTGCAGCAAAAGAAGCGGGTAATCGTAATGCTATTACGCCAGCCCCTATGCCAGCGCCTATTTTTGATGTGTTAGAACAGAAGTTTAACCAAGCGATGAGCAGGAAAAAATGATGAAGTACGATTGCGTTATTGTAGGAGGTGGACTTGGCGGTTTAACCTCTGGCGCTTTGTTAAGTCAGCAGGGCCTAAAAGTATTACTACTTGAGCAACATTATCTGGTTGGTGGGTGTGCGACCTCTTTTAAACGCAAAGGTGGTTTTCGTTGTGAAGTGGGTTTGCATGAACTGGATGGTGCTTATGGACCGTTGCTTAAAAATGTCTTCACTCAACTTGAGGTGTATGACAATATCGAGCTAGTACCAATTCATGAATTTTTTCGCTTTAAAAACAAGGATACGGATTTTGTTTTTCCTCATGGAGTTGAGGCGACTAAAATGGCATTGATTGCCCAGTTTCCTGAAGAAAAATCTGGAATAGAGGGGTATTTTAATAGGCTGGAAAAAATAAGGAACGAATGGCTTAAAGTAAAAGATTTAAAGTGGTATTTCAAATGGCTGTATCCGCTCATTGCCCCTAATGTTGTTCGTTTTGCGTTTAGAACAGCAGAAGACTTAATTAAAACCTATATAAAGAATGAACAATTAATTCTCATTCTTAACGGTAATGTCTTTTACTATAATGATTCTCCACAGACCTTAAGTGCCATCTACCATGCTTTTGCTCAATATTCTTATATTAGTGAAGGTGCTCACTTTATCAAAGGTGGCAGTATTCAGTTATCTAATTATCTGGCCTCATGTATTACTCGGCATGGTGGAGAAGTTATAAAACAAGCGATGGTTACTCGGATTCATGAATCTAAAGGACGAGTAACAGGCGTAAGCTATGTGCGACGTGGTAAATCCTATAAAGTAGAAACGGATAGGGTAATTTCAAATGCTTCTCCTGGATTAACGTATAAACAACTGCTGGGGTATGATTATCAGGAACGCCGGATAGTGGCCGATTCGTTATGTTCTATATATATAGGGTTTTCTAAGAATCTAAAATCTGTCTATGGAAAACGACCATATGCCAGCTTTTTCCATGGAGAAGTGACATCAATAGATCAGCTACCAAGCTATGCCTACGAAAATACCCAAAAACGTCCGTTTTGTTTTACTGACTATTCTCAGATTGATTCGGGCTTGTCACGTCCTGAAAAGTCTTGTGGCAACATAACGACAATGGATAGCATCCAGCATTGGGAAGGGCTGAGTGAAGCAGAATATTTAGCTAAGAAGGATCAATTGGCGAATGATTTTATCGATAGGCTGGAAGAGGATTATCCTGGCATAAGAGAGTTTATTGAGTTTTATGAGGTAGGAACGGCCAAAACGGTTAATCGTTATACCTTGTCTCCCAATGGCAGTGCCTATGGTTTTAAGCCTACCCCCAAGCAAATTGCGTTTCGACATCCAATTGTGTCACAGAAGGTTAAGGGGCTGTTTTTTACTGGAGCTTGGGTGTTTGGCGGTGGGTTTTCACCCTCTATTTATGCAGGAAGCTTAACGGCTAACGCAGTTTTAAAGTAATAGTGGTAGTTAGAAAACCTTCCTAATTCTAGGAGGCTCTGTTGATATAAGGCAGTTATGACGCTTAGCGAAAGGTTTTCTAACTCGTCTCCGTCGGTTTCATCATATCTCCTTGTGCTTGTGTTAGCGCCGGTTAGAGGCGAGGTAGGCAGAAAAATGCAACTGCCGGTGGATATGCATTGGATGCAACTTCTTTGGTTGGCAGGCATATTTGGCCGTTGGAATATTGAAAGGCTAACGGGTAATGCTTGCCTATGGTTAGCTGGATAACGATATCTGCTTATTGTAAAAAATCATTGATTGTTGATTTTATTGGGGATTTATTAATTTTATGGCGCATGCGAACGCAAGAAGTACACCACTTGGAAAACTTTTTTCATCTTTTTGTTATTTTTTTTTCAAAAAGTGTTGACAGCTTTTTCTCACGGTATATAATGCACCCACTTTCGAGATGACGGAAACGAAACGAAACAAAAATCATCGAGATGGGTGCTTAGCTCAGTTGGTAGAGCGTCGCCCTTACAAGGCGAATGTCAGCGGTTCGACCCCGTTAGCACCCACCAAGCTTTAGGAGTGGTAGTTCAGTTGGTTAGAATACCGGCCTGTCACGCCGGGGGTCGCGGGTTCGAGTCCCGTCCACTCCGCCAAAAAGAAAAAGGCGAACGCAAGTTCGCCTTTTTTATTGTCTGTTTATTATCTATAGTTGTCCGCTGATTCAAAATTTTAGGTGATGTAGTTATGTTTGATTTCGTCCGTGAAAAAAAACGTTTTGTCCAAATTCTGCTGGGGGGGATTATTCTGTCATTCGCATTCTGGGGGGCAGAGTCTTATCAACAGGCCGGCAATGTTGCGCATCCCGCCTCCGTAAATGATAGTAATATCACGCAGTATGAATTTGATGAAGCCTTGCGTATGCAGAAAAATAATCTGCGGGAGCGCTTTGGTGGACAGGTGGATGTCAGTATGTTGGATACCCCTGAAATGCAGCGGGCGGTACTGGATGGTCTGATTGCCGAACGCGTATTGCAAGAGCATGCCAGAGAGGTTGGCCTGACCGTTACCGACCAACAGATTGCCAATGTGGTTCAGCATGTTGAGGCTTTTCAGCAGGACGGACGCTTTGATCTGGCGCTGTATGAATCTATGTTAGCCAGCCGTAATATGTCTGCGCTGGGATTTGAATATAAACTGCGCCAGGATCTGTTAGCCGAACAGTTGAGAGGGGCCTATCTGCAAAATGGTTTTTATTCCAATGCGGTGCTGGATAAAGTTATTGCGCTGAATGAACGTCAGTGGGTGGTGCGTGAGTCAGCAATAGACTTTAATGCGTACCTGGGTCAGGTGACTATCGACGATGCGCAGATTGCGGCGTATTACCAGGAAAATCAAAGCGAATTTAATGTGCCTGAGCAGGTTAAGGTGGCTTATGTTGAATTTTCTAAAAAGCAGCTGGCCGAATCGTTGGACGTTACCGAGCAGGATGCGCGTGCATATTATCAATCCCATCAAGGGGATTATGGCTTACCCGAGCAGCGTCAGGCTTCTCATATCTTAATCACGGTTGACAGTGCTGCGCCCGATGCCGAGCAGCAGCAGGCAAAAGAGAAGGCAGAGAAGGTATTGGCACTGGTTAAGGCCAATCCTGAGCAGTTTGCCGAGCTGGCAAAAGAACATTCCGAAGATATCGGCTCTGCGGTCAATGGTGGGGATTTAGGCCTGTTTGGTCCTAAGATGATGGTCAAGCCCTTTGAAGAGGCGGCTTTTGCTCTGGAAAAAGATCAAATCAGCGATCTGGTTAAGTCGGAGTTTGGTTACCATATTATTAAGGTAACCGATATCCAGGCGGCAACGATATCGGCATTTGAAGAGGTGAGAGCAGATGTTGAAGCGCAGCTTAGGGATCAGCAGGCAATTGATATTTTTGCCGAGCGTGCCGAGGAGTTTAGCAATCTGGTGTATGAGCAAAGTGACAGCCTGGATGCGGCTGCCGATGTGGCCGAGGTTGAGGTGCAGCAAAGCGATTGGCTGATCAAGGGACGGCCTTCCAGTGGTTTGTGGACCGCGGAATTGTTAGAGGCCGTTTTTTCTGATGAAGTTAAACTGGATAAAATGAATACGCCAGCGCTTGAGGTGTTGCCCGATACTCTGGTGGCGGCTAGAGTGATTGAGCATAAGCCGGCATCGGTGACTGGCTTGGAAGGGGTCAAGGATAGAATTGCCTCTATGCTTGAGCGTGAGCAGGCAATGCAGCTGGCGGTAGCCGCGGGCGAGCAGCGGCTGGAAAAACTCAAGGCCGGTGAGGCGGTTGAGTTGGACTGGGGCGAGGAGATAGTGCTTTCCCGTGCTCAGCGTGGTGATCTGCATCCTGATTTAAGTAAGCTGGTGTATACCGTTAATCAGCAAGCCGAGTTGCCATATTATGTGGGGCAGCAGGTGATGGGCCGTGGCTTTGTGCTGGTGCGTGTGGATAAGCTAGAAGAAGGTGATAAGCCCGATAAAGATAAGCGTGAGCGTTATGCTGAGCAGTTGCGTAAACTGGTCGGTGAGGAAATGCTGTTGGCCTTCTTGCAGGATACCAAGAGTCAAATGGAAATAACGGTTCGCATGAAAACCGACGATACGGAATAAGCCGGGTCTGGACTGAACCAAAAAACGCCACCGCAAGGTGGCGTTTTTATTGCTGCTTGAGGTAAATGGGGTTACAGTCGAGTTACATTAAACAGGCAGGAGAAACGGATGACGATGGACTGGGCAAAGTTGCTTAATCCGGCGCGTATTGGCAGGCGTCCGGCTAAGGATGAAATCGGGCGTTCTCCATTTAATTCGGACCATGACAAGGTGGTGTTCAGTGGGGCGTTCAGGCGGCTGGCGCGTAAAACCCAGGTGCATCCCTTATCCAGCAACGATCATATTCATAATCGATTGACGCATAGTTTGGAAGTGGCCTGTGTCGGGCGCAGTCTGGGCATTCGTGTGGGGCAGGAGTTGCAAAGCCGACAGCGTTTGCCCGAGGCGGTATTGCCTTCGGATATTGGTGATATTGTACAGACGGCCTGTCTGGCACATGATATTGGTAATCCTCCCTTTGGTCATACCGGAGAAGAGGCCATTCGCTACTGGTTTTCTCATGAGGGTGAGAGCTATTTAACATCACTTTCTGCGTCGGAAAAAGCAGATTTATTGCATTTTGAGGGTAATGCCCAGGGCCTGAGAGTGTTGCTGGCCACTGAATACCATCCTTATGATGGGGGGATGCGTTTAACCTATGCCACCTTGGCCTCTTTTATTAAATATCCGTGGACATCGCTGGCTGCCGAGGAAAAACGGCGGCCTAAGCGCAATAAATACGGGGTATTTCAGTCTGAACTGGCTGCCTTTGAAGAAATCGCCGAGGCGGTGGGGCTGTTGCCCAAGGATGGGGAAAACTGGTATTGCCGTCATCCGCTGGTGCATTTGATGGAAGTGGCCGATGACTTCTGTTATGGCTTGATTGATCTGGAAGATGGTCTGGAAATGGAGATTTTGCGTTGGGATGAAATCTTTGAGATTCTGGAGCCGGTCTTGGCCAGGGAGGATGTGGATAAGTTGCGTTTAGAGCTGGCTCAGGTACCGGCAACCCGACGGCCGCCATTAATTCGAGGTAAGGTGATTGAAGCCTATCTGGATGCCGCCCGGGTAGCATTTGTCGATAATGAAGCCGATATTCTCGCCGGTAAGCACGATGATATTTTGAGTTTATGTGCGCCTACGGTGCGTAACTCGGTGGAGGCGGCCAAGAATATGGCCAAGCAGCGCATTTTTGCCCACCCACGTAAACTGGAGCTGGAAATTGGTGCCTACAACACGATTGCGATTATTATGAATGTGTTGTGTGATGCCGCCTGTCAATATGTGCATCACCCCGATAAATTATCGTTTCGTGAGATCCGGGCGGTGCAGTTAATTGGTATTGATACCTTTGAACATTTATTTGCCGATGCCGATAATGGCCGTAACAGCCGCTTGTATCTGGCCTTAATGCGGGTGGTGGACTATGTCAGTGGGATGACCGATCAATATGCTACCTACCTGGCCAAACAGTTTAGTGGGATGGCCGAGTCCAGATAGCCCCTCTGGCATTGCGATAAAAGCTACTTCAGTTTGTTGAGTTTGTGTAATGGAGCTCGTCAGAATCTCATCTGGCTTGCTAGTGCTAAACATTACAGGTATTCATGCTATTAGAACACAAGGTACCATTTCTGGTAGGGTGCACTCCGTGCACCGATGTTTTAACGAATGCCCGCTGAAATGGGCTGGTATTCTTTATGCAGCCTCTCTCTATCATCATTCTTGGAATTGCGACAAAGAGAGGCTGGTTAGACCTTAATGCATGGTTTTCATAGGGGGCGGGGTGCCGTTTAGCAGCTCGCGCTGTTGTGGTGTCAGCAGCGCGTTGACCGCATTTTCTGTTTCGATAATGCGTTCTATCATTTCGCGCTGCAGCTCAAAGATTTTGCTGTAGGTGCGACCAATCACCCAGGGATCACGCTCGGCTTGAGCATATAGCTGACGTAACTCCGCAGAGAACTGCTGTACCTGGTTTAATCGCTGTTGGTTATGTTGGTGTAGTGAATCGGTGAGTTGCTGGTATTGTTGCTGTTGCTCGCTGCTCAGTGTTAAGGAGTCGGCGCGATCAATGCGTGGCGAGCTGAGCATCATGTCTGCGGGGTAATGCATGCCCTGCATGGCTTTTGCGGGTGACGGATGGCGCATCTGTTGTGGCTTGTGTGCGCGCTTGTGCGTGTCGCAATTCTTGTTGTGGTGGCTGTCATGCCGTGTTTTGCATTCCTCTTTATTGGCTTTGTTTTTGTGGCTGTCACAATCTTTTTTAGCGTGTCTGGTCTGGCATTCTTCTTTGTTTTTGTGGTGGCTGTCACAATCTTTGACTTTGCTCTGGGCTTGGGGGGCATGGGCCGGGTGATGGCGTGTGGCACACTCTTCCTTATGCGCTTTGTTATGCTGGGTGTGACACTCTTCTTTAGCTGTGGCTTTGGGTTGGTGATGGGCGTCGCAACCTTCTTTGTTGGATTTCAGGGTGTCCACGCCGCCGGGTTGCTGGTGTTGGGCAATGGCTGGATTTATGCTGATTCCAAAGCTCAATAGCAGGCCAATGAGTAGTGCACTGTTTTTTTTATACATACGTTATCTCCACATGGTGAATAAAATGGGGGATGGTGCTTAAATAAGTGCCATCGCTTAAGGGAAAGTTCCCTGCTGCGTTTATCCTGGGGTAAGCGCTTTAACGTGCGGCAGGTGTCAATTTCATCGCAGTGCGCATTCCTTCATGCAAGGGTTTTGCGGTGCGGTGAGCGCTAGCTTTTCAACTTGTGCCCGCTTTTAAATATCCAGCTGATAATCAACAGGCAAATTAGCATAAAGCCGCAGATAGCCAGCAGGCTGGTGATTACATTGACATCGGCGACGCCATAAAAGCTCCAGCGAAAGCCGCTGATCAAATAGACTACCGGGTTAAACAGGGTCAAGGTTTGCCAGGGTTCTGGCAGCATATTGATGGAATAAAAAGCGCCGCCGAGAAAGGTGAGCGGGGTGATGACCATTAGTGGAATAATCTGCAGCTTTTGAAAATCATCGGCCCATAAGCCGATAATAAACCCCAGCAGGCTGAAGGTAATGCAGGTCAATAACAGGAAGCCCACCATCCAGATAGGATGCGCTATTTGATAGTCTACAAATAGCCGGGCGGTCAGCAGAATCAGGATGGCTACCAGTAAGGCTTTGCTGGCGGCGGCGCCTACATAGCCGATAACTACTTCTATGGCAGATACCGGTGCGGATAATATCTCATAAATGGTGCCTGAAAACTTTGGGAAAAAGATACCAAAGGAGGCATTGGATATGCTTAAACTCAGGATGCTGAGCATCAGCAGGCCGGGAACGATATAGCCGCCATAACTGATGCCGTCAATTTCCCCCATACGCGAACCAATCGCGGCACCAAAGACAATAAAATACAGCGAGGTAGAAAGAATCGGCGAGATAAAGCTTTCCATCCGGGTGCGCCAGGCCCTGGCCATTTCATAGCGATAGATTGCCAGTATTGCGTGATAATTCATGATTTGTAGACCATGTTAACAAAGATATCTTCCAGCGAGCTTTCCTGAGTGCGTAGATCTCTGACATCAATATTTAATTCATTCAGCTGGCGTAATAATTCAGGAATACCATTTTTCTGCTGTTGGATATCATAGGTGTAGACCAGGCTGTGACCATCATCCTCAAGTTCAAGTGCTTGTTGTATCAGAGGCTCTGGAATGGTGGATAGCGGCTGTTGCAGTTGCAGGATCAGCTGCTTTTTACCTAATTTATTCATGAGTGCCTGTTTATGATCAACCATGATGATTTTTCCCTGATTGATCACGCCGATTCTATCGGCCATTTCTTCGGCTTCTTCAATATAATGGGTGGTCAAAATAATGGTTACTCCCTGATCGCGCAGTTTATGCACTAGGCGCCACATATCGCGTCGCAGCTCAACATCTACCCCGGCGGTAGGCTCGTCAAGAAATAAGATTTCGGGTTGATGGCTGAGTGCTTTGGCAATCAGCAGCCGACGTTTCATGCCGCCGGAAAGGGTCATAATTCTGCTGTTGCGTTTATCCCATAGCGATAAATCCTTGAGCACCTGTTGCAGATATTCTGGTGCGGGTGGTTTACCAAATAAGCCGCGACTAAACTCCAGGGTACTGAGTACGCTTTCAAATGAGGTGGTGGATAATTCTTGCGGTACCAGCCCAATTTTGCGGCGTGCTTGACGATAATCTCTGACAATATCGTGACCATCTACCTTGACCTCACCGTCGCTGGGATTAACGATGCCACAGATAATGCTGATCAGGGTAGTTTTGCCGGCGCCATTCGGGCCTAGCAGGGCAAAGATTTCTCCCGGCTGTATTTTTAGATTAATGCCTTTCAGTGCCTGAAAGCCACAGTCATATACCTTGGTCAGATGATTGATTTCTATGATGGCGCTCACGGTTTCTATCCTTGCTTGTCGTCCGTAATTCCTCTGCGTTGTGTTAACGGGGGAGCGGTATGGCTTAACGGGTATTTAAATAAACGCAGAGTTGGCGAAACTGCTGTGGTGGCAGCATATCGGGCCAGATAATCAGTTTGCGTTTCAGTCGGCGTTGGGGTTGCTTAAACAGCAGTACAATAAACCAGGGGCTGACAAAGCTTTGCCAGTAAATTTCCGCATGAATATGTCTGCATGCCTGTTGCAAATGCATGTTTGGGTAATTCAGTTTTAATAGGCCGGGCTGAAAGCCGCGATACTGCTGATAGTAATATGACAGGTTAAGGCTGAGGACGAGTAATATCGCCAGCTGTAACAGCAGGGGCAGCTGAGTTGCCAGTACAATACATGCCGTTAAGCCATGCATGCCGGATAATACCAGCAGTTGACGTATGGATGGGCGTATCAGCTGGACCTTGTGCATTAAATAAACAGCACCAGTAGGGCAATGATCAGCAGCAGGCCGATACCGCCTGCGATGAGGTATTTTTTCTTATTTTGCTGCTGTGGGTCCAGTGGGGTAGGCGCTGCATGTGCCTGTTGTACCGATGCGGCTTGTGGTGGTGCTTTATGTGCCTTGGCGGTTGCTTTGGGTTTGGGGGTAGGGGGCGCCGAGGCCTGCTGCATGGCACTTTTCAGTGCCGGGCTTTTTTGAGAAATGGCTTCCCGGTCAATTTTCATGGTTTTTTCAACTTCATCCGGCTCTACCTGCATGGCCTTGGTGCTGGTTGAACCTGGCCCCAAGGTGTTGCTGCCTTGAGAGCTGTTCGGTTGAGGCTGGGCGGCGGGATGTGCGCCGGTTGATGCTCCCTGTTTTTGAATAATCTGGCGGCAGGCCAGCAGGTCTTTGGCAAAGTTTTTTGCGGCCTGATAACGGGATTCTACCTTTTTGGCCATGGCTTTGGCGACAACGGCATCAATTACATCGGGTAGTTGTGGGTTTAGTGTGCTGGGTTTGGCGGGTTGATTGTTTAATGTCTGAGACATTACCGCATTGACCGAGTCGCCCTGAAAGGGCGCGTGCCCGGTCAGCATTTCATACAAGGTAACCCCCAGCGAAAAAATGTCCGAGCGGTGATCCAGTGTTTTACCCAAAACCTGTTCCGGTGACATATATTTAGGTGAGCCCAGCACCATACCGACCTGGGTTCTGATCGAAGAGGAGGCCATGCGGGCAATGCCAAAATCGGTGATTTTTACATGTCCACCCCGAATCAGCATAATATTAGATGGCTTGATATCACGGTGTACAATACTGTACTCATGCGCATAAGCCAGCCCCTGAGCAACCTGAATGACAATGTCCAGCACCTGGGTGGTGGTCAGCCGGGTACGGTTGATAATGCTGCGTAATTCTTCGCCTTCCAGGAATTCCATCGCCATATAGGCCATATCGCCACTTTTCCCGACATCATAAATGGTGACGATGTTGGGGTGGTTCAGGCGACCGGCGGCCTTGGCCTCCTGATAGAAGCGTTTCTCATATTCTTCCTGTTCGTCCTCTGCAACCTCAAGGTTGATGGTTTTAATGGCCACAATGCGTTCAATAAGCGGGTCCTGAGCCTTGTATACCATGCCCATGGCACCTTGCCCCAGCTCACTCAGTACATCATAGCGTCCTATCTTTTTAATCATGGTTACATTTTTGGGAAATTAACGGACTGAATAAATGTACACATTATCTACTCGTTAACGAGGTGGCTTAAGTATACGACGCTTGGGCTTATCTTGTCTTGGTTTGTTACGGATGGGTGCCGCCTTTTTCACCGGTGGTGGTTTTTGATGGCTTATTGGTGTATTTTCGCTGGTCGCCGGTATTGCCCAATTGACAATACGTTCGACTTCTTCCGGGTTGAGCTCATAGGTCATGCCGCGTTTTAATTGTGGCGGCATACCAATAATACCGAAACGGACCCGGATCAGGCGGCTGACCGGGGTGCCCAGCAATTCAAAGCTGCGTCTGACCACGCGGTTGCGACCTTCTTTTAATACCACATGGTACCAATGATTAAAGCCTTCGCCGCCCTGGTCTTCCAGTTGCTCGAATTTAACCGGGCCATCTTCCAGTTCTATGCCTTGTTTTACCACCTGAGTGATTTGTTCCTCGCTGAGTTTTCCCTGGGTGCGCACGGCGTATTCCCGTTCAACATTAAAGCGTGGGTGCATAATATGGTTGGCCAGCTCACCGGAGGTGGTAAAAATCAGCAGGCCGCTGGTGTTGTAATCCAGGCGACCGATAGCAATCCATTTTTGTCCTTTGACCTTGGGCAGACTATCAAACACCGTTTTGCGTTTTTTAGGATCTTTGCTGCTGACAATTTCGCCTTCCGGCTTGTGATAGATCAGAATGCGGGTAGAGGTTTTCTGTTGGCCGACTCTTAGCGAACGTTTACCGGTTTTGACCAGATCGTTTTCGCTGACGCGCATGCCTAAGGTGGCGACTTCACCGTTGACGCTGACGCGGCCCTCGGCAATCCAGGTTTCCATTTGGCGACGAGAGCCAAAGCCGGCCGCGGCCAGAAATTTTTGTAGTTTTTCGCTTGCTTCGGTCATGAGGTTATTTCCCGTCTTTCTCGCATTGCCTGCGCCAATGTGCCGCCATCTATCTGTTCCAGTTCACCACCGACCGGAATGCCGCGCGCAATACGGCTTACCTTGATGCCTTCGGCGCGCAACAGGGTGGTGATGTAGTGGGCGGTGGCATCTCCTTCTACCGTGAAGTTGGTGGCCAGAATGATCTCCGCCTGCATTGCAATGGCACGCTGTAGCAGTTTGTTAAAATGAATCTCTTTAGACCCTATACCATCCAGTGGCGAGAGTCTGCCCATCAGCACAAAATACATGCCGTTATAGCAGCGGGTTTGTTCCATCATCAGCAGATCGGCGGGCATTTCAACCACGCATAACTGGGAATGATCGCGTTGCTCCGAGGTGCATAATTCGCAGACCGGCTGCTCGGAAAAATTATTGCATAAACTGCAATGTTGAATTTGACTGGCAGCCTGATCAAGTGCGCGACTCAGGCGCAATGCGCCTTCCCGGTCACGTTGCAGCAGATGATATGCCATACGTTGAGCCGATTTTGGGCCTACGCCGGGTAAGCAGCGTAACGCATTGATCAGTTCTTCCAGGTGCGAGGGTTGCATTTAGAAGGGGAATTTCATGCCGGGAGGCATGCCCATACCATTGGTGAAACCGCTCATGCGTTCCTGAGAAGTTGCCTCGGCCTTCTGGTGGGCATCATTCAGTGCAACCACAATCAGGTCTTCCAGCATTTCTTTGTCATCCATCAGGCTGTCATCCAGTTCTACGCGTTTAACCTCGTGAGAGCAGGTTACGGTAACCTTGACGGCTCCAGAGGCGGCAACACCTTCCACTTCAACATGAGCCAGCTCTTCCTGAGCTTTTTGCATGTTTTGTTGCATTGCCTGAGCCTGCTTCATTAAATTACCCAAACCACCTTTCATATCAATCTCCTGTCGTTGTTAACGGCTCAGACCGGTTTGATTGAGCCGGGAATAATGCTTGCGCCAAGCTGCTGCTGCGCCTGTTGTACAAACGGGTCTTGTTGAATGCTTTGTTCGGCATTCTGTTGTTGTTGCTGCTTGTTCTGTTGCTCGATAATAGCAGGCGTTGCCTGTTGCGAGTCATGTAGCTCAATTTTTAATAGCGTGTCGGCACCGAAATAATGCTTAACGGCGGTTTCCAGTTTTTCCTGGGCCATACGGGTTTGCAGATGTTTTTGCTGAGGGGCAAGCTGCAAAGCCAGTTGATTGCCTTGTTGGCTTTGTATAGAGCAGTTTTTGGCCAGCTGTAAGGCCATGCCTTGCAGTCCCAGTTGAGCCACAATACTCATCCAGTCGGCATCGCCGGCATTGGCTGAGGGTGGCGCAACGGAAGCAGCGGCCGTTGCCCCCGGTTGTGTTGTCTGCTCTGCGAGGTGGTTTGCTCGCGGTGCGCTATTCGGCGCTTGTTTGTCGGCGGGTTGCGGCCTGGCCGGGTTGGCGCTTGTTGCTGTGCTGGTCGGGCCGGGTGTAGGTCGGGCTGGCGTGGGTCGGGCTGGCGTGGGTCGGGCGCTGGAGGTCGCTTGATGGGCTACCGGAGCGAATGCCAGCATGCGTAGCAGTGTCATGGTAAAGCCGGCATATTCATCCGGTGCCAGTTCCAGTTCATTGCGCCCATGAATGGCAATCTGGTAATACAGTTGTAAATCTTCTGCCGGTAGTTGTTCGGCCAGCTGGATAATTTGTGTTTTATCCAGTTCATCATCGCTGATGGCTTTGCTGCTGGTTTGTGCCAGGGTGATTTTGTGAATCAGGCTGGCCAGCTCCTGCAAGGCGTTGTCAAATGAAATGCTCATGGTCGACATCTGGTCGGCCAGGTTTAGCAGTTGTTCACCGGATTGTTGCAGCAGGGCTTCAAGGATGCGAAACAGGTAGTTTTTATCGACGCTGCCCAGCATGTTTCTGATCATGTCTTCGGCAACGGTCTGATCGGAAAAAGCGATAGCCTGGTCCATCAGACTGAGTGCATCACGCATGCTGCCGTGAGCAGCCTGAGCCACCAGTTGCAGCGCGGGGCGTTCGTAGTTGATCTGCTCCAGTCCCAGAATATGTTCCAGATGTTCGCAAATCAACGCCGGCGGCAATTGTTTTAAATTAAACTGCAGGCAGCGCGATAATACGGTTACCGGTATTTTTTGTGGATCGGTGGTGGCCAATATAAACTTGACATGCTCTGGCGGCTCTTCCAGTGTTTTTAGCATGGCATTAAATGCCGATTTGGACAGCATGTGTACTTCATCAATGATATACACCTTGTAGCGTCCGCTGGTGGGGGCATACAGTGCGCTGTCCAGCAGCTCGCGCATGCTGTCTACCTGGGTATTGGAGGCTGCATCCAGTTCAATCAGATCGATAAAGCGTCCGGCATCGATTTCGGTGCAGGCATCACATTGGCCGCAAGGTTGTGCCGAAACCCCCGCGATACAGTTTAATGATTTGGCAAAAATGCGGGCGATGGTGGTTTTGCCGACCCCGCGAGTGCCGGTAAACAAATAGGCGTGATGCAGTCGGTTTTGGGTCAGTGCGTTTTCCAGCGCCTTGACGACATGCACTTGTCCGGCCAGTTGCTCAAAGTTGCGTGGGCGCCATTTGCGGGCTAAAGCGGTTGTATTAACGGAACTCACCATGATTGGCTTATCTTAGAAATGGTAGCTGAAGCGAAGCTGATGAAAATCAATCCCGTCATTCGGCTGTTTGATGCTGCCGTTTGAAAGGTGTTGAAAACTATAGCCCAGATCAAACTGATGCTGTTTGCCAAAACGTATGCCAGCGCCGATATGGTCACCAAATTGAAAGGCGGTGGCAAATTCACGTTCCGTATTAATGCGTGTTTTGCTAAGAATGTGTACACCAATGGCGCCTTCCAGATAAGGAGCGACCGAGCTGAGGTTTTTTTGTTGCAGGCGAAACACCGGGGTCAGGCCTAAATCATAGACTCGCTGGTTGTTTCCCTTGTGGCTGTTGCCACGCCAATGGCTGGCGCTTATTTCCCAGAAGCCGGTAACCAGCCAGTTGCCGGCGGTAAACCATTGTTTGTCCCAGTTTTGAAAAGCGCTGACGCGAATCATTTCTGCATCATTGCTATCGCCTAGTTGAAAGGATATCCCATCAATCTCAACAGCGGCAGCGCTATTGCTGGCCAGCAATAGCGCGCTCGCAACCAAGCCGATCTTTCTCATACGTCTCTCTGAATGACTGTCCGGAAATAAAGGAGGCGAGCCTGAACCCCGGCACTTGTGAAATTCGGCTGTGGCTGCTTCCTTCCGGACCTGACCAAATTCACCGACACACAATGCGGGGAGACCCGCCAATTCGTTGTTTGCAGCAATGTATTGTTTTTAAGTGTTTCTGCAAACGTAAACCTGTAAATCAGACGACATCATATAGCAATTTTTAGCGAAATGCCATCCTTGTGATGCGGCAAATTGGAGTGAATGGGGCTAAATTGCTGATGTGCTTTTGTTTTTGCGTATTTTACGTTAGAATGCGCGCCCTCAAGTCAGCATAAGCTGACTTGCCTTGCTCCACCGGAAGAATGCCGGGGGGCTGTTTTAACCCGTAAGGAGAAATGATGCGTCATTACGAAATCGTATTTATCGTGCATCCCGATCAAAGTGAGCAGGTTCCTGCTATGGTCGAGCGTTATCGCACACTGGTAACCAGCAGCGAAGGTAAGATCCACCGTCTGGAAGACTGGGGTCGTCGCCAAATGGCTTACCCAATCCAGAAAATTCACAAAGCACATTATGTGTTGATGAATATTGAATGTACTCAGGAAGTTCTGGACGAACTGGAACATGGCTTCCGCTTTAACGACGCGGTTCTGCGTCATCTGACCGTTAAAACCGATGCCGCAATCAGCGAGCCTTCGGTGATGATGAAGGAAGAAAAATCTCGCGCCTTGCCAACCGATGGTAAGTCGGAAGACAGCAGCGCCGAGAAAAAAGCAGAAACCAAAGAAGCTTCTGCTGAAGCCTGATCAGTCTGTGGTATTGATTGACATATAACCAGGTTGTTATTGGCGGAAAACTGCTTTCCAGGGAAGCATTAAGATATACCCCTGCCGGAGTGCCGCGCCTGTCATTGGTGATCGCACATGAGTCCATTCAACGGGAATCCGGTGTTGAACGAAAAGTCAGTTGCCAGGTTCCGGCGGTGGCTTTTGGGCCGATAGCACAGCGTTTGAGTGTATTGCCCGAGCAAAGCTGTTTGGGGTTTAAGGGTTTTCTGGCGCAAAAAGGTTTTCGCAGCCGTCAATTGGTATTACATATTAACGAGATTAAACAAGAGGAATAGTCATGGCACGTCCTGCAAAAAAAGATGATAAAAGACGTTATCGCAATAATTTGTTCAAGCGTCGTAAATTCTGCCGCTTTACCGCAGAAAAAATCGAACAGGTAGATTACAAAGATGTAGCGCTACTGAAAGATTTCATTACTGAAAACGGTAAAATTATCCCAGCACGTATTACTGGTACTAAAGCCCGTTATCAGCGTCAGTTGAGCACCGCCGTTAAGCGTGCGCGCTTCCTGGCTTTGTTGCAATATACTGACTTGCATTAAGGAGTAAATCATGCAAATTATTTTGATGGAAAAAGTAACGAATCTGGGCCAGCTGGGTGACGTAGTGAATGTTAAAAATGGCTACGCACGTAACTTCCTGATCCCTCAAGGTAAAGCCAAGCGTGCAACACCTGCCAATATGGCTGAGTTTGAAGTGCGTCGTGCCGATATCGAAGCGGCTGCTCAAGGCAAACTGGCTGATGCTCAGTCTGTGGCTGAGACGCTGGAAGGTCTGACTCTGCAACTGGTACAAAAAGCCGGTGTGGATGGCAAACTGTTCGGTTCGGTCAGTGCTTCCGATGTTGCTGATGCGTTGGCACAGCAAGGCTTTGATGTGAAGAAAACTCAGGTTCGCCTGAGCGAGCCACATCTGAAGCAGATTGGTGACTATACCGCGAAAGTGGTACTGCATACTGATGTTGTTGTTGATATTACCGTTTCCGTATTGGGCGAGTAATTCAATAGCTGCCGGCTGCGGCCGGTATAAAAAAAGGACTGCCAGACAGTCCTTTTTTTGTGCCTGTGAAACGGTACAATAACCCACTTATTATTCAAGCTAGCTGTCATGGAAACTTTTTCAAACGAAGAACAGGATATTGCCCATATTAAATTGCCTCCCCATTCGGTAGAGGCCGAGCAGTCGGTATTGGGTGGTTTACTGCTGGATTCCGCTTCCGTGGATAAAATTGCCGATTTGATTACCCAGGAAGACTTTTATCGCCTGGAGCACCGCTTGATCTTTCATCAAATTGTTAGTCTGGCAGAGATGGCCAAGCCGGTAGATGTGATTACCGTGGCCGAGGCACTGGAAATTGCGGGCGATTTGGAAAAAGTCGGCGGTTTGCCGTATTTAGGGAATCTGGTTGAGAACGTTCCTTCGGCAGCCAATGTGCGACGTTATGGCGAGATTGTGCGCGAACGTTCGATTATGCGCAGCCTGGCCGAAGTCGGTACCGAGATTGCCAGCAGTGCGTATAACCCGGCCGGACGCGATGCCGCTCAGTTGCTGGATATGGCAGAAAGCAAGGTATTTGAGATTGCCGAGGCCGGTTCGCGCGGTAAAAAAGGCTTTATTGCGATGCCGCCGCTGTTGACCGAGGTGGTGGAGCGTATTGAAACCTTATATGGGCGCGATAGCCACAATGAGGTGACTGGCCATGCCACCGGCTTTATGGATCTGGATAAAATGACCTCGGGTCTGCAACCAGGTGACCTGATTATTGTGGCGGGGCGCCCGAGTATGGGTAAAACCACCTTCTCAATGAATATTGCCGAGAATATTGCCTTGGAAGCCAATCTTCCGGTAGCGGTATTCAGTATGGAGATGGGCGCGGCCCAGCTGGCCATGCGTATGTTAGGCTCGGTGGGGCGTTTGAACCAGCATGATCTACGGGTAGGTAAGTTGGGCGATGATGACTGGGGGCGGCTTACTCATGCGTTAGGGCGACTGAATGATGCCCCGATTTTTATTGATGAAACACCGGCCTTAACCGCATTGGAGCTGCGAGCCCGCGCCAGACGTTTACACCGGCAGAATAATGGTCTGGGGCTGATCGTTATCGATTACCTGCAGTTGATGAGCGGTTCGGCCAGTAAAAGTGGGGAGAACCGGGCGGCAGAGGTGTCGGAAATTTCCCGTTCCTTAAAAGGGTTGGCCAAAGAGCTGCATACGCCGGTAATTGCCTTATCGCAGCTTAACCGTAGTCTGGAGCAGCGTCCAAATAAACGCCCGGTGATGTCGGATTTACGTGAATCCGGGGCGATTGAGCAGGATGCTGACGTGATTCTGTTTATTTATCGCGATGAGGTATATAACCCGGACACCCCGGACAAGGGCAAGGGCGAAGTGATTATCGGCAAACAGCGTAACGGTCCGATTGGCACCGTCAATGTCGCTTTCCAGGGGATGTATACCCGCTTTGAGAATCTGGCGCCCGAATATTATGACAACGATCATTAAACGGTGGTTTGATTGATAATGAATGCCGTTGACCCGGTCGAGTCTGCCGCGCCGATAGCCCATATTCACGGCCAGCCGTTGCTGGAAGTGCCGCAGGATTTATATATCCCGCCCGATGCGCTGGAGCTGGTGCTGGAGAACTTTCAGGGGCCGCTGGACTTATTGCTGTACCTGATTCGCAAACACAATCTGGATGTGTTGGATATTCCTATGGTGGCGTTGACCGAACAATACCTGGGCTATATTGAATTAATGTGCCACAACCGAATGGAGCTGGCAGCAGAATACCTGTTAATGGCGGCGATGTTGATAGAAATTAAATCACGTATGTTGTTGCCACCAACCCCCAAAAGTGACGAAGATGACGAGGTGGAAGACCCTCGAGCCGAGTTAATGCGTCGCTTACTGGAGTATGAACAGATTAAACTGGCCGCACTGGAGTTAAGCCAGTTGCCGCTGAGTGGTCGTGATTTTGAGCCGGCACAGGCACTGCTGGAGCGTAGTATAGAACCGTTGCTGCCGGAAGTGACTGTGGCCGATTTGCGTCAGGCCTGGTTAAGTATTCTGGGGCGTGCCAAGTTAAAAAAACATCATGTGGTGAAACGAGAACAGCTATCGGTGCGTGAGCAGATGATTCATATTCTGCAATGTCTGAACGGCGATGATTATGTGGCGTTTGAGCAGCTATTTGAACTGGACGACGGGATACCCAAGCTGGTGGTGACCTTTATCGCGATTTTAGAGCTGGCCAAGGAATACCTACTGGAAATTCAACAGCGAGAAAGTTTTGGGCAGATTTACGTTCGCCGCCATGGGGCCGCTAATAGCACGCTATGTGAGGAATAATGGCGAAAAATATTCCCTTCAAACATATTCTAGAAGCCGCGTTGTTCAGCAGTGGTGAGCCATTGAGCATGAGCGAACTGAAAAAACTGAACAATAAAACGCTGTCTAGCGAACAGATGGAAAAGCATCTGGCCGAGTTGCAACAAGACTGGCAGGGGCGGGGGATTGAACTGGTCAACGTGGCCAGCGGCTGGCGCTTTCAGACCCGACGTGAAATGCAACCCTATCTGGATAGGCTGAACCCACAGAAACCGCCACGTTATTCGCGAGCGGTGATGGAAACACTGGCCATTATTGTCTATCACCAGCCGGTAACCCGGGGGGATATTGAGGACATCCGGGGGGTAGGCGTTTCTTCACAAATTATTAAGACTCTAGAATCGCGCGGCTGGGTGGTGGTGGTGGGGCATAGAGATACCCCCGGTAAACCGGAATTATTTGCCAGTACCAAACAGTTGTTGGACGACTTAAATCTGCGCAGTATTAAAGAGCTGCCATCGCTGCATGAGCTGGGCAGTATGTTGGAGCAAAAAGCCTAGTGAAACATATTCAATCTAAAGATAACGCACAATACAAACAATGGCTGAAACTGGCCGCCTCGGCCAGACAGCGTTATAAACAAGGACTGATGTTATTAGATGGTATTCATTTGTTGGATGCCGCATTAAACGCAAATCAGTCACTGTCGCAGGTGGTGGTGACCGAAGAGGCGTTGCAGAATTCTGAAGTGCAGGCATTGCTGGCGCGCATCGATAATGCACCGACGATATTAGAGGCGACACTTTTTACCGCGTTATCGCCTGTGGCCACCCCCAGCGGTGTGCTGGCATTTACCTCTCGTCCGCAACCGTTACTGCAGCTGGCAAACTACCGCTTGGTGTTATTACTGGAAGCGATTCAAGATCCCGGTAATTTGGGCTCATTGATTCGTACCGCCGCCGCCGCAGGCTGCGATGCCGTTTTCTGCTCTACCGACTGTGTGGACGCCTGGTCCCCCAAGGTGTTGCGTGCTGCCATGGGCGGGCACTTTGTGCTGCCGGTGTTTGAGCGCCAAAATTTGTTGCAGTTAAGCACCGAGTTTGACGGCCAGCTGCTGGCGACCAGCCTGGAAGCCGCCGAATCGTTATATCAACTGCCGCTTGAACCTCGAGTTGGCCTGATGCTGGGCAATGAAGGTGCCGGACTAAGCCAGGCCTTGCAACAACACGCCAGCCAGCGCATTAAAATTCCTATGCCCGGTGCAGTCGAGTCACTTAACGTCGCCGCTGCCGGCGCAGTCTGTCTGTTCGAACTGGTCCGACGACAAGGGGATCTTAGCGGTATAGGCTAGGCAAACTGCTTGATGTGGATACGGGATGCTGGATGCGTAACCTGTCTCGCACCAAGTGTCGAAGTTAAGTTGGGATTATTGCGTTAGCGATGACTTATTACAATCCAAATCAATCGACGGGGGTGACGTTATATTGCGGATTGTGGATGATTCTGTACTGGAAACATCAAGCTGGAGAACACATGGCAACTACGCTACACACATAACAGTGGCTTTCATTTTCTGGGGGCTGCACAGACTAATGCCCATTGGGATGACGTTTATGATGAAATAAAATATATCACCTGGCCCAGTCTAGATAAGCCTCTTCAGTTCGAATACTATAGTGACGCACACGAATCTCAGCCCGCATTTGCTCCAACAGTTTGGGAGGTCTGTTTTCCATATCTCATCCGCCTTTTTATAGGTTGCCCTAAAAGCCCCCTTGACTCATAATCCGACCCTAAGCAATTGAAAATATTAGAGTGAAACAATCAGGCTGGTAACCTGTCAGGATTTAGGCGCAAGCCGTCTAAATTTTGACGCCGCCTATATAGCGTTGGGCTATGTAATGATTAACGAAAAAGATCATCCTGTTACTTGGGCAATGTTAATTTATGAGCTTGATGATGCTAAAGAGCACCTTGAAGCTTTGATTAAAAAAATGTCACAAGATGAAATTGACGAACAAGAGTTCCGTATTTTAATGGGGCACATTTATGCTCATCTGAACAGGGCATGTAATAGTCGAAATGATCAAACTGAAGATTTAATGCAGGAAAAATGGGATGAATATAGTCAATTTCCATCAGATATTGAGCTTAATGGGTAGTCCAACTCAACGCTCAACCAGACCATCCAACAGCGTCACTTCGTGCCGCTATTGTCTGGCTCGGTTAGCTTAGCGTTGGGCTTGAGAAAATGAAAAAAATTTACCCTATCTTTATAGTGTCGCTTATTGCACCATTCATTAGCCTAATCTGTTTATGGCTTGTATATACCAATTATCCCGTAAACTCAGGTATTAATTGTGGTCCAGGATGTGCAGGAGGAATGGCTGTTGTAGGGAAGTTTTTATTATTGTTTAGCGTATTGGCTCCATATTTACTTTATATCTGTCTCCTATTTATAAGCAAGTCAGAGTTAGTTCATAATACACAACCGACTTTTGGAGAAATATTGAGTTTTCCGTGTAAATATTCAATTTTAGGTTCTGTAATTATCACAGTTTTTATTTATATTTCTGAACTAGGGGCTTTGCATGAAGGTGTTAAGCTAGTGTTGATTAGTAGCCCATTAATTACTACATATTTAATTTATAAAGCTTGGTGGTTATGGCCCAACGAATAAGGTTATCTCGTGTGAGGAACGAACCACGAGATAACCGATTGTTGGACAATCCCGGTCTGTGGGTGATGGAAATAGCTCTCGGTGGCTGAGTGGTTTTGAGGTTGCTGCGTTGATCTATCTGGCAGATCGTTTTAATGGTAGGGCCACTTGCAAAACTAATAGCCGAAGCTTGAAGTTTTTCAATTCCGGCTTGATTAGTCCCCGTTTTTTACTCTTACACCGCTTATTGGCTTTTGATTGCTATCAAAATGCTTAAAACCATATCATTTGGACGTGACGTATCCTGCCATATGGCATTTTTCAGTTTTTCCTGGATTGTTGAGTGCTAATAGCGCAATCGCATCAGTTGGTCAGCACTGAGTGCTAGTAAACCAAACATTAAATGGCTTTTTACCTTTTGAGCGCCTCGAACCCAAATATTTCGGCCACCAAATTCATCTTTTAGCCGGGCATTCATACGCTCTGCAACACTGCGCTCCTGGTAGCGCTTTGCCTCGTGTGGGGAAAATTCTTTTTTCTCACCACGTCGAGGATTATGATCAATCAATGGAATATGCCCTAAAGAGCGGCTCTGTTCGCGTAATATCTCACTACAATAGGCCGCATCCATCAGATCATACAAATTCGTTACCCGCTGCTGACTGATTAACGATAGCGGCATTGCTGCCAAGCTGTCGTGCATAGATGCGGATGATAAAACGGCTGCAACCGGCACACCGCAGTCTGCCGTATCAATGTGTAACTTATAGCCATTCCAACTGTTTTTGTAGCCTTGAGCATTGCATTTGCTGCCGCGATGACAATCTGTCGGTAGCTGAGCCAACATTTGCTCTAAACTCAGTTCCTGCTGATGCTCTAATGCCGATTTTTTGGGCGGGCGATTTTCCCCTTTTCGAGGACGACCGCGCGTTTTTACTTTAGGCTTGTCTTTGTCTTCCTTAGGCTTTGCGACTGGCCGCTCACGTGCGGCGATAGCTGTGCCATCTCGACTGATATGGCCAATCAGCTGGTTGCCTAGGTGGGTTTTGATCAATGCGTCGTGTACCCGCTCTGCTAAATTACTTTGTGCAAATTCGGCAAAGGCGCGCGAAAAAGTCGATTCTGACGGAAGTTTTTTGTAAGGGGGAAAGCCGCATAAACGTTGCAATGCACGGTCATTACTCAGTCGATCCAGCAGGCAACTGTTAGTTGGAATATTCAGAATCACCTTGGCAATAAACGCATTCGCTAAACAAAAGCGCTCATGCGGTGGACGCCCCATTCCACACCAGGAGGCACAGATGAATTCTTCTAATTGAATCCATTCCAGTATGTGGATGAGCTTTTCCAGCTTGGGCGTCAGCGTCATTTCCAAACCCAAGGTTGGAATTAATTCTTCCTGAACACATGTCCAGCGTTGCAGGAATTGGTTTTTTTGCGTATTGTTCATCAGGCAGGCCTTTCGATTTTTTTGTGGTGAATCAATCGTGCCATAAATGGCGGCCTGCATCTTCTTTTTTTTACCTATTCAGGTAAAAATCAACTTCGATACTTTGTTTTGCAAGTGGCTCGGTAGTGTTGCACTGCCATTTTTTTGTACCTGAACCCGGTTTTTACCGGACATTTACGCCGTTTTCCCTGATTTTTGGGCCGAGTGTGGGCCGCCGTGTCGGGCACGGTTTCAGGTGATGTGGGCATGGTCGCTTACATGGGCAATGGTCTCCTGGCAATTCAGCTACTGTTATTGGTCATACCTGCCATGGGCCGCAGGCGCGTGCGGATGATGTTCATCACACCGCCACAGCAAGGACAGTGAACTTGCGGGCGTGCCGGTAACGCGTCAATGCATGTGGCCGGGTTAACGCGGCGGATCAGCTGAATCAGCCTAATCTTGTGCCGGCTGTTGGGATGCAATAAGCCAAAGTTTCGTGCCCGGCGTAGGCCTTTGGGCAGTACGTGTTGCAATAGCAGCCACAGGAAATGCTCGCCACTGACGGTACGTGTTTTTATGCGTTGGGTTTTGCTGTCCCGATAGCGGAAAGTCACTTGACCATTCTCGCAGCGCAGTATGTCTTTCTCGCTGATCACGCCGCGATACAAGTAGCGGCCCAAATAGGTTAACGCCTTATCCCCAGCACCCACCGCTTTGCAATGCACCACCCACTGTTTGGGATAGGCGGGTAAATCCAATCCAGCCTGAGTGAGTGCCTCAAGTAGTTTGGCCCGGAACACCTTGGCCAATGCTTTATGGCTGAATAGCCAATCTTTATGGCCGTGTTTGCGACGGAGTTGATTATTTGAGTCTATGGCCGCCGCGGGCATCACCACATGCACATGCGGATGATAATCTAGCTGGCGATTATGAGTATGCAGCACACTGATGGCACCGGGCAGGCCTTGCAGTTGTTTGTCGTTGTGCGCGAATTGTTTTAAGGTAGCCCAACTGCATTGCATCAAGGCATCGTATACGCTGCGTTGATGCTGCCAGGCCAGTGTGCGCAGTTCAGCAGGCAAGGTGAAAGTGAGCATAAAGTAGCGTTCCGGTAACTGCTTTTGCAGTTGCCGCTGCAACCATTGCTGACTTTGATGGTGCTGGCAATGGGGACAGTGGCGATGGCCGCAGGAATGGGGAAGATACTGCGGCTGTTCACAGTCGTGACAGCGCAACTGCATCATGGGTGCCTGGACCGTGCGGCAACGTTGCCAGGCACTCAAGGCCTTGAGTTGTGAGGGCAATAACGCATAACGCTGCAGGGCCGTGCTCGCAAACTGTTTAACGATGGAAGACAGCCGAATCATTTGATCTTCCCCCAGGTGACGGTGAAGTCATTCATCAGCGTGTTGATGGCCCGATCGGCTTTATGTTGGGTGCGAGTAGAAAGATGGGTATAACGCGTGGTGGTGAGTATGCTGGTATGTCCCAGAATCTGCTGAATTTCGAGTAGGTCTACCCCGGCTTCGAGCAAATGGGTAGCATAGCTATGGCGTAGACTGTGCGGACTAATCTTTTTTTTAAACCGCACTCGGTCGCCACCTTTTTAAAGGTGGTCTGTACACCCCCACGATCCAGCGGTGAGTTCGCGCGAAATGCGCCCGCCAACCCTGCCTTACGGTTGGGAAAGATCAATCCCGGGTGGCGATGTACTGCCCAGAAACTCCGCAATATACGATAGGTCGCCTTTGGTAACGGGACATACCTATCCTTATTGCCCTTGCTATCGCGCACATGCACTCGCATGCGTTTGCCATCGATATCATCTGGAGTTAACGCCAAGCCTTCCGATAACCGCAGCCCTAGGCTATACAGGATAAAGAAGAACACCTTATAGCTGAGTTTCTGTGTGCGATCGAGCAAGAGCTGAACCTCTTCCCGCGTCAATATGTCTGGTAAGCGTTGTGCCTTGGGTGGCTTGATCAAATCCAGATGCGGCCAGGGTTGCTTGAGTACATGGTGGTAGTAAAACTTCAGCCCATACAAATCCAACTTAACCGCACTCCAGGAATGCGTCTGCAGTAGCCCGGTAAAATAGTCCAGCAATTGAGCTTCGGACAACGGATCAATCTGATAATCAAATGCCTGGCCGATGCGCCGCACGGCCCGGCTGTAAGCATCAATGGTCTTGGGTTGCAGCCCTTTGAGCTGCAGATGCTGAAGATGCCGCTGATAATTTTGCTTGAAAGGATTGGGAAAAGATGGTGTCATAGCAAAGTAACCTCATGTTCTTGGAAGGAATCTGTCGCTTCGGCGACAGGGTGAGGTTACATTTTAAGATTAACGAACGAATCCGTTATGCAGAGTGTCATTTCTCCGCGTAGCGGATTCGTCCAACGAAACGGTCAAGCTGACCCTCAATTGTGTGGCTCCTAGCTACTTCATTTCGGGCTGCTTACCTCTGCGTTATGACTAGAAAACAGATAATTTATCAAGAGCTGTATGAGTTAACTCTATCTCAAGCTAGAAATTTGTTAACGCTGTCAGCCTTAAATATAAAAGCAAAAAAATCTGCAGGTGAGTTAATCGAGTTTATACACAATATTCATGTATCGATATTTAAACCTGAATTTGTTGATCACGATATTTGGTTTTTAAATTCCCAGGCCAGATATTTTTGTCAGTATGCTGGAAAAAATCCTGAATATGCAGCTATTATCCGTTTGGTAAAAGAGTTATTTCAATTGGTGCCTGATTGTATGAAATCTAAACTAGAATGGAAGGGACCATGAAAATCATAACTAATCATTGCACGGGACAGCCAAACAAAGTAGCTCGTCCCTCACTACATTGCTTGTCTGCCCGTGAATTCAGGCGTTATGTGCTGTAGAGAAATATGAGTTCTAATTATTTAAACAATACATCGGCCGTGTCAGAATTTTGTACCAAAGTTAGAGATACCGGACTACCCGAATATAAAGGCACGGATCTAGGTCGTGATTCTATTGTTAGCTATTGCATAGAAAATGACTTGAGTATGGTTTCTGAGAAATATCCATCTACTTTAGTAACACCAGGATATAAAGAGTATATGGATAGCCTCAAAATAGATAACAAATCACCAGAAGACTACGAGGAGTACCATAATAATAAATTTGTGGTCGCTTTCTCTAGCGTGCTAGAAAAACTCGGTTACAACTCAATCAATGTGTATTACGAGTGCTTCGAAGAAGAACCAAGGGCCAGGTGCTATGAAATTGAATTAAAAGGCCTACCTCGGTTTCTAGAAAATTCGGAGGTACCAGTATATTTTCTAGACGATACATTGTTTTTTAGTCCAGATTTTAAGTATGGTCTTTGTATATTCCACCATGAAGTTATAGAGTTTTTTAGCTTTGGTGGTGAGGTAAGCGAGTTATATAAGCAAACGGCCGGGGAAATATGCACATAATAGTAGTTATGTGCAAAAGCGAAAAGTACTATGACTAAATATGAGTCACAAGAGATAGAGTTATTTCACAAGAAGATGAATGATGAGAATAATTTACCTCATATGGCGTTTAGAAGAAATGTTCACCAATACGCGTTGGTATGCTACGTCAACAATATAATAGGCTGTTACCTGAGTGAGAATTTTGATGCAATCCCGATCTTCATCCAACGTAGCCGGGGACATATAGAGAAATACCCGTCAAATGGAGAGCTGGATAATTATTACAATCTAGTGGATGCCTACCTCTTTGCTGTAGAAAGTTTTCTAAAAACTAAGGGCATAAAGCTTAACGAATTATAGTAGATGAAAAGCACATAACCAAGTAATAAACGCAGACTTGCTGCCACGGTTTTTAATTTGTGCTCAAAAGAGCCTAGCACAAATTAAAAACCGCTCTGCAATCTGGTTATTACAACGTTAGGCATAAAAGAAAACATATTAACGTGAAATATGAAGCTAAACTAGAAAAGCTAATAAACTGGGGTGCTCACCAGTTTAAAGAGTGTGATAGAAATGAAAGCGCTCTACTTATCGTACTCACAAAATATATGGCGTTTGGGATGAAATTGGAATTCACCCCGGGTGAGTTAATTGACTTTCTCGGTGTTTCTACTCCATCAATATTGGGGCTTGCTGGTTATACAGATTCGGAACTAATCTATGTCATGGAGCTTCTTAGCAAGCTTTCCGATGAAGAAATAAAAAATTATGAATAATAAAGTACAGCCTAACCATTTAATAAACGCAGACTTGCTGCCACGGTTTTTGTTTTATGCTAAAAAGAGCCTAGCACAAAACAAAAACCGTTCTGCAAGCTGGTTATTAGGTCGTTAGCCATAGAAAAAAGTGAAATTACTTAAACGGATATTATTAGCTTTAGGTTGTGTGCTGTTGTTTATGTGGCTTGTTCCTTGGGCGCTGTATTTCGGAGGACTTGGTGGTATAAATGGAAGGCCTAGTTATGCTGAAAATGTTCCTACTATAGAAAATGTTCAAGCTTTATGGAAAGAGTTCCGAATTAATGAGCCGCCTGAATTTAAAAAATTAACGCCTCATGGGTATATTTTAATGTTTTTCAGAGGAGAAATTGATAGTAGCTCAGCTTTTGCATGGCACATAGCCAAGCATTACAATCTTCACAACCTAAAATACAAAGGTAACTCATGGTGGCATTTTTCTGGAGCGGCGCTTACGATTTGGATTTCTCGAAATTGGACAGAAGAACAAATTGTTGCAAGGGCTGTTGAAATTTATATTACTAAGGCTAACCCAACGCTGCAGCCGACCCTCAACTGCGTGGCTCCTAGCCACTCCGTTTCGGGCCGCTGAGCTAGTGCGTTGGGCGTCAAAAGATACATGAAACCATCAATTACGGTTAAGAAAATTTGGGAAGATGAAGATATGGTTGAACTAACCATATCTATTTGTGATGGCAAATCACTTTTCCAATGTGATGTCTATGTTGGCAATCAAACAATGTCCGAAACCGTAGACGATCTGAGTGTATTTAAAGATCAAGTTTATGGTGGGCTCTATGACTTGAGATTTGGTGAGTTCGGCCCGGAATACGCAAGTGGCGCGCTTCACTCGCGTTTTGAGTTTCACCGCTCTGGAAATGGCAAGTTGTCTATTACAGCAAAGGCAGAGTCCGAATGGGATGACTTTACTCATACAAAAGTAGCCAGCAATGCAACCTTGTACTTGCGAACGGAACCAGGCTTATTCGACAACTGGCTAAATGAACTGAAGAAATTAAAAAACGGGTTAAGTAATGAAGCTGTCCTTGAGTGTATTCAATAATAGCGCCCAACGAATAAGGTTATCTCGTGTGAGGAACGAACCACGAGATAACCGATTGTTGGACAATCCCGGTCTGTGGGTGATGGAAATAGCTCTCGGTGGCTGAGTGGTTTTGAGGTTGCTGCGTTGATCTATCTGGCAGATCGTTTTAATGGTAGTGTTGCACTGCCATTTTTTTGTACCTGAACCCGGTTTTTACCGGACATTTACGCCGTTTTCCCTGATTTTTGGGCCGAGTGTGGGCCGCCGTGTCGGGCACGGTTTCAGGTGATGTGGGCATGGTCGCTTACATGAGCAATGATCTCCTGGCAATTCAGCTACTGTTATTGGTCATACCTGCTATGGGCCGCAGGCGCGTGCGGATGATGTTCATTACACCGCCACAGCAAGGACAGTGAACTTGCGGGCGTGCCGGTAACGCGTCAATGCATGTGGCCGGGTTAACGCGGCGGATCAGCTGAATCAGCCTAATCTTGTGTCGGCTGTTGGGATGCAATAAGCCAAAGTTTCGTGCCCGGCGTAGGCCTTTGGGCAGTACGTGTTGCAATAGCAGCCACAGGAAATGCTCGCCACTGACGGTACGTGTTTTTATGCGTTGGGTTTTGCTGTCCCGGTAGCGGAAAGTCACTTGACCATTCTCGCAGCGCAGTATGTCTTTCTCGCTGATCACGCCGCGATACAAGTAGCGGCCCAAATAGGTTAACGCTTTATCCCCAGCGCCCACCGCTTTGCAATGCACCACCCACTGTTTGGGATAGGCGGGTAAATCCAATCCAGCCTGAGTGAGTGCCTCAAGTAGTTTGGCCCGGAACACCTTGGCCAATGCTTTATGGCTGAATAGCCAATCTTTATGGCCGTGTTTGCGACGGAGTTGATTATTTGAGTCTATGGCCGCCGCGGGCATCACCATATGCACATGCGGATGATAATCTAGCTGGCGATTATGAGTATGCAGCACACTGATGGCACCGGGCAGGCCTTGCAGTTGTTTGTCGTTGTGCGCGAATTGTTTTAAGGTAGCCCAGCTGCATTGCATCAAGGCATCGTATACGCTGCGTTGATGCTGCCAGGCCAGTGTGCGCAGTTCAGCAGGCAAGGTGAAAGTGAGCATAAAGTAGCGTTCCGGTAACTGCTTTTGCAGTTGCCGCTGCAACCATTGCTGACTTTGATGGTGCTGGCAATGGGGACAGTGGCGATGGCCGCAGGAATGGGGAAGATACTGCGGCTGTTCACAGTCGTGACAGCGCAACTGCATCATGGGTGCCTGGGCCGTGCGGCAACGTTGCCAGGGTAACTTCTCAATAACTCATGGTAAGTCAGGAACAACATCATATGGTGTGATTGCGGTTACAATGTAGTCAAACAAGATTAGCCCTTATGAAAAAGCCACTGCAACTACCAGAGATACCAGAATCGGAGCAAAGCCCTTTAGTAAAGTGCTTGCTGGCGATTATTGCTCATCTTCAGGAGCAGAACCAATTGCAGCAAGAGCAAATTCAGCAACTGCGAGATGAGATTGCGATCCTGAAAGGTGAAAAGGCAAAGCCCAAGTTCAAATCGAGCAAAATGGAGCAAAACACCGATCCAGATGATAGTGACGATGATGACAAGCCTACAGGTCAGCGTTCTAGCGGCCAATCGGGTAATAAACGCAAGAAACGAGCGGGGTCGAACAAGCGCAGCAAAACAGCCCAGCTGACAATTCACGATATCCAAATCATCCCGTGCGAAAATGCGCCCACTGGCGCACGGCATAATGGTTATCGAGATGTGGTGATTCAAGGGTTAATTTTTCAGGCGCACAACATCCGCTACCGACTCGAAGTGTTTGTGGATGCGAACGGTAAATCGCACGTTGCTCAACTGCCTGCCTCGCTACGCAACCATCGCTTTGACGAAATATTGCGCGGCTTCATTATTTATCAACACCACCACTGCGGTACCACGCAGCCGTTGATTTTGGAGCAATTGCGCGAAGTCGGCGTCGATATTTCTGCGGGGCAAATTAACGCCATTCTGAGTCAGCGCCATGATGTGTTGCATACAGAGAAAGACGAGATACTTGAAACCGGCTTAGAAATCAGTGCCCATGTAAGCGTTGACGATTCTGGTGCCCGTCATGCGGCCCGCAACGGCTATGTTACCCAAATTGGCAATGATTATTTTGCCTGGTTCGCCAGCACGGCCAGCAAAAGCCGAGTGAATTTCCTGGAGCTACTGCAAGCAAGTAACCGCGGTTATCAAATCACCGAAGATGCCCTGGCGTATATGGAAGCGCATGGACTACGCAAAGCACTGCGACTGGAACTCAGCGAGCACCTGACAACGCCGATTTACGACGAGAAATTATGGCGGTTACACCTTGCATTCTATGGCTTTGAAACCGATCATCAGATCCGCATCGCCACCGAAGCCGCCCTGATCGGGCATTTGCTGACAAATGGATTCAATCCCAACTTGGCAATCGTCAGCGATGGTGCCCGACAATTTTCGCTGTTTTTGCATGGTCTGTGCTGGGTACATACCGAACGCCTGATTCACACACTGATTCCAAGCAATGATCTGCAACGGCAAGCGATTAAATCTGTGCGTGCCAAGTCTGGGATTTTTACCGTGATCTGAAAGCGTACAAAGCGGCCCCTAATGCAACACAGATACCGATATTCGAAGCACGTTTTGATGAAATATTTACCCTGCGCACTCAGTACGCCACGCTGAATGAACTGCTCAAGCGCACCCATCAACGCAAAGAGGAACTGTTGTTAGTGCTGAGACGCCCAGAAATTCCGCTGCATACCAATGGCAGCGAAAACGACATTCGCTGCTATGTGCAAAAACAGAAAATAAGCGGCGGCACACGTAGCGAACTGGGACGAAAATGCCGAGACACCTTCACCAGTTTGAAGAAAACCTGCCGAAAATTAGGCATGTCGTTCTGGCAATACCTGCAAGATCGACTCACGCTGAAAAATAACATTCTGCCTTTGCCTGAACTCATGAGAAATGCTGCTCAGAATGCCGCTTTGCCATGAGTTATTGAGAAGTTACCAGAAAGTTTCTTAAGTAACTGAATCAGAAAAATAATTTAATTATCTAAATTCCTATTTTGGGTGATGAAAGACGGGTAAAAATGACATTACTAAGTATCTTGATTGGTATTAGCATATGCATGCTGGTTTTTGGCGTTCTTTGGTACAAAATTCAAGTTGATGAGCGTTTTTCTGAACAAAAAAATGTTATTCAGAACTATACATTCCCAGCCAGTATTACTAATAAAATACATGCCACTTATCCTCACTTGAGTGATGAAGATGTACAGCAGGTATTGGTTGGATTAAAACAATATTTTGAAATATGTGCTAAATCCAATTTTAAAATAATCTCAATGCCTTCACAGGTTGTGGATGTTGCCTGGCATGAGTTTATTTTAGATACCCGTGCCTATCAAAAATTTTGTTCAGAAGCTTTGGGTGAGTTCTTGCATCATATTCCAGCAGAGGCAATGTCTAGTCCAACCAGTGCTCAGTCTGGAATTAAGCGGGCTTGGAAGTACGCATGCAAGTTAGAAGGTTTACGACATGACTATCCAAATAAGCTACCACTTATATTTAGTTTAGACAAAGAATTAAAAATTCCAGACGGGTTTAAATATCATGTTAGATGTACTCCAGATAAGCAAAAGGAAGAAGTCTATTACTGTGCTGCACATATTACTCCTGGTGGTTGTTCTGGGGGAGGCTATAATGGATGTGGTGGCTCAGGTGGCTGTTCGTAATTTGTTATGGCGATATAAAGTATTCTAAGTGGTGGCAGCGGAATAGTTTGCCGCCTTGTTTACAATTTCTAGTTTTGCAGAGCTTGTCGGTTGGTGCGTTGTTGTGACTCGCATCGTCCAACGGATAAGGTTAGATCGTGTGAGGCACGAACCACGATCTGAACCGTTTGTTGGACGATCCCGGTCTGGGCTGATGGTGAGCTCTTGATGGTAGATGGGGTTTTAGGTGAAACAGACGGATCAGTTAAGCTGATCGAAGCACGGCAGTGTTGCACTGCCGTTTTTTTATGCTTGTCGCGGGCTGTTTGGGCTGGGATCAGGCCAATTCTTAGCGTTTTTCAGCCGAGCGCGAACCGCGGTGTCGGGCACCACTTGGCTGATGTGAGTGTGGTCGTTTACATGGGCGTCAGCTCTCCGATCTCTCTCAGCTGCTGTTGTGCGAGACCATAGGTTGTAGTCGGGTACGAATAATGTGCATGACGCCACCACAGCAACAGGGCAAAGAAAAGGGGTGTAGATCATTCTGTGACAACCTAAGCAGCTTGCTTCTGCCACAAGAGCACATTGTCTGGTAACGAAATATTTTTCTGGTAAGTTGCCATGAGTAGATCCCAGCCCTGATTAAACAAATTACTTAGTAGCAAGCCTCTAAACGTCAGAAAAAGGGGTCAAATACCATATTGGCTATTCATTGCATTTTAATGTATTGTTGTGATTATGCCGAGACCAATCCGAATTGAATATGAAAATGCCTCTTACCATGTGATGAACCGTGGTGCTGGCTATCGTGATATTTTTCATGATAAAAAAGACTTTGAAGCTTTTTTGCAGACCTTGGAGGAAGCACACAAGCGCTTTGGTATTCAGGTGCTTTGCTATTGTCTGATGAGCAACCATTATCATTTATTGCTGAAAACACCTGAGGCTAATTTGGGGCGTGCAATGCGTCATATTAACGGTGTTTATACGCAGCGCTATAACCGCTTACATAAAACTGATGGGGCCTTATTTCGAGGTCGCTATAAAGCCATTTTGGTAGAGGAAGATAGTTATCAGTTGCAGGTTTCGCGTTATATTCATCGGAATCCAGCAGAAGCGCAGATGGTTGATCAGCTAGAGGATTACCCATGGAGCAGTTATCCTGTTTATTTAAAGCGGAAACGCGTGCCTGTCTGGCTATATCCTCAGGAGATTTATGCTCAGCTAGGGGTAAAGCAAAAAGTGGCTGATCGATACCGGGCTTTTGTTGAGATGGGTGTAGACGAAGAGCTAGCGCATTTTTATGGTAAAGGTAATCAGGTGCCGTATCTGGGTAGTGATCAATTTAGAGAATGGGCTTATCGGCAACGCCAGACGGATGATAGGGAAGTGAGTCAAGAAGACTTGCAAGTCTTCCGCCCGGATTTTGAACTGGTGATAAAAAGCATATCGGAACACTTTGGTGTGTCGATATCTTCGATTGTAGAAAACCAGCGCGGGCGGCAAATAGAAAATATCCCTCGTTGGGGCGCGATGTATTTGGGCCGAGATTTGTGTGGCTTAAAGCTTAGAAAAATAGCTGACTATCTGAAGCTGAAACGTACGGGCAGCATTCCGAATAATATTGCTAAGTTGTCGGTTAGAATGCAAGAGGATAAGGCGTTATATCGGCAGATTGAAAAAATAAAGGGTGATTATGGTATTTGACCCCTTTTTAAACCGCACTCGGTCGCCACCTTTTTAAAGGTGGTCTGTACACCCCCACGATCCAGCGGTGAGTTCGCGCGAAATGCGCCCGCCAACCCTGCCTTACGGTTGGGAAAGATCAATCTTGGGTGGCGATGTACTGCCCAGAAACTCCGCAATATACGATAGGTCGCCTTCGGTAACGGGACATACCTATCCTTATTGCCCTTGCTATCGCGCACATGCACTCGCATGCGTTTGCCATCGATATCATCTGGAGTTAACGCCAAGCCTTCCGATAACCGCAGCCCCAGGCTATACAGGATAAAGAAGAACACCTTATAGCTGAGTTTCTGTGTGCGATCGAGCAAGAGCTGAACCTCTTCCCGCGTCAATATGTCTGGTAAGCGTTGTGCCTTGGGTGGCTTGATCAAATCCAGATGCGGCCAGGGTTGCTTGAGTACATGGTGGTAGTAAAACTTCAGCCCATACAAATCCAACTTAACCGCACTCCAGGAATGCGTCTGCAGTAGCCCGGTAAAATAGTCCAGCAATTGAGCTTCGGACAACTGATCAATCTGATAATCAAATGCCTGGCCGATGCGCCGCACGGCCCGGCTGTAAGCATCAATGGTCTTGGGTTGCAGCCCTTTGAGCTGCAGATGCTGAAGATGCCGCTGATAATTTTGCTTGAAAGGATTGGGAAAAGATGGTGTCATAGCAAAGTAACCTCATGTTCTTGGAAGGAATCTGCCGCTTCGGCGACAGAGTGAGGTTACATTTTAAGATTAACGAACGAATCCGTTATGCAGAGTGTCATTTCTCCGCGTAGCGGATTCGTCCAACAGCAAAATGCAGCCGACTTCCCAAGTGCGCGGCTTTGCCGCACACTTGGGAAGCGCCTGATTTTGGGCGTTAGGAATAGTACATGTTCACAATAAATTGGTGGAAAGCTCTAAGGAATCTATCAATATTGTTTGGTATCGTTGCATTATGCAGTGGCAGTTTTGTTTTAAGCGATGTTGCTACTTCAGAGCAAGTAAAACCATTTGTTTTAGCCAGCACTTGCTTTGTTTTTCCATCATTTTTTATCTTTGTATTGAGTGGAGCTATTATGAAGGAAAAAGAATCTGATAGTCATCCAGAAAATTGGAGAGCTGCCTTCCAAGAGCTAAGTTCACTTTTTATTAGCTATCATTTTTACTTGTTTATTGCCGCAACCTTATTTATATCCGGTGTCTATTTTTATCATTCGTTAGGTATAAATACTGTGGGCTGGTCTCCTGGGAAACCATTTGAATATACCCAGGCTATTGCGTTTTCTGGAGGAAGTTGCGTCTTTTTGTCTTGTACAATTCTATATTTTGAATATAGGGCAAGAAAATATGAAAGCAACAATTAATTGTCTAACGAATAAGGTTATCTCGTGTGAGGCACGAACCACGAGATAACCGATTGTTGGACAATCCCGGTCGGTGGGTGATGGAAATAGCTCTCGGTGGCTGAGTGGTTTTGACTCGGATCCCGCATACGTGCCCCGGATCCCGTGATACATATTTTTTATGGCGGGATTTTACTGGCAATCAGATAAAAATTGGAAGGCAGGGGGAAGAATCAAAATTTTTCGCTCAGGGGCTGATCAATGTTGGCCGCAGCTCATGGCATGTCATCGACATCAAAAAATCACTATCCCTAGCATGACCATGCAAAGCTTAATGCTTCTCTGATTACGAAGGGCCAGTGTTGAGATGGCTAAAAACTTTATACTCACTACATTAATGCTAGTTTTTCCTTAGCCACTTCCCAGTCTAAACCGTTAGCCTGCTGCAAAGCTTCTAATGAACGTTGCTGCAAATTTAGTTTTCCTTGGTTTTTTTCCCAAGCCGTTAAGGTGCCTGGACTTACACCAATCAATCGGGCAAAGTGACTTTTATTTAATCGTAATCGGGTTCGTAGTTTGATGACATTCTTTCCGGTTGGAGAAAACACGGGAGGTTCGTTTATTTTTGTAGGTGTGGTTGCTTTGGGCTTAGTGGGTGTTTTAACTGGCTTGGCGATTTCAACACCGAAGAGATTGGATAAATCATTGCTTGCCAAGCGCCGTTTACTTTTCCCACTGGATGTATCCAAGTTGAGTTCGCTACTAATGAGCGCCTCATGGTCTACCTTTCGTAAGGTAAATAATAGTTCAGGCTGTTGATCTAATCGGGCGCCCACGCCGTATAAAGCCGCGGCAATGTGTTTGCACATTGTGGCCCAATCAGGGCAGTCACAGTCTAGTTTGATTTCGTTGATCGATGGAAATAAACCTGCTTTTTCATCTGTGACGATCTTCATCACATTATCTGAAAATTTGCCTTGCAATAATTCCAGCATAGAGCCAATTTGTCCGGCACACTGGTTTTGGATTTTTTGCCATTTATCGTTGGCTAAGGGCGAGATACTAATCGTGATTTTGTAAATTTTTGAGCCGCTTACCATGGCTTCAATTTTACCTTTACTAATCGATAAATGACACACAGAGCCATTGCGTACATAAGTCCGGCCTTTGGGTAAACGATTTTCAAGGTCACAGAATTCTTCTAAATGATGACACCAGGCCTGCCCCCAAAAAGTACGCGCGATTTTATTCCCGGCTATTTCAATCGGTTCAATTTTTTGTCCTTTTTTGATCAGCTTTTGCATTGCCTTTTTGGCTTTTGCCCGTCGCTGTGCAACGGGTACGTATTTAGGCCATCTCCCGTACATGTATTTCTCCTTTAAAGCTGTGCCTTATCGATATCTAGCGATACTAAGTCGATGATAGTGGCATTATCCATTTCCGTTAACAGAGTTTCTGCGCCACCATTTAACATATTATCTGCCAATTCGGTTTTTTCGTTGATCAGGAAATCAATTTTTTCTTCAACCGTGCCTTGGCAAACAAACTTGTGTACCAGTACATTTTTTTTCTGCCCAATGCGAAATGCACGGTCGGTTGCTTGATTTTCTACCGCCGGATTCCACCAACGATCAAAATGAATCACATGAGAGGCGTGGGTTAAGGTTAAGCCAGTACCGCCAGCTTTTAAAGATAAAACAAAGAATGGGGGGCCGGTTTCAGTTTGAAATTGTTCAACCAGTTTTTGACGTTGTTTAACGGGGGTGCCACCATGCAAGATTAATCCTGGCCGCCCAAATTGCTGTGATAAAAACGCCGCCAAAGGTTCAGTCATTTCACGAAACTGAGTAAAGACCAATACCTTTTCCTGACGTGATGCAATTTCTTCACATAGCTCAGCCAAACGCTGAAACTTGCCACTGTGAGCGGGATCGTATTTCCCATCACCTAACAGCAGGGAAGGGTGGTTGCAGATTTGTTTAAACCGCATCAAATAAGATAAAACTAATCCTCGCCGTTGCATGCCCGTTAAGTTTTCTAATGCGTTGGTTAATTCGCTGACGGCCATTTGATATTGTGCCGCCTGTGCTTTGCTTAAACCACAGAAAGCCGATAGCTCGGTTTTATCGGGTAAGTCTTGGATGATAGAACGATCTGTTTTCATACGGCGCAAAATGTAAGGGCTAACCAAATTACGCAACGGTGCATATTGATCACGCGGGCGTTCCGATAGTGATTTTATAAAACTTTTAAAACGCGATGCCGTCCCCAGTAAACCCGGATTTAAAAAATCAAACAAAGACCACAAATCCGCGATCCGGTTTTCAATAGGCGTGCCAGTTAATGCAATGCGTGAATTAGCTTTAATTTTTTTCACCGCCTTTGTTTGGCGGGCGCTTGGGTTTTTAATGGCTTGTGCTTCATCTAGAACCAATAGCTGCCATTGCCGTTTCAATAACCATGACTGACGGGTTAAGGTCGCATAGGTGGTTAAGATTACATCGACATCTTGTAGCGCCGTTTCAGACGAGGCCATATCTTCCAATTGTTTTTTATTCAGCTGTGACCGATGTAAAAATACACAGTTTAATGAAGGCGCAAAACGGGCCAGTTCGGCTTTCCAATTGGCTAATAACGAAGCGGGTAAAACTAATAAGGCAGGCTGTTTTGCTAAACGCTTTTTTTGCAGCAATAATAAAGAAATAATCTGTATGGTTTTACCCAGCCCCATATCGTCTGCCAGACAAGCGCCTAAACCCAGCTGAGATAATAAATGTAACCAGCTCACCCCTTGTTGTTGATAAGGGCGCAAGGTGGCTTTTAATGCTCTTCCGGGTTTGCTAGCTTTAATTTGCTCAGGTGAACGTAATCCTGCTAATTGACTAGATAACCAATCCCCCGCCTCAACAAACGACCAAGCTTGACCGTCTTCCGATAAGTCATCTTTTAAATCGGCGGGCGCACCGGCTAGTAAACGCATGCCTTCAATAAATGTTAGTCCTTCAGCTGCGCCTTGTTGTATGTTTTTCCAATGGGCTAACGCCTCGTTGAGCTTTGCCTGATCAACCTCAACCCATTGCCCTTTAATAAATAACAGGCCGCTATCGGCATCCATGATTTCTTGGAATTCCGACTGAGTTAAGGTTTCCCCGGCTAATGCCACATTAAGCTGAAAATCTAATAACGAATCCCTATCAAAACGCTTTTTTTTCGCATCACCAATTTTCACACCAACCTGTGGCCGACTGCGCTTTTTCCACCAATCGGGTAAACGCACTACCACCCCACATTGCTCATAAAGCACAGCGTTTTTTAAAAATTGATAAGCTTCACCCGGTGTCCAAGCCAGCGGATGATAAATATCACCGCTATCAATCAAATCCTTAATGAGCGGGCAGGTTTCTGAAACCAATTGCACCGGAGACAACAACTTAATTAAAGCTGCTTTATTTTTGCTACCGGCATATTCTTGTAAAGCATGATTTAGCGGTAAATGGCGAGCGCGCCCTTGTGTGGAAAGTTCTGGCGCATAAGTTGCCATAAACGCAAATGGATAATCCGGATCCGCTTTATTTTCGGCTAAATGAAAACAAACTCGTCCCAGCTGATGCCAATGCGGTGCTTTTTGACTTAATAAATCCGCCAAGCTACCGGCGGTTGCTATCTCATCAAGCAGCCAATGATCTAAATCCTGCCATAAGGTTTGCAACACTTCTTCAGATAAATATTCCGCCCCTTGCATCGGCGGCGCATTTAACAAAAAATGATTGATTTCACCATCGCTTAAGGACGCAAGGTCTTCCCCAGGAAGATCTAACAAACAGCGCGCGGTTAAATACTGAATCGCAAAACTGCGCCAATATTTAACTGCTGGCAATAACCCCTTATCTTTTTTGAGAATAGCTAAACTAAACAAACCCGCGAATGCACTTTGTGTAAAAGCATCCGCAATAGGGTTAGACTCGGGCTGTGTAGCAGAGGGATATAAATGCCCCGATGGCAATAGTCCTAGATCGAAATTTTGCATAGTGATGGTTTGGAACTTGGTGCGGCATCATAGCAGTTTTGTGATGCGCAAGACTGACTAAACCGGCGGAGTATACTTGTGTGTGTTTTCAAAAAGGCTTGTCGGTTGTTTGCCTTTAAATAGTCAGTGGATCAGAACAGTTTGTTTTGACATCCTCCCCGCCCTAAAGGACCAGGGCAAACGCATTTAAATCTTCATGAAAATACGACCTTAGCGCGAAACGCATCGTTTAACGCAGCTTTTTGCATTTTACGAGGTACACTGCGTTTGCTTCCCTCTCGTTCAAACAAGCCTAAACACAAATGTCGCAAAGAGGTCATAATGGCTGGCGCATTATTTTTCCGGATGCGACTTTTGTCTTCGTTCATCGAAACATCTAAGCGCCAGTGCAGTTGATTTTCTATTCCCCAGTGACCTCGCACTGCGGCAGCAAAGCGTTCTGCTTGAGCGGGAATCGAGCAAATAAAGTATCTTTGTTCAATGGTGTGTTTGCCATTGTTTTCACTCTCTCGCTCAACCATCCCGATACTCGTTAATCCCTTCCAGTCGTTGGGGGTCGGTAGTGTCTCTAAACACTCTGTAATCCAATAACGTCGAGTTTCTAATCGACCATGACCTTTGTCTGTTTCTTCAAAATATTGATATTCAACTTTTTTGAAATCTGCTTGCCGCGCTACCGTAAAAAAGTCTTCAACCGCTTCAGATAGTTTTTCCTGATTACCTTTCAAACCAAAAATATAATCACCCTGTTGTTCTTTGATTTTTTTGGCTATTTCCTTTTGGCAACCCATCGCATCAATCGTGATGATGCAGCCTTTTATCTCCAATAAATCCAGTAGCTTGGGGATAGCGGTAATTTCATTGGACTTCTCATCCGTTGCGGATTGGCCCAATACTAAGCGATTCTTGCTCGCCCAGGCGCTCACCATATGCAAGGGTTGACGATTGTTTTTTTTATCTCGTGAACCTCGCGCCGTTTTACCATCAATACTGATAAATTCGTCCCCTAATTGCTCAACAACGCTATCTGTCCAGTTTATAAAACACTCAGTAAATTTTGCCGGAGAAATACGCTGAAAAACGTAAGAAATGCAGTCATGTGACGGGATGCCATTTGCTAATGGTACATATTGGCGTAACCAGTCGATTTTATCTTCACCAAATCCTGCGATCTCCTCCCAGCCTTTGGCGCCGCTAACCATGGCACAAACGGCTAAGACAACAATATCTATTAGTTGGTGACACTTGTTTCGTTCAATGCGTGGGTCTTCTAGCTCGGAAAAGCATTCAATTAGGGTATGACTCATGAATTGGGCTGCCAAAAACTGCCATTTTCTGTAATTTACTGTTTTAGCGCAAGTTTAAATGCGTTTGCCCTGCCTAAAGGACGGGGATTCCTACGGTGTCTGAACACTTTGCAGCGTTCAGATCACTTCGGTGGGTTCCTGCTGCTGGCGACATTGCTGCATCGCTCACTTCACAGGCTAACTGGGCATGTCCTGCCCTTAATAGATTGATTGCGCCGACCACATCCGCGTTTTCTTTGAAACCGCAGGAGACACAAGCCAAGTAGGGTGGGCAGGGTGTTTTGCCCACCATTTTGGCGTTAATGGAAATCATCTGCGTGGGCACAAAAGCGGTGCCCACCCTGCCAGGCTGTTTTGAGGGCTTTTCTACCTTTGCCGGTCAACCGTTGATGAATGTTCATGATCTGGTTGTGCTGGAGCCATTTAGGGGGCGGGGGATCGTCGGAGGCTATCGCTGTTACAAAGCACTGCTGTAGCATTACCCTGGAAGTGCTTAGCCATAATATGGTGGCTAAAGCCACCTATCAAAAATTTGGTTTTTCGGGCTATGAGTTTGATCCTAAGGCGGGAAGCGCATTATTTTGGCAGAAAAAGTTAACTCAGCCCGGTTAGCGCCAGGTGATAAGATCCATCTGGTGTTGTTGCCGGGAATGGATGGTACCGGGCTGTTGTTTGAGCCGTTATTAACCTGCTTACCTGAAAATATCCGTCTCCAGGTTATTCGCTATCCTAAGCAAGCTGATAGTTATTCGGTACTGGTGGATTATGTTCATCACCAGCTTCCCGCAGATAAAGATTTTGTGTTGCTGGCCGAATCATTTTCCGGGCCTGTTGCTTATGCACTGGCCAACCGTGCGCCGTCTAATTTGAAACTGGTTATTTTTGTGGCAACATTCTTGAGCAGGCCCAATCCATTATTGTGTTTTGCCGGATTGTTGAGGGGGGTATTTCCCTTAGCACCACGGCTTCCTCGTCGAATCATTCGCTATTGGTTATTGGGGGAAGAGGCTGACAATGCATTAATTGATCACTTTAAACAAGCGGTTAATCAGGTTTCTTCGGCGATACTTTTCAGGCGTGTGCAGCAAATTTCCAAGCTGCACCCACCTCGCCAAAGCATTCAGCTTCCTTGTGTCTATATACAGCCCGATAATGATAAGCTGATCGATCCGCAATGTATCTGTCTATTTCAATCGCTGTGTGCAGATTTTGAGTTGGTGAACGTGCCAGGACCGCATTTTTTGTTGCAGGCAAAACCTGAACACGTTGCAGCCGTGCTATGGCGTGTCATTGAAAATAAGATCAGTCATTCAAGCCATGGATAAAAAATTTAATCGGTTGCAATGCGATCTTGCCCTGCTGTGTGTTGTTGGGTAGGGGGGTGTCCCTGAACAGAATAACAGCTGGAGCTTGGCCGATAAATCCACAAGGGCGTGGTTTGCTGGTTTGCGATGCTGGCTTGTGATTTGCGTTTCGTAAGTTCTTGTTTTTATATTTATTTTTTGCTGTATAAAAAGTGTTCAGCCTTGTAAAAGCCCTTATGCTCCAGGCATTTAGCATGTTGATACGCAGCTTGTTCACAGAGTTATCCACAGATTCTGTGGGTAACTGTAAAAGGTCTTTTTATTCAGTGGGTAATGTTTTTTATTGTGGCTGGCTTATTTGCTTGTGGAGGTATCTGGATGGTAAATAAAGGGGAGCTAAAACTTGATGAACTGTATCGTTGTAGTGAGCGCTGATTTGGCGAGTAGGAATGTCCATGAGCTAAGCTGATTATGTTGAAGTATGATGCTTTTTTGTGGTTGCCTGTTTTTCTACATCGTAGAGAAATTTTGGCATTGGATCAATAAAATAAGTCGCTGTTTTTTTTTCATCGATTTTGTTAGCATAGCGGTTGTCTTGTAGAGAGAGTGAATCATGAACAATATGCGCCATGTCAGCATGCGTAAAAATCTGGCGGTGAGTGATACCGTGGGCGGGGGGGCGAAAAAAGTCCTGTATACCCTGGAAACCATGCGTCAGATCGGGGTCAGGCAGACCACCAAAGCATTAACTGCGCATAATACTTGTAAGGCTTGTGCCTTAGGTATGGGCGGGCAGCGTGGCGGGATGGTGAATGAGTTAAATGAGCATCCGTCGGTGTGTAATAAAAGCATTCAGGCGCAGTCTACCGATATTCAGCCGGCGATTCCCGATGCTTTGTTTGAGCATACTCTGGAAGATTTTAAACAATTGTCACCTTACGAGCTGGAGCATCTGGGTCGGCTGGGGCAACCGATATATAAGGCACCAGCCGACTCAGGTTATCGGGTGGTCAGCTGGGACTGGGCGATTCAACATATTGCCCAACGTTTTTCTGCGATTGATCCACAACGCAGTTTCTTTTATTCCTCTGGCCGGTCTTCTAATGAAGCCGGCTTTGTTTTGCAGTTATTAGCCCGCTTATATGGCACCAATAACATCAGTAATTGTTCCTATTATTGTCACCAAGCTACCGGTGAAGGGCTGGCTTCTACCTTGGGAACCGGCACGGCAACCGTTGAGTTATCGGATATTGAAAACTGTGATCTGTTTTTTTTAATCGGCGCCAATCCCTCCTCGAATCATCCGCGTCTACTGCATAAGTTAAAGGCGCTGCGTGATAGAGGAGGCGAGGTGGTGGTGATCAATCCGGCCAAAGAGCCGGGGCTGGTGAAGTTCGCTTTGCCTAAAAGTATGCGTTCAATGCTTAAAGGCGGGGACTGGATTGCCTCTGAATATCTGCAGCCGCATATCGGTACGGATCTGTTGTTGTTAAAAGGTCTGGCTAAGGCAGTGTTGGAGCTTGGTGCGGAGGACAAGGCCTTTGTTCAGCAATATACCGAAGGTTATCAGGAATTCATTGAAGATGTTCAACAGCTGAGCTGGGAGCAGATTAGTACCCAGTGTGGTATTGATGTGCCGCGTATTCGACAGATTGCTCAGCGTTATGCCGCCGCTAATAAGGTGATTTTTGCCTGGGGCATGGGGGTAACCCAGCATTTGCAGGGGGTGGCGACGGTGGAATATATTGCCAATCTGGCGCTGATGCGGGGCATGGTGGGGCGCGTGGGCGCCGGGCTGTTGCCATTGCGCGGCCATAGCAATGTGCAGGGCATAGGCAGTATGGGCGTAAAACCGGTGTTGCCCGAACAGGTGTTTGCTCAGATAGAGCGCGAATTTGGAGTTGAGTTACCCCAGGGCAAGGGATTAGATACGTTGGCCGCATTGCAGCAGGCCGAGGCTGGCGAGATGGAGGCGGCATTAATGCTGGGGGGAAACTTATATGCCGCTACCCCCGATAGCCGTTTTGCCCAACAGGCGCTGGCGGCGATTGATTTTAAAGTGTTTTTGACCACCACCCTGAATCAGGGGCATTTGTTTGGCGCCGAGCAGGGGGAGAGTATGGTATTGCCAGTGACCGCTCGTGATGAGGAATGGCAGCCGACAACTCAGGAATCGATGTTTAATTATGTGCGTATGAGCGATGGGGGCATTCGGCGTCTGGATAATGTACGTCCAGAATCGAATATTCTTTGTGCGATTGCGTCACAGCTGTTACCCGATAGCCCGATTGATTTTGACCAGTATAAGTCGCATCATAAAATTCGTCAGGCGATTGCAAATACCATTCCCGGTATGGAGCAAATCGCCGATATCGATGCGGCCAAGCGAGAATTTCATGTGGCTCGCCGGGTATTGCACCAGCCCCGGTTTAATCGCCCCAACCAGAAAGCAGCTTTTCAGACCCGGGTGACCCCGCCGGAGAAAGCCAATGTGCACTATCCCTTACGTTTGATGACGGTGCGTAGTGAGGGGCAATATAACAGTATTATTTATGAGCAACGCGATAGCTATCGAGGAGCGGCAGACCGTTGGTCGGTATTGATGAGCCCCGAGCAGATGCAGCAGCAGGGCTTGCAAGCTGGGGATAAGGTGAATCTGGTCTCGGCAACCGGTCGCATGGATAAAGTGACCGTATATGGATTTGATTTACCGCAGGGAAATCTGATGGCGTATTATCCTGAAGCTAATATTTTAGTGAGTCAGCAGGTGGATTCGCGCAGCCGCACACCGGCCTTCAAGTCGGTAGCGGTGTATATAGAAAATAATAAAACTTAGCAGAATCCTTGGTAAAAGGGGAACTCTGTGCATCTGTTTTTTTATTGTTAATCAGGGAGTCGCATGATAGGCATTTTTTTGTTGATATTTGGTGGTGGCTTGCTGGCCATGTTAACGAGCTGTGTGTTTGTGGTACGGGGTAAAACCGCGGCGATTCTGGAAACCTTTGGTCAGCCTCATGAGCAAGCCGCCAAGCCGGGGCTGAATTTTAAAATGCCTTATCCCATGACCAAGGTCGTGGCTATGGTGAATCTGCAGATTCACGAAGTGGCCGAAGATGTTTCGGTGAAAACCAGTGATAATGCGTTTATGGTGTTGCCGGTCAAGGTGCAATATCGCGCCAGCGATGATCCTGCAGGGGCGGTCAAGGCCTATTATGAGCTGGAAAATCCCGAGCGCCAGATCACCTCCTATATCCTGAATAATGTACGTCAGACTGCGGCCGGTATGGAAATGATAGAGCTGTATAAAAACCGCGATAAAGTGGAAAATGAGGTGCATGCCACCCTGGCCGATAGGTTTAGCCGTTTTGGTTTTATTATTGAAAATGTACTGGTTGATGAACCTCAACCCAGTCAGGAAGTGCGCAATGCCTTTAACAAGGTAATTGCCAGCAAACGAGAAATGGAAGCTGCCGAAAATCTGGCCGCTGCCGAGCGCATTAAACTGGTCGGTATTGCCGAAGCCGAGGCGGCCAGTAAACGGTTGCAGGGCAGGGGGATTGCCGATATGCGCGAAGCGATTGGTAAAGGTCTGAAAGACTCAATTAAACTGATTACCGATTCGGGCTTAAGTACCGAACAGGCATTATTGCTGATTAACGAAACCAACCGCTTAGACACCCTGAATTCCGCGGCAAGCAAAGGCAACCTGGTGATTCTGGATTTATCCAAAAATGGCAGTGATGTCGGCTCGCTGGTGGCGGCCACACGGGCGATGTCGCAGCATGCTGGCGATAGGCTTTGATGGGCGTGAATCAGGCGCTAGTGCTAAACATTACAAGTATTCATCCTATTAGAGCGCAATGTAATATTTCTGGTAGGGTGCACTCCGTGCACCAGTTTTCTAAATGAGCAAGCATGTGGTGCATGGAATGCACCCTACAATAGGGTTGAAATTTTTACGGCTCGGCGCTAGTCAGTGGCTTTCAGGATTGCTATTAAATAGCAGACTACGGTTGTGTCACCCCTTAAACAGGGGGGATAATTTTTTTAAGGCGTAGGTGCGACTTCAGTCGCAAAATGGACGCTTAGACTAGAGTTGATCCTACAGCCAGTATCCATAGTTTTGGCTTTGACGGAATACTACTCAGCCCATTATGGCCGGCCTGACAGTAGGCACTTTGTGTCCGTTGGGGTGCCGTCATGGCAGGGGCTGGGATGAATGTTGGCTTTTTTAATGCACCAGATTAACCTCACACCAAGGAGAACCTTATGACAATTGATGAACATCAGGAACTGTTTTTTGGTAAAAAAGTTGTTGAATTTCAGCCGGATGAGGCATTGCTTTCGCTGGATGCACATGTGTATCGCTTAACGGTGGATTATGATGATGACATCAGTTTGCAGGAGTTGCTGCAGCAGTTTTTAGAAAGGGTGGAACCGGCAGCACTGGATGCCATTATTTTTGGGATGTGGAGTGATGCCTATGACGAGGCTCCTCAGCCTATTATTAATGAATTAATCACACATAAAGATGCGCTGCCCGCGTTAAAGGCCATGTTCTTTGGGGATATGACCTATGAGGAATGTGAGATATCCTGGATTACCCAAGGCAGTTATAAGCCGTTGTTGGATGCGTTTCCACAGTTACAGCATTTACAGATTCGTGGTTCCAATGATTTACTGCTTGAGCCGTTCCAGCATGAAAACCTGCAAACCCTGATTATTGAATGTGGCGGCTTACCTCATGAGATTGTGAATAACCTGGCACAATCGTCTCTGCCGGCATTAAAACATCTGGAGTTATGGTTAGGTACCGAAGACTATGGCTTTAGCGGCAGCGTAGCGGATTATGCCGCGATGTTAACGGTGTTAAATCCGGCTCAGCTAAGTTATTTGGGATTACGTAATGCCGAAATCGCCGATGAGGTGGCGATCTATCTGGCCCAACAGCCCTGGGTTGCCGAGCTGGATACCCTGGATTTATCCAAGGGCTGTATGACCGATAAGGGCGCCGAAGCCTTGTTTAACAGCCCCTATGTTAAGGCGTTGGCGATGCTGGATTTGAGCTATCACTATATCAGCCCAGCCTGGGTTGCCAAGCTGCAAACCTTGCCTATTACTGTCATTATTGATGCACCACAAGAAGCCGATGAAGATGATGGCGAAGTTTATCGTTATGTTGAGGTGGGGGAATAACGCGTCTAAGCCAAACGTCAATTCGTATCTTCGATGACGCTGGTCTTATTAGCTAATCCGGATCACCCACGCGTTAGCAGCATGCAGGCTGCGCGGCAACAGCGGGGTTGTCCGCCGGCCATCGTGGTGTCTTATGCCGATTGGCTAAGCCATCCAGAGTCTTTGTTACAACATCTGGATAAGCCTTGCTGGTTAAAGCTGGAAGCCTGGGGAGAGCATGCGAGTGTGCATCAGCGCTTGATCAATCTTGGTGCGACGGTTTTGGCGCAGCCTTTGCCGCAAGCATTGCAATACGGTGAATTAGCGTATGGACACTATGCGGCGGCGGGTTTTCATTGGGTATTGCAGCAATTGGAAGGCCCGCTGCAGCAGCGTCCCTGGGTACGCTGTGTGAATACACCAGCAACCATTCGCTTGATGAGCGACAAACTGGCCTGCCAGCAACATTTACAACGGCATAAAATTGCCATACCACCGTTATTGGGTGAGTTGAGCGATATTGAGCAATTGTTGCAGCTATTACGGCAACAGCCGCGCCTGTTTATTAAACCGCGTTTTGGTTCTTCGGCCGCTGGGGTGATCGCCCTGGCCAGTAATGGTAAAGGCCAACTGGTTGCCCATTGTGCAATAGCGCAACAATACGGTCGCTTGTTTAACTCATTAAAGATTCAGCGTTATCGGGATAAGGCCGTTTTGACGTTAATTGAACAACTGATACCACAGCCGCTTTATGCCGAGGCCTGGCTGACCAAACCCAGAATAGGGCGCCAACATTTTGATTTACGCATGCTGCAGATCAATGCCCAGGCGGCACACCGTATTGCCCGAGTCGCCTCCTCACCGATGACCAATCTACATCTGGGTAACCAGCGCTTACCGGTAGATCACTGCCTGTCGCCGCCACTGATAACCCGGGCCGAACAACTGACCCGTCAGGTCGCCAGCTGTTTTCCCGGCAGCAAGGTGGCCGGCATCGATATGATTATCTCGCCACGCCACCAGGTGGTATTGGAAGTGAATGCATTTGGTGATTGGCTGCAGCAGGTGAGCTGGCAAGGAATGTCGGTGCATCACTATCAGCTGGCAGAGGTTTTTAGGTGAAGTTTTGGTGGTGAATGCTTGCCGAATGTTGCAACAGCATAGCCCGTGATGAAGCGAAGCGGAAACCGATGGTTTGACCGGTTGTTGCTCTCATTCCTGGGTTGCTCCCTCCCCGGATTCCGGCTGCGCGCCTACCTCCCCGGATTCCGGCGCTACGCACCTTCATCCGGGCTACGTTGCTGATAATCGCAAGACCCAAGCCGCATTTAAGTGTGTTGAATGCGGCTATCAAAATCACGCCGATCTCGTTGGCGCGATGAACATCTTAGAGCGGGGACACCGCTTGTTAGCCTGTGAAGTGAGTGATGCAGTAATGTTGCCAGCAGCAGGAACCCACCGAAGTGAGTTGAATGCTAAATCGCATTCAGCCACAGTAGGAATCTCCGTCCTTTAGGGCGGGGAGGATGTCAATGCCAGTGATCTGCATTACAATCCCTCTTTGTTTGGGATTTAATATGCAATGGTAAACACGTAATGGTGCCTGGCAATTTCTGAAAATCCCAAATACCCCGTCACAATCCAACATGCCTCATGACTATTTGTGTCACCAAAAATCTGCTCTTCATTACCCTGGACACGCTGCGCTATGATGTGGCGCAGCAGTTATTTGAATCCGGCGATTTGCCGCTGTTATCACGTTATCTACCGGTGTCTGGCTGGGAGAAGCGGCATAGTCCGGCCAGTTTTACTTATGCGGCTCACCAGGCATTTTTTGCTGGTTTTTTACCAACGCCGATAACGCAGGGGCCGCATCCACGACGTTTTGCGCTGACCTTTGCCGGCAGTGAAAGTATAGATGAGCAAACGCGGCTATTTGATGCACCCAACATTGTTCAGGGGTTTGCCGATGCCGGTTATCGCACGGTGTGTATCGGTGGGGTGGGGTTTTTTAATCGGCAAAATGCCTTGGGCCGGGTATTGCCAGGGATGTTTCAGGTGCAGGAGTGGTGTAGCGAATTTGGGGTAACCCAGATCGATTCCACCGAATATCAGGTGGCTTGTGCATTACGTCATATTAATGCGGTAAACCAGCCGTTGCTGTTATTTATCAATATTTCGGCGATACATCAGCCCAACCGTTATTATCTGCCCGGCAGTGAGCAGGATAATCTGGCCAGTCACGGGGCGGCGTTGTGCTATGTTGATGGCGCTCTGGCGCCGCTGCTGCAGGCGCCAGGTTTGCAGGGCAACACCGAGGTGATTATCTGCTCGGATCATGGCACGCTGTATGGCGAGCAAGGCTATACGGGGCACCGTCTGGCTCATCCACACGTGTGGGAAGTGCCGTATGCAGAATTCGAACTCTAAGGATGCTATGAGTCTTATCGAACAACTTCAAGCCAATAGTTATGGTGCGTATGCTTATTCTTATCCGCATAAGACGGCGTATAGACCGTTGGATCAGCCGGTTGAGCTGGCACCGTTGTGGGTGCAGGAAAAGCGGGATGCGTTGTTTTTATATCTGCATATTCCGTTTTGTGAAATGCGTTGCGGTTTTTGTAATCTGTTTACCGTGGCCAAGCCGGCCGAGGATTTGCCGCAGCAATATGTTGCTGCGCTGTTGCGACAGATGCAGCTGATGCCGCAGATTTTAGGCGAGCATAGCATCGTGCGACTGGCTTTTGGCGGGGGCACGCCCAGTTATCTGACCACTTCACAATTGGATACCTTGTTTAACGGAATTCAGCGTTGTTTTACACTGGATATGGCGACCACTCCGACTTCATTTGAGGTGTCGCCGAAGACGCTGGATAGCGATAAGCTGCAGTTGCTCAAGCAGTTTGGAGTGGATAGACTCAGCATTGGTGTACAAAGCTTTATCGGTGATGAAACTCAGACGTTGATTCGCCCGCAAAGTGATCAGGAATTACAGTCGGCCCTGGATATGATTCGCAGTGCCGGTTTTGGCACGCTGAATCTGGATTTGATTTACGGTATTCCGCAACAGACCGAACAAAGTTTTCTCTATTCGATAGAGCAGGCGCTGCGCTGGCGACCGGAAGAATTCTATCTGTATCCGTTGTATGTACGTGAATTAACCGGGCTGGAGAAAGTGCAGCAACGTGGTATGCAACACCATGCACAGGATAAACGTCAGGCCTTATATCGCGTGGGGCGGGACCGGCTGCTGGCTGAGGGCTATCAGCAGCTTTCTATGCGTATGTTTAAGCGTCCCGATGCGCCGGGCAAGGATGCCCCGGTGTATTGCTGTCAGTCCGATGGCATGTTGGGGCTGGGTAGCGGGGCGCGTGCGTATACCCGTGAACTGCATTATTCCACCGAATATGCGGTAGGGCGTCGGCCTAGCAAGGAGATTATTCAGCAGTTTAACCAGCGTGATACCGATTGGTTTCGCCGCGCATATTATGGCTTTGTGATGAATACACAGGAAAGGCAGCAACGCTTTGTTATCCAGTCGCTGCTAAGCCAGCCCGGATTGGATCTGGCTGATTATCGTCAGCGTTTTGATAACGCCGATGCGTTACAGGATATCCCGTTGCTGGCTCAGTTGAGAGATGCCGGGCTGGCCGAGCTGCAACAGGGCCAGCTGGTGTTAAACGCACAAGGGATAGCATTGTCGGACAGTATAGGCCCGGCATTGATTTCTGAGCCGGTACGGCGCTTGATGGATGAATATGCCGCCCGCTGAGCAGCCGCTGACTTTGCTGTACCGTGGCAGTCTGAGCAGCTGTAATTATGACTGCAGCTATTGTCCATTTGCCAAACGCAAGGACAGTCGTGCCACGTTGGCTAAGGATGCGGCCAGTTTGCAGCGCTTTGTCGGCTGGGTTAAGACGCATGCCGAGTATCAGATTGATTTGCTGTTTACCCCCTGGGGCGAGGCGCTGCCACGACATGATTACCAGCAGGCGCTGGTGACCTTGTCTCAGCTGCCACATATCCGTCGGGTATCGATACAAACCAATCTGTCGGCCATTCCCAGTCGACTCTCCCAGGCTAACCCACAGAAGATTGGACTATGGTGCAGCTTTCATCCAGATCAGACCCGCCTGGATAGCTTTTTGCAACGTATCGGCCGTCTGCAGCAACTGGGTGTTCATCATAGCGTGGGTATGGTGGGTAAACGCGAACACTTTGCTTGGTTGCAGCAACTGCGCCAGCGCCTGCCAGCATCGACCTATCTATGGGTAAATGCCTATTGGGATGAAGGCCGTAACTATTATCGTGATGATGAAATTGCGTGGTTAACGCAACTGGATCCCTGGTTTCACTACAACCTGACACCCGGCAACAGTCTGCACGCCCCGTGCCGTGCGGGCAGCAGCGCCTTATCGATTGATGCCGACGGCAATGTGCGACGTTGTCATTTTGTGGATCAGATACTCGGTAATCTGTATGACGGCTGGCAAGCTGAGCATAGCCCTTGCCCGAATGGGGTGTGTGATTGTTATATTGGTTATATGCTGCGTAAAGATAGGGCTGTCGCCGAACAGTTCGGTGCAGGGGTGCTGACGCGGCTGCCGCTGAATTTTGGCTAAAGTGATGTGATTCGGCTTTGCGGATTCCTCCACTGCATCCGGGCGATGAGGAGGTGTTAGTTTTGACGCATTCGGCGTAATATGGCAGCTTCTGCATTGTGGTGGCTTAACGTCATAGAAAGTCGGCTATGGAAGACAGTACACCCTGGTTATTTATCTGGGGCATTGTATTTAGTGTGATTGGCATTGGGTATATGTCGTTTGGTAAGCGGCGCAGTTCATTTGGCTATCTGTTTTCCGGGTTGGCATTATGTGTTTATCCCTACTTTGTTGCCAATGTCTATTTGCTGGTCGGCATAGGCGTGGGGCTGGTCATTTTGCCGTTTTATCTGGATTTTTAAGCGGGCGGGGGTGGCGGGTTTCTCTTGATATGGGGTGTTCCCGTTAATCTAAACGGCCATCTGTAAGCCCGCGGTATGTTATTTGTAGAAAAAGCACCGGTTATCGTTTTATGAAAAAAATTAATCTCGAGCACTATCCACGTTTGGGTATGTATCAGGCCTTTAAAGACAGGGCCATGCCATGTTTTAGTACCACCTGCCAGTTGGAGGTGACGCCGTTATTGGCGTATTGTCGTCAACATGAGTTAAGTTTTTTTATCTGTATCAGCTATTTAATCAGTTGTGCCGTTAATCATATTCCCCAGTTCAAACATCGCATAGTGAATGGTGAACTGGTTGAGTTTGAAACGATAGATCCGGGTTTTACCGTGTTACAGCCGGATGACACTTTTTCATTTTGTGATGCCAAATTTTTTGCCGAATTCGCTGATTATTATGCACATGCGGCCAGCTTGATTAAACAGGCACGCACACAAGCCGATTGCAGCACTCACGAAAAACATCAGATGTTCTTTATTACCAGTATTCCCTGGTTCAGTTTTACATCGTTTGTGCATCCCTATGATGAGCTATATGCCTGCATTCCGTTGATTACCTTGGGAAAGTATTTTAATCAGGGTGAGCAGATCAACATGCCTGTCGCCATTCAGGTGCATCACGGCCTGGTCGATGGCGTGCATGTGGGTAAATTTTATCAACAGTTAGCACAGTATTTGCAGCAGCCGGAAGTGATGATGGCGCCTGGCGAGTGATGAACCTGAAAGTAGAGAGTGACGCAGCGATTCAGAAAAGCTTATTGGCTCATGCTAAGTATTGACGGAACGCCAGTTCCCGCCATAAAAAGCAAATTTCCTTATTGGTCTGAATTTATCCGTCCTTATCGTGTCTGTTTGCTGGGCGGTGGCGAGTGTGAGGTAGCGTGTCCCCCTAAGTATGATGATTAACTATAACAAGAGAGAAGCATGAAACTATTATCCCTATTATTTGCGACCTTATTATTGGCACCAGCCGTTCAGGCAGAGCAGGCGTCCAGTGTCTGGGACCCTGAAGCGGGGGAGGCGCAGACGGAACAAAAACTGGCGATTAAGGTGTATCGTTCCGAGCAGTGTGGTTGTTGCAAGGATTGGATTACGCATCTGAAAAAACATGACTTTGAGGTGGAAGATATTGTCAGTGACAATATGTCCAAGATTAAACAGGACGCGGGTTTGCCCGTAGAAATGGTATCTTGCCATACCGGGATTATTGAGGGGTATGTGATTGAAGGTCATGTGCCGGCACAGGATATTAAAAAACTGGTCGCCACCAAGCCGGATATCGCCGGTTTATCGGTACCACAGATGCCACATGGCACACCGGGGATGGAAACCGGGCGTAAGGATGACTTTCATGTGGTAGCGTTTGATAAGCAAGGCGAGCTGAGTATTTTTAATGTGTATCAGGATTACTAGTGCCGAGCCGTAAAAATTTCAACCCTATTGTAGGGTGCATTCCATGCACCACATGCTTGCTCATTTAGAAAACTGGTGCACGGAGTGCACCCTACCAGAAATGTTACATTGCGCTCTAATAGGATGAATACTTGTAATGTTTAGCACTAGTGCGGCTTAGTCGACGTTTTAACCTCACCGTAGAAGCGTGCATTCCATGCACCAGGAATGTCTATTCCGTTGATGAGCATTTATGGTATTTGGTGCTACGCCAAAGCGCCTGTTTTACCCGATTGAAGTCCTCTGCGGATGATGGAATATAAGACAGGAGCGCGGCGTACAGCGCTTTGGGGGGGTGTTGTTTCGTTGGGGTATGGGGTATGCCAAGGTACAATAGGTGCTATATCGCGGGGGTGTGACCCGAAACTCAATTATATTAACGCCGGAATATGCGATTAGCTTATCGATCTTTAGTGGTTTCTTTGTTTTTGCTGGCCGGTTTGACCGCTTGTGCCAGTCGTGTGGATGATGCCGTGCCTAAGACGGCGGCTGATACCCAGCCTGCCTTTATTCATGCCGAGGTGGCCAGTGGTCAGACCACGATGAGCGGCTGGTGGCAGCATCTGGATGATCCCTTATTAAACGATTATGTGGCACGGCTGTTGGATCAGAACCTGGACTTGCAGGCAGCACAGCAGCGCATTGCGCAGATGCAGGCAGGGTTAGGTCAGCAACAGGCCGCAGATTATCCTGCGCTATCACTTAGCGGCAGTGCTTCGCGTGCCTTTTCGCCGAATGTGCTGACCGGGCAGCGTCAATACAGTAACAGTTATGGCCTGCAATTTAACAGTAGTTGGGAAGCCGATTTATTTGGCAAGCGCGATGCGGCACAACAGGCTGCTGATGCGGGATTTCAGGCCAGTCGTTATGATCATCAGGCCTTGCAGCAGGCCTTGATTGCACAGCTGGTGCAGTTGCGGCTGGAACTGGCGGTGAATCAACAATTGCAGCAACTGGCTCAACAAAAGCGGGAACAGCGCCAGCGGTTATTGCACATGCAACAACGCCGTTATCGGGCCGGTGCCGGGGAGGTGAGTTCGCAGACGTTGCTGGCCGCCCGTCAGGAACTACATCGTGCCGAGGCGGATGTTGAGCAATATCAACGCGTATTAACCGGGCTGGTATATCAGTTGGATGTGTTATTGGGTCAGCCGCCCGGTACCACGCAGCCGTTAACGCAAGCATTAAGCATGATATTACCCGAACTGAATCAGGCCGTGTGTGTGCCGGCCAGCTTATTGGATAGGCGGCCGGATCTACGTGCCAGTGAATTACGCTTGCAAGCGGCTAATGCCAATATTCATATTGCATTGGCAGATTTATATCCCAGCTTAGCTTTGTCGGCCGGGCTGGGAGTGAGTGCTGCCAGTCGTGCCAATTTATTACGTGCCGATAAGTTATTGGGTTCTTTGGTGGCGAATGTGATGGCCACCTTGTTTGATGGTGGACGTCGGCAGGCAACGATTGCGCTGCAACAAGCCAAGGCCGAAGAGCTGGCACTGGCTTATGCCGGAACGGTATTAAATGCCATGCGCGAGGTAGAAACTCAATTGCAAGCCGAGCAGAACCTGACTCAGGAGCGTCAAAAGACCGCGGCGGCATTGCAGCAACAGCAACTGGCACTGAGCATGCTGCAGCAGCGTTACCGCCGAGGAATTGTCTCGGCCGCTAATATGCTGGAGGCGGAATTAGGGGTGTTACAGAATCAGCAGCAACGGTTAACTCTGTTGCGTGCTCATTGGCAGGCACGTATCGGACTATATCAGGCGTTGGGTGGTGACTGGCTGGGACAGAAAAATAACAAGGTGGCAGAGTGTACAAAAGGATTAATGAATGACTGAACCCAAGCTAAACCATGAAGGGGAGAGCCGCACTTTTTTAGGCATTATTCAGGCACTGGTGGTGCTGGCCTTTATTGGTGGCTCATTAGCACTTTCTATGTGGCTGAAAAATAATGATAGGCCCGAGGCGAATAAATCGGCCGAAGCCAGGATATTGTTTGCCGAAACCACTAGCGTGGCTGCGGCCGATTTTCCGATTCAATTTGTGGTAAGCGGCAATGTGACGGCGCGAGGTGAAATTGGTCTGGTGCCTCAGGTCAGTGGTCGTGTCAGCAAGGTGAATGACAATATTTTTGCCGGTGGCGAATTCAACGCCGGTGAAGTGCTGTTTGAAATTGAAGCGATAGATTTTGAGCTGGCGGTCAAACGGCTGGAGGCGGATCTGGCCCGTGCGCAAACCGCATTGCAGTTGGAGCAGGCGGCGACCGAGGCGGCACGGGCCGAATGGCGGCAGTTAAACGGTGAGCAGCCGATTCCTTCACTGGTGGCCCGCGAGCCGCAATTGTTGGAAGCCAGCGCTAACCTGGAAGCGGCCGAGGCGCAGCTGCAAAAAGCCCGGCTGGATTTAAAACGTACCCGCTTTAGTCTGCCGTTTGCTGGCAGGGTATTATCCAGCAAGCTGGAGCGGGGGCAGTTTGTTGCCGCCGGACAGGCCTATGGGCAGGTTTATGATGTGGCCGGCCTGGAGGTTCAGGCATCATTGGAAGATAAACAATTGAACTGGCTGCAACAGGGAGAACATCAGCAGATTACGCTGCTGGCCGAGCATCTGGCTCAGCAAAACAGCTATCAGGCGTATTTAAAGCGTGGCGCGGCGGCAATGGATGGGCAAACCCGTTTTGCCCAGGTGAGTTTTGGTTTTAAACAGCCGCCACCGCTGCTGCCGGGTGTGTTTGTACAGTTACAGATCAACGGGCCGGTACTGGAGTCGGTGTTGATTTTGCCGTTAGCCGCCTTGCAAAAAGATGGCAGTATCTGGGCAGTGGATCAACAGCAGCAGTTGTATCCATTAAACGGTGAGATTGTGTTTAGTGATAGCCAACACGTGGTGGTAGCCGGCATTCAACAGGCGCAGCAGGTGGTGACCAGTCGGCTGCCGGGGGCAATTGCCGGTATGCAGGTTAAACTAGCCTCAACGGCGGAGCCGTAAGCATGTTGAAAACCTCAGCGGGAATGCATACTCGAGAAACCGGGCTGATTGCCTGGTTTGCCCATAATCATGTGGCAGCCAACATTCTGATGATGTTGCTGTTGATTGGCGGGCTGCTCAGTGTCACCCAAATGAACACCGAGACCTTTCCGTCGATTGACCCGAAAACTATTACCGTGGCGGTGCCTTATCCGGGCGCGACCCCCTATGAAGTGGCCGATTCGATTACCAGCCGGGTAGAGGATACCTTGCTGGGTATGGATGGGGTCAAACGGGTAACCTCGAGTGCCTCGGAAGGTGCCGGGGTGATCACGGTACAGCTGGAAGACTTTGCCAATGGCGATGATGTGTATAACGAGGTGGAAACCGCGGTTAACGGGTTGAGTGATTTTCCGCCGGAAAATGCGTTACGTCCGGTGATCACGCGTACCAAAATTACCCCACGGGTGTTAAGTCTGGCGATTCATGGCGAGGTGCCGGAAGCGACACTGAAATACTGGGCGGAGACGATTGAAGATGAGTTGCGTCAGCTGCCGGGTGTGGCATTGACCAATCTGAAAGGCATTCGCGATTATCAGATTTCCATAGAAGCATCCGAGGCCGATCTGCAGCATTATCAATTATCGCTGCAAGATATCGGTAATGCGATTTCGCGATCTTCGGTAGATATTCCGGCCGGCACCATAGAGTCGACCCAGGGGGATGTGTTGCTGCGGGTGCAGGATAAGGCCTATACCGGGGACCAGTTTGGCGAGGTGGTGGTACGCAGTCTGGCAGATGGCTCGCAACTGAAACTGAGTGATGTGGCGACCATTGTGGATGGTTTTGAAGATAAGAATCTGATCAGTAAATTTAACGGGCAGCCCGCCGCATTTATCGATATTTTCCGTTCCAGTGATGAAGATACGCTGGCGGTTGCCGAGGCGGCTAAACGTTATCTGGAGGCGGTGCAGCTGCCGCAAGGGGTGCAGGTTTCGTTGCAATCGGATGAAACGGTGATTCTGGAAGACCGTATCAGTCTGATGCTGCGTAATGCGGTGCTGGGCTTTATGCTGGTGTTTTTGATTCTGCTGCTGTTTCTGGATTTAAAGCTGGCCTTCTGGACCAGTGCCGCGATTCCGGTATCCTTTTTGGGCGGATTGATGGTGATTCATATGCTGGGTTACAGCATTAATATGATTACCCTGTTTGCCTTGATTGTGGTGCTGGGGATTGTGGTGGATGATGCGATTATTGTCGGCGAAAGTATTTTTGAGATGCAAGAGCGCAACCGCCATAAACTGGATGAAGGCGTGGTGCTGCAGGCAGTAAAAAAGGTGGTGGCCCCGGTGACGGTGGGGGTGTTGACCACGGTGGCGGCGTTTTCTCCATTGATTTTCAGTACCGGTACGCTAGGTGAAATTATTAAATTTATCCCGATTGCGGTGATTCCAATTCTATTGATTTCATTGCTGGAAGCTTATCTGATTCTACCTTCGCATCTGGCCTATTCCAATCGTTGGAGTATGGGCGTCATGGCCTCGCTGCGTAATCAATTTGCGCAAAAACTGACATGCTTCTCAGAAAACCGGCTACAGCCTATGGCACGTTGCTGTATGCGCTGGCGTTATGCTACCGTCGCGGCATTTGTCGGGTTGATGATTGTTACCGCGGCAATGTTTTCCTCCGGGGTGGTGCGTTTTGTGTTTTTTCCGCAGATTGAGGCGGATGAAATCACCATTACCGTCACCATGGAACAGGGGACGCCATTTCGGCTTACCCAGCAGACCATGTTGCGTATTGAGCAGCATGCTCTGGCGGTCAATGATGAACTGATTTCCCAGGGACATAGCCCTTATGTCAGTACCTCGCTGAGTATTGGCGAAACCAATACCCGCAGCACACCGCATGCCAATGGTGGTGGCACTAAGGGGAATAACATAGGGCAGTTAAAAATTGAACTGGCAAATGCGGATCACCGTACACTGAAAACCTCGGCGATTGAAAGCATGATTCGCCAACGCGTGGTGGAGCTGCCGAATATTGAATCTATAGCCTTTAAGAGTTCGCTGGTGAGAAGCGGTTCGGATATTGAGGTAGAGCTGGCGCATAACGATGAGCAGGTGTTGAATGTGGCGGCCGAGTCGTTAAAAACCTCACTTAAGCGGGTGCCAGGGATGATTGATATCGAAGACAGCTTTGAGCCGGGTAAGGTCGAATATGTGTTTGAACTGACCGAGGTCGGTCATGCGGCTGGCTTAAGCCCGCTGCAGCTGGGCCAGCAGTTACGCGATGCCTTCTTTGGTAAGGAGGTGCAGCGCTTCCAGCGTGGCCGTTCCGAAGTGGTGGTGTATGTGCGTTATCCGGAAGCCGAACGTAATAGCCTGACTTCATTGCAGGCGATGCGGATTCGACTGAATGACGGGCGTGAGGTGGCGCTGTCTACGGTAGCGAGGGTGACGGAAAAACTGGGTAATGCCACCATTAGAACGGTAGATGGCCGCCGGGTGATTTCGGTGACTGGTAATGTCGATTATGCGTTAACCACACCAAATGATGTGATGGCGCAGTTAAATACGACGGTGCTACCCGAGTTGGCCAGCCGTTATCCTGGATTGTCGTATAACTATGCCGGTGATAGCCGCGATCAAAAAGAGGATATGGCCAGTCTGAAGCAGAATATGCTGATTGCCTTGCTGGTGATTTATGTGCTGCTGGGCGCGCAGCTGCGCAGCTATTTGCAACCGGTGGTGATTATGAGCGCGATTCCGTTTGGCATCGTCGGTGCGATCTGGGGGCATTATCTGCTGGGCTATGACCTGAGCTTTATTTCCATGTTTGGTATCGTGGCGTTAAGCGGGGTGGTGGTCAATGACAGTGTGGTGTTAATGGATTATTACAACACCCACCAGCGTAACGGTGTTAGCAAAATAGATGCCCTGGGCAAAGCCGTGACCCGCCGCTTCCGCCCGATTCTGCTGACCTCGCTCACCACCAGTCTGGGGCTGCTGCCGATGTTAATGGAAACCAGCATGCAGGCTCAGTTCCTGATTCCCATGGCCGTCTCTCTGGCCGCTGGTATCCTGTTCGCCACCGTGATCATTTTGTTCCTGGTGCCTTGTCTGGTGCTGATCATCGAAGATATTGAGCGTATGGGACGCTGGTGTAAGCGGGTGTGTGGGGGAGAAAAGACGGAAACTTCCGGATATTAGGGCTGGATTAGCCAAGCCGCGAACCGCAGACTTGGTCGTGGGTTATTCCAACTCTGCCGGTGGTATAGCGAGGCTCAACGTCCAGCGCGATAAGGTGTTTTTAAGGGGGAATTCCATGCACCAGTGTTGTAGCCCGGAGGGAGCGACGAAGTCGCAGAGTCCGGGGAGGGGAAGATGCCGCCGTAAAATCCAGGAGCATTTCCCAGATTCCCTGACACTGCATCGGGGGCATCTTCCCGGATTCCGTGACGAGACTGTGAAAGAATTACTAGGCTTGCCAATACGGTGTTAAAAAATGACTCAAAATTCTCATTTATACGAATAAACTCCGCTTTTTCGCCATTTTTTGCCTTGTCTTGGCTTCGCTCGCTACATTCTTTCACAGTCGCTGCACTCCATCCGGGCTACAAAGGGACAAAAGGTTATAGCCTCTAGCCGTGGGTGTTACTCCTTGCAAAAATACTCCATAAATCCGGTTTTTTGTTGCAGTGCCAGGCAGTTGCCTTGTTTTTTGAAGGTGACTACCGATTCGGTGAGGGGATAGCCGGCGATGCGGATGCTGATGCTGTCGGGGGAGTTTTTCATGATTTGATAATGATATTTTTTGATCAGCTTGATATCGGCAGCTGCCGGTGCGAAGGAGGTTAAATCCGCGGTGAAAAAATAGGCCATGGTGCCAAACAGGGCTTTGTCTGACTCGTCAAGTGCTACCCTATGCTGGCTGGCACTTTGCAAAGACATGGTTTTGTTGGATATCCATCTACCTTGCAATGGGTTTTCATTTCGTGGAGGTGGTGTCTGGCAGGCGGCCAGCAGGGTAACAAGCAACAATAGTGCTGTTTTTTTCATCATTCTTCTCCCAAATCACATCGTAGGTTGCAGGACAAATCATGTTAGCCATGATTTTGCGATGGATCGGGGGTGCTGTCTATAGTTTGTGCAAGGTTTCTGATTCGCTGTGATAAAAAAATCAGAAACCGGGGGCGGCTTATACTTTATAGCGTGCCACGCTCTGTTTTAGCTCCTGTGACAGCTGGCTTAATGCCTGGGCGGTTTGTGTGCTTGCGGCGGCGGCCGAGCTGTTTTCTTCGGTCATACAGGCAATTTTTTCTACATTACCGGCAATTTGCTGAATGGCACTGTCTTGCTCGCTGATGGCATCAATGATAGTTGCGACATGTTCCGAGGCCTTCTGAGAATAGGTGCTGATTTCCTTGAGTGAGGTTTCGGTACGAGATACCATGTTTAGACTGCTTTCGGCATGGATATTGGCCTGGTTCATATTGCCAGCAGATTCGGTGATTTGTTTCTGAATTTGGGCGATCAGCTCCGAAATCTGGGTGGTGGCAGAGGTGGTACGTTCGGCCAGTTGGCGCACTTCATCGGCCACCACGGCAAAGCCTCGTCCTTGTTCGCCGGCTCTGGCGGCTTCAATGGCGGCATTCAACGCCAGCAGATTGGTCTGGTCGGCCACTTCTTTGATGACATTGACAATACCGCCGATTTCCAGAGAACTTTGCTCAAGACGGTTGACGCTGTTATTGGATTGGTTAAGCAGATTAGCAATATCATTGACGGCTTTGACCGTTTCATTCATCGCGGTTAATGCCTGATTGGACTTTTGTTGGGTTTGATTTACCGTTGCGCCGGTATGTTGGGCATTCTGGGAAGTTTCACTGACACTGGTGGAAATTTCTTCAATCGCCGCGGCCACGGTGCCGGTTGCATCGGCTTGGGCAAACGAACTGTTGCTGACATGCTGGCTGGCTTGAGACAGCTGTTGGGCTGAGCTGGCGATATTCTCGCTGGATTGTGCGGCTTCGATAATGACAGTCCTGAATTGGGATAAGAGCTTATTTAGTACCTGAGCTACCTGTTGTACTTCCACAATCCCTTTTACCTTAACTTGATGAGAAAAGTCATTGTGGTTAATGACGTCTTCCATGGTGTGGATCAGGCTGTTCAGTGTATTGCTGATACGTTTACTTATGTTTGTGGCAAACAGTACAACGAGTATGATCACGACAACAAACATACCTATGTGCATGGCGATGGTCTGCAGGCCGCGGTTGATTTCTGCTTCAACTTTTTGTTTTAGCTCTGCCATCAGGACTTGTTCAACCTTAAATAATTCCTCAATCATGGCGGTGCTTTGTTTGAACCAGGCCGCGGGATCAATATTAAAACCACCGTCAACTGAGCGTTTAAGCAAAACGCTGCGCATTTTATTGACGCCTGCGGTTTCCTTACTTTTTAATGCGGCATCCAGTGCCTGTTTAATTTGTGGTGAGGCGATGGCTCTGGTGGTCGCAAAGAAAGCCTGTTGTTTGTTAATACGTTGTGAAATGGCTTGCAGCTGTTGCATTGTGATGCTATCACTGACATAGGCCGCCACCGACAGGGCGCGTTCCTGACCCGCATTTTCTTTGGCGTTACTTAGGGCCTGGAAGGCAATTAATGTGTGGGCAATATCACTGTTGGGACTTAAACGTGTGGCAAATTCCATGGTTCGCAGTATCAGACTGATGGTTTTGCTATATTGTGGGCTGGATTGTGACGGCAGTATGGCGACATTGTTGATATCGTCTCGCAGTTCGGGTAGTTGCTTCAGGCGTTCACTAATACTATGATTATTTTCTTCGATCTGAGCCAGATGCAGATGCTCGTGGGCTTCATCGACGGCCTGTTGATAGCCTTGTGTTGCCTGATCGGTCAGTTCCCGTGCCTGTGTTAACTCGGATTTAAATTTGTTGCCCCCTGATTTTAAAAAGCCCGCGGTTAGACCACGCTCAACCTGCATGCGGTGTACCAGTAGTCCCCCGGCTTTTTCCAGATCTAATAAATATAAGGTTTTTTGAGCGGCCTGATGATCAGAAAAGTCATCAGAAAACAATACACCGATAACCAGTAGCATGCCGACCAGCGGGATAGCGGTGATCATCATCAGATTCTGTTTTAATGTATTAAGGAACATTATGTTCTCCTGAGTTGCAGCGAATAATAAGTGGCAAGGTTAGGTTTTTGCCGTATGGATGGCGTGGATTTTTGTGCATCGAAGTATCGCATGGCAGGGCAATAAAAATGGGGCTTTCAGCTGATTGGTTGAAAAACAGGGGTGGTCGGTAAGTAGGTGATTTTATGCTCTTATTTTTGTTCCATTAGGAGGCGCTTGGTGGCTGATTTGCACCGCTTCTGTGCGATTTTTGGGGCTGCTGATAGTGTTGCCAAGTTGATTCGTCCTGGTTGGACGGTTTTTGGGGAGCTGCGGGGGATTGTCAGACATTTGAGGGTGGGGAACGGGTAGGGTGTGCTGCTGTCAGGCTAATAGAACTATTGGTTAATACGTGTGGGCCACTTGCAAAACTAATAGCCGAAGCTTGAAGTTTTTCAATTCCGGCTTGATTAGTCCCCGTTTTTTACTCTTACACCGCTTATTGGCTTTTGATTGCTATCAAAATGCTTAAAACCCTATCATTTGGACGTGATGTATCCTGCCATATGGCATTTTTCAGTTTTTCCTGGATTGTTGAGTGCTAATGGCGCAATCGCATCAGTTGGTCAGCACTGAGTGCCAGTAAACCAAACATTAAATGGCTTTTTACCTTTTGAGCGCCTCGAACCCAAATATTTCGGCCACCAAATTCATCTTTTAGTCGGGCATTCATACGCTCTGCAACACTGCGCTCCTGGTAGCGCTTTGCCTCGTGTGGGGCAAATTCTTTTTTCTCACCACGTCGAGGGTTATGATCAATCAATGGAATATGCCCTAAAGAGCGGCTCTGTTCGCGTAATATCTCACTACAATAGGCCGCATCCATCAGATCATACAAATTCGTTACCCGCTGCTGACTGATTAACGATAGCGGCATTGCTGCCAAGCTGTCGTGCATAGATGCGGATGATAAAACGGCTGCAACCGGCACACCGCAGTCTGCCGTATCAATGTGTAACTTATAGCCATTCCAACTGTTTTTGTAGCCTTGAGCATTGCATTTGCTGCCGCGATGACAATCTGTCGGTAGCTGAGCCAACATTTGCTCTAAACTCAGTTCCTGCTGATGCTCTAATGCCGATTTTTTGGGCGGGCGATTTTCCCCTTTGCGAGGACGACCGCGCGTTTTCACTTTAGGCTTGTCTTTGTCTTCCTTAGGCTTTGCGACTGGCCGCTCACGTGCGGCGATAGCTGTGCCATCTCGACTGATATGGCCAATCAGCTGGTTGCCTAGGTGGGTTTTGATCAATGCGTCGTGTACCCGTTCTGCCAAATTACTTTGTGTAAATTCGGCAAAGGCGCGCGAAAAAGTCGATTCTGACGGAAGTTTTTTGTAAGGGGGGAAAGCCGCATAAACGTTGCAATGCACGGTCATTACTCAGTCGATCCAGCAGGCAACTGTTAGTTGGAATATTCAGAATCACCTTGGCAATAAACGCATTCGCTAAACAAAAGCGCTCATGCGGTGGACGCCCCATTCCACACCAGGAGGCACAGATGAATTCTTCTAATTGAATCCATTCCAGTATGTGGATGAGCTTTTCCAGCTTGGGCGTCAGCGTCATTTCCAAACCCAAGGTTGGAATTAATTCTTCCTGAACACATGTCCAGCGTTGCAGGAATTGGTTTTTTTGCGTATTGTTCATCAGGCAGGCCTTTCGATTTTTTTGTGGTGAATCAATCGTGCCATAAATGGCGGCCTGCATCTTCTTTTTTTTTACCTATTCAGGTAAAAATCAACTTCGATACTTTGTTTTGCAAGTGGCTCGTGTGTGATTGACATCCTGCAGCCCCAGGGATGAAGGTAAGGTCATTTATCATGTCGATCATCAAGCAAGGTTGCTACAATGTGCACCGGGCCATCGATGTGATATGGAACGATGAAGATGGGCTCAATGCTGTTAGCGATGCACTCAATACTAATGTCATTGACCATTCTTTTAAATCAGATTTACCATATACCCGTATATTAGCCTTGCGGTTTATGCTCATTTTGTGGCTAACATAACGGGATATATTAATGAAGAAAATTTTCTGGTTGGGTATTTTTTGCTTGATATTGACTTCTATGGCGGTCAAGGCCGCGGATGGTGTTGCTGTCATCGTTAATCCAGCGAATACCGATAATATTAGTCGTTCTCTGATTTCTAAGATTTATATGGGTAAAGCAAAATACTGGGCGGATGGCAGTCCGATATTTGCGGTGAATCAGGCCGAATCGTTACCGGTGTACGATAGTTTTTATCGGGGGTTGTTAAAAAAGAGTCCTGCTTTGGTGAGAACCATCTGGACACAAAATATTTTTACCGGCAAGCAGCTTCCGCCTAAAACGCTGGATCCCGATGCAGAGGTGAGACGGTTGGTCAGGGAAAATAAAAATGCGATTGGCTATATTCAACCCAGTTATGTTGATGATACGGTTAAAGTGGTTACCCCGTAGGGCCTGAGTATATGGCATCTCAAGCCCCCAATAATGATATTGGTATCGCCAGTAAAATCTATCGATTTGCTACGGTGCTTGCCGTCATTATTGCCCTGGTCCCTCCATTTGGCTATTTCTGGCTATCTTATCAGGCACAACTGACCGAGCTGGAAATGGAGTCGCGTTTACAGGCGGCCTTTGTCACACAGATGATTATTGCGCTGCCGGATGACTGGCAAGAAAGCGCCCAGGATCTGATTGAGCAGGACTTAACGCCGAGTGAACTTCCGGAAAAGCGTTTTATTCTTAATGCTCAGGATGAGGTGATTGCCCAAACCGAGATGGAGCTGGGGTATTTTACCTTGTCCGGTGCAACCGAGCTGTTGGATATGTCGGGTAACCCGGCCGGGCAGGTAAAAATAAGCCATGGTATTTTTCCGATTATTCAAGCCACGGTATTGGTGGTGCTGGCTGGCTTGCTGTTGGGGGCGGCAATTTTTGTTATTTTGTATATGCTGCCACTACGGGCATTGAAACGGGCGATGGCGGCCTTGCGTACCGAAACGCAAATTGCGCAGGAGAATGAAGGGCGTTTAAGTGTGGTGATTGAAAATGCCACCGAAGGCATTATTACACTGACGCCCGATGGCATCGTGCAATCCTTTAATACGGCGGCCGAGCAGATGTTTGGTTATCAGCAGGATGAGGTGCTAGGTACCAGTGCGGCGGATTTTATGCCGTTGCCCAAAGAAGAGCTCTTTGGTAAGGCGGCTACTGCCAAAGGCAAAAACAAGCAAGGGGAAAACTTTCCTATCGAGTTGTCGGCCAGTCAGGCGATGATGCACGGTGTACCGCAATTGATTTGTCTGGTACGGGATATTACCGAACGTAAACGTGCCGAAGAGGAACTCAATCGTCTGGCGAATTATGACAGCCTGACCCGGTTACCTAATCGTCACCAGTTTCATCAACGCCTGTCACATGCATTAGCACGTGCCGAACGGGATGAAACCCTGGTCGCACTGATGTTTCTTGATCTGGATAAATTTAAAACCATTAACGATACCTTGGGCCATGCGGCAGGTGATGCCTTATTGCAGCATGTAGCCGCTATGCTGCGCTCGTGTCTGCGTAAGAGCGACACCATTAGTCGCAATGTGGCAGAAGGCGATGAGGATGATCTGGATGATGCTACAGTATCTCGCCTGGGGGGGGATGAGTTTACGGTGATTCTGGAGGGGGTGAAGAATGTCGAGTCAATTGCGGTGGTTGCCAAAAAAATTATCAAGGTGTTTGGGGTAACGCCGGTTGAGTTTGGTGAGCAGGATATTTATGCCTCTACCAGTATTGGGATTTCGGTATATCCACTGGATGAAAGCGACGAAGAAAATTTGATTAAGGCGGCGGATAACGCCATGTATCATTCCAAGGAGCAAGGGCGTAATCAGTATCATTTTTATACCAATGATATGAATGATCAGCTTAACCAGAAGTTTTTGCAAGAAGCCGAGCTGAAGCAGGCGCTGGAACACGAGGAGTTTGTTTTATATTATCAGCCTAAATTTGATATTAATGACAATCGTCTGGTTGGGGTGGAAGCGTTGATACGCTGGCTTAAGTCGGATGGGCAGCTGGTTGCGCCGTTTGAGTTTATTCCGATGTTGGAAGAAACCGGTTTGATTGTGCCGGTGGGTGAGTGGGTATTGCGTACCGCCTGCCAGCAAAATCATGCCTGGCAGCAGGCCGGTTTACATCCCATTGTTATGTCGGTGAATTTATCGGCACGCCAGTTTATGCAGGACAATCTGGTGGAATGTATTCAGCAAATTTTGCAGGAAACCCAGCTTGAGTCGCAATATCTGGAAGTTGAACTGACCGAAACTTTATTAATGGAAAAAACGGAGCGTAATATTGCCACCCTGGAAAGTATTAGTGAGCTGGGGGTGCATATTTCGATAGATGATTTTGGCACGGGTTATTCATCACTCAGCTATTTGAAGCGTTTTCCGGTAGATACCTTGAAGATTGACCGTTCATTTGTGGCAGAGATTACCCATAATCAGGATGATGTGGCGATTACTACCGCAGTGATTGCACTGGGTAAGAGTATGGATATGACGGTAATTGCCGAAGGGGTGGAGTCGCAAGCGCAGATTGATTTGTTAAGGCAGCTGGGTTGCCAGCAAGTGCAAGGTTACTTTTTAGCCAAGCCTATGCCGCTGGCCGAATTTAATGAATTTATACAGGTTAACGCTTCCTAAAACAATATCGCCTAATGCCACGATAATGTCTGCGCGGTTAGTTATTCTGCATTGATGCGTGCCTGGGGCCGTGATGCCCCAAGACCGTCTATCTTACTACCATACCATATCCACGCCTACGCTCCATAGCGTTGCCGAATTTTTTTCGGGAGGGGTTGAGATGATACGGTCGCTGTTACTATCATAATTGCCAAATAAACCATTTCTGTGCGTATCAATTTTGCTGAGTGTTGTTTTTAGCGTGATGGCATGTGAATAATCATAATTTAAGCCTACACTATCAATATCCTGACCATTGCCGCTGGTGCGTCGCCAATATTGATGGGTGTAGTGCGGCACCCATTTATCGATACGATAACCCAGCGTGGTGTACCAGGATGAAGAATTGCCACTGCGTATCGGGGTAGTGACACCACCTACCACCCCGCCCATGCCGGTAACTGAGCCGGTGCCGGTAGTGCCAGCACCACCGCCGGTGGTGAAATTGACGACCAGATCATTCATGCTGACCTTGGCATATTCGGCATAGGCGACAAAGTTTTCCCAGTGAATGCGGGTGCCAACTAATGAGGTGCTGCGCGATTTCTTATCCATCAACAGGCCAATTTCCGACATGGGGTCATCGGCGCGAACAATGCCACGATAATGCGATGCCTGAAATAACATCCCATCCTGATAGGTGGCTCGTAGTGTCAGGCCGGACATATCCTTAATCGTTAGCCCCGTCATGTCTACATAACCGCCAAATATATCGGCACCTAAGCTCCAGTCATCAAAGCTTTTTTCCATCAACATGCTGCTGCCAACAAAGCCTTCCCGTGTGGCCAGTGGGCCTTCACCACTGAGTGAATAAATGACCTCTGGAGGTTGTAACCAGGGATAGGCTAGGCCGACGTCAATATATTCATTGACCAGGCCAATTGGGAATTTGATTTTTCCCAGGCGTAAGGTAAAGCTTTTACTTAAGGTCATGGCACCGAATGCCCAGTCCAGGCGCGGCGTGATTTCGTCGTCGTGAACCGCAGCAACAAATTGCGCGACTACATTCACATTGGGAGTAAATGATTTATGGAAGTTAATGCCGGCTTTGGTACCCCACAAACTGCCGGAGTCATTAATGCCATCGCTTTTTTCAATATTGTTATAGAAAACCACTTCGTCGGACTGACTATAGCGTACGGAAGAAAAGCCATTGATGGTAACCGGTGTTGTCCAGTCCACGGCTAACGCCATAGCTGGCATAAAGCCGTATAACAGCACAAGTTTTGACATCAGTTTTTTGTATTTCAAAGTTGCCTCCTCAATCGGTGGGCCTAAGAGTCATGGCTGTCAGGGATTATCCCTGTGCAGCGGGGCTGTTGGTAAGCATTTTTTCATATCGGCGGTAGCTCGGCAACTGGTTTACCGAACAGCCCCCCAAGGAAAGCAGGTTGCATGATTGCTGTTTGTTGATTAGCCTTAGGATAAGTCAAAACGTATGGCTAAGTTGATTACGTTCGTCTGATATTTCATTCCGCTGGGCGCTTTGTTTTGAAAAATAGTCAAATTTAATTAATTATTAGGGACAGATCTTTCATTTTAGGAATGAATAGCTATGCTTGGGTTTAACGGCAGGAGCATGAAATGGGTTTCAGAATTGTTATGCAAACGTTGGTGGGGCGTAATATGATGGGAGGGTGTTTGCAAGAATGTTTTAGCATCGATTTCAACCTGCTCGGAAGATGATATGGCACAACAAAATAAATACCCTGAACAGTCGCAGGAAAGACGGTCTTTTCGCCAGGAGTATGCAAGCCTGGATAAGACGCTAGTCGCACCAGAAGTCGATAATGCAGCCATGGCTGATCAGCTATTGCCTGATCAAAAGATTGAAAATGAGGCGCCTCATGCTGAGAGTGAGGTGGTTTCAACAAATTCTCTCCAGCCAACAGCTAGCTCGGCATTGTCGGCAGAAAATCATGGGGCAGTGACAAACTCTACTCAGGTGGCTCAATCAGAGGCGGTGCCCTCATCGGCCGGTAGCGTGATTGAGGTAGATCAGGGAAGTCGCGCGACGAGTGTGGTTGATCAATTTAAGGGTTTTGGTGGTCTGACCGATTTCTGGGGAACCTGGGTTGGTCTGGGGGCAGCAGTCATTACCCCTGTATTATATTCCGGTCGAGGGGGGGAGTCACAATCATCGAATCTGGGCGACTTGAATGTTGCGGTTGGGCCACTTACTTCGGAGCATGGCTTAATCGCCGATGTTTATTTGATGGATGGCAAAACCTTGCTCGCATCCGGCAGTATCCAGCCATCGGGTGTCAGTAATTTGTCACTGGGGAATTATACCGGTGGCGTGGTAGTTAAAATCGTTGATGCGGGTACCGGTGCAGATTATGTGGATAGTGTGACCGGTGAGCCTAAAGATGTAGGCTTTGATCTGGGAGCATTGACGGTCGTCGAGCAGGGGCAGGTCAATGTCAATATTAACCCGCTGACGGCATTGGCGGCGTTGTCTATAAACGATAGCGAGCCGGATGGTCAGATCAGTGATGAGACCATCAGTAAGCATAATCAAATGGTAGCGAATTCCTTTGGCCTGAAGGATCTGCATTCCGAGAAAGTTACGCTGGTGGTGGATGAACAGGGTCAGCCCAATCCGGCGTTTACTTCCAAGGAGCCAGAGCAGGAGTTGGGCAGTGCCGAAAAATATGGTGCGGTATTAGCGGTGTTGTCGGGGGCGGCCTCGGTGCAGCAGGATGATATGCAAAATGTATTGCAAACGTTGGCGACTCAGATTGATAGTAGCAGTAATAGCTTAAAACCCGAGGGCTTGGCGCTGGTGATGCAAGGGGCCGAGGTGGCATCGCAAGGGCCGTTGGGGCAGTATGTAAATTTCCAGACACTGATGTCGGATTTAACCACGAAACAAAACGATTATTTGTCGATTCAACATGTTGCAGTGGATGACGTGATTGCCGATGATGAAAAAAATATTCAGATCAGCGGCAAGGTGGCGGATGCCGAGGTGGTAAGGTTGTCGTTTAATGGTCTGACAAGAAATGCCACACTGAGCGATGATCAGTGGAGTTATACCTTAACCGGAGAAGAGCGGGCCGGGTTAACTGCCGGAAGTCTGATTGTTGAGGCCAGTGTCGACATTGCCGGTGAGAGCGTGACTGCATTGCGAGCGGTGAGTGTGGCCCCGGATGTGACCGCTCCCGTTGCTCCGGTTATCGAGATGGTCGCCGAGGATGATATTGTGAATTTTGCAGAGCAGACTGCGATGATTTCCGGTAGTGCCGAAGCTTATACTAACGTGGAGCTACAAATCGCCGCAACCACGCATCAAATTGAGGTTGATGGAGAGGGCCGCTGGCGTTATTCCCTAACGGCTGCGGATCTTGAAGCAATGGGTCAGGGCGAAGCAACACTGATTGCCACCGGTGTGGATAATAGCGGCAATCGCAGTAGCGAAACGCTGCATGCTATTCGGATTGATACTGTGGCACCCACTGCAAATCTGGGAAGTGTTACCGATGATAGTGGTCGTGTGACGGGTGCGTTAAACTCGGGTGATAGCAGCGATGATTCGTCGTTACTACTGGCCGGTAGCAGTGAAAATGGTTCAACGGTGAATATCTATAATGGCACGCAATTGCTGGGTGAGGCATTGAGTGAGGAGGGCGGCTGGAATTTTGCGGTCAGCATTGTGGATGGTAGTCGCTATCAATTGAATGTCACCGAGCAGGATGCTGCGGGTAATCTGAGTCTTACGACGGCTGACTTTGTGGTAATGGGTGATATGAGTGCGCCCGAGATAAGCTCAAGGGAAAATGCGACCGCTATCGATGAGAACAGTGGTGCCGGGCAACGGGTGTATACCGCGGTGGCTAGAGATGTAGGAGGCGTTGCTGCCGACAGCATAGGCTATAGCCTGAAAGCGGTAAATGATCATAGTCATTTTACGATAGACAGCAGCAGCGGTGATGTCACACTCAATGATAATCCAGATTATAAAACCCAGGCTGGCTATAGTTTTACCGTGGTGGCTACGGATGTGGCCGGTAATGCCAGCGAACAGCAGGTGTTGCTGGCGATTAATCCGCTGAATGATGTGGCACCCAGCATTACCTCGGGGGAAACTGCTACCGCGTTGGATGAAAACAGTGGTGCACAGCAGCTGATATATACCGTTACGTCTACCGATGCGGGGGGGGTGGGTAGCGTTACCCGTTATCGCCTGAAAGTGGTAGATGATTATGCCGGTCTTACTATCGACAGCACCAGTGGTGAGGTGAGGTTAAACGATAATCCGGATTATGAGAGCAAAGCCAGTTATCGCTTTACGGTGATGGCAACGGATGAAGATGAGAATACCGGTGAGCAGAATGTCTCCCTGGACATTAATAATCTGGATGAGGTGGCGCCGACTATCACTTCGGGGACCAGTGCCAGTCTGGATGAAAACGCTGGTGAGAATCCGTTGGTGTATACCGCCACGTCTACCGACGTGGATGATATCACTGCCGGTATCACTAGTTATAGCCTGAAAGAAGTGGCGGATTACGCCAGTTTTATGATTGATGCGGGCAGTGGTGAAATCAGCTTAAATGGTAATCCGGATTATGAAACCACATCGGATTATAACTTTACCGTGGTGGCCACCGATGCGGCGGCGAATAGTAGCGAGCAAGCCGTCAGCCTGAGCATTAATAATATCGATGAGGTGGCACCTAGCATTACTTCGGGAGCAGTCGCAGCGCTGGATGAAAACAGTGGGGTCAATCGCCTGGTGTACACCGCGACCTCTACCGATTCGGAGGATGTGGCGACAGGAAGTACCCGCTATAGTCTGCAAGCGGCAGACGATTATGCGGCATTTACGATTGACAGTGTTAGTGGTGAAATCAGCTTAAATGATGATCCGGATTATGAAACCACCGCTAGCTATAGTTTTACCGTGGTCGCCACCGATGCGGCCGCGAATGCCAGTGAGCAATTGGTGAGTTTGAGCATTAATAATCTGGACGAGGTCGCACCTGAGATGACTTCGGGGGCGGTTGCCGCCAGTCTGGATGAGAATAGTGGTGTGAATCAGTTGGTATATACCGCGATTTCTACGGATAGCGGAGATATCGCGACAGGAAGTACCCGTTATAGCTTGAAAGCGGTAGATGATTATGCCCGCTTTATTATTGACAGTGTTAGTGGTGAGGTACTGTTGACCGATAATCCAGATTATGACACTCAGGCCAGTTACAACTTTACTGTGCTAGCTATGGATGCTGCCGGTAATGTCAGTGAGCAGCCGGTCAGTTTGAATGTCCGGCCGCCGGATGAAACTGCTCCGACTATTACCTCGGCAACCACCGCGACGCGTCTGGATGAAAACAGTGGGGGGAGTCAGCTGGTGTATACCGTGAGCGCAACAGATGCGGCTGAAGGTGCTATCAGTTATAGCCTGAAAGCGGTCAATGATTATGCCCGATTTACGATTAACAGCACCAGCGGCGAAGTGCAGTTGTGGGATAATCCAGATTATGAATCTAAGGCAAGTTACCGATTTACCGTAGAAGCCACCGACGAGGCTGGTAATCGTAGCGAAAAGGCGGTGATGCTGGGGATCAATAACCTGGATGAAATTGTACCAACCATTACCTCGGGAGCCACGGCCACCAGCCTGGATGAGAACAGTGGTGCCGATCAGCTGATATATACCATAACCTCAACGGATACCGCCGATATTGTTACCGGAGCGACCGGTTACCGCTTGAAAGCTGTGGATGACTATGCCAGCTTTACCCTTGATGCTGGCAGTGGTGAAATTACGTTAAATGACGACCCGGATTATGAGACCAAGTCCAGCTATGGTTTTACCGTGGTGGCGACAGATGGGGCGGGCAATGTCAGTGAGCAGGCGGTGACACTGGTGATTAATAATCTGGATACACCGATTATTACTTCGGGAGCCAGTGCGACCAGCCTGGATGAGAACAGTGGGGCCAATCAACAGGTTTATACCACCACGATTACTTATCTGGATGATGGGGTGACCGGCAATACCCGCTATAGCCTGAAAACGGTAGACGATTATGCCAGCTTCAGTATTGATGTGACCAGTGGTGAAGTTACGTTAAACGATAACCCGGATTATGAGGATAATGAGAGCTATCGCTTTACCGTAGTGGCGACCAGTGCCTCGGGGAATAGCAGCGAACAGGCGGTGACGCTGGCAATCACCAATCTTGATGACGCACCACCTGATATTACCTCGGGGGCTATTGCCACCGGTCTGGATGAAAATAGTGGTGCCGACCAGTTGGTGTATACCATCACCTCTACCGATAACGGTGATATGGTGACGGGAAGTACCGCTTACCGTCTGAAAACGGTCGCGGATTATGCCCGTTTTAGCGTGGATAGTGTCAGTGGTGAAGTGCGCTTACTCGATGATCCAGATTATGACACCAAAGCCAGTTATAGTTTTATTGTGGTGGCCACGGATGCCGCCGGTAATGCCAGCGAGAAACTGGTGACATTAGCGATTAATAACCAGGATGAAACCGCTCCTATCATTACCTCTGCGACAACAGCCAATAGCGTGATTGAAAACAGTGGAGCCAATCAGCAGGTGTATACCGTAACCTCTACCGATCCTGATGTGGTCTCCGGTAGCACCCGTTATAGTCTGAAAGCAGAAGCCGATTACGCCAGCTTTACCATTGATGGCGACAGTGGTGAAGTCACCTTAAGTGATGATCCGGATTATGATACCCAGGCCAGCTATAATTTTACCGTGGTGGCCACGGATGGGGCGGGTAATCGCCGTGAGCAGGCCGTTACTCTGGATATTACCGACCAGGATGAAGTCGCACCAACGATTACCTCAGGCACAACCGCCACCAGCCTGGATGAAAACAGTGGCGCCGACCAGCGGGTGTATACCGTGACCTCGACAGATTCGGAGGATATCAGCGCAGGTAGCACCCGTTACAGTTTGCAGGAGTCGGATGATTACATTAATTTTACTATTGACAGTGATAGTGGTGAAGTTACCTTAAATGAGAATCCTGACTATGATGCCAAGGCCAGTTATGACTTTACCGTGGTGGCAACGGATGCGGCCGGTAATAGCAGCCAACAGGCGGTGACGTTGGTGATTAATAATATTGATGAGACGCCCCCCAGCATTACCTCAAGTGCCAGCGCCGATGCATTGGATGAAAGTACGGGAGCGAACCAGATAGTATATACCGTAACCTCCAGTGATCCAGATGTGGCTACAGGGAGTACCCGCTATAGCCTGAAAGAAATCGATGATTATGTCAATTTCACCATCGATAGTGCCAGCGGTGAAGTGCGTTTAACGGCGAATCCCGATTACGAAACTATCACGGGTTATGCTTTTACGGTAGTGGCAACGGATGCGGCGGGTAATAGCAACGAGCAGAGCGTTTCCTTGGCGATTAATAATGTGGATGAGGTGGCGCCGGTGATTACCTCCGGAGCGGATGCGAGTCATGTGACGGATAATGCCGGGGTAGATCAGATGGTATATACCGCGACCTCAATCGACAGCATAGATTTTTTGGGCGGTACCACCAGTTATCGCCTGAAAGCGGTGGATGATTTTTCCAGCTTTAGCATTGATGCAACCAGCGGTGAGGTTACCTTAAACGATAATCCGGATTATGAAACCAAGGCCAGTTATAACTTTACCGTGGTGGCCACGGATACGGCTGGTAATAGCAGCGAGCAAAGTGTTGCGGTAGCGGTGGATAATGTAGATGAGGTGGCTCCAACGATTACTTCGGGAGCTACGGCTACCGCTTTGGATGAAAACAGCGGTGCCAGTCAGCTGGTGTATACCGTAACCTCTACCGATACTGGGGATACGGTTAGCGGTAATACCCGTTATAGTCTGAAAGCGGTGGATGATGCCGCCAGTTTCAGTATTGATGATCTCAGCGGGGGTGTCAGGTTGATTGATAACCCGAATTATGAAACCCAGGCCAGTTATAGCTTTACCGTGATTGCAACCGATGCGGCGGGTAATAGCAGTGAACAGGTGGTGACTCAGCAGATTACTAATCTGGATGAGGTGGCACCAACGTTTACTTCGGGGGCTAGCATTAACCTGGATGAAAACAGTGGTGTGAATCAACTGGTGTATACCGCAATCACCACGGATTCGGCCGATATTGCCAGCGGAAATACCAGCTATAGCTTGAAATCGGTAGATGATTATGCCAGTTTTACGATTGACGCGAGCAGTGGTGCAGTCACTTTAGATGTCAATCCAGATCATGAAATATATCCTGAATATAGCTTCACGGTTTTAGCGATAGATGCAGCCGGTAATGAAAGTGAGCAGGCGGTTGTGCTGACCATTAACGACTTGGATGAAGCGGCTCCTAGTATTGCTTCGGGAGCAACTGCTACCGGCCTGAATGAAAACAGTGGTGCTAATCAGCTGGTGTATACCGCGACCTCAACGGATACGGATGATATCGCCATAGGTAATACCCGTTATAGTCTGAAAGCGGTAGATGATTTTGCCAGCTTTACCATTGACGGTGCCAGTGGAGAAATCCGGCTGATAGATAATCCAGACTATGAGAGCCAGCAAAGTTATAGTTTTACCGTGGTAGCCACGGATACGGCGGGCTATACCGATGAGCAGTTGGTCAGCTTGGCTATCGCTAATCTGGATGAGGTGGCACCAACGTTTACTTCGGGAACGACCATTCTTGCGCTGAATGAAAACAGTGGCGCCAATCAATCGGTATATACCGCGACCTCAACCGATAACGGTGATACCAATGCTGGGAGTACCCGCTATAGCTTGAAAGCGGTAGATGATGCCGCCAGTTTTAGTGTTGATAGTTCCACAGGGGTTGTCAGCTTGGTGGCGAACCCGAATTATGAAGCGAAAAGCAGTTATAACTTTACCGTGCTGGCGACCGATGCGGCCGGTAATGCTAGCGAACAGGCACTGAGCTTTACCATTAATAATCTGGATGAGGTGGCACCAAGCATTACCTCGGGGGCGACGGCAACCAGCCTGGCTGATGGTAGTGGCAACAACCAATTGGTGTATACCGCGACCTCTACCGATGTGGCGGATACCGCAACCGGGAATACCAGTTATAGTCTGAAAGCAGGGGGCGATTCTGCGAGTTTTACCATTGATAGCGCTACTGGCGCCATCCGCTTGAGCGATAACCCGGATTATGCGGCCAAGGCCAGTTATGACTTTACCGTGGTGGCTGGCGATGTTGCCGGAAATAGCAGCGAACAGGCCGTTTCGTTAGCGATTTCTTCGCCTTCGGTTGTGGTATTTGATCTGTTGGAAGGGGTGTCATCCTCCCATAGCAGTCGTACGTTTGATAGCGGTGTCGACTATACTATCTACCTGAGGGTCAATAGCAGCGACCAGGCGTTAAGCTCGGATGGCAGCAGCGGTAATGCCTCGGCCAGCTGGGCTGCCTGGAGTGGCGCCAATAATCTAGATGCTGGAGATAAACTGATCCTGGTGGGTAATGGCACCGCGGTATTGGGTGGCACGTTGAAGAATCCGGTGGATCATGTGGATACCAGTGCGGTGCAGCTGACCTGGGCAACATCACAAGCGCAAAGTGCGGCCAAGCTCACCCGTTCTGGCATCTTGCAGCGTAACTATAGCGGTAATACGGCAACCCTGGATATCTGGAGTGGGCAGTTTAATCTGGCCGCTTTGGCGTCGGTGACGTATCAAGCTACCATACCAGCCAATATGTTGACGACGCAAGGTCTGGCTTGATCGCCATTTGTGATCGGGCGCGGGGTAAATAAGGGTTGAACTGGAGGCTGGGCCTCATTGTATAATGGCCGGCTTTCCATTTTTAATTTAAGCCATTTATCTATGATCAATATTAAGCATCGCTGGCATAAACAACAGCGCTATTACGAAGCCTATGTCACTCAGGACTTGCTGGGTGACTGGGTAGTAATTTCCAGTTGGGGGCAGTTGGATGGTGCCGGTGCCTGTCTTCGCAAAAAGATTGTGGATTCAGAAGAAAAGGCCATGGATGCGCTGCACCAGATATATCGGCTGCGTAAAAAGAATGGCTATGTCGGTGTGCAGTAAGCAGTGAACTGGCCAAAAAACCTTGGCTGAATGTACTGACTGGTCTGCTGCCCGTAATTATTTGTCCAGCGCCATAATGGCGTTGACTTGGGTAATCACTTCCTGAAAACCTTGCCAGGTGTGATAAGGACGGTTGGTTTGTCTGGCGAGTTGGAATGCGTGTGTCATTAGCTCAGGGGCCGGGCGTGGGCAGCAGGGGGTTAACAGGGGGTTAACAGGGGGTGCGCCGCAAGACCGGAGATTTTTTGTTGCCACTCGGTGACCAGCCTTTCCGGCATCAAGGGGGGGTAACGCGTGTTGCAGGTAGTGTTCTGCTGGCTGGCAGGATTGATGTAAGTTGGTGGCGAACAGCATGCGATTATCCGGTTGCAGACGTATCAGTCCGTCGGCGGCGACATGAATAATAGGAAAAACTGGAGCCAGCATGGGGAGTACGGTGTTGGGATAAAGCTCACCGTCCCAATAATGTCTGGCAATCCGAGCAAAGTGTTCAGACACAGTAGGAATCTCCGTCCTTTAGGGCGGGGAGGATGTCAACAGGATTTTTTAACATTCAGTCGGCGCATGATTAATCCCAGCAGAAACAGGCCAGCGACTAATAAGGCATAGCTTTCCATTTCTGACAGTGAGCTCAGCGACAGGGTGTCGGGTATTATCGTTGCTAATGGGCCGCTGTGTGCTGGATAATGTAATGTTGAAGTATCAACGGACTGTATGCTCCCTTGAATAGGTATACTGTTAATAATGCCACTCCTTTGATTGAACGCTAGATCGGTTATCCTGCTGAGAATATAGGCTGATGGGTTGTGATTCAAGCCCCGACTTACCAATGGTTTGGTAGAGTCGAGCAAACGGTATGCCTGTATTATGAGCGGCTGTTTTTACCAGATGAATGGTGGCTGGGGAGCTGTGCCAGGAGATTGGAAATGAAATCAGGAAAAGTTGTTTATATTATCGCTGCCGCTTGCCTGGCTGCAGGATTGTTGGCTGTGTTTGTCTGGTTTGGGCGTTATCTGGTGGGTATGCTGGGTTAGCTTGCATTAAGCTATTATGCAGGCATAGGAATTTGGTCGCAATGGCGGCCTTATGTATGGACTGAAGGGCGATGTTTTGATGGAATCACACCGCCAATATCCATCCCAGTGCAAATGTCACGCTATAGATCAGTAATAATGCACCGGTTTGGGCCAGGGTGTGGTTGAGGTTGGGGCCATCCTGGCCGTGGAATACGGTGTTAATCATGGGCAGCGCCAGCAGGCAGCTAAGGCTGGCACCTAATATCTGGGCCGGGCCGTTGGCAAACAGATAAATCGCGGCTGGAATCAGTGCCGCGCCGATAATACAGCTTAGGTATTCAAAGCGGGCAAAGCGGTGGCCAAAGCGAACGGCTAAGGTGCGCTTGTTGGATTGGCGGTCACTGTCGATATCACGCAGGTTGTTGATGGTCAGAATCGCAACCGCAATCAGTCCCGGACCTATACCGGCTAGCAGGGCAGCAGGGGTTAACTGCAGGGCTTGGGCATAATACATTCCAGCAACGGCCACTGGGCCGAAAAAAATAAATACAAACACATCACCCAGGCCGATATAGCCTAGAGCCTTGGAGCCGGCCGTGTAGAAAATACCGGATAAGATTGAGGTGATGCTTAGTATCAGCATGGGCCAGCCCGCGCGTTCAATCAGATACAGCCAGCCCAGGGCTGCCAGTACAAAGCAGAGAATAAATGCCATCTTTACGGTGGGTGGCGGTAGTAGTCCAGCCTGGGTAACGCGCGTGGGGCCTATACGCGACTCGGTATCGGCACCTTTGATGAAATCATAATAATCATTGGCGATATTGGTGCCTATCTGCAGCATGAGTGCGGTAAACAGACAGACAGCTGCGGTTAAAGCATGTCCCAGATTATCGGCATAAGCCATGGCGGTGGCAATTAGCATGGGGCCAACGGCGGCGGTCAGGGTTTTGGGGCGTAATGCCATAAACCAGATTTTGGCGGGGGCGAGAGAGGGTTTCATCAAGTGAGCGATTCAAGGGTTGGGGGGATGTTGATGGTGCTTTATTCCGCTATTTTAGCTGGCTGCATGGTTGAAAGAAAGGCAGAATTTTTCACCTTGGTAAGATGGTGTTTGTCAAGTGTTTATCTATTTTGGCTATCTATAGGGGAGGGAAGAGGCTATGATATAGCCTGCGTTGTTCACCTGTTACCTGGGGCTTGCCATTATGTCTGCACTACACTCAAATCATGTCACATTATTACCGGTTGTTACGCACTTGTATATAGATGTTCCTGGGGGAGTTGGACGGCAAATAGTGCTTGATCGCGTGCAAGTGATAGCGGCGGAACCACAGGCGGTTTATCGGATTCGTGATTCTGAACAGCAGCTGCCGCAGGGGCTGCTGCTGAAAAAACGTGCCGAAGACTTGCTGGTGGAAATGGATGGCCAGTTGCTACTGCGGATTAATGACTTTTATGTGGCGGACTTACAGGCCGAGTTTGATCTTGGTGCGGTTAATATGAGTGAGCCAGAGCATGTGACCTCTGACGCTTCAGAGCCAGCGGTGGCCGATACGCAACAGGCGACCTGGACGGTGCAACAAGAATCGGATAGCGGACTGGGCTGGGCGGTTAAACCGTTGCTGGGTCTGGCCGGTGTGCCTGTGTTAATGGGGCGAGATGACGACGGGAATGACAATGCGCAGAGTGCGCCCGCCAGCAATACGGTTCAAGGGCAAATTGTCGGTGGTCCGGTGCTGGCCTCAAGTGATTTGACGGTGGATATTTTTAGTGCCGATGGTAACACCTTGTTGGCGCAGACGGTGCTGGAAGAGAATGGGCGATTTCAGGTCGATCTGGGTGATTATACCGGGGTGGTACTGGTCAAGGTGATCAATCAGGGCAGTCAGCCGGATTATCTGGATGAAGCAACCGGTGAAGGTAAGGACCTGAATGTGCAGTTGTTTTCGGTCGGGGTGGTGAGCGAGCCGAATGCGGATATAAGCTTGAATGTGAATGTGGTGACGACGCTGGCCTATCAAAAGCTGATGCAAATGCTAGCGGCGGGCAAGGTGCCGGATGCTGCCACGGTGAATCAGATAAATCAACAGCTGGCTAATCTACTGGGGTTGGATGATCTGCATACAACCGAGGTAGTACCTATTAATGGTGGGGTTGAGTATCAGCCGGCGGATGGTCTGAATGCTGGTGAGCGGTATGGCAATTTGTTGGCGGCGTTATCCGGGGCGGATAGTAATAATGGCGGTGACAGTCAGGCAACATTGGATGCACTGGTAAATCAGGTCGCGTTAGATGGCGATATCCTGACGTTGGCCCCTCAAGGTTTGAGTTTGCTGTTGGACGGTGCCCAGGCGGCCGATCCGGCTAACCAGATTATGCTGGTTGATAGTGTGTCCGATGCGACCAGTCAGGCCAGTAATGCTATCCGTTTTGATGATATCGCCATTGATAACATCATTAATGCACAGGAAAAATCGCAAACTATTATTCGTGGTAGCAACATCGCTGGCGCCAGTGTGCAGTTGATGTTTGGTGAGCAGCAGCGCGAGGCGCATGTTGACGGTGAAAGCTGGAGCTATCAGCTGACGGCTGCAGATATTGCTGCGATGGGCGAAGGAAGTGAGGCGTTAACCGCTCAAGCGGTTATTGGTGAGCAAAGCGCGAGGGCGGTGCGTGGTATTTATATTGATACGATTTTACCGGCTATTCCTGAACTGGAGAGCGCCCGAATGCTGAATGATCGCACTCCGTTGCTGCAGGGAACGGCTGACGCCGGGAGTGCGGTGACGGTTGAAGTGGCTGGTGCCTTGTTTAAGGCGGTCAATGATAAGGGGCAATGGCGACTGGATACCGAGCAGGCAGTCTCGCTGAGTGGGAAATTTACTGGGCTGATTGAGGGCGATAATCCGCTTGTGATGACAGTCACCGATATCGCGGGTAACCGCAGTGTTGGCAATGCGTTGTTAACGTTGGACAGAACGCCGCCGGAAGCACCGGTGTTGGCGGGTAATGGTAGGGTTAATCAAAGCTCCCCGCGGTTTAGCGGCACGGCCGAGGCGGGCAGTGATATGGTGTTGAGAGTTGCCGATGCGGCATTTCTGACAACGGTGGCGGATAACGGTGATTGGCAGATTGATACGGCCTTGACTCAACCCATAGAAGGCCAGTTTGGGGGATTGACCGAGGGTGAAAATGCCTTGAAACTGATCGTGGCTGATGCTAGCGGGAATATCGCCTACGTTGTCGGTTCGACAATACTTGATAGCTTGCCACCGCTGCCAGGAATACTGCAATTCGTCAATTTTATTGATTCTGCCGAGGGTGGTGATGGCATTACCCATGACAATAACTTTGATCTCAGTCTGGCGGGTCAGGAAAGCGGTAGTGTTGTTGGGTATGAAGTATCTACCGATGCTGGCGTTAACTGGAATGCGACTACCGTTGCACAAACGGCTCTGGCGGATGGAGCTTATCAGTTCCGAGCAATGGTTAAGGATGTGGCAGGAAACATGTCACCTAGCAATGTGTTGAATGTGACCATAGATGCCACGCCTCCCGTAGCAGGCAATTTAAGTCTGGCTAACTTTAGCGATAGTGGTAATAACAGTGATGGCATTACTAGCGACAATAACTTTGATCTTAGTCTGGTGGGTCAGGAAAGCGGTAGTGTTGTTGGGTATGAAGTTTCTACCGATGCTGGCGTTAACTGGAATGCGACTACCGTTGCACAAACGGCTCTGGCGGATGGGGCTTACCAGTTCCGAGCGATGGTTAAAGACGTGGCAGGTAACAGCTCACCTAGCAATGTGTTGAATGTGACCATAGATGCCACGCCTCCGGTGGCAGGCAGTTTAAACCTGGCTAACTTTGTCGATAGTGGTAATACCAGCGATGGTATTACTCACGACAATAACTTTGATCTCAGTCTAGCCGGGCAGGAAATAGGTAGTGCGGTGGTCTATGAAGTATCTACCGATGCTGGTGTTAACTGGAATGCGACTACAGCATCACAAACGGCTCTGGCGGATGGAGCTTATCAGTTTCGAGCTATGGTTAAAGACGTGGCAGGAAATACCTCACCCAGTAATGTATTGACTGTGATCATAGATGCGACGCCTCCAACTTCAGGTAGTTTAAGTCTGGCTAACTTTAGCGATAGTGGCAATACCAGCGATGGCATTACTCACGATAATAACTTTGATCTGAGTCTAGCCGGTCAGGAGCCGGGTAGTGTTGTTGGGTATGAAGTATCTACCGATGCTGGTGTTAACTGGAATGCGACTACGGCCACACAAACGGCTCTGGCGGACGGTGATTATCAATTCCGCGCAGTGGTGAAGGATGTGGCAGGAAATGTGTTACCCAGCAATGTATTGAACGTGACCATAGACGCGACGCCTCCCGTAGTAGGCAGTTTAAGTCTGGCTAACTTTGGCGATAGTGGCAATACCAGCGATGGTATTACTCACGACAATAACTTTGATCTCAGTCTGGCCGGTCAGGAAACCGGTAGTGCGGTGGCCTATGAAGTATCTACCGATGCTGGTGTTAACTGGAATGCGACTACCGCCACACAAACGGCTCTGGCGGATGGGAATTATCAATTTCGCGCACTGGTGAAGGATGTGGCAGGAAATACGTCACCCAGTAATGTAGTGAATGTGACCATAGACGCGGCGCCTCCAGCTTCTGGCAATTTAAGTCTGGCTAACTTTGCCGATAGTGGTAATGCCAGTGATGGCATTACTCACGACAATAACTTTGATCTCAGTCTGGCCGGTCAGGAAACCGGTAGTGTTGTGGCCTATGAAGTATCTACCGATGCTGGTGTTAACTGGAATGCGACTACGGCCACACAAACGGCTCTGGCGGACGGTGATTATCAATTCCGCGCAGTGGTGAAGGATGTGGCAGGAAATGTGTTACCCAGCAATGTATTGAACGTGACCATAGACGCGACGCCTCCCGTAGTAGGCAGTTTAAGTCTGGCTAACTTTGGCGATAGTGGCAATACCAGCGATGGTATTACTCACGACAATAACTTTGATCTCAGTCTGGCCGGTCAGGAAACCGGTAGTGCGGTGGCCTATGAAGTATCTACCGATGCTGGTGTTAACTGGAATGCGACTACCGCCACACAAACGGCTCTGGCGGATGGGAATTATCAATTTCGCGCACTGGTGAAGGATGTGGCAGGAAATACGTCACCCAGTAATGTAGTGAATGTGACCATAGACGCGGCGCCTCCAGCTTCTGGCAATTTAAGTCTGGCTAACTTTGCCGATAGTGGTAATGCCAGTGATGGCATTACTCACGACAATAACTTTGATCTCAGTCTGGCCGGTCAGGAAACCGGTAGTGTTGTGGCCTATGAAGTATCTACCGATGCTGGTGTTAACTGGAATGCGACTACGGCATCACAAAGCAGCTTAGCGGATGGGAATTATCAGTTTCGAGCTATGGTTAAGGATGTGGCAGGAAACATGTCACCTAGCAATGTGTTGAATGTGACCATAGATGCCACGCCTCCGGTGGCAGGCAGTTTAAACCTGGCTAACTTTGTCGATAGTGGTAATACCAGCGATGGCATTACTCACGACAATAACTTTGATCTCAGTCTGGCCGGTCAGGAAAGCGGTAGTGTTGTGGCCTATGAAGTATCTACCGATGCTGGTGTTAACTGGAATGCGACTACGGCATCACAAAGCAGCTTAGCGGATGGGAATTATCAGTTTCGAGCTATGGTTAAGGATGTGGCCGGTAACAGCTCACCCAGCAATGTCGTGAGTGTGACCATAGATGCGACGCCTCCTGTGGCAGGCAGTTTAAGTCTGGCTAACTTTACTGATAGTGGAAATACCAGCGATGGGATTACTAGCGACAATAACTTTGATCTGAATTTAGTGGGCCATGAAACCGGTAGTGCGGTGGCCTATGAAGTATCTACCGATGCTGGCGTTAACTGGAATACGACTACGGCCACACAAACGGCTCTGGCGGATGGAGCTTATCAGTTTCGAGCTATGGTTAAGGATGTGGCAGGAAACATGTCACCTAGCAATGTGTTGAATGTGACCATAGATGCCACGCCTCCGGTGGCAGGCAGTTTAAACCTGGCTAACTTTGTCGATAGTGGTAATACCAGCGATGGCATTACTCACGACAATAACTTTGATCTCAGTCTGGCGGGTCAGGAAAGCGGTAGTGTTGTTGGGTATGAAGTTTCTACCGATGCTGGCGTTAACTGGAATGCGACTAGCGCAACACAAACGGCTCTGGCAGATGGAGATTATCAATTCCGAGCAATGGTTAAAGACGTGGCAGGTAACAGCTCGCCTAGCAATATATTGAACGTGACCATAGACGCGACGCCTCCCGTAGTAGGCAGTTTAAGTCTGGCTAACTTTGGCGATAGTGGCAATACCAGCGATGGTATTACTCACGACAATAACTTTGATCTCAGTCTGGCCGGTCAGGAAACCGGTAGTGCGGTGGCCTATGAAGTATCTACCGATGCTGGTGCTAACTGGAATGCGACTACCGCCACACAAACGGCCCTGGCGGATGGGGCTTACCAGTTCCGCGCAGTGGTGCAGGATGTGGCAGGAAATACGTCACCTAGCAATGTAGTGAGTGTGACCATAGATGCCACGCCTCCGGTGGCAGGCAATTTAAGTCTGGCTAACTTTAGCGATAGTGGTAATACCGGCGATGGCATTACTAACGATCAGGCATTTGATCTTAGTCTAGCCGGTCAGGAGCCGGGTAGTGTTGTTGGGTATGAAGTATCTACCGATGCTGGTGTTAACTGGAATGCGACTACCGTTGCACAAACGGCTCTGGCGGATGGAGATTATCAATTTCGCGCAGTGGTGAAGGATGTGGCAGGAAACATGTCACCTAGCAATGTGTTGAATGTGACCATAGATGCCACGCCTCCGGTGGCAGGCAGTTTAAACTTGGCTAACTTTGTCGATAGTGGTAATAACAGTGATGGTGTTACTAACGATCAGGCATTTGATCTAAGTCTGGTCGATCAGGAAACCGGTAGTGTTGTGGCCTATGAAGTATCTACCGATGCTGGTGCTAACTGGAATGCGACTACGGCCACACAAACGGCTCTGGCGGATGGGGCTTATCAGTTTCGAGCTATGGTTAAAGACGTGGCGGGTAACAGCTTGCCTAGTAATGTAGTGAATGTGACCATAGACGCGACGCCTCCAACTTCTGGTATTTTAAGCTTGGCCAACTTTGCCGATAGTGGTAATGCCAGTGATGGGATTACTAACGATCAGGCATTTGATCTGAGTCTGGCGGGGCAGGAAACCGGTAGTGCGGTGGCCTATGAGGTTTCTACCGATAACGGCGTTAACTGGGAAGTGACCAGCGCAACACAAACGGCTCTGGCGGATGGGGCTTATCAGTTTCGAGCTATGGTTAAAGACGTGGCAGGAAATACCTCACCCAGCAATGTAGTGAATGTGACCATAGACGCGACGCCTCCAACTTCAGGCAGTTTAAGTCTGGCTAACTTTATCGATAGCGGTAATACCAGCGATGGTGTTACTAACGATCAGGCATTTGATCTAAGTCTGGTCGATCAGGAAACCGGTAGTGCGGTGGCCTATGAAGTATCTACCGATGCTGGTGTTAACTGGAATGCGACTACCTCCACACAAACGGCTCTGGCAGATGGAGATTATCAATTCCGAGCTATGGTTAAAGACGTGGCAGGAAATACGTCACCTAGCAATGTATTGAACGTGACCATAGATGCGGCGCCTCCCGTAGCAGGCAGTTTAAGTCTGGCTAACTTTGCCGATAGCGGTAATACCAGCGATGGTGTTACTAACGATCAGGCATTTGATCTAAGTCTGGTCGATCAGGAAACCGGTAGTGCGGTGGCCTATGAAGTATCTACCGATGCTGGTGTTAACTGGAATGCGACTACCTCCACACAAACGGCTCTGGCAGATGGAGATTATCAATTCCGAGCTATGGTTAAAGACGTGGCAGGAAATACGTCACCTAGCAATGTATTGAACGTGACCATAGATGCGGCGCCTCCCGTAGCAGGCAGTTTAAGTCTGGCTAACTTTGCCGATAGCGGTAATACCAGCGATGGTGTTACTAACGATCAGGCATTTGATCTGAGTCTGGCGGGGCAGGAAACCGGTAGTGCGGTGGCCTATGAGGTTTCTACCGATAACGGCGTTAACTGGGAAGTGACCAGCGCAACACAAACGGCTCTGGCGGATGGGGCTTATCAGTTTCGAGCTATGGTTAAAGACGTGGCAGGAAATACCTCACCCAGTAATGTATTGACTGTGACCATAGATGCGACGCCTCCAACTTCTGGTATTTTAAGCTTGGCCAACTTTGCCGATAGTGGTAATGCCAGTGATGGGATTACTAACGATCAGGCATTTGATCTGAGTCTGGCGGGGCAGGAAACCGGTAGTGCGGTGGCCTATGAGGTTTCTACCGATAACGGCGTTAACTGGGAAGTGACCAGCGCAACACAAACGGCTCTGGCGGATGGGGCTTATCAGTTTCGAGCTATGGTTAAAGACGTGGCAGGAAATACCTCACCCAGCAATGTAGTGAATGTGACCATAGACGCGACGCCTCCAACTTCAGGCAGTTTAAGTCTGGCTAACTTTGGCGATAGTGGCAATACCAGCGATGGTATTACTCACGACAATAACTTTGATCTCAGTCTAGCCGGGCAGGAAATAGGTAGTGCGGTGGTCTATGAAGTATCTACCGATGCTGGTGTCAACTGGAATGCGACTACAGCATCACAAACGGCTCTGGCGGATGGGGATTATCAGTTTCGAGCTATGGTTAAAGACGTGGCGGGTAACAGCTTGCCTAGTAATGTAGTGAATGTGACCATAGACGCGACGCCTCCAACTTCTGGTATTTTAAGCTTGGCCAACTTTGCCGATAGTGGTAATGCCAGTGATGGGATTACTAACGATCAGGCATTTGATCTGAGTCTGGCGGGGCAGGAAACCGGTAGTGCGGTGGCCTATGAGGTTTCTACCGATAACGGCGTTAACTGGGAAGTGACCAGCGCAACACAAACGGCTCTGGCGGATGGGGCTTATCAGTTTCGAGCTATGGTTAAAGACGTGGCAGGAAATACCTCACCCAGCAATGTAGTGAATGTGACCATAGACGCGACGCCTCCAACTTCTGGTATTTTAAGCTTGGCCAACTTTGCCGATAGTGGTAATGCCAGTGATGGGATTACTAACGATCAGGCATTTGATCTGAGTCTGGCGGGGCAGGAAACCGGTAGTGCGGTGGCCTATGAAGTATCTACCGATGCTGGTGTTAACTGGAATGCGACTACCGTTGCACAAACGGCTCTGGCGGATGGAGATTATCAATTTCGCGCAGTGGTGAAGGATGTGGCAGGAAACATGTCACCTAGCAATGTGTTGAATGTGATTGTGGATGCAACCTTGCCAGCAGCAGGTAGTTTAAGTCTGGCTAACTTTATCGATAGCGGTAATACCAGCGATGGTGTTACTAACGATCAGGCATTTGATCTAAGTCTGGTCGATCAGGAAACCGGTAGTGTTGTGGCCTATGAAGTATCTACCGATGCTGGTGTTAACTGGAATGCGACTACCGTTGCACAAACGGCTCTGGCGGATGGAGATTATCAATTTCGCGCAGTGGTGAAGGATGTGGCAGGAAACATGTCACCTAGCAATGTGTTGAATGTGACCATAGATGCCACGCCTCCGGTGGCAGGCAGTTTAAACTTGGCTAACTTTGTCGATAGTGGTAATAACAGTGATGGGGTGACTAATGACAACAGTTTTGATCTGCATTTGACGGGTCATGAAGCCACTGGCAGTGTGTTGTATCAGGTATCCACCGATGGGGGGAGCAATTGGAATGCGACTACCGCGGTGCAAACCAGCCTGGCGGATGGGGACTATCAGTTCCGTGCCATGGTTGCAGATGCGGCGGGCACTACCTCGATCAGCAATGCATTGAACGTCACCATAGATGCAACCTTACCGGTGGCGGGTGATTTGAGCGTTGTTAATCTCATAGATAGTGGGGTTAATAACGGGGATGCGATAACTCACGACAATACCTTTGATTTAACATTGAGTGGCAATGAAACCGGTAGCAGTGTGATATATGAAATGTCCACCGATGGCGGTGCCAGCTGGAGTGTAACCACGGCAACACAAAACGGTCTAGCCGATGGGGATTATCAGTTCCGGGCTGACGTTAGCGATGTGGCGGGCAACACTGCGGTAGCTAAAGCAATAAATATTAAACTGGACGCCACGGCACCAATAACGCAACTGATTGGCCCCAGTACGGTACCTAAACAGTTGGATGCGGCTAGTCCTGGGGGCGATGATAGCTCACCACAGATTGCCACGTTGGGGAATAATGGCAGTTACGTGGTGAGCTGGGGCTATCAGGATAGTATCGAAGGTGACTGGAGCGTGTTTGTGCAAAAGGTCAATGCCGATGGCAGCAACGCGAATAGTCTGGTTAAGCTGGAAGCACTGGGGGTTGTGCAGGGGGATGATGTTAATCAGAAAGTGATTGCGATTGGTGACGCTGGGGCTTATGTGGTGGTGTGGAATGGCATCGATACCAATTTGGGTGCTAAAGACAAAATTTATATGCAGCGCTTTTTGCCGGACGGCAGTGTGGATGGTGGCATTGTGCAGTTGGATACATTGCATTCTAATGCGGGCAGTTGGCCTTATGAGGAAGGGCGATTTCCCGATATTGTACAGGTGGCCAGTAATGGGGAATACGTTGTCGCCTGGGAGGGCTGGTTCTGGACGGGTAGCGAATGGGATACTCAGCTGAGTGTGCAGAAATTTGCGGCGGACGGTACGGCAAAGAGCAGTCCGGTGCAATTGGATGCCACGGATGCTGCGATCGTTGGCAATAACCTGAATGTAGATATTGCGGCGATAGGGAATAGCGGGGAATATGTTGTAGCCTGGCAAGGTGCGGCCAGTGGTCAACCCGAGAAAATTTTCTTGCAGCGTTTTAATGCGGATGGCTCGATGAATGGTGGGTCGCTGATGTTTGAAGGAGGAAGAGGTCTGGCGAACCAGTCGCCCCAGGTTACCCCATTAGGCACCGAGGGTGATTTTGTGGTGAGTTGGGCGGGGCGTGATCCTGATGGTGACCTGAGTATTTTTGTCCAGAAAGTCGTTGCAGGTAGTGATTCCGTTAACGAGCCGCAAATGTTGGAAGCGACGGGCTATACTGGCGGTGATGATGTGGAACCACGTATTGTCGCACTGGGCAGTAATGGTGAATATGCGGTGACATGGCTAGGTTTTGATGCTGTCGGTGGTGCTGTTTATGTGCAGAAATTTTCCACCGATGGCAGCTTGCAGGGCGAGGCGGTCAAACTGAATGGCAGTGGGACAATCAATGATCCAGAAACACCGCAGGTGCTGGCATTGGGCACTGCCGGTGACTATCTGGTGACTTGGAGTGATATCGACGGTGATGGTGATAGCAGCGTGTTTATTCAGCGCTTTAATCCGGATGGCTCACCGAATGGCACGATGATGCAGCTTGAGCCGCCCGCGGTGTTAAACGGTGTGGATACGCTACCCGTGGTAAGTCAGATGGGTGAAAGCGGTGAGTTTGCACTGGCCTGGCAGGGGGCGAATGGGCAGGGTAACAGTATTTGGGTACAAAAATTTAATGCCGATGGCAGTCTGCAACCCAGTGGTGGCATACAGTTGTCGATGGATACCGGGATTTCGGGTACCGATTTTGTGACATATAGCGTGGTTCAGACCATTACCGCGAGATTAAGTGCGGCTTTGGGGGCGGGCGAATATGTTTATGCGTCACTGGATAATGGCAATAGCTGGCAGGATGTAACCGGGAAAGTGACGGGAACCTTGCTAAACTGGGATGGTGCAGTGTTATCCGGCACTAATACCATTAAGCTGGAAGTACGTGATGATGCAGGAAATGTCAGCAATAGCCTGGTTCAGGATTATGTATTGGATGTGTTGACCCCCACGTTTAGTTCTACGCCGACGGCAACGCCCATAGATGAAAACTCGGGAATAAACCCACTGGTTTACACCGCGATAAGCAGCGAGAGTAATGTGAGCTACAGCCTGAAACCGGCTGATGATTATGCCAGTTTTGCTATTGATGCGACCACCGGCCAGGTAAGTTTGCTGGTTAACCCGGATTATGAAAGCCAAAGCATCTATAACTTTACCGTACAGGCTACCGACAGGGCGGGTAATGTCGGTGAGCAGGCGCTTACCCTGACCATTAACGACTTGGATGAAGCGGCTCCTAGTATTACTTCGGGGATAACGGCTACCGCTTTGGCTGAAAACAGCGGTGCTAATCAGCTGGTGTATACCGCGACCTCTACCGATACCGGTGATACCAATACTGGGAGTACCAGTTATAGTCTGAAAGCGGTAGATGATTTTGCCAGCTTTAGCATTGATGCAACCAGCGGTGAGGTTACCTTAAACGATAATCCGGATTATGAAACCCAGGCCAGTTATAGCTTTACCGTGGTGGCAACCGATGCGGCGGGTAATAGCAGCGAACAGCTGGTGACTCAGCAGATTACTAATCTGGATGAGGTGGCACCAACGTTTACTTCGGGGGCGACCATTGTTGCGCTGAATGAAAACAGTGGCGCCAATCAATCGGTATATACCGCGACCTCTACCGATACCGGTGATACCAATACTGGGAGTACCAGTTATAGCCTGAAAGCAGTAGGTGATGCCGCCAGTTTCAGCATTGATAGTTCCACAGGCGTTGTCCACCTGGTTGGGAACCCGGATTATGAAGCGAAAAGCAGTTATAACTTTACCGTGCTGGCGACCGATGCGGCGGGTAATAGCAGCGAACAGGTGGTGACTCAGCAGATTACTAATCTGGACGAGGTGGCACCAAGTATTACCTCGGGGGCGACGGCAACCAGCCTGGCTGACAGCAGTGGTGTAAATCAGCTGGTGTATACCGCTACCTCTAGCGATGTGGCCGATACCGTAACCGGGAATACCAGTTATAGTCTAAAATTGGGGAAGGATTCTGCGAGTTTCACCATTGATAATGCTAGCGGGGCGGTCCGCTTGAGCGATAACCCGGATTATGCGACCAAGGCCAGTTATGACTTTACCGTGGTGGCCAGTGATACCGCCGGTAATAGCAGTGAGCAGGCCGTTTCGTTAGCGATTTCTTCGCCTTCGATTGTGGTGTTTGACCTGGTGGAAGGGGTGTCGTCCGAGCATTCTTCACGTGTTTTTTCCAGTAACGAGAGCTATACCATTTATCTGCGGGTAGACAGCGATACGTCAAGTTTATCTACCGATGGCATTGGCCCCGGGCCTGCCGACAGTTGGGGGATATGGTCGGGTGCCTCTTCGTTGGGGCTGGACGATAAGGTGGTGTTGGTTGGCAGTGGCTCGGAGGTGTTACATGAGACAGGTGTGCCCGTTGTTAAGCATCTGGCGACCATAACGCTGAATGCCTGGCAGACGGCGAGTAATGTGAGTGCCGTACAAATGACTAATAATGGTTTGTTATCTCGCCATACTAAGAGTGGATCGCAAACCGTGGAGCTTTGGTCCAGTTCTTTTTATAATATGAACAGCATACGTGAATTTAGCCAGGTTTATGCTCCGCAGCTGACGCATAGTATTTTAGTCAGCCAGGGATTGGCGGTGTAGTGGCTTATCAGGGTAACCTGCCGCCTATCATGACTCTGCACTGTGTAAGTTGATCGTCGTATTACGCTAAAATACGAGTTTTATCGACAAATGCCGCCATGTTTTAGGGGTATGTTGGTGCGCTAGCGTACAAATCCAATTCCATCGTAGGGTGCATTTCATGCACCACATGGTTGTCGATCAAAGTCATAGTTTAGGATAGTCAATGAAAACCGTTGCCGAGCTGAATGCGATGTGTGTTAACACGCTGGTGGCGCATTTGGATATAGAGATTACCGATGTGGGTGATGATTGGCTGTGCGGGCGTATGCCGGTAACAGATAAGGTCAGACAACCCATGGGGTTGTTGCATGGCGGTGCATCGGTGGTGTTGGCGGAAACACTGGCCAGTCTGGGCGCGCAGCGATGTGTTGCTGCCGGACAATATTGTGTGGGCCTGGAGATTAATGCCAATCATATACGAGCGGTAGGTGAAGGCTGGGTGTATGCCAAAGCGCAGGCATTGCATCTGGGCGGGCGTACCCAGGTCTGGAGTATAGAAATTAAGGATGAACAGTCGCGACGGGTATGTATTTGTAGAATGACAGCCGCGGTACTGGATAAGCCCGTATGAGTGAGGGCGTTGACCTGACGGGGATTGAAGAGGTGCTGGCGGCCGCCTGGCAGCGACGCGTAAATATGGTGCTATGGCATGAACCGGGACAGAGCCGGGATTATCTGTTATTGCATCCGGGTAAGGCACAACGGGTCAGCTTATCCGCGACCTTACCGCCGGGATTTCTGTATGCCCCATTTGAGCATGAGGCAGATGACGCATACTTTTTACCGGCCAGCCTGTTATATGTAAAACAGACATCGGGTGACTGGAACCTTCAGCGTCAGGTCGATGAAGATTTCTTGCCCTGGTTAATGCAGGCGCCACATCAGGGCGCGGATTATTATGTGTGCCCGCAGCGCAGCCCGGTCGAGGCCACTGAGGCCTCGGCCTATATTTCCCGCGTGGCGGATGCGGTGGCGTGTATTCGCCAAGGTAGGCTGGAAAAAGTGGTGTTGGCACATAGCCGGCGTGTGACGCTGCCTCACGGTTTTTCGTTGCTGGCGTTATATCGGCGTCTGCGTCGGCGTTATCCTGATCATTTTGTCTCGTTGTTATCCACGCTGGAACAAGGGACCTGGCTGGGATGTAGTCCGGAGTTGCTGTTGTCGTTGTGCCGTGAGCAGTTGCAGACCTGGGCGCTGGCGGGAACCAAACGGCCCGAACAGCGTTGGAGCGCCAAGGAATATCAGGAACAGGATTATGTGAATCATTTTATTCGTGGTTTATTGCAGCAGGCCGGCGGTGAGCATGTGACCGAAACCGTCGCCAGCAGTTTTAATGCGGGCAGTTGTGAGCATTTGCGCAGCTGTTTTACCACGCGTTTGCCGCAACGGGAGGATGCTGCGGGATTGTTGAATGCTCTGCATCCTACACCCGCGGTGTGCGGGGTACCGCAACAAGCTGCCAAGGCCTATATTTTGCAACATGAAGGCATGGTGCGGCAGTTGTATGGCGGTTATCTTGGTCCTTGCCATATTCAGCCCGAGCAAGTGACGCTGTATGTGAATATCCGTTGTATGCAGTTGCGGCGCGATCATGCGTGCGTGTATGTAGGGGCGGGGATTACCGCTGCTTCCGATCCAGAAAGCGAATGGCAGGAAACCTTGTTAAAAAGTGAAACCCTGATGGAGTTACTGTAATGGCGGATTATTTGCCCGCGATTATGAATCTGGCCGAAAGCTGTGCCCGTCTGGGAGTGCGCGAAGCGGTGCTGTCGCCCGGTTCGCGTAATGCCCCGCTGATCGTGGCCTTTAGCCGTCATCCACAGATTGCCGCCTATTCCATTGTGGATGAGCGGGTGGCCGCGTTTGTGGCGCTGGGTATGGCCCAGCAGTTGCAACGGCCGGTGGTGTTGATCTGTACTTCCGGCACGGCGGCCTTAAATTATGCCTCGGCGCTGGCCGAAGCGTTCTATTTGCAGCAGCCGTTAATTGTGCTGACCGCCGACCGGCCGCCGGAATGGCTGGGACAGCAGGATGGGCAGACCATAGAGCAGCGTAATATTTACCAGTGGCACGTTAAACACGGTTATATGTTACCGCTAGAGCATAGCCATGCCGATGCACGCTGGCAGATGGAACGCGATATGGCCGAGGCGGTGAATCTGGCGCTGAGCGAACCTATGGGGCCGGTGCATTTGAACGTGCCGTTGCGCGAGCCATTGTATCCCGAGCCGGGGCAAACAATGGGCTATGGACAGCCCAAAGTGATCACTCAGTTACAGGGCAGAGTGCAGCTGGATGCATCGCAATGGCAAGCGCTACGTCGGCAGCTGCCCGCCAGTGGTCGCGTGTTGTTGCTGGCCGGACAGCAGGCATATTCTGCTGAATTGATTCATGGATTGACGGCCTTAAAATTGCCCGTTCTGGCCGAAGTTATCAGCAACCTGCATGGATTGCCGGGGGCGATTCGTCATGCCGATTTGTTGTTGAGTGCGCCAAATAGTGCATCTGCTCGGGCGCTGCAGCCGGATTTATTGATCAGTTTTGGGATGTCTATACTTTCTAAAAACCTCAAGCAGTTTCTACGCATCAATCGCCCGGCTCAGCATTGGCATCTGCAACCGGCCGGCGCGGTGGCCGATTGTTTTCAGTCGCTGACGCAGGTGATACGCATTGCCCCGGAAGATTTTTTTACTCGGCTGGCTAACGACTTTAGCCAGCCGAGTGCGTATCTGACGAGCTGGCAGCAGCTGCAGCAGCGTGCCGAGCACTGGCTGCCGAAATTTTTTGCCAGTGGCGGGTTTAATGAATTTGTTGCGGTACAGCAGTTGTTGTCGCAATTGCCGTTGGTGTGCGATCTGCATCTGGGTAACAGCATGGCGGTGCGCTATGCCAATCTGTGCGGTGTACAGCGGCTGGGGGTACGTGTGTTTGCCAACCGTGGCACCTCGGGAATTGATGGCTGTATGAGTACCGCCGTCGGTCATGCCCTGAGCAGTCAACGGTTGCAGCTGCTGTTGCTGGGGGATTTGAGTTTCTTTTATGACAGCAACGCTTTATGGCTGCCGCAATTGCCGGATAATTTACGCATTGTGTTGCTGAATAATCAGGGAGGCGGCATTTTTGATCTGTTGCCCGGTGCTGGCCGTCTACCGGAAAAAGTACCGCGCCTGCAAACCCCACATCAACGCAACGCCCGCCATCTGGCTAACGATTATGGCGTGGCTTATCGGCACTGCAACGATGAAGCCGGTTTGAGGCAAGGTCTGTCCTGGTTGATGCAATCACCACAACAGATACGGTTGTTGGAAATACAGACCGATATTGAACGGAATAGTGCATTTTTTAAGTGCTTTAAGCAAGCGTGGGGTGAGCAGGCCGGCTTATAGCAAGGGCGCAATCACCAGGCTGACAATGGCCATTAATTTAATCAAAATATTCATGGATGGCCCCGAGGTGTCTTTAAATGGGTCACCTACGGTATCACCAACAACGGCGGCCTTATGCATTGCCGAGCCTTTGCCACCCAAGTGTCCTTGTTCAATATATTTTTTAGCGTTATCCCAGGCGCCACCGGCATTGGCCATCATTAATGCCATCAGCACGCACCCCAGCAAGGCGCCGCCCAGCATGCCACCCAATGCTTGAGGACCCAGGCCAAAACCGACCACCATGGGGGCCAGTACCGCTAATATGCCGGGTAACAGCATTTTTTTCAATGCGGCAGCGGTAACAATATCAATGCATGTGTTGGTATCTGGCTTAACCCGGCCTTCCAATAAACCAGGGATTTCACGAAACTGACGGCGTATTTCCTGAATCATTTCAAAGGCGGTATCACCTACCGCAGTCATGGTCATGGACGCGACCAGGAAGGGGAAAATTCCACCAAGGAATAATCCCGCCAGTACCAGCGGCTCATTTAACGGCAAACTGAAGCCAGGATGATGCAAGCGTACCGTTTCGACAAAGGCGGCAATAATGGCCAATGCGGTCAGGGCTGCCGCACCAATCGCAAAGCCTTTACCTATGGCTGCGGTGGTATTTCCCAGCTCATCTAATGAATCGGTAATTTTACGGGTTTGCTTGCCCAGGCCGGCCATTTCGGCAATGCCTCCTGCATTGTCTGCAACCGGGCCATAGGCATCAATGGCCATGGTAATGCCCACCGTGGCCAACATGCCGACCGCGGCAATTCCTACCCCGTATAAACCGGCAAGGTTGCTGGCGATAATGATAATCGCACAAAGGGTTAACAACGGCAGCGCCACCGATTGCATACCCAGCGCCAGACCACTGATAATCACCGTTGCCGGCCCGGTTTTTGCCGCATTGGCAATGCGCTCCACCGGTTTACCCCCGGTATAATATTCGGTGACCAGACCGATCACAATGCCTCCTGTGGTACCGGCCAATACGGCGCCCCAAACCGCAATATCTACCGCAATATGGTAAATCAGCCCAAAAGCGCCTAATAAAAACAGCAGCGATGCACCCAGGGTTCCGCTACGCAAGGCGACTGCGGGTGATCGTTGTGCTTGTATTTTGACAATTAGCATGCCAAGTATCGAACAAATCAGCCCAATAGAGGCCAAGGCCAGCGGCAAAAACATGAGTTGTGTTTGATCATTGCCCAGCTCGAGCAGGGCAGTTGCGGATAAGGTTGAGGCAATGGCAATGGTGGCAATAATTGCCCCGCAATACGACTCAAAAATATCTGAGCCCATGCCTGCTACATCGCCGACATTATCGCCTACATTGTCGGCAATCACCCCCGGATTGCGCGGATCATCTTCGGGAATGCCGGCCTCGATTTTGCCGACCAGGTCGGCTCCTACATCCGCACTTTTGGTATAAATGCCGCCGCCTACCCGTGAAAATAATGCCACGGATGAGGCACCCATGCCAAAACCATGAATCACATGCACTGTGGCAGGATCATCACCAAAGCAGAGATAAAGCCCCCCTAAGCCCAGCAGGCAAATGGCGGCAACACATAGCCCCATTACCGAACCACCGTAAAAGGCCACTTTTAATGCCGCGTGCATGCCGGATTGATGGGCTGCAACCGTGGTACGGCTATTTGCCTGGGTGGCAACAAACATGCCCAGATAGCTGGCCGTTGCCGAGGCCAGCGCGCCCAGCAAAAACGCCAGTGCGGTGGCATAGCCCAATGCCAGCCATAAGCCCAGCATGACAATGGCCACAAATATCGCTAATACACGGTATTCCCGCCGCATAAACACCATGGCGCCATGATGAATCTGCTCGGCAATTTCTGCTAACGCCCCACTGCCGGCATCATAGCCCCTGATAATGACATATATAAACCGCGCCACCAATAACCCCATAATTCCCAGTGATATTGGAATTATTCCCAGCATATTCAGCTCAGTCATGATTAACTCCGCCATTGTTTTTTAAGGTTATCAGGCAAGGTGTGGCTATCCATGGGTTAGGGAAAGCAACATGAGGGACAGAAGAAACATAGCAGGCTGGCATATTACTTTTTATTATTGTAAAACTGGGGTGTGGCAAAGCGTCAACACTAGCCAACAGTGGCGAATCCATGATGACATAAAATGCCTGGTGCTGCCAGCCGATTTATGGTGGGACGTGGCTGTTGAGTTGATGATTCGCAACGATAACGTTATTTGGTGTTATTTGCCGTTTGGCACAGGAATTCAATCATGAAAACAGGGGGCAATGCGGAATGTTGTCTGCAGTCGGAAAAATAAAGGAATCACAGTAATGACACAATGGCAGACGATTAAGTCGTATCAGGAAATTTTATTTCACTATCAGCCGGGAATTGCCAAAATCAGTATTAATCGGCCGCATAAACATAATGCGTTTACCCCGCTAACGGTGCAGGAGATGTTGGATGCAATCGCGATTTGTCGTGAGGATGAACAGATTGGGGTGGTTATTCTCAGTGGGGAAGGAGGTAAGGCGTTTTGCAGTGGTGGCGATCAGTCGGTGCGCGGCGAGGGCGGTTATGTTGGTGAGGATAAGGTGCCGCGTTTAAATGTGCTGGAGCTGCAAAAGCAGATTCGTTCGCTTCCCAAACCGGTGGTGGCCATGGTGGCCGGCTGGGCGATAGGCGGTGGGCATGTGCTGCATGTGGTGTGTGATCTGACCATTGCCGCCGAGAATGCCCGCTTTGGCCAGACCGGGCCTAAGGTGGGCTCGTTTGATGGTGGCTTTGGTGCTTCGTATCTGGCACGGGTGGTGGGCCAGAAAAAAGCGCGTGAGATTTGGTTTTTATGTGAGCAATACGATGCCGATGAAGCTCTGGCCATGGGGTTGGTGAATAAGGTAGTGCCGTTGGCACAACTGGAGCAAGAGACGCTGGTCTGGTGTCATAAAATGTTGCAAAAATCCCCGCTGGCACTGCGTATGTTGAAATCGGCATTTAATGCCGAGCTGGATGGGCAGGCGGGTATTCAGGAGCTGGCCGGAAATGCCACCTTGTTGTATTACCTGACCGAGGAATCTCAAGAGGGTAAGCAGGCATTTTTAGTAAAACGTGAGCCGGACTTCAGTAAATACCAGAAGTTTCCATGAAAGCCCGCTGGTATAAACATAGGCTGCAGTTTTATCGGCCGGCACAGACATCACGCGGGGCCTTGCAGAGCAAGCTGAGTTATTTTCTGTTGATTGAGCACGATAACGGTCGCATAGGCATGGGGGAGTGTTCGTTATTACCCGGACTCAGCCCGGATGATCCCGCGCAAATTGAACGCTGGTTAAGCCGGGTGTGTACTCAGATCGATAGCTTTCATGCCGATGATAGTTGTTTGCAGGCTTTTCCGGCACTGCGCTTTGCGTTGGAAAGCGCAATGCTCTTGCCATCGGCCCAAGGTGTCTGCTTTGAGAATGGATTTACCTTACAACAGCAGCCGTTGCCGATTAATGGCTTGATCTGGATGGCGGACAAAACAGCGATGCAGCGGCAGATTGAAGCGAAATTGGCGCAGGGCTATGACTGTATTAAGCTTAAAATCGGGGCGCTGGATTTTGCGCAAGAGTTGCAGCTGTTACGCGAATTGCGCCAGCAATATAGTGCTGAGCAACTGGAAATTCGGGTAGATGCCAATGGTGCTTTTCACCCCGCGCAGGCGCTGCAAAAGCTGGCGCGCCTGGCCGAGCTGGAATTGCACTCGATTGAACAGCCGATTGCCGCCGGGCAATGGCCGCAACTGGCCGAACTGGTGGCACACAGTCCGTTAGCCATTGCCCTGGATGAAGAGTTGATCGGTTTGACATGGGAGCAGCAACGCGCCTTGCTGATTACGGTAAAACCGGATTATGTGGTTCTCAAACCCAGCCTGTTAGGGGGGCTGGAGGCCAGTCGGCAATGGATAGCGCTGGCCGAGGCGCATGGCGTCGGCTGGTGGCTGACTTCGGCGCTGGAATCCAATCTGGGGTTGAGCCTGCTGGCACAGTGGGTGGCGAGCTTGGCCCCGGCTATGCCTCAGGGGTTGGGCACCGGACGCTTGTATACGAATAATCTGCCGTCGGCGCTGACATTGCAGGCCGGGAAATTGTATTATTCGGCCGGGAGTGATTATTTGCAGCAGCTTTGGGGATTTTTTCATGGAACCGGTGCTACAGTTAAATAACCGTCATTACCATCGAGGTGAATTGCTTGCGCTGGCGCGTGATCAACTAAAAAATGAGACATTGCCCATCTGGGAGCAGCAGCTTTATGGTTTTTTGTTGCAATGGCTGGATGACGCCGCCAGCATAGTGTTACAGACCTCCGGCTCCTGTGGGCAGGTTAAACGTATTCGGGTACGCAAGCATGCTATGCGCCAGTCGGCACGGATGACGGCGCGTTATTTTAATCTGGCTCCCGGTATGAATGCGTTGCTGGCGTTGCCGACTGGCCATATTGCCGGTCAGATGATGGTGGTGCGCGCCATGGTGCTGGGCATGAACCTGATGACCGTCGATCCCGGCAAGTTATCGCTGCATGGGTTATCTCCCTCACGGCTGCATTTTGCTGCGATGGTGCCGTTGCAATTGCATCGCTTGTTGCACGATAGCCCGGATGGCATAGCGCAGTTGAATCGGATTGATAACTTGTTACTGGGTGGGGCGGAGGTGCGGCAGAGCTTGCGTGAGTGCTTTAACGGTTTGCGTTGCCGTATCTATCATAGCTATGGCATGACCGAAACGGTGAGTCATATTGCGATCAGGGAGCTGTATCCCGACTATCAGCCAGACTTTGAGGTGTTACCCGGGGTGCAGCTTGAATTAGATCAGCGCGGATGTCTGGTGATTCATGCGCCCTTGTTGGATGTCAGCGGGCTGTGTACCAATGATAGGGTTGAGCTGACCAATAACCGGCAGTTTCACTGGCTGGGGCGTTATGACAATATGCTTAACAGCGGTGGGATCAAGGTATTTCCCGAGTCATTGGAAAACTTGCTGGAACCGTTGCTTACCGAACGGGAATTTATTATCGGCAAACGCTGGGATGAAAAGCTGGGGGAGGCTATTGTCTTATTTATTGAAGGTGAACCTATGAGTGCCGCACAAATGGCATGTTTACAACGGGCGATGGCTCAGCGTCTAAGTCGGTATCAGCGGCCCAGGGCGATTTATTTTGTGCCGCAGTTTGAGCGTACCGACAGTGGCAAGGTGAGGCGTTTGAATTATGCTGATTGAAGAGCCATCAGGGGAACTCCATGCCTTACATGCCTGCCATGATGTTAAGAAATCGGTGTATATAGGGTTGGTTTTTAGCGGGCTGGCCAGGCACGCTTTTTGACGCAATAGCAAGCGACTGCCTTATGTCAAAAATCTTATTTTTAATCTTTTTGTAAAATTTGCTTTACAAGCCGCTAACCGCTCACTATAATGCGCGCACTTCTCGAGTCAAGGGGGTATAGCTCAGCTGGGAGAGCGCTTGCATGGCATGCAAGAGGTCAGCGGTTCGATCCCGCTTACCTCCACCACACAGAGAATAAAGTCCGGGTCCCCATCGTCTAGAGGCCTAGGACACCGCCCTTTCACGGCGGTAACAGGGGTTCGAATCCCCTTGGGGACGCCACCTTTTATTTTAGCAAATATCGTGAAAGAAAGACCAGTTTTAGGTCCCCATCGTCTAGAGGCCTAGGACACCGCCCTTTCACGGCGGTAACAGGGGTTCGAATCCCCTTGGGGACGCCAGACAAGCCTCAGGTTTATACCTGAGGCTTTTTTTATTGCCGCCGTTTTTTTATGGGTGGCGTTTTAATTCAGCAAAGCCTGCTGGTTCCCATGGCCGTACGGCCAGCATACAGCCAACGCCCTGGCGTTTCGCTAACGGGGCGGTCAGACTTTGTTCGTGAAGTTGCGCCAAGCGTTGCCGTAAGCGCAACACTTCCTGATGAAATTCCGCCAGCGCCTGATCGGTGAGCATGGCATAGACAAAAGCCAGGGTTTCATTTTCCTGTTCAAATGGGTTCTGTAAGAAATGATCCTGGGCGCGTTGTTGAAAATACTGGCGGATAGGCCCCATAGGCAACCAGTCGAAATTACGTGATACATTCAGTCGAATGCGGTTGCCGGGCAACAGATCGATAATGCCGATAATATCCAGCTTTAACAGATGTTTCAGGCATTGTTGCTGATTAATACGATAGTGATCAACAATCTCTTGCATGCTCCATTGGTTAAGTGCGCACACCGCCACTAGAAACAGCTCGCCATCGCTGACCAGTTGTTTTTCCTGTTGTATGCTGAGGTGATCAATTTTATTTTTGCCCAGAATGGCTTCGCGGGTCAGTTCGGATAAGGTGAAACCGACAATATGGCTGAGTTTTTCCAGTCGCTCCACGGTCAGTTTTTCTGAGGAAAACAGGCGTTTTACACTGGGTTCGGAGATGTTCAGCTGGTGAGCCACATCTTTATAGGTCATACCCTGTGCCTTAAGCAGGCGTTTAATGGTATGAATAAGCTGACTGGTTTCTGACATGGTATTAAAAAATGATTCTTTTGGGTTTGGATGTAGTAAGTTTATAACAAATGGTTTGGTTTTGTCTGGTGGCTGGTTAAGCTGTAGCCAACTAAAGGAGAAAACAATGTCACAACCATTAATCATTTCTGAAAAGCTAATGCCTGAGATAAAGGTCGGCGATATTATTTGTATTCATGTGCCATCCTGGTTGTTTGTCCAGGTGTCGCAGGTGACTGAATGCTGGGTGAATCATGTCGGGGTGGTGGTGGATGTGCAGCAGGGCGAGCCGATAGTGGCCGAAAGCTGTGTGCCGTTGTCACGCTTTACCCGCTGGTCTGATTTTGTCGGGCGTTCCGGGCAGGGGCGGGTGGCGGTGTTGCGTCTGAGTGACGGCCTGGATAGCCAGCGCGTGTATCAGGCGGCCGAGCAGCGTAAGGGTGTTATTTATGACGCTGGCTTTGATTTGCACTCTACACGGCAATTCTGTTCTCGCTTTGTGCGTGAGGTAGTGGCACAGGCGGCGGATATCCAGTTGGGAACGGTACTGACATTTGAGCAGTTGTTGCAGCATAATCCCCAAGTCAATATGAATTTCTGGAAATGCTGGTATTTGGGTAATATTCCATGGCAGCGTGAGACTATATCTCCGGCCAGTCTGTACCATGATGTGCGTGTGCAACGGGTATTTGACGGCTATCTTGATCAAGGGAGTAAATAATGAAAAGCCTGCTGCTGATGCTACTCAGAGCAATCATGCGTGTGTTATTCAGTGTTAAGGTTAAAGGCTTGCCACAAGATCTGGATAGCCGGCGTTTGTTGATAGTCTCTAACCATGAATCCTTTCTGGATGGTTTGCTGATAGGGTTGTTTTTGCCGTTTGAACCGGTGTTTGTGGTGCATACCGGGATTGCGCGTAATCCCATGTTCCGACTGATATTAAGCCTGAGTGATTACCTGACGGTAGATCCGACCAGCCCGATGGCGATCAAACAGATTATTAAACTGGTGGATTCCGGTAGACCGGTGGTGATTTTTCCGGAAGGACGGATTACCGTCACCGGCTCATTGATGAAGGTGTATGAAGGCCCCGCCTTTGTGGCGGCCAAAACCCGGGCCACGATTTTACCGGTACGATTGGATGGCCCGGTACGCAGTTATTTCAGCCGTATTTCCGGGCAGATGCCGCGCCGTTTATTTCCTAAGATCACCATTTCTATCCAGTCACCGGTGATACTGGAAATGCCGCCGGCCGATACGGCGCGTGAGCGTCGTCATCTGGCCGGTGAGGGCATGCGCCGCCTGATGCAGAAAATGGTATTTGATTCACATCCGATTCAAACCTTGTATTCCGGCTTGCTGGATGCGATTGAGGTGCATCAGCCCAGCTGTAATGTGGTGGAAGATATCAAGCAGATTGAATATAGTTACGCCGATATTCTGAAAATGACGCTGGCCTTGGGGCGCATGGTAGAAAAAGTTACCCAGCCGGGGGAATGCGTGGGGCTGTTAATGCCGAATATGGCGGCCACGGTGGCGATGTTGATCGGTATGAGTGCCCGTGGTCGGGTGCCGGCCATGCTTAACTATAAGGCCGGCACCGCCGGGATGCAGGATGCCTGTACCGCCGCCAAGGTGAAGACCATTATTGCCTCACGCGAATTTTTAAAGCAGGGTAAGCTGACCGAGGATGTTGAGGCATTGCAGCAGGTTAAGCTGCTCTATCTGGAGGATTTACGCCCACAGTTTAGTGTGCTGGATAAGCTGGCGGTATTGGCTTATCTGCAGTTTCCGCGTAGCTTTGAGCAGGTGCGAGATTCCGAAAAGCCCGCGGTGGTGCTGTTTACCTCGGGCTCGGAAGGCAAGCCTAAAGGGGTGGTGTTGTCACACCGGGCATTACTGTCCAATATTGCGCAGATCCGGGCGGTGATTGATTTTTCTACCCAGGATAAAGTATTAAATGCATTGCCTATTTTTCATTCGTTTGGGCTGACCGCGGGCGCGTTGTTGCCGATGTTATCCGGTATGAAGCTGTTTTTATATCCTACCCCGCTGCATTATCGGGTGATTCCGGAAGTGGTTTATGATCGCAATTGCAGTGTGTTATTCGGTACCAGTACCTTTTTGGCCAACTATGCCAAATATGCCCATCCGTATGACTTTTTCCGGTTGCGTTATGTGGTTGCCGGTGCCGAAAAGCTGTCCGACTCGGTGCGTGATAGCTGGGTAGAAAAATTTGGTATTCGTATTCTGGAAGGTTATGGTGCCACCGAAACCGCACCGGTACTGGCGGTGAATACTCCCATGGCCTATCGCCGCGGTACGGTGGGGCAGTTTTTGCCGGGCATTGAACATAAGCTGGTGGCCGTACCCGGTATTGAAAAAGGCGGCATGCTGCATGTTAAAGGTCCCAATGTGATGTCCGGTTATTACCGCTATGAACAACCGGGTGTGTTACAGCCGCCGTGTTCCGAGGTGGGCCAGGGCTGGTATGAAACCGGCGATGTGGTCACCATGGAACAAGGCTTTGTTTCGATTGTTGGAAGGGTTAAACGTTTTGCCAAGATTGCCGGTGAAATGGTATCGCTGGAAGTAGTGGAGAAAATGGCGGTGCTGGCCTCGGAAAAAGGCATGCATGCGGCAACCACTCAGACCAGCCCGGAACGCGGTGAGGCGCTGGTCTTATTCACCACCGATGTTGAGTTAACCCGCGAACAGTTATCCCAGGCGGCACGCGAACTGGGGCAACCCGAAATCGCGGTGCCACGTCAGATCCGTTATGTCGATGAACTGCCGTTGTTAGGCACCGGTAAAATCGATTATGTCACCCTAAAACATATGGCCGAGCAGGAGTAGATATGACCGCTATGCAAATACTCCATGTGGGCTGTGCTTTATGCAGCCCCTTAACGCGAGGCCGCTAGGATGGGGGATTTAAGCATCAATCATCCTGGTCAATACGTGGAGTGTTGTGTTATTGGTGCATGGAATGCACCTTGCATACCGCATATGGTGGTAGGTATAAGGAGCCTGATTTTGCGGTGGGTTGCTTGTGGTTATTGGCTCTATGGCTGGGTAACCTGTTATGAATAGCTCTGCGGATAACTCTAATATGCCGCTGTTATCTGGCGGTATGATGGCGGTGCTGGTGGCGCAGTTTTTATCGGCGCTGGCGGATAATGCGATTTTGATTGTGGCGATTGCTCTGGTGACCGCACAAGGCTGGGAAAACCTGATTCCCATGCTGCAAGGTTCGTTTGTGCTGCCTTATATTCTGCTGGCGCCGTATGTGGGCTATCTGGCCGATAAGCTGCCCAAAGGCCAGGCCATGTTGCTGGGCAATGTGTTGAAGTTTTTTGGGGCGCTGGGCATGACTCTGGGGTTGAATCCCATTTCGGCATATTGCATTATCGGCATGGGTGCAGCGGTGTATTCCCCAGCTAAATACGGTATTTTGACGCAGATGTTTGGTGCCGATAAACTGGTGAAAGCCAATGGTATGATGGAAGCCAGTACCATTGCAGCGATTTTGCTGGGGGTGCTGGTGGGTGGCCTGTTGGCCGATAAATCTATGGATCTGGCACTTTGGGTGATTTTGGCAGCCTATGGTCTGGCCGCTATGGTCAATTTGCTGATTCCCCGGCTGCCACCGGAAAAGGCCGAGCAAGGTTTTCACTTTTGGCAGTTGACGCTGAATTTTGGGCATAACTTTAAGGCCTTGTTTGCCAATCCTGATGCTCGCTTTAGCCTGTTGGGTACCAGTATGTTCTGGGGCTGTGGCATTACCTTGCGGCTGATTTTATTTGCCTGGGTGCCAGCGGTATTACTGATTCAGGATAATCAGACTCCGGCCAATCTGATGGCGGTGCTGTCGGTTGGGATTGTTGTCGGTGCGGCACTGGCCGGGATGTTTATTACCCTAAAAACGGTAAACCGTACGCTAATCGGTGGACTGCTGATAGGCCCGGCGATTTTGCTGCTGGGGTTTGTGACCGATGTGACTACCGCCATGGTGTGTCTGGCCGCCACCGGGCTGTTTAGTGGTGTGTTTGTGGTGCCGTTAAATGCGCTGTTGCAGGAATATGGTCATCATACCGTAGGTGCCGGTAACGCACTGGCGGTACAGAACTTTTGTGAAAACCTGGCCATGCTGTTGTTTGTCGGTGGTTATGGTTTGATTAAATCCAGTGTGGCGGTGAACAGCACGGTGATTGGTTTTGGGGTGCTGATGTTGTTATTTGTGTTGGTTCTGGCCGTGGGGCGGCTAAATTATGTTAAAAAACCAGGCTAGATAGTCAAGTTTATGTCAGAATTAGCCTCCGCACAGTAGCATTTACCCGACGGACGGAGCTAACTATGGGCGCATTAATTAATATTCAGGATCTGGTCGTTTATGTGGCCGAACCCTCGAAAATGCAGAGTCATGTGGTGTGTTTGGCCTTGAATCAACTGGGGGTAACCAAGCTGCAGACCTTTGTCGATGGCAACAGCTTGCTGCAGCAAATGGCCAGTGTACCCCCGGCCGTGGTGATCAGCGCCATGCATTTGCCTGATATGACCGGTAGCGAACTGGTCGTGGCCATGCGTAACGCCGACTGGGGGTCTCGCATCGCGTTTATCCTGATCTCCAGCGAATCCAACCCGCGTTATCTGGAACCGGTGCGGCAAAGTGGCTCCAGCGCGATCTTGCGCAAACCGTTTACCGAAGCCCAGCTCAAACATGCCATGCGTACCGCGTTGGATTATCTGAATCCCGATCCATTGGAGTTTGAGTTTTCCGAAGATATCGACTTTGAAAGGTTTAAGGTACTGTTGGTCGATGATAGCAAAATGGCGCGTAAATTTATGCGTCAGGTGTTGGAAAACATCGGCATGGAAAACTTTGTCGAAGCCGAAAATGGCCGCCTGGCCGCCGAGGAAATCCAAAAACAGGCATTTGACCTGGTGGTCACCGACTACAATATGCCGGAAATGGATGGTAAAGAACTCACCGAATTTATCCGTACCCGCAGTATGCAGGTAGACGTGCCGGTGCTTATGGTTTCCAGCGAAAGCAACCAGCGTCGTTTAGCCGCGGTAGAGCAAGCCGGCGTCTCTGGTGTTTGTGACAAACCGTTTGAACCCACTGTGGTGAAAATGATGCTGGAGCAGTTGCTGTTTGGGGAGGATTGAGCTGGGGGATAAGCTGGGTTTGTTCCCTTTGGGGGGATGAGCGGTCCCCCTAGCTTACAGCTAACTACCCGTCATCCGACAAAATGATTATCGGTTTGGAAAAACGGATGGGCTTGGTCCACCACTGCAAGATACTGAACTTTCTCATTCTTGTTTGCAGAGTGGCACCATCGCACGCTGGAAGCAGAGCGTATCACTTCGGGGTTACGAAAATTTGAAGAAAGTTTTTGACCATTGATCAGGGTATTTGAGTCCGTTATTTCCCTGTGGGCGTGATGCCTAAAGTTTTTAACACTTGCTATCAAAATGTCCGTCGCCTTATAAATTTCTTGCCGTTTCTTTGTTCGCTATAAAAAACTAAAAATCAAGTCTTGACAGCGAAAAAATCCACAATGAAATAAATTTGTCATATAACGCTATCGGTAGTTACGAGGTTTGTTACTAAGTGGTTGTTTTATGGTGTGACTATGAGCTGTTTAAAAAGTGATCAGTTTAATAAAAAGCCTTGTGCCACGGTGATTTAGCGGCTTGTTCCGCAGTTTGTTCACAGAGTTATCCACCATATCTGTGGGTAACTATAAAAACGCTTTGGGGTTAGAGAGTTACCCTGAAAAATAACGAGAGACCGGATCATTTTAGTTTGAGAGTTTTTGTTCTGCCATCGCTAGAAATAGGATTGGGCATAGGTTAGCTTTTCGTCGAAAAGCAAGATATTCGACTAAAGCCAAACCTACAGGTTAAATATCCTTACCCCGGGTTAGCCTTGATAAGGCACTATTTTGTTTGGCCCGAACAGTCACTTAGCTGGCAGAGCTGGAGTAGAGAATGAACGAAAAGAGCGAAGCTGACGATATGGCCGCCGAATCCTTTGTTTTCTCATAGCCTTCTGGTTTTGTCAAAAATTGATATTAAATCAATTTTTTGTTGTAATGTTTTACGTCTCTTGGGCTGGGACGGTTCATCAGAGATTGGATGCCATCGTTTTTAGGCAAACAAACGACATACCTGCCAGGGGTAATGGCAACGTTAACAGGCTTGAAAGTCTGTCCGAGAATAGAGACGCTTATCTGGGGCGTCTTGCTTTTTTGTTCATTTTGTATGGAAGTCCCATACGCCTCTAAACTATCCTGGCTTTTTTGCATTCTCTATTTTTGGCATAGTCAGCGGACATTAATAATTTATTCGTGCTTTTTGTGAAATGATAACGCTTGTTGATGTCAAGAAAATGATGGCCAGCGTCTTAAGAAGCCGGCTGGGAGCTTGTTGTTTGATCGTGGATACTCTGCCATAGATCTCTCTTTCTTACGCTTAATGAAAAGGAGCTCGAATTATGCATAAATCAGATATTTCAGATATGCTAAGCAAATTAGTTTATGTGCTGTTTTGTCTTTCATTGGTATTGATCAGTATTACCATGATGGGCGTGGCTATCCATGATATATGGTTGGGCCTTCATGAAAAAATCAAACTGGTGACGGCATTGCTGGATGCGATTGGTTTTATTGTGATTGCCATGGCGGTGTTTGATGTGGCTAAATTTTTACTGGAAGAAGAAATTTTAAAAAACCGGGAGCTTGGGACGGCAAAAGAAGCAAGGGAAACCTTAACGAAGTTTTTGGTGATTATTTCTATTGCCGTCAGTCTTGAAGCCTTAGTATTCATTTTTGATGCGGCTAAAAAAGATATCTCCAATTTAATATATCCTACTTTTTTATTAATTTCAGCAGCACTTTTGGTGATTAGCCTGGGGGCTTATCAAAAGCTCAGTTGTCATAGTGAACGCCCGATTTCCTAGTGCCTGATCAAGGCTAACCCAACCCCGTTTTTTAGCCATGACGGAATGTGGGGAGGCTGCGATTTTTTAAAGATTTGGTGGTTTAATATTTTGTTTTTATTTGGTATTCTTTGTATTAGTTCCTGGGTCCCTTACTTTTAGTCAGAAAGGATGTGTTATGACAGGGCATCAATTTACACTGCCGCCTCAACTAAAAACACAGCAAGGCCAATATCGTCGGGTCGGATTTGAGCTTGAGTTTTCAGGGATTGATTTAGAGGAGGTTTGTGGTCTGATTCAGACGATTTTTCAGGCCAGGTTATGTACACAAACCGCGGTAGAACATCGACTTGAGTCATCACTTGGAACGTTTGTCGTAGAGCTGGATTGGTCTTTTATTAAACGTCATGCTGCTCAGGCAGATGATAATCCTTCCTTTTTGATGGAGGAGTGGTGGCGGCATCTTGGTCAAGCCGCCGCCCTTTTCGTGCCGATAGAGGTGGTCTGCCCGCCCATTGATATCCGGAATATTGATAGCTTGCAGGTGTTGGTTGACCGGCTGCGAGAGACCGGAGCGCAGGGGACGAATGAGTCAATTATTGCTGCATATGGTGTACATATTAATACGGAAATTCCGGCGCTGGATGCCAAAAATTTATTTGCCTGGCTGCGGGCATTTGCGCTGTTGCAATGGTGGCTGGTTGAACAGCATCAACTTGATCTTACGCGGCGTATCAGCCCTTATGTGAATCTTTATCCAGATGATTACTTAATATGTCTATTCTCGTGTCAACAGCCGGATATGGAGACGATTTTTAGCGATTACCTGCAATTTAATGCGGATCGAAATCGTGCATTGGATTTGTTGCCTATTTTGGCGCAAATTGATAACGAGCGCATTCAACGCGAAGTGAATGATGAGCGGATCAAAGCACGCCCAGCCTTTCATTATCGTTTACCTAATTGTCAAATTGATCGTGAGCACTGGTCCTTGGCTAAAGCCTGGAATCTATGGTGTGTGGTTGAACGTTTGGCTGATCGGCCGGATGATCTCACCAGGCTGGCTGCTAAGTTTTTGGAGAGTGATCGTCCTTTCTTGGGCGTCAATCGGGCCGCCTGGGTGGAGTTTATTGACCAATGGTTAAAAGACCAAGAGTTGCTATAACCTGTAATGATAAATCTTGGGCACCAGGCTGGTGGTGTGCGGCATTAGCCGTGAGGCTGGCTGGGGGTATTCCAGAGCGAATCAGTGTACGTCATCACCCCTCGGGTAAGCCATTGGATGCATTTATCATTGGTGGGGGTAGCGATATTAGTCCCGAGCACTATGGTGGAAAAATTGATGCTCGGGTTAAACTGGATCTGCCGCGTGACCGGTTAGAAATGCACTATATCCGTTTTGCTGTGGAGCATAACATCCCGTTACTTGGCATTTGCCGTGGTGCACAGCTGATTAATGTGTTTTTCGGTGGAAAGCTTCATCAGGACATCCGTTTAATGCGCCGTTTAACCCATAATCGGCCTGGACTGTTGCCAACCAAACAGGTGGTATTGGATGTTTCGTCTAAGCTGGCCACAATCTGTCAAAAAACACATTTACGCGTCAATAGTCTGCATCATCAGGCCATTCGAGAGTCAGGAAAAGACTTAAAAATTGTTGCACGTGATCTTGATCATATTGCGCAAGCCATTGAGGCTGACACCGATAGGGCAATCATTGGCGTGCAGTGGCACCCAGAGTATCTTTTCTATTTGCCTTCACAATTTGCCTTGTTTCGGTGGCTATTGCGACAAGCTGGCTGATGTTATCTTATTTGCTTTTATTTTTTTCGTCTTTCCTGGCCGCTACGATTTTGCCGTTTTATTCGGAAGCGGTGTTATTTGCTCAGCTAAAGCAAGGTGGGGATGTGGTGATTTTAGTCACCATCGCATCGCTTGGAAACACCTTGGGGGCTGTCGTAAACTGGGCCTTGGGTCGTTATTTACTTCATTTTCAAGAGCGACGCTGGTTTTATTTCAGTCAACACCAGATTGCGCGTGGGCAAGCCTGGTTTCAGCGCTATGGTGTCTGGTCATTGTTGATGGCTTGGGCACCCATTGGCGGGGATGCGTTAACGTTGATTGCCGGTATGATGAAGGTGCAATTATGGCTGTTTCTGCTATTGGTTGGGCTGGGGAAAACCTTGCGCTATGTGGTCATCGCCGGTTTGGTGGAGCTGACATGGTAGGGTTCGATTCAGGTTAATTCGGGGTAAGGCGAGGCTGATAGGCAGTTCGTCGTAATTGACGTGTTTTCACCAATGCCACGCGCCCCACCCAAAAGCGAGCACGGTTGGAGCGCAGCGAGTAGCGTAGCGCCGGGCTTGATCGAGCAACGACTGACGGCCAACGGCCACGATATCAGGGGCCGCCTTTCTTGGGTGACTTGCTTTGGCGGTGCAAAGAAAGTCACTCGCCGCAGGCGAAATAAAACCCCCCTCAAAAAGGGGGAAACTTATTGTGCTCATACACGGGTAGCAGAGAGGTGAAGACTTATGCAATGCAGCACTAGATTCCGCTCCGGTATGGCTTTATCCGGGCGACGGAGGGGATTTTTGGAAGCTATTGCTGTTAAGCGCATATAATTGTCGTTTTGTTTGAGAATGTTATGGATACACGGGTTGAGGATATTGAAATTCGGATAGCTTATCTGGAAGATACGATAGAACAGTTAAATCAAGTGGTAATCAAGCAGCAGGATCAGATTGATCTGTTGGTACAGGCCATGAAGCAGCTAAAACATCAGCAGCAAGAAGGCTCTCTTGTGCGCTCACTGGCCGAAGAGATTCCGCCACCACATTATTGATCAATGCATAAAAGCCTCTGGTAGCACTTTTGCTGTGTTTTTATTCGGTATAAAAAACTAAAAATCAAGTCTTGACAGCGAAAAAATCCACAATGAAATAAATTTGTCATATAGGCCGCCAGCTGTATGAGTGGTGTTTTGTAAGTGATTGTTTTATATGGTTACTATAGGCTGTTTAAAAAATGAACAGTTTAATAAAAAGCCTTGTGTGACGGTGCTTTAACGGCTTGTTTCGCAGTTTGTTCACAGAGTTATCCACAGATTTTGTGGGTAACCCAAAAAGTGATGTAAATTCAATGGGGAATGTGATTTTTTGGCTAAGCTATTGCCGTGCATTTGCCCGGATAGAGGGTATGGTGTGAGGGGCGGTGACTAAGTATTGCTGTCCTGAGATTGCCTTGCATGATTGTCGTATTTCATAGAACACTATTTTGAGAGTCGTTGATGAGTGAGTATCAGCATTATGAATTTTTAGCGATTGATGAACCGCTAAACCGTGAGCAGATGGATTATCTGCGTCAGTTTTCTACTCGGGCCGAGATTACCTCGAATCGTTTTTGTGACGAATGTCATTGGGGCAGGTTTAAGGGAAATGAGGCGGAGTGGATGGCCCGTTTTTTTGATGCCCATGTGTGTGTGTCAAACTTAGGGGTGATGACGTTGATGCTGCGTGTGCCGGTTTCGGCGTTACAGGGGCTAAATTTTGGTCAGTATGAGTGCCCGCATATCTTTGAGGTGAAGACGGCCGGTGAGTATTGGGTATTGAGTTGGTCATTGCCCGATAGGGGCGAGTGGGGTGACACGATGGAGGCGGAGGGTGAAAGTTGGATGTCACGCCTGATTCCCATTCGCGATGAAATTTTGCGAGGGGATTTTCGCAGCTTGTATTTGGGCTGGTTGGTGGCGGTTGCGGCAGGCGAGTTTGAGGATGAAGTACGGGAGCCTTCGCCGCCACCGGGGCTGGCAACGTTAAGTGCGGCTCAACACGCATTGATGGAATTTTTGGAATTGGGTGATGATTGGTTGATAGCCGCCAGCCAGGGGAGGGCGAATGAACAATTACACGCTGCTGCGCGTTCAGTTATGCCTTGGTTGGGGAGGGTGTCTGTTTCGCAAAAAGATGATTGGTTGAATCGCATATTAACCGGAGATGCACGGCAAGTTGAAAGCCAGCTAAGGGCGGCGTTTTATGCCTGGCAACGTAAACAGCAGCCTGGTCAGGATATAAACCGGACAGTTCGCACGGTTGGAGCATTGCGTAATTTGTTCGATACTGGAAAAAGTGACGCTAATCAGCAACAGTCGCTTGCCAGAGAAGAAGCCTTGAAAGCACAGCAGGCCCAGCGGGAGGCCTATCTTCGTTCAATGGCCGCACTCACCGGTCGGAAGTGGCTGCAGATTGATGAGCTGATTCAACAGGGCAGTGGTTGTTATGATCAGGCGGTACAGATATTGGTCGATTTGTCTGAGGCGTATAAGTTGTGCCTTGATGTAGATGAATTTACGCTTAGATTGGCCAAGCTGGCCGATACCTACAAGCGGCGCTCGGCATTGTTGAGATGCTTGAAGGAGGCCGGGTTGTAGCACTTTCTGATAAATATGATCTTGCTATGTCCGATTGCCGCAGGAGTTTGAGCTATCAAGGCGGGTGAGGTTGATAATTAATGGAGAGAGATAATGACGTTTGTTAAATTGAAACCGGTTGCCGCATTGTGTGGCGCAGTGCTGGTTGTTGGTTGTGGTAGTGGCGGCAGTGATGAGAACAGTGAGTCTAGAGTAGCGTTTATTCCCGATGTAAATAGTGCGTTGACTGCGGCCGAGCAGATATTGACGGTGTTCGATCCTGGCAACCTGCAACGTTTGAAGGATGATCCGCAATGTCTGAGCAATGAGGATGAGGATTGTCTGGGGAGTCTGGATTTGCCCGAAACGCATGGTGAACCATTGAGTCATTTGGCATTAGGTACCGATCCTGTGTGGGGCGATTTTGTGGCATTATCTTTGCATCTGCAGGCGGATGGTGACAGAGAGGTGGCATGGTCTGACAGTGATCGCCAGCGTGCTGAGTTCAAATCCTATTCAAATAGTCCTGACAGTTTATTATGCGGCTATGGTGATGAAATGCGGGTGCAATTCCGCTTTAACCGACATTGATCAGCCCCCCATACCATTTTCTTGAATTTTATAATAATAGGCGACCCTTCCCGCCAAGTGTCTGATTACACATAACCTAATTTCATTCAAGTTATCCAGTTTTCCCGATAAGTTATCCTTGCTGCTGGCACTGTAAATGAGATGGATCCCCTCAAAACACTGAAATACCCAACGCAATGTCGGCGTTGCAGTTGCTTGGCGAATTTGATTAGGGATGGTTGCTTTCGCTTTTGCCATATTCGCACGCAAACGGCGCTGGGCAATTGAGTAAACCAATAATGATAACGTCATAATCATCAGCAAGGCATCAATTCGACTGGGTTTTTTAATAAAAAATGAGGCGACAAAAAAGATCGGATCTTTCAAAAAACGAAAACCCGACTCAACCTTGGATTGGGCTTTGTAACGCGTTAATAGTTCTTCATTATCAACCTCTTGCTCTGTGGTATTGGTGGCCAGAACAAAGCAGGACTTCTGCTTAATTTTATGTAGAATCATAGCCTCGTCGCGTTGATATTTTGCGGTTACCTGCCATAATTTGGCTTTAACTTTCGCCGTTTTTTTGGGGCGACCTACACCTTCATATTGCTTATGTTCAACATAGCTAATGTTGCTTAACGAATGAAACTTCAATTTTTTCTCTAGCTGATGCAATGCTTTTTCCGCGTCGGCTTGGCAAGCAAACCGTTCTGCTTGCAGATGAAATAGTGCTTTTTGCAGCGTAACCTCGGCTTTGTCAACCAAGCCTACAACGCTCTTTTCTGCACGTTCCTTTGCTTGTTGTGAATGAACCACTAACCAGCGTTGAGCAATGCCCATATGTTCTACAGAGTAAGCCTGATATTGGTAATTACTATCAATCACAGTCCAGCCTGAGCCTGTGTTTGCAAATGATTGATCAATATATGTTTGTTCAAGCTTCACGGTGGAAGGAACAAGTGTGATAAACCTTAATTGCTTCATAAAATCCGCATTATCTTTATGATAAAGCTTGCTGTCCGCCACTAAAACCTGGAGTGTCTCTGTTTCCTGAAAAGCCTCAATCAGTGCTTCCGTACGTTCTTTGAAAATCGTATTGTCTGATGCATTTCCATCCCAGCTTTTACTGAGCAAAGGGATACCCCCATCTTGACTAACAATCATCTCTTGTACCACTTGTTTTAAGTCCGGTCGGTGATCTTTGCTATAGCCATGTTTGATTTCTATGGGCTGCTCTTCGAGCTCTTCTTCTGTCTGCTGATCATAGCATCCGGTTAATGAGTAGCTGGTACTATCTAAAGAGCGACAACTTAGATCAACTTGCTCACGTTGACAGGCTTGCTGTGAACAAAGTGAAAAGAGCATTTCGCAGCCAAATTGATGGCATTGGTCTAATGTTCTGCCCAGCTTATGACGATTAAAATGTTCTGCGGTTACCCCCTCCCGGAATAAGTGCTCCATGGGTAGGTTGATGAAAAATTGAGGCGTAAGTGTTAATGGTCTATTAGAAAATCCCAACCCATTCAATATCATACCTTTAATGGCTTCTCCTGGCGTGATATCCTGCTGCTCATCTTGAGGGAGATGCTGATCAATTAACTCAACAATCCCCAAGTCATCAATAATACCGGCGACAATGCCATGATGATCCAGCCGCTTTACACTGATTTCCATATGTATTCCCATATTTTTTATGGCGGAATTTTACTGGAAATCAGATAAAAATTGGAAGGCTGGGGGAAAATCAAAATTCTTCGCTCAGGGGCTGATCAATGTCGGCTTTAAAGCCGATAATTTGAATTTGTCTTATTCCTTTTCCCACTTGATGCAATTGAAAGGCAGTGATTCCCACCCTTTGTTGACCTTGACCGCGAAGAATACTGAAGGGGAAGAGCGTTTGAGAGTGAACCATGCGGTTTGGAGTGATGATAAAAATACATGGGTAGATGAAATCCTGGGAGGGGAAGGTGAAGACAAAGATAAGGGGGCATCCTGGAATGATAATCCCAATACCGGTGAGGTGGGTGTCAATGATAAATGGTTGGATGTGAACATGGCCTTTTCCTGTCAAGAAGAAGGCTACCTTAAGCTGGTTGTGCGCGACCTGGATACGGGGGCGGAGAGAATTAATATCGATCGGCCTACTATTAACCTGTGGCAGGGCAATGCGGGGGATGAATTTGGCCTGAAGTTTGGTTTGTACAGAAAAATCAAGGTGGCGAAAGATGATGATCAGGTTAGAGCTGGGCTGGTTTCTCCTGTTGATACGATAAAAGTCGCTAGTGTGGTGATAGAAAAGGTTGATCACTAGTGCTATACATCACAAGTATTCATCCTATTAGAACGCAAGGTGACATTTCTGGTAGGGTGCACTCCGTGCACCAGTTTTCTAAATGAGCAAGCATGTGGTGCATGGAATGTACCCTACAATAGGATTGGAATTTTCACGGTTAGGCTAGTATTTCGTCCAGGGCAAACGCATTTAAATCCTCATGAAAATACGACTTTAGCGCGAAACGCATCATTTAACCGGTATTGATCAGCCCCTGAACGAAGAATTTTGATTTTCCCCCAGCCTTTCAATTTTTATCTGATTTCCAGTAAAATCCCGCCATAAAAAATATGGGAATACGTATGGAAATCACTAACTTCTCAATAACTCATGAGAAATTCTGCTCAGAATGCCGCTTTGCCATGAGTTATTGAGAAGTTACAACTTGATGTTCAATCACTATCGGGTTGATGGGGGGGGATGACGAAGACTTGGCGTGTCTCGACGGGATTAAAATCACCCAATGCCGCACCACAGTAGCAATGACTCGGCGGCAAATGGTAATGCACTTCGTCCGGCGTGTCGGATTGATAGCGAATCGTGCCATCATGCCCGGTTTGGCCGCTCGACTTATTTTTGCCTCGCTCTCGAGTTGAGGTGTTTTGATTCGACTTCCCGCCTTTGCTCGGATTCGCTGGCTTGTTAAACCCATCACTTGATGGCGGCTTACCCGAATTGCTGCTGTTAAGTGACAGCTTGCCATTCAGCTCCGCAATCACCTTCTCCAATGCTTGGATACGGGTAGACAAGTCGGCAATTAATTGATCTTTGTCGACTTCGTTTCGATGTTTGGTATTGGGCACTTTCGGCATTTCGCTATGTTAACTTATTTGAACTGTGAGGGAGCTGAGTAGTTACAAAACGGGCTTTGTTGGCTTTGTTCGCTAATGCGACAGAACCATAAAAAATTACCGACTATCCGTGATAATTTACTTTCTGTCTATGAAGGCTGAGTGGTTGCGCTATTTTTTGCTAAAGTTTCGGCCACAATAATAACTAAAAATTATGCTCAAGGCGTGAGCATATTTCCATCGATCAAATAACACGTGTTGTCGGACTACTTTATGCATAAGGAATTGTTATGACAAAAGAAACCAATGAGAAGTCAATTCAAACAGTTTGCAATTCAACAGAAAGTTGGATTACGACACTTAAAGATCGATTTATAAATAAACTATTTGTTGGGGACCATCAGGTTTCCCCTGTCTATTTTGATACCATGGAGCCGCGAATATTGTTATCAGCGGATATATCCGTAATAACAGGATCGATTGACTCAGCAGGTGAGCAAAAGAAATATGAATTTGTTCTGGATGATAAGGCAAGCCTGGTTTTTGATAGTCTTACTGATCACCAGGATTTTTCCTGGTCGTTAACCGGGCCTAACGGAAAAGTTGGAAAAAATGTTTTTTCCAGTAGTGATGGTGCTTTGTTCGATAGTAATCCAATACTTTCTTTGGAGGCGGGGAAATATACAATTACTGTTGATGCGGTAAGTGATAAAACGGGCTCTTATTCATTTCAGTTGTTAAATTTAAATTCCGCATCCAGTGTTGAGTTTGGCGCAACTGTTGCTGGTACACTTGGTCGTGCCAATGAAACTCATGCTTATCAGTTTAATGCAGTTGATGATGAACGGTTTAATTTTGAATTAAATAACCTAAGTAGTAATGAGATTGTATGGAGGATGATTGATCCTAATGGTGTTGTATTATTTGGCCCAGGTCAGGAACTAGCAGATTCCGTTCAAACATTCAAAACAACAGGGACCTATACCTTGTTGGTTGAAGGTGCAGTTAATGCTACAGGAAGTAGCGACTATAGTTTTAACATTCAGCCTTTGGATGATCAGTATGCAGAGCTTGTATTGGGTGGAACGATTAGAGGAAGTATCCAGCATCTAGCACAAATAAACAGCTATCATTTTTCGTTGCAAACCGCTTCTCAATTATATCTTGATGTTTTATCCCATGGGGCGCAGTGGAGTCTTTCTGGACCGAATGGTGCAGTAATAGCTGATCAGCAATTTGATCAGACCAATGCTACCGAAGAAAACTCTGTCATTGATTTAGCTGAAGGCGACTATACATTAACTATTAGTGGCGGCAGTAACTTTTCTGGTGAATATGAATTCCGATTATTGGATTTGGCACAGGCAACCCCTTTAACCTTAGGGAATGTGGTGCAAGGAGAGTTGAATCCAGCTGATAGCAGCCATATTTATCAGTTTGATGCTTTGCAAGGTGATTCAGTTTATTTTGCCTTGAGTTCTCAAAATGCTTCTGCAGATATTGTCTGGCGCTTAATCAATCCGTTGGGCGTTCAATTGTTTGGTCCTGGCAGTTTAAACGCAACGGATAGTGGAATTGGGGTGTTAGATTATGATGGTCGCTACACACTGATTATCGAGGGTGGAACTGATAGCTTTGATCCTGTTGCATACCAATTTCGTACTCAGCTCGTCTCCGATGAAGAAAACACTCTTGATATCGGTAGCGACGTTCAGGGCAGTATTGCGCATGTAGGTCAAAAAAACCATTATCATTTTTCTTTGACAAGTGACACTCAGCTATACTTTGATGCATTAACAGATAATGCAAAATTACAGTGGTATCTAAGCAGTCAGGGAAATCCGATAACAGACAGTTGGAATTTTGTAAACTCCGATGGGACTGGGCCAGCAGCTAGCCCATTGATTACGTTAGCGGCAGGAGATTATTCGCTAACGATTGATGGAATTGGTGAAGAAGTTGCTGATTATAAATTCCGTTTATTAAGCGTTTCCTCTGCACAAGAAGTCACTCCGGGTAGTGCGGTCAGTTCTGCACTGACTAGCCCCAAAGCAACCGATATGTATTATTTTCAAGCTCAACGGGGCGAAAAGTTTCGGTTTACGGCGTTAAGTGAGAATTTACCCATGGACATTACATGGCGACTACTGGCGCCGAATGGTGGACAAATTTTTGCCTCATCAGTTATGGGGCAGGATGGGGCTCAGACTGACTATATACTTCAATATACGGGACAATACACGCTATTAATTGAAGGTAAGGGCGTAGAAGCGAGCTATGGGTTTAGTATTGAGTCTTTGGGGATGACGGTACCTGAGCCGGGACCAGTAACTACCCCATTAACCTTAAGCCAGCATAGCTATGCTTCTTTAGATGATAATGGAAATGCATATTTTTCATTTACATTAGCAGATAGCAAACAGTTGTATTTTGACGTGATATCCGAGCGTACCGATACGCGATGGAGCTTAACGGGTAGCAATGGTCCAATAGTCAATGGTCGTAATTTTTACTTTGATGATAATGGCAATATCGGGTTGGCTGACAGTCCTGTTTTAACACTACAGCCCGATACTTACACATTGGTGATTAACGGTCCTGCGTACCAGAATGTTGAATTCTTATTGCATGATCTATTAACACTGTCGGCATTACCATTAGGTAATACGGTTCATGGCGAACTTAGCCCCGGAAATAGTGTTACAGGCTATCAATTTCAAGGACAAGAAGGAGAAATTTTTGATCTTGATATGATTGAGTTCAGTAATAACTGGAATAGTAGTTACTATAATCAACTGGCTACGGTTAGACTGGTATCTCCTTCAGGAAGAACCGTGCTAGGCCCTGAATATGCTAACGGCACTTTCGGTGCCGAGCAGCCGGATTTTAATCATATCCAGCTCACAGAAACAGGAACATATAAATTACTGTTTGAGGGGCTTAAGGCATTTGAAGGCAGTCGAAGCGCTTTTACATTTAAAATGAGTCAGGCCGTTTCTGAAGATTATCAATTGATACCAGAAACTGTTGTCAGCGGTGCTGTTAATACCCCTTCACAGGAGCATGTTTACCATTTTACCTTGCCGGAAAATTCAAAAATCTATATGGATATTTTGAGTAATACTGAGCATCAATGGTCGTTGTTTGGTGAACATGGAATCATAGTCAATGATCGGCATTTTAATGTGACAGATGCAGAAAATGCAGATCAGGCGGTAATTGCATTAGCTGCGGGTGATTATGCATTATCAATTCATGGAGCAACATCTGAGGGTTATCAATTCAGTTTGTTGAATCTGCAGCAGGCGAAATTGATTGAACCAGGGCAACTGATTAGTGGCGAGCTTAATCCCGGTAATACAACCCAAGCCTATCATTTTGATGCACAAGCGGGTGACATCTTTGATTTTGATCTTCAGCAACTAAACAATAGCGACTGGAGATATAGTAATAATCAAGATCCAAACTCGGTGTGGCGTTTAATTGACCCGCAAGGTCGTACTATATTTGGCCCCGAGTATACTTCAACGCCGAATGCTTACGGGGCAGCCTTGCCTGATCGGCTGAGACAGACTTTAGGTTACACCGGCCAATACACCTTATTGCTGGAAGGTATTCAGGGCTTAGGCTCTGCAACCAATTACCAGTTTGTCATCAACAAAGTGGTTGATCAGCATTATCCGTTACAAACTGGTACTGCGCTTGGCGGCCAGATTACGTCACCTTCCCAGGAAAATCACTACAATTTTTCTGTATCGGAACCCATGCTGATGTACTTCTCCGGCTTGGGTAATACAGGTAACTACTGGCGCTTGGATGGGGATAAAGGAGAAGTGGTCGCAGCTCATGAATTTGATGCAACTTACCAACCGGAACGTGATAACGGTGTTGTATTAAAGCTTGATGTTGGTGACTATACACTCAGCATTGGTGGTGAAGTCGGTCAATACTCTTTTCAGGCTTACAATCTGTCAGAGGCACCATTGATTCAATCAGGAGCGATGGAAGCCAGTCAGTTAGCACCTGCTTATGGTACCGATTTCTTTAAATTTGATGCACAAGCAGGTGATCACTTTGATTTTGAGCTTGAATATATCAATAACAGTAACTGGATTTATAACTATTATTCACCCAGCCTGGGTTGGCGCCTGATTGATCCTGACGGCCAAGAAGTGTTTGGTCCCAGTCAGACTCGTACTTCCGATAGTTCAACGTTGCTGAATAAAACAGATCAATTGCTTTCGCTGTCAGGTACCTATACGTTAATTTTTGAAGGATATAATTATCTTGATGGAACCGTAACAGATTACCAGTTTAAAGCCACTCAAATCAATAACCAGCAGCAAGAGTTATTGCTTGGCGAGAGCGTTTCTAGTGAGATTCTTTCTATATCTGGACAGAACACTTATAACTTTACGCTAACAGAGCCAACACAGATATATTTTGATGCATTAAGCGCACAGGATGGTATGTACTGGTCGCTATCATCCGGCGATGAGCGTTTTGTCGAACATCGTCAGTTTTATAAAAGTGATGCAGCAGGCAATAGCAACAATGCGGCATTAACGTTAGCAGCCGGGGAATATCAGCTTAACGTTGGCACCAACAATCAACAGGGACTATATCAATTTCAATTACTGGATATGGCATTAGCTACTACTGTAACGAGTGGGGAGATTGTTGAAGGCGAATTAAACCCGGGAAGTCGCACACATATTTATAAGTTTGAGGGGATAGCAGATGCAGTTATTGACTTCGATCTACAGGAGCTGAACAACTCCATATCAGATGATTATTATCAACAAAACTCGGTATGGCGCGTCGTTGACTCAAATGGTAATACCTTATTTGGGCCAAACTATACCAAATCCGGGGAATACTACGGTCCGTTTGATCAGGACCAATATGGTTATCAACTGCCTCATACCGGAACTTACTTTATTATTTTTGAAGGATTATTTGATCAGAATAATAGTACTACCTATTATAAATTTCAGGTAAACACGGCGTTACATCAACAGATTGATCTGACGCTTGGTCAGGCAGTTGAGAGGCCGCTGGATACCGCGTCACAAAAACACTACTATCATTTTTCACTCAATGCTGCGACTCAGCTTTATTTTGATAGCCTGTCAACACAAGAAAACTACTGGACCTTAGTCGGGGATAGCGGTGAAATTATTAGCAAGCGCCATTTCGAGTCTTCAGATGGTTATGCCTGGGAAGGTAAAGCATTAAATCTGGGTGCCGGCGAATATACGCTGATGGTTGAGGGGCCAAGTACGGAAAGCTATCGGTTTAACCTGATTGATATTGCCTCTTCAATCCATATTAATACCAATACGCTTGTTAATGGCCAGTTGAATCCGGGAAATGAAAGTCAGCTTTATCAATTTCATGTTGAAGATGACGGGGACTTTGATTTTGAAATGCTATCGGTAAATCGCGTATCGGGCTTTAACCTGCCACAACTACAGTGGAAGCTGCTGGATCCCGAGGGATATGTTGTTTGGGGTGCGGATTCAACCAGCGCCAACCATGAGCAGAATAAATACCATCAATTATTACGTGGGCCGGGGGACTATACCTTGCTGGTGGAGGGCCTCCAGTTTCTTAATAACGATGTACTGGGTTATCAGTTTCGTATTGGCGAAGCCATTAATCAACAGCAGGCTTTAGATTTTGCTTCCGTTATCACCGGAACGCTAGATACCGTATCACAACAAAATAGCTATACATTTGAGTTGGCTGAGCCTACACAAATTTATGTGAATACCTTGAATGGTCAGAATAATGCTTCGGTGGAATGGCGTTTGCTTGGAGACGCGGGGGCTGTTGTTGATGCACGACGCTTTGAAGATTCAGACATTGGATATTTAGGTAACGTATCAATCGTAACACTGGCTGCCGGGCAATATGAATTTGTTGTATCTTCTTCCTATCAGCCAGGAAACTATCAATTCCTGATCAGCACAGATCCGCAGGTTAATCAGTTGCCCGATAATGGTGTAATTGAGGGCGAGCTTACCGATAATGGAGTTGCCGATATTTATCAATTTGACGCTCAGGCAGGAGACTCTTTGGATGTTGAGATATTGGCGGCAACACATTCTCAGTATTATTACGGTTCAAGTGCTATCTGGCGTCTTATTGGTCCCGACGGTAATAATATTTTAGGTCCTGTTGATACCGATGATATCGAGCCAATAGATCGTAACAATATTTTACTTGCAAAGAGCGGCACTTATACCTTAATCATAGAAAATCATCATAAATCCGGTGTTGCAAACTATCAGATGCGGCCGGTTATTGTGCAAAACCAGTCTCAGAATTTAGTTTTTAATCAGAAAGTTTCCGGTTCAATTAATTCCGATTCTCAGCAGGACCAATACCACTTCTCTTTGTCGGAAAACAGCCAGTTATTATTTGATAACTTTTCAAACAGTGCACACCAATGGTCACTTGCCGGGATGGATGGGGTTATTTTGGATCACTGGAAAATGAATGCGCAGGCTCAGGCGGGCCACAGTCATGTTATTACCCTGGCTCCAGGCGACTATACACTTAGTGTTGATGGTGACCAGGGGGAATATCAGTTCCAGGTATGGAACAGCGCAATTGCTCAGACACTATCTCCAAGTGTTGCTCAAGCGGGAGAATTGAGTGCCGTTCAAGCCTCTAACTTGTATGCTTTTGATGGTGAAGTCGGTGATACTTTCGGTATAGATATTCAAGAAACAACCAGCGGCAATCTAAATGATGATTTTAGCTGGCGTTTAATCAATCCTTATGGTGAAACGGTGTTGCAGCGTGGCGAGTTAACCAATAGCTATGCTTATGGTGTTGCCGAGGCAGGGAAGGATGGGCAGATACTCGGTGAGTCAGGCCGTTATTGGTTGGTCGTTGAACGTTTGGATGCGGCTATCGCCAATAATACCGCTTATCAAATAGCGATTAATCCACAAGGGTTTTTTGATGGTCCTGAATTTTCTGAATTACAGCCATTGGAAGTTGGGGTAATTCAACATACCAGCTTGAATGACAGTGGTTCTGCTAACTTCGGCTTAAGCCTTGCCGAAGCAAAACAACTTTATTTTGATGCCTTATCGTTTGCAGATTACGATCTGAAATGGAGTTTGTATCATAACCATCAGCGTATTGTAGATAATCATTCTTACCTCCAAGACGGTTCTCAAGCGGCTAATCCGGTACTTGCGCTTAATTCCGGTGAATATATCTTAAGCTTTACCGGCAATCCGGGCACCGTATTTGATTTTACGCTATCTGATATTAATACATCATCAATTATTGCACTAAATAGCGAAGTTGCTGGAGAGCTAAGTCCTGCAACTCAGACGGATATCTATCAGTTTGATGCATTAGCGGGTGATCGTGTTCATATCGATATGATTGACAATCCCTTTGGGGTCAATGCAACACTGCGTTTACTGGATCAACATGGCAATATCGTTTTTGAAAATATTCCATTTAACGATATAGGTAATACGTTATATCAGCTGAAATCGACAGGACGCTATACCTTAATCGTTGAGGGCTCGATTTGGGATAGTGGTATTGCCGGTTACCGTTTCTCAATAAAAAATGTACCGGAACAGATACATACACTTGCTTTAAACAACATAATTCAAGGGCAGATTACAGATTCATCCTATCAGGATAAATACCGTTTTACCTTAGCGCAAGATGGACTGGTCTACTTTGATGTGTTGGAAAATGGTGAATACAAGTGGTATTTAACGGATAGAAACCAAACCTATGTTAATGGCGATCCTTTATATCAAAAGGATAAACTGCTGAATCTGGCTGCAGGAGATTATGTTTTAACATTAGAGTATGCATGGCCGGATACTCAGGCTCCAGGAAACTACGCATTCCGTTTGCTGGACTTAGCATCGGCAACCCCAATCGTGCCAGGAAATATGGTTAACGACACTCTTGATTTAGCTAGTGGCACGCAAACCTATCGATTTGAGGCAGCAGCAGGTGAGCGCTGGTATATCGATATGCAAACCTACGAAGGAAGTGGCAACCTGACCTGGTATTTGCTTGATGCGACAGGAAAACAGGTAACAACACCTACATTATTCGGTTATGGTGACCTGGGTGAGATTGAAATCAGTACGACTGGGCAATATACCTTAGTGCTGGAAGGTGATCTCTGGGACAGCGGCGTGACCCGCTATGGTTTTAGTGTAGACAAAATCGTTGATAAGCAGAAAACACTACAGTTAAATTCCGTTACTTCGGGAAGCATTGACCAAGCAGGGCAACGTGAAATATTTACCTTTTCCCTGGCTCAGGACACTCAGCTTCATTTTGATTCGTTAACCAGTCAAAGCAATGTCAGCGCAACGTTAATTGGAAAATATAACAATCAGATTTTTAACTTGCCATTAGAGGCAATGGAAACATCGGGGGCAGCAGGAAGCCCTTTAATCGCATTAGCTGCAGGAGAGTATTCTCTGATTTTTGAGTCTCCGAACGCCTTAAGCGAAAGTTATCTTTTCCAGCTATTGGATGTTAACAGTGCACTACCCATTGTTCAAAATGAAGCAATTTCAGGTGAATTGAATCCAGGTAATCAGTCTGTTATTTATCAGTTTGATGCACAAGCAGATGATTTGATCAGAATTACTCCCCAAAGCGTATCTGGTGAAAAACCATTGTGGTATTTATTAGATCCAAATGGACAAATTATTTTTTCTGAATTATTTGATCCGAATGTATCCGGATATACCAGTGCTTCGGATAATCAATTACATCAGATAAAAACCGGCGGTAAATATACGCTGATCATTGTCGGACGTAGCATAAGCAGTAACCCGACACAGGTTGAGTTTAACCTTCAACCGGTAAATACCACGGCAGTGGCATTGAATACCGTTATTGATGGAACACTGGATCCGTCTCATATGGAGGCTCGCTATGAGTTGACACTGGAGCAGGATAGCCGGATTCTGATTGATAACTTTACTCAATATCTTGATGCACTAATTACCGTAGAAGGGCCAAATGGAACGTTGATCGACAGGGAGACGTTTTATAATCTGGATCAAAGTGATAGTCCCATACGCCATTGGTCAGCGGGTGTTTATACCATTACTGTTGAACTCAACCAGATTGTTGATACTCCCTATGCATTTCAGATTCTGGACTTATCTGCCGCAACCATGCTAACACCTGGGGAGCAGGTTAATGGTGTGCTTAACCCAGTGGATGAAACCGACTTATACCAATTTAATGCGCAAGCTGGTGACCGTTTCTATTTTAATTTGTTAAACAGTGATGTGAGTAACTATGTTGCTCAAAATAGCTATTGGCGCTTAGTCGCTCCGGATGGCCGTATGGTTTTTGGCCCATCCCCATTAAAAAATGGCGATATTGATGTAATCGATATGCCATTAACCGGAAGCTACACCTTACTTATCCAGGGGCAGCCGGGAGGGGATAGTGGATACTATCATTTTAATGTTACGCCGGCAGCGTTAGGGCAACCGATTGTCATTAGCAATATTGGCCAGCCAGCGGGGCCAGATCTTACCGTTCAAAATCTTGCGGTGACAGCTGTAACCGGTGGTGCATCGTTAACCTCTGGCCATGAAGTGGTTATCGCCTGGGATATACAAAATCAGGGGAGTGAACCCGCCAATCAGAGCTGGCAGGAACGGCTGGTGATTCGGAATGTTGAACGTGACGAAATTCTGGCGGTTTTATCTTTACCTTATGATTATGGTGTTTCAGGTAGTCTGCTTGCAGGAGATACGGTTCATCATCAACTGAACTTTGTATTGCCTGACGGTAATCTGGGAACTGGCCAGCTGGAGTTTATCGTTACCGCAGATCAGTTTAATCAGCTTGAGGAACCCGGTAATGGTGAATTTAATAACAGCAGCAGTTTAGTCTTAGTGTCTGAACTGGCGGATTATCCTGATCTGCAAATCAACCAGTTGCAGGTATCACCTGCCGGCGGCTGGCAAGAAAACAGTGAGCTGAGTATAAACTGGGTGCTGACTAACCACGGCACACAGAATATTGAACAGCCATTTTATGAGCGTCTGATTATTAAGAACCTGACTACCGGGTATCATCTGGTCAGTACGGATATTCTCTATGATCCGCAACAAAGTGGTGTGTTAACCGCCGGCATGACAACTGCGCGCAGTCTGACAATAAACTGGCCAGAAGGTGCGGGAGCTGGCAAGTTTGCATTTATTCTTGAAACCGATATTACGCAGCAGATTTTTGAAAATAATGCCGATGATTCAGCAGAACAGAACAATCAAGCATCATTAACTATTTTTTCCGCACCGGATTTAACCGTTAAGAACATCAACGTTCAGGCCGATATCCTGCAGGCTGGAGCTGAGGTATTGCTATCCTGGGAAGATGTCAATGTGGGTGTTAGCCAGACTTCAGGTAGCTGGTATGACAAAGTTACCGTGATTAACCAAACCACAGGCGAATTTATTTTAGATGGCTATATCTATTTCGATGAGACCGTGGCGGGCAATATTCAGCCTCAGACCGGCAGTTCTCGCTTTTTCAATTTTACCTTACCCGAAGGCCTTAAAGGAACCGGTGATATTCAGGTTTTTGTCACGGCCGATAGAACACCAGGGGGATATCAAAGCCTGTATGAGCATCACACCGATTACGATGCTGAACTGAATAATACGACCGACCTTATATTTAATTCATTACCCAAACCCTATGCCGACTTACAAATTGTTAATGCGAATGCGCCTCAACAGGTTCAGGCTGGAGAGATTGTTGAACTAAGCTGGGCCGTAAAAAATAGTGGTGACGCAACAAGTGATGGAAATTGGATTGATCGGGTCGTACTTTCTAAAGATGCTGAGCTGGGCAATGGTGACGATATGGTTCTTGCTGACTTTGCACAATTAAGTGCATTGGCGGTAGGGGAACAATATCTGCAGAATGTACAGGTAAAAATACCCAGCCGAATTAGTGGTGATTATCGGCTGATTATTCTGGCTGATGTCGAGCAACAGGTTCTGGAGCCAGACACCCGAGATAACAACCATTGGATTTCTCCTGTGGTAACCATTACCGAAGCTTATGCAGACTTGGTGCCTGCGTTAGTGAATATGCCAGAACAAGCATCGGCTGGAAAATCCGTTCAGCTGAGCTGGCAGGTGTCGAATCAGGGTAACAGTGCTACCGATGTCGATGTATGGGTGGATCAGATTTATATTTCAAATAGTGCCGAATTTACCCCAGAAGCTATTCTGCTTGGCTCTGTTGCTCACAATGGCCCACTGGAAAAAAATGCCAGTTATCAAGCAAGTGCCAGTGTTGGGCTGCCCAAAGATTTGAGTGGTGAATATTATCTGATGGTTAAAACGGATGCATTCACCGCGACTTATGAACCCGGGCATATTAACAATAATGTGGTGGTATCTGATTTACCGATGGTAGTCGAGCCACAGCCTAAGCCGGATTTGCAGATTACTCAACTGGTACGTCCCGATATCTGGCAGGTTGGTGAGTCATTTGATGTGACCTATAGCGTTATCAATGCAGGGCGAGATCAGGTTAATAGTTTGATTTATGATCGACTTTTATTGGTCAATGCACTTAATGAAGCTGAAGTCATTGAATTGGGATTGATCAATAAAAGCCGGTTTTTGGCCCCGGACGAAGGCTATCAGGAAAAAATCAATATTACTGTACCTCAGATCGAGTCCGGTAGCTGGAAACTGGTATTGCAAAGCGATAGTGCCAATTTCGTGAATGAAGGAAACGAGAGCAATAATCAGTTGATTTCGGATATCGTGGTTATTCATCCGGATTTACAGATTGCAAACCTGCAAATTAATGGTGAACTCAAAGGGGGTGAAACACTTACCGTCGACTGGCAAACCACCAATAGTGGACAGGCTCCGGCTCAGCCGATTCAAGATGTTGTCTATCTATCGCGTGATGAGGTTCTGGATGATAGCGATATCCTGCTGGCGAGTTATCAACATAATGAGATAGCTGCGCTGTCATCGGCTGATGCCAGTGTTAACCTTGGCTTGCCTGACGACGCCTTTGGCAGTTACCAGTTAATTATTCAAACGGATGCAGAAAACCAGGTGAATGAAAGCCTGTCGGGTGAAAACAATAATATTGTTTTCCGTGCCATTGATGTTGCCAAAGACCAATATGCCGATTTGGCAGTAACAAGCATCAATGCGCCAGTGCAAGTCATTGCAGATCCAGCGACAATTGAACTGAGCTGGACGGTAACCAACCAAGGGGTAGGAGCTGGACGCACATCGGCATGGACGGATATTGTTGTTTTTTCTCGCGATGATATTTTAGGTAATGAAGATGATATTCAACTTGCTGCGGTTGAACATAGTGGTGCCTTACAACAGAGCGAAAGCTATACTGGCACGGCCACTTATACCTTTGCTGCTGGTTTTTCAGACCGTGGTCACCTGTTTGTACGTACAGACAATGGGCAGCAGACATGGGAAGACGGACTGGAAGATAACAATGTTGCCGATACCATTATTGATGTACTTCCTCGCCCCTATGCGGATCTTCAAGTTGCAGCGGTTACCACACAGGGCAATGCGTTTAGTGGTCAGCCGCTTCAGGTAAGCTGGACAATCATCAATCAAGGAATCGGCATTACCGATAGTAACAGCTGGCAGGACCAGATTTGGCTCAGTCGCAATGCCGATGGCAGTGATATTGTGACCAAGCTGGCATCGGCAACACATATCGGGCAATTGGCGGTGCAAGATAGCTATAGTAGAAGTATGCAAGTGACTTTGCCGGATGGTATATCGGGTGACTATTTCCTGAATGTCGCCACCGGTGGTCCCTATGAATTTATCCACACCGACAATAATCAGAAATCGATTTCCATCCCTGTTACCTTATCGCCATCCCCCGATTTGGTGGTAACCGAGGTAGTCATACCGGACTCTGTCAGCGAAGGCGAGCTGATGAATATCAGCTGGAAGGTAAACAATCAGGGAGCTGCGCAAACTCAGGCCAGCTGGTCTGACCGGGTAATGCTGGTTCCTGTTAACGGGGGCGAGTCAATCGAATTGGGGCGTTTTATCTATGATCAGCCGCTGGCGCCTGGTGTGCACTATTCCCGTTCCGAGCAGGTTCGTATTCCATCGCATATCGAAGGGCAATATCGCCTTCAGATTGAGGCAAACTTTAATAAAGGGATATATGAGCACGGTGATGCTCAGTTAAATAATCAGCAACTTTCTGCCAATGCAACCACCATCAGCCTGAAGCCCAGATCCGACCTGCAAGTCAGCGAAGTTACGGTTGTAGAACATATCACTGCCGGAGCAACAACAGGTATTGACTATACCATTACCAACCAAGGCTCGGTATCGACTGCCGGACAATGGACCGATCGCGTATATTTGTCACAAGATGGGACACTGAGCGGAGACGATATTCTGGTCAGTACCCAGAGTAGCCAGACATCATTGGCGCCTACTGAAAGTTATCGCAGCACCGGTACTGAAATCAGCATTCCTGTGCGTATGCGCGGTGAGGCGTATTTGATCGTAGTTGCCGACAGCGATAATACACTGGATGAATATCCGGCAGAGCAGAACAATACCCGGGCTGCGAAGTTGTATATTGATCCTGTGCCGTTTGCCGATCTGGTGACCAGTGAGGTCGTTGCTCCGGATCAAGGCGTGGGAGGTGCAGAAGTTAAGGTGGATTATAAGGTTGCCAACCTGGGAAGTGGTACTACCCGTGGCCTGGATGACAGTATCGATAATTGGACTGACAGCATCTGGTTAACCGTAGATAAAACCCGGCCTCATCCGCTCAAAGGCGATATCTTGCTCGGAACGGTTAATCACCAAGGAAAACTTAATGTGGGCGATGATTATCTGGGATCCGCCCGGGTCATTATTCCGGACAATATTACCAGTGGCAGCTATTATGTCACCGTATACTCAGATGCCTATAACGTCATTATTGAAGATACACAGTCAAGCCATATTAACCCTGATGACCCTGATCAACAGGATAATAATAACTACAGTGCCCGGCCAATTGATATTATCGGGGTGGGGCGCGAATATGACCTTGAGGTGACTGAACTTAGTGCGGTTAATGCAGCACAATCCGGTGATGAATATCATTTCAGCTATAGTGTAAAAAATCGGGGCGATGCCTATAACGGTAGCTGGCTGGACCGGGTTTATATCAGTGATACACCGGACCTGAGTGGTGAAAACTGGTTGATCGCCTCGATTGAACAACAACGGGAATTGGCCAGTGGGCAAACTTATTCGGTTAGTGAAAGCGTTAAACTGGCACCATCGGTCAAGGGCAAATATATTGTTCTGGTAACCGGTGATCAGGGACCGCAGGAAATTAACTATAGTAACAATCTACATGCTGAGCAGTCATCCGTCAGTGATTTGCCCGCCGATCTGCAAATTACCCAAATTACCGCAGCGAATGAAAATTATTCCGGTAGTGAATCGACAATAAGCTGGACGGTAACCAACCAGGGAAGTCCTGTCTGGGCCGGTAGTGGCAGTTGGACCGACGCGGTATATATCAGCCCGGATGAAACCTTTATCAAAAGTCGGGCAACACGCTTGACCGAAGTGGTGCATAGCAATATCAACGGACTGAATTCCGGTGAAAGTTATCAGGTCAATGCCAATGTGACGTTACCTCCCGGTCTGGAAGGTAAATACTATTTTTATGTCATTACCGATTACAACGCCAAGCAATACGGTGATGAAAGTCTTCAGTCACTGGTTAGCTATGAAATGAATGATGGTGGTGAAAACCGCTACGCACGTGATGAGTTTTATACCAATAGTATTTATGAAGGCTCATTAAATACGAACAACACCGCACGGGCTGAGGTGAATATTACATATCGAGAGCCGGATTTAGTTGTCGATGCTATCGAAGTGGCGCAGGCAGATTTAACCTCTGGTCAAAAGATTGATGTACGTTGGACTGTTACCAACCAAGGTGAACGTGATACCCGGGTGACTAACTGGGAAGATGGTGTTTATCTATCGTTGGATGGCTCGTTAGATAGTAGCGATTATCAATTAATCAAGCCCGAAGGAACCGAAACTGGTCAAGCGAAAGGCATTCTCAATGCAGGTGAAAGTTATACTCTGGATCAGCAATTCTGGTTGCCCGAGTCGATTGGCGGTGATTTTTATATTATCGTAAAAACCGATACTGAAATTGTCGTTTCAGGCCAAAGTAATATTCGTGATGGCTTGCCGGGAATTTCAAATCTGAACAGTACCGATGCCGTTAAAGAATTTCAGGATGAAGGTAATAACACTGCAGCACAAGCTATTCATATTACGCAGGCAACCCCACCGGATTTACAGGTAGCCGAAGTCTTAATTCCTGAGCAGGTCGAAGCTGGAAAAACATTTACCGTGGATTATCAGGTCCAAAATCATGGCGGAGCAACGCCGGATGGTCAGGGTGAGTGGCTGGATATGGTTTATCTATCCAGTGATCGCCTGTTAGATGTCAGTAAAGATCGTTATCTGGGTTTTGCTATCCACAATGGTGGTCTGGCTGCAGATGGCAGCTATCAACAAAGTATTCAGCTGACCGCTCCGCGCGATCTTGATGGGCCATATTATGTGTTTGTGATTACCGACCCGATTAATCAGGCTGATAGTGGTAAATATGGCAAGGTAAGAGAGCTGGGGTTAGAGCAGAATAATCATACCGCCGCCAGCCAGCCCCTGCTGATTCAGGCGCCGCCGCCGGCCGATCTTAAAGTTGAGCAGGTAGTAGTGCCGGCAAGTGCCACGGTTGGCAATGAAGTAACGCTTGAATATACCATTGTGAATGATTCTGAAAACCCGGCCAACGACAACTGGGTTGATGCGGTTTATCTGTCTGCAGATAACCAATGGGGGCTAAATGATGTGTTGCTGGGAAAAGTCACACATAACGGCTCGTTAGCCGGAGGAGAGCGTTATTCCGCCGCATTAACTGCCACACTGCCCCCATTAAAAGACGGAAACTGGCGCATTATTGTGCGGCCAGACGTGTTTAATGATGTGTATGAAGGTGCAATCAGCTATTCTGCTGACGGTTTAACTATGGCACCGGGCGAGGCTAATAATCACATTGCATCCGCTAGCAGTATCAATGTTGAGGTACCCGAATTACAGCTAGCAACTGAGTTGCCGGTGGCATTGAGCAATAATCAGCCATTACTTTATAAAATCAATGTTGCCGCCGGTGAAACATTACGTGTTTTCCTGGATTCAAGTGTAAATACCGGCAACAACGAACTATATATCCGTTATGGTGATGTACCCAATGGTTATCAGTATGATGCGGCTTATAGTAATCCGATGGCTGCCGATCAACAGGTCATTATTCCTAATACCCAGGCCGGGGATTATTATGTGTTGGTTAAATCACGCCAGAGCGAGACGGCAACAGCCGCCGTTTTATCGGCTGAATTAATGCCGTTATCCATTACCCGGGTAACACCGGATCAAGGTGGACGTGGTGATGACAACCATCGTTGGGTAACGGTTGATATCGAAGGTGCGCGATTCCAGCCTCAGGCGTTAGTCAAACTCTCGCGTCCAGGGGAATTTGAAATTGAACCGGTGCAATGGCAGGTGATTGATGCCACCCATATTCGAGCTATTTTTGATTTACGTCAGGCGCCATATGGCCTGTACGATATCACGGTTGCGAATCCTGACGGCCAGTTGGTCACCGAACCCTATCGCTACCTGGTTGAGCGAGCGGTTGAAACCGATGTCAGTATTGGTGTTGGTGGTGAACGACTGACCAATCCTGGGGATATGGAAACCTATAGTGTGACATTGCAGAACCTGACTAATGTAGATGCCCCCTATGTTCGTTTTGATCTGGCCTCACCGGAAATGGGTTTTAATCATAACTTACTGCTGGATCTGGATCAGAAAAGTAGTGATGTCATCGCGCAAAACAGCGGATTGCTACCTTATTTAACCTTTAGCGCGAATCTGGGAGGAGCACCAGAAGGCGTGATAGATATCAGTCGTCAAGACTGGACCAATGCTGCCTATGGGGTGACACCGCTGGCCGGTATTGGGCGCGATGATATCCCGTGGGCAGGGCTGGATAATATGACTAATACCTCCGGAGTGAATTTGATCTCCGGTTATGCATTGGATCTTAACGCTGCAGGTATGGCCGGCATGAGCTTTAATGCTCAAACTTATCCTGGCCTGACGGAATGGAAAAACTACGACTTTGAAGGTTTGCGTAGTAAATGGTATGCGGTGCGCCCTGAGTGGCAACGGATGGGCCTGCTGGATGGTGGCGTGCAGTCGTTGGATAATATTGCTCCCGGTTTGGCGGATAAATTTTTATCTCAGGATCCTGAAGTGCATCTTGATTGGGTGGATAACCTTTCCATGCCATTCCAGTTTAGCCTGATGGCGGCTGCTACCCCGTTAACCCGGGATGAATTTATTCAGGAGCAGCGTCAATATGCGCTGCAATTACGTGAGGCTATTTTGCAAGATCCCGATGCATCTTCCAGTTTGCTGGCGCTGGCTGCCGATGCTCAGCAATGGGAACAAGGATGGTTGGCAGCGTTAGAGCAGGGCGGGCTATTACGCCCGGCAGATCAGGCCGCCGCTATTCGTGCAAACCCTCAGGTCATCAGCCTCAATACCACCTTGGCAAGCGGAATATTATTGAGCAAGGCTGGCAGTGAATATGTCACTCAGGCCGATATTCTGGGTTTCTTCAGTCAGCTGCAACGCTGGTATGGCGACACCGCCAGGCAGCTGAATGATCCACAGGCAATACAGGCCGATATTGATCACTATGAATTGCGCGAAGGCTTGTGGAGAATTGATGTGCCGGTATTTCGCATGCCGGAACTGAGCGATCTGGATTATCAACATCAAGATACACAATTTATTCGCTTTAATGCGTTTGCCGGAGAACAAGCCGAGCGTGAGTATTTGCGTCATATCGGTGCGCTGGATCAGAATTTCCAGCCGACCGGTGTGGACAGTCTGGAATTGGCCAACTATATACTCCATTCTGCCGACGCAAACAATCTTCAGTCAACTTCCATTACCCTGGAAGGCCCGCAGGTTCCAATACAATCCGATGGTCAACGTTATGTTCCGGCGGAACTTGCTCTGCCTTATAACAGCACTTTCCGTAATACCAGCGGGCAGTCGGTCGCAGAAATTCGTTTGATGACCGAACTTGATCCGGCATTATCACTGAGCAGTTTCCGTTTAGATGATATTCAGTTAGGAGACATTTCCGTTCATATTCCTACAGAGCGGGCCAGTTTCCAGGGGGATTTTGACTTTACGGCCAGCAAAGGTTTTGTACTACGTGTCAGCGCAGCACTGGATGCGGACTCACGCGTGGCAAGCTGGTTGTTACAGGCGATAGATCCGGCAACCGGCGAAGTGGTTCAAGATAATATCAGAAGCTTGTTAAGCGATGCCGAAGCAATCGGTAGTGTCGGCTATTCGGTAAGCAGTGCAACCAATGCCGTTTCGGGCAGCCAGCTGTCGGCCCAGATGCAGGTGATTTTTGACCAACGCCCCCCATTACTGAGTACCCTGCAAACGTATATATTAGATACAGAGGTGCCACAAACAACATTGAATGTGGTGTCGCTGGGTAATAATGCCGCGGATGAGCCGGTATTTGAGTTGAACTGGAACGCAACGGATACGCTTAGTGGTATTCGGCATGTGACAATCTATGTTGCCGAGCAGGGAGGAAACTTTAGTATCTGGAAATCACAACTTCATCCGGATACCAACCTGACTATTTTCACGGGTGAACCTGGCAAAAACTATGAATTCCTTGCGGTTGCGACAGATATTTCCGGCAATCGTGAGGCCGCCAATGTAAGTAATGCGATTTTGCCTGATGATGGTAGTTACCCGCAGTCATTGGCCGAAATCGGAAGCACCATAGAACAACAAAATAGCAGCCAGACACCATTAGCAACAGCACGTAGTTATACCCAGAATGCGCTGTTTGACCAAGCCAGACAACTCTTGCCTGGCGTATTAATCGACAATGATCCGGGCGATTTACAAACGGTATTGGCTCCATTTACGTTACGTGGCTTTGCCGATGGCTATGCACAAAGCCAGGCCGATATTGGCGCACTGGCAATGGCCGTCAGACCGGATGGACAGGTTTTGTTCAGTGCTGGTACACAACGCAATCAGGTCTATCTGGTTTCGGATCAGGGTGGGCGGGTTTCCAGTCCATTGTTTAGCTTGAATAACGCTGTGCTGGATATGGCTTTTGACTCACATGAGCAATTATGGGTCATGACTGGGGCCGAATTGCTGCAGATAGATGCAGATTCCGGAGAGATTTTACGGCGCGTTTCCGGCCCGGATAATCAACCCTTAACCCATGCCTTGGCGATAGATCCCGAAAGTGGACTTATCTATGTTACCTCCGGCAATGGTATTGACGTGTTTGATCCCAGCCTGAGCCTGGATGCTTACCACCAGGCCTGGACACACTTTAGTAATACCCGGGCCGGTGATCTGGCCTTTGGCCCGGATGGCCGTTTATGGGCCGTGAGCTGGAGCGGCTCGGAAATAAATAGTGCTTTGCCTAATGTCAGTACCGATATTGTCAGTTTTGCAATGAGTGGTAAAACAGCCGGACGCGCCGAGTTGGAATATCGTTTGCAAGGTGTGATTGACAGCTTGAGTTTCGGGCAGCAAGGCAGTGAGTTGGACGGACTGTTGTTTGTATCCAGTAATAACAAGCAGCACGTTGCTACCACGTATAATGAAATACCTCACGACGCCAAGGTCTGGATGATTGCATTAAGCAGCGGGGAAGTGTTGCAATTAGCCGATGGTGGTACCCGTGGTGAGAGCATAGTCAGTACCTCTGATGGTCGGATTTTGGTTGCCCAAAGTCACCGAATTGACGAATTGTCGTTGCTTAAAGCTCCTAAAGTAACTGATATCAGTATTGAACATGGCGCAATGGTTCCATTACCGTTAAATACAGTAACTGTGAGCTTTGATCAGGCGATGTGGCAGGGTAATGATGGTCAGGCCGATAGTGATGACCCCGCCAGTATCTTCAATCCGTTGAACTTTATTTTGGCCGGACAGGATGACATGGCTTTTCTTTCTCTGGTGCCGGATGAAATTCGCTGGAATGAAACGGCCAATACCGCAGTTCTTTCCTTTAGCAACCTGCAGCCAGGTAACTATCAGATTCAGGTTTCTGAAAATCTACGCAGTGCACAACAGCTAGCGATAGAAAGCGGCATCGTTACTGACTTTATGGCGGTGACCGATCTATCAGAGCAACTGACATTGAGTTTTGCCGATACCCGTGCCAACCGCAGCGATGGCTCAATCAGTTACGACGTGAATATTCAAAATATCGGGCCGGATGATTTAAGCGGGCCATTGATGCTACTAGTTGATCCAGGCCAATATTTTGCAGGGAGTACTCTGCAAGGTTATCAGGCACAGGCTGATCAGGAAGGGCTGTGGATTATCGAACTCAGCGATATGTTGCAGGACAATAAGCTTCGTGCTGGAGAATCTCTGTATGGGCAAACGGTAACGATCTTACCTTATCAGCAAGCCGGTCAATTTGCAGGTGCTTTGCCGCTGGCTAAAGTTAATCCCGGGCATGGTGTTTATGCGCTGCCGCAATATAACCTTCCTCCAATTTTGCAGCCGGACGGCATTTTGCTGGAATATGGCCAGTTACCCGAAGCCAGGATAGGGCAGGACTGGCAGGCCGGGTTAACCGCTTTGGACATTGATAGTAGTCAGCTGAGTTGGCAGTTGCTTAAAGCTCCTCAAGGGGTAAGCCTGAATATTATTGGTGATACCAGCTTGACGGACTTTGGCTATTACAGCAGTAAAGCAACCTTAAGTTGGACGCCTGGCATATCGGTTGCAGCCGATAATGAAGTTATGATTCGTGTGACTGACAGCCGGGGAGGGGTGGTGACCCAACGTTTTGAGCTGAACGTGATTGATGGTAACCAGGCCCCGGTGATTGCCGATTATGAGCAGTTTACTATCGCAGAAGGTGAGGCATTCAGTCTGCCAATTCGAGCAAGTGATATGGAGGCCGACAGGCTGACGGTTGTGCTGGATAATTTGCCTGCAGGTGCACGCTATGATGCTGCCTCAGCATTAATGAGCTGGACACCCGGTTATGACCAAGCCGGAGAATATCGAAATATCTCAATTATTGTGTCGGATGGTACAACAACGGTGACAGAAACATTCGATATCACCGTTACCCAGATATTGCCGAAACCCGTCTTTCAAGAAGTGCCTGAACAAACCCTGAGAGAAGGGGACAAATTTGCATTGCAATTAAACGGCCAGTTGCCCAATGGTATACAACAGGCACAAGCTGACGGTTCAACGGTTGAATTAGTTTATAGCACTGAAATTTTACCGGCTGGTGCGACGTTAGATGCACAAAGTGGCTGGCTGAGCTGGGAGCCAGGCTTCAATCAGGCAGGCAGTTATGCCATACCGCTGACATTAACCGCACGTTACACTCGTGTTGACGGCGAGGTGACAGATACCTCGGTACAACAAACCATTCAACTGGAAGTATTAAATGCCAATGGTGCGCCACAATTTGCTGCAGCAGAAACTTGGCAGGTGATGGAAGGCCAGCCGTTGCGTATCGGTGTGATGGCATTTGACCCGGATAATCCACAATATACTCCGAAAATGCGCCTGGCCCCACAAGGCCCGTTAACTGGGCCTGCAAGCACTGCACCCAGCGTCAGTTATGAAGTAGAAGGCTTGCCGGAAGGTGCAAGTTTTGATCCAGAAACGTTAGAACTGGTGTGGACCCCAGGTTTTACCCAGGCAGGCAGTTACATGCTAACCGTTATTGCAACAGATGATGGAGATGGCACTGGTGTTGCTCTAAGCAGCAAAGTGGTAATTCCAGTAGTTGTAAATAATACCAACCGTATCCCTCAGCTGCAGGATATCAGCCATGCCTTTGTTGACAAAGGTGCAACACTGGATATTCCGGTTTTTGCCAGTGATGCGGATGGTAATCCGTTACAACTAGCTGTTAGTGGTTTGCCGGCATTTGCCAGTTATACTCAGCAAGCCAGTGAAAATGGTCAGGCAAATGCGGTACTGCACTTTGCTCCTGGTGAACACGACGATGGGGATTATCCAATTACGGTAACGGTTTCGGATAATGGTGATGGTGAAACCAGACAAATTCAGTCTCAGAGTAAAAGCTTTGTACTGAGTGTTACCAGTATCAGCGAAGCACCAGAACTGTTTTTACCAGACCAAGTGGTAGCGGTACCGGGCCAGTTATTATCATTACCGATTGTTGCCAGTGATAGAGACCAGGATCCATTGACCTTTAGTGCACAGGGATTGCCTGAAGGCGCAACGCTTGGCAGTTTGGCAACGTATGGCAGAGCATTGCTCAATTGGGTACCAGATAGTAGCGACCTGGGAATACATGATATTGTGATTCAGGTAACCGACAGTGGCCTTCCTTCAGCTGGTTCCGGTTATGCTGCCGATGTAACAACCGAGCCTAACACCACGTTGCATACTGTGCGTATTATCGTACAAGAAGATAATGCGATGCCGGAATTGCAAGGTGTTCAATTAAATGGGGAAGTATTGACCGCCAGCACATCCGAATCGGCCGGTAACTATTACCGGATTGATGCTCAGGAAGGTGTGCCGGTCAGCGTAGAAGTGTTTGCTGATGATCCGGATCTGAACCAGCTATATTGGCAAGCAGCTGGCTTACCCGATGGTATGACCATGCAGCCACAGGGCAATAAATTGATTCTAAATTGGATTCCTGGTTCTCTGTCTGCTCAAGATCAACAAGGCGTGTATCGTTTTAGCTTGAGTGCAAGTGATGGCCTGGCTCAAATTCAGTCACAATTTGAAGTTCATGTCAGCAATACCAATCAGTCGCCACAAATACTGCCATTACCACAACAACTGGTGCGTGAAGGCGATACCATCGCCTTTACTCTAAAGGCCAGTGATCTGGATAATGACCCACTTAAATATTCCCTGATCTATGATGAAAATACCCCGCAAGGGATTTCATTTAATAGTCGTAGCGGCTATTTTGAATGGAAACCTGGTTTTGATGTGGTAGATAATGCACGACAAAGCAATCAGCCTTTTGATTTGCGTTTCCAGGTCAGTGATGGTCAACAAATAACCGAACAGCAGATTCAGGTACAAGTGTTTGATAAAAACCGTCTACCGCAGTTGAATGTCAGTAATCATATGCTTGCTGTCGGTGAGACCTTTGTTTTGCCAGTTCAACGTGGTGCTATTGAGCATGTGATTTCTGCGACAGACCCGGACGGTGTTGAGCAGACACAGAACCTGGTATTTAGTTTTAATAACTTGCCGCCAGGAGCTGAATATGATGCACAAAGCCAGCAGCTACGCTGGACGCCGGTCCCCGGTCAGGATGGTGACCATGTGATTAATGTAAATGTGTTTGATGGTCACAACACGGTGAGTAAAACATTGACCTTACGGGTGATTACTGATCGTGATGTTTATCAGCCGCATGTATTAATACAAACAACACCCGCGACAGCGGTACTGCCTGGGCAGCAGGTTCAGGTAACGGTGCGTGCCCAAAGCTATAGTCCGATTGCTAACGTAGAGGTCAAACTACGGGGCAGCGCGCTGGGAGATAATCCGCAATGGGAGTCCGCCGCTCTGGATGCCAAAGGCCGGTTAACCTTGGTGGCCGAACAACCCGGCACTATTGATATCCAGGTAATGGCAGAGGATAGGGATGGCTTTATTGCCATGCAAACACAGACCGTGTTGGTAAAAGATCCGGCTGATACCCAGGCTCCGGCAATCCGTTGGCAAGGTACACTGCAAAACAGCAGCCTGTTTACCCGGCCGGTAGCAATAAATCAGACAACTGCACTGTTGGCCTCGATTGATGAGCGCCAACTGATGCAAGTGCAGTTACAGCTAAAATCAGCCAGTTCCAGCGAATGGACAAGCTTGCTGGATCAGAAATTTACGGCCGATGATTATAATGACACGTTGCCACTGATGGTGCTGGACCCACAGCAATGGGCTAACGGTGTTTATCAACTACGTTTACAGGCCTGGGATTTGCAAGGCCGCCGAAGTGAACAGCTAACGCATATAGCCATAGACAGTACAGAAAAACAAGCTATTCCAGCACAGGCAACCGATGCGGTGTACACCCTGGGAGGGCATGCATTGGCATTAACGCGCAACTTGCAGCCAGGTACGCTGGATGGACAGCTGGGGAATTGGCAGTTGCCATTGCTCGATACCCAGCTTACCCATGACCAGCCGCTACAGACACCAACGGGAAATGTGGCACCCTGGCAGCAGGGTGCTAAAGTATGGTTGACCATTCCACAGGATATCGGGAGCGGCGAGACTAATATCTTGAATCTGAGTTTCAACCTGGGGCTACAGATTGATGAAAGCACCGCTGGAGCGGTATTGCGTCCCGAATTCAGTGCATCATTGCCAGGCTGGCAATTACAGGCGGTCAGCGATAATGATAAGCAACCAGCCTTACAAACCCAGGGGTTGAGTCTTTATCATCAGGCCAGTGCATTGCCTTGGGTACCTTCGGGTTTTGTATTAACCGATCCACAAGGAACGGCTTATCATCTGGACGCGACAGGAAAGATTAAACGGCTTATCTTTAACGATGGTATGCAATGGCTGGTCAGCGACAGCAGTATTGCTGCTGTCGGTAGCCAGCAACCTGAGCGTATCGACTTTATACGTGATACGCAAGGGCGTATTGAGCGGATTACGAATTCATTAGCGCAAGGCGATATTGTCTATCGTTATAACTCACAGGGCCAGTTGGTAATGGTTCGTGCAACAACGGAAAATCTCAGTACACATCATGGCTATGATACTGAGGGCCGGTTGTTAAGTGATAGTATCGGCCATCCATTTGGGAGTATGGTTAATTGGGCTGGCCAGGACTGGCAAGGAACATTAACCAATGAATCGGTTAATTTGTCTTATCTGATTCGCGATAGTGAAATCGAGTCGACCATGACTCGAAGTGGTGCAACCGGCAATATTATTGTTGCAGTACAGATACAGTCTCAGCAGTTGGATCAGCTTGAGCTGGAAACCGTGGGAGCCAGCATTCTGGGGCAGCAGGTGGTTGCCGGCCGGCAAACTATCTTATTACAAGTGAGCGAAGCTGGCCTGAAGCTGTTACGCCTGAAAGGTGCGGGCGATGCGGTGGTGCAGCTGCGCCTGGCCGGTGACTTGAATCAAGACGGGCGGGTAAATGGTGGCGATACACAGCAATGGCAACAGGCCGCCCAGGATATTAACGGTGATAATCTGGTGAATGCTGACGATCAGCAATTGCTGTATGTCAATTATGGTGTGCAGGCTAATCGTGCTCCACAACAATGGGAAACGCTGCCCGAGCTGACAACGCATCAAGGTTTTTCAATACAGCGTCAATTGGCCGATGTGGCACGAGACCTGGAAGGGGACTATTTATTCTGGCATGTTGTTCAAGTAGAGCATGGGCAAGCAAAAATTGATGCCGATGGTCTGACGTTACAATTCATTCCCGAAGCTGCATTTTCCGGCAGTGCCAGTGTTATTTTACAGGCTGATGATGGCTATACTCTGGGAGACGAAATCGTATTAACGATTGATGTCAGTAATGCTGAACTGCAAGCGATTAACCTGGAACGTATTGCTTCTATATTACAAGGGGCGAGCGAGCAATTGCAGATAAGTGCCGACTTTGCCGATGCAAAAGAGGTTGTTCTGAACCCGGACGATCTGACGATTTTATCGGATAACAACAATGTTGTACGTATTCTTGAACAGGGTGGTATACAGGCATTGGCCAATGGTGAAGCCATAATCAGCGTGAGTGCTGGCGGTATTAGCGCGGTGAATGCAATTGCCGTGGAGGGTCAGCCATCACATCAATTTTTAACTATTAACGGCTATGAAGTTGATGTCTATCCATTGGCAATTGTATTACCAGAAAACAGCGGAGAGCGGCAACTTAAAGTGACCGATGATCATGGACAACACATTTCTGACGCACAAAGCGGTACCCGATATTTTGTATCAAACCCCAGCGTGGCAACCGTTTCTGAAAATGGCCTGATTCAGGCAAAAAACAGTGGCATTACTACCATTTCCGTTATTAACGGTGTCATGCAGCATAATGTACAGTTGCGTGTATCTCCTACTCAGGTTGGGGCTTTTGAAGTGCAGGCCGAGCTGGGTGCCAATGTTGCTGATGCCTCTAATAATATGGTGATGATCGCTCCTGGTGCATTGTCGAAAGATACTCTCGTTTCTATTCAATCTGTAGCGATTGAAGACCTTGATCTTGCCCCGCCGGCACCGGAAATTATTGATACCTTAGCCGCATTTAAGTTGGATATGCGAGGACAAGAAAGCCGCTTACCATTGCAGTTTGCTATCCCGGTAGCAGATACGGTGGAACCAGGTAGTGAAGTGTTGTTCTGGCAGCAAGGCACTGTGCTGGATGGCTATGGTGTAGAGCATGACACCTGGTGGTTGATGGATAATGGATTTGTTGGTAGTGATGGCATTGCCAGAACTGCAAGTCCTCCTTATCCAGGACAGCTGACTGGTGGCGTGATGGTGGTAACCAATGTATCGCTTGCATCCCAGCAAACGGGGGAGAACCTGCAAACAGGAGAGGTCTCGGGCGAGGTTGAGATAGTGCCAGATGCTTCAACTTGGGATGTTATATTTGATGAGGCATTACGGGCTACTATGAGAATAAATCCCATAATGGGGACTGCCGCATTAGTGGTATTTTCAGATGTTATTTACTCAAAACCCAAAGCGATTAAATACACTTTGGGTGGTGCATATCAGCTGTCAACGTCTGCTGAGGCCTTTAAAGTCGAGAATATAACTCGTACATTTACCCCTCCGCCTAAGGCGTCAATAGTTAACGCACCCTATATCACCCAATTAGACTATAAAAATTCTAAATTGACGTTATCAGTAGAAAATCTGGTTCCTGATGGTGCGTTTGCCAGCGCATTTGAATATAAGGTTTGGCTGGAGCCTAAAGGTGAACAACTCCCCCTTGTTTTAGCAAATACTTCTGACAGAGGAATAACCCACCAGGCATTTAGTGCAAAATTTGATGGTGCTACTCAATTAGAGGTTGATCTGCCTTCGAATATCGCGATATCTCAACATTATATTTATATTGAGCGCCTCACTAAAAGCTTCACGATTGGCAGCTCTAATCCTCTCCCTTCACCCAGTGTGTGGAGCAATCGGGTTGTCAGTCTGGATTTATCAACACAGAATAACAGTCGTGAATCATTAATGACCACTGACGACAGCATTATTGTTATGCAGCATGATACTTTTATTCCTGGGGCGCAAAAATCACCCGGTTATACGGCATTTATGGCTGTTGATAAAGATGAACAAGGTAATCCTTTGCAAATCAATGGCCGTTTTAGTAAACAAATTGCTTATAACCATGACGGCACATTAGCATTTATTGCTGCGGCCAAAGGTAATATTTATGTGTATGAAACTGCCACTCGAAAAATAGTGCATACCCTCAAGGTTGCCTATTCAAGCAACCCTATTTCCAGCCTAGTAGTTAATAAAGGATGGTTATATGTTGCTGAAGAAGGCGCCGGGGGCAGGGTGGTGCGCATTAATCTCGACACATTTTCATTGCGGTATATGTTGCAACAGCAGGAAGTTATGCCGGCTGCCATTAATGGATATACCGACATAGCAGTCAGTATGGAGCGTTATCTGGCTATGACCGCCCCCGCAGATCCTACCGGGTCAATTCTGATCTTGGATAGTGCAGATAAAGCTGGGAATATTTACGTGATTGATCTGGATGTAGAAGATGAAAACGGAAAACTAAATGGAGAACGTCATCAATTATCCAATTCACAATTAGTTGAAGGCGGCAAGGTTCCTGAATATATTAATGTCGGTTTCAGTACCGCTTCGTTTGTTGTTTCCAATAGTAAAGATAATGACTATAACAGCGGGCTTTGGGCGATTGAATGGGATAGGGATGAAGATGGTTATTTAAGCGGTGCGGCAAAAACCACATTTACCCGTCTGACTCCTGCAGGAGACTGGTCTAATGATCCTGTTAACAAATATCAGCAAAACTTTCAACGTGCGGCAGATAGCATTGTTCTCTTCAAAGATGGTGTGGAATATGCGTTGGTTGCGGATTACAACTTTGTCTTTAATGATCCTCGAATTCGCGTAGTCGATCCCAATGTTCCTCCCTTGAGCCCTTGGGATTTAGGTAAGCAGATTGGATCAAAAATTGCGGTAATTAAAGATCCCTTTGGTTCGGCGGTATATCTAGGATCCACTACGCCAATGGTAGGCATTGCGCTTAAGGATATGACGCTGAGTGAGGATGGCATGCTGTATGTGCAAGGCTGGGAATACTGGCCGCAATGGAACCCCGCTAAAGAGAGCAAGTTTCCAGTTTTTGCCTGGGATGCAACACGCCTGATTGATGAAGCCAACAAGCACAAAAATAATGCTACTCCGATTGACCGTACAGATAGCCAGCAGACCGTGGTGCCGCTTCGCTATGATAATACCAATTCGGCACTTACCTCAGAGTGGGTATATGGCCTGGGGAGTTTTAGCAGAAACGAAGATATTACCAAATTAATAACACTGGGGATAACAGCACCTCCCGAATTGAATATTACCGATGAAATGATTAACCAGCTAAGCCTGCAAGAGCTGCAGGATAGTATGGGTTTATTAGAAAAAAGTTTTATTCATGCTCAGGCACTGACTTGGTTGCTTGGCAGTAATACAACTGCAGCTATTGGTGCATTATTGACCGTGGATAATAGCGGTTCTGTCCAGCGCGGGGAAGAGGCTAGAAATGTTTTAAATACATTACGCCTCAATCCGCATAACGAACCCGTTCCTGCAATATATAGTGCGCTGGAGAATTTTGTTGCAGCTCTGGCAGAATTACCCTTTATGGCCTTGGATATCCTACTCCGAGGACTACATGCAATGGAGTTGGATGCGAAAGAGGCATTAGGCGGGGAAACTAACGCATCACGTATGCCGGCATTTAGCCGCTTTGCTTATATGGTAGATGAAGGCGCATCCAAGGAAGAGCAAAGAGAGTATATAAAGGAACTGTTGCTTGCCACTTTTCCTCCCACGGGTATTTATATGGCTGGGAAAGAAGTGATTGATGGACTTGGGCTGTTGAGTGATGGTGAGATCAATTATGAGCAGTTTCTTAATGGCATGTTTGCATTGTATGGATGGCAGGCTATCAGTAAAGGATCTTATCAGCGACTAAAAATGGAGATGAGCTCAATTCGTCATACCGGTAAGCTGACCGCTGAGTCGCTCGCATCACTAAGATTTCGCTATGAAAAAGCGTTGCATGACTATAATAAAACCAGGGAAGCTTATAAAAACCTTAGCTTGGCTATTACTAATTCCCTATCAAAAAGCTTAACTGTGGCTAGAGACGCAACACGTAATTCGGTTTCTTATGTATATAACGATCCCCATGTAGGTTTGACATATTCGGAGGGTAACTATTTCGGGAATGCATTGTACAAGGACGCTCCTGTATCCAGTTATGATCCGCGTGCCGCTATCACATTAGATGAAGCTCTTACATTTGCAAGTGAATTTACTCACCTTAGTGCCTCAAAATCATCGTATTTCTTTGAGAGTTTAGGTTTGGAGTCTAATCAACGAGTGGCTGTGAAGAACCCTCTTGGAGCCAGACTGTTAAATATGGATCCAACCACCGGTGAGGTCAGGAGTGCTCAATTAAACTTTAAAGAAAACCCCGATAATGGACTCAATAATACAACGTTAAGTATTGAGTTTTATGTTGTTCCTCAGGAAACCATGAAAGGAAAGAGTGTCGCGGCGACTTATACTTTTACACCCAAGTCGATTTCTAAAGCAACGACTGATGCGCTGCGAAAATTTATCAATCATGTGCAGAAAACTAAAGAGGCAGAAGTTGTTACCGTAAGGCTATCAGAAGAGCTCTTCAAAACCCCTGATCAAGCGTTATGGACAATCGTACATGAAATTTATGAAATTGAAACGTTACACTTCTTGATAAAAAAAGGAATTATTAAGACAGCTAACGACTTAAGAAAACACCGTGATCTTATTCATAAAGATGCCAACCATTATGCCAATGCGGTACTTAATGAAGCTCGTGCAAAGCGATATAAGAATTATGAAGAACAGGGTGTTTTTGATATGTTGAGCGAAGCAGATAAGGAGCGCGCCAGAAGCGGACTAATGAGCCAGGGGGAATTTGATCATCTGGTTCAGCGTCGGCTTCTGGTGGATCCAGACGCAAACAAACCCATGGTGCCATTCAAGGCAGCAAAAATAGGCGATCCTCGGCTGCGAGCATTAACAACTAAACAAGAAAAAGAGATGATTACTGTATTAGAAAATGAATTTGCTCACATGTATGGTACAGATAATGTCGAGGTCTTTGGTCAGGTAGATGTGGTGATTACCCCTAAAAAAGGTATTCCCAGCGATGCTATGCCAATCATTGAAGGTACCAACGGCAAGCAAAGAATGTCTACAACAGAAAGTTTCAGGCTTAAGCTTGATGCCTTAGTCGTCTATCAATTTTTGGATCCGCAGGGAAAGCTCCATCTCTATTATCAGATTGCCGATGCCAAATTATCTCAAGTTGGAAGGCTGGCACAATTAACCAAGAAATCTGAAATAATGGGAACACTGACTAAGAATCAGCATCCGTTTTTTAAGGCAATTGTCGATGGTCTGGATCAAGGGTATTACACAATGAGATTTGCGGGTAAGAACTTGAGTGACATACCTTATTTGGACGGTGAAGGTTCTGTTGCGACTATGACACCTGACGTTCAAAAAGTAAACTTGTATGGGGAAAATTGGACGGTGAGTAAGCAAACCGTTCAGTTTAATAATAAAATTTACTTTGATTTACGCTCTTATGGTATAGGCCCGGATGGGCAACTCTTTCAACGCTATGATCCCCATAATGATTTTACCAGTAGTGTTCAAATTATGGATGCTTCGGCAGAGTTAACGCCAGTGAATGTCAACCATGGGCTACCGGGTCAGCAGCAGTTAACTACGACCGCCCCGATTCCGATTGATTCCCGCCAACTCACCTTGGCCGATATTGGCGGAACACTGGTTGCGGCCAAACAATTCTGGCAGGAGCAGGGGGCACGCTATGAGGATCTGGAGAATATTCAGATTCAATTCGATAGCCTGGAGGCCAATATATTAGCGACAGCGATTGGACAACAGATTCTGCTGTCCAATAATGCGGCCGGTTGGGGCTGGTTTGTCGATGCAACACCGGAAGATAATAGCGAGTATACGGCCACTAATGGGCAATGGCAGGCCAATGAGGGTACCGAGGCAAAGGATAAAATCGATCTGCTGTCAGTGTTGATTCATGAACTGGGGCATGCTTTAGGCCTGTATCACCAAGCGGACAGTAGTGATGTAATGATGGAGCAGTTGAATCCCGGCATACGGGTAACCAACGCTACCCGCCAATTTGCGATTAACCAACCGACATCGATCAGCATTCCAGTCAGCGCTCCAAATGTAGAAAGCTATACCCCGCGGGCTGCCGATCATAATCCATCGCCCTCAACGTTATATACACCACTGGAAGTAACCCCTAATGCCCGTCTGGAAAATCCGGCATTCAGCAATGGGGTGGATTGGATTCGCCAGGGCAGTGTTCGCTTTGATGACGGACGCGTGACCTTAACCGAAAACCCTTATCAACAAAGCCGGGTCAGCCAGGTGTTCCAGTTGAATGAAAAAGACCGCTTTTTATTCTTTACGGTTAGTGGTGCGTTGCAGAAAAATCCGACTCAGGGACCAAGTGATGCATTTGAGGTCAGTCTGCTTAATGCCGATAGTGGCGGATCGTTATTGGCCGGCAATGCCTTAAGTCATAGCGATGCAATCATTAATTTACAGAGCAATGGTAGCGAATATCTGGCACCGGGGGTAATCAGTCAGCTAAATGCGGATGGCAGTCGCAGTTATCGGGTTGATTTGCGCAGTATCGCCGCCGGCAGTGTGGCCCATCTGGGCTTTGATTTGCTGGGGATGGGGCTGCAACAGGCCGAACTAACCAGCCAGCTCAGCATTAGCGATTTACGCCTGACCGGTTTCCCAGAACTAAAAGATCAGACGCTAACTGTGCTGGAAGATCAACCCTTATGGGTAGACGCCCAGGCTGCGGCCCGCCTGCTGGGAATAAACAGCTTTGTTACCCAGGTGTTACAACCACCACAGCATGGTCATCTGCAGTTGAACGCATCCGGCAGCATTAGCTACCTGCCGGATGCAGATTATTTTGGCGCAGACAGTTTCAGTTATGTGCTTACCGAAGACGAGTTGCAGTCGAATGTCGCTCAGGTGTCAATTCAGATTTTACCAGTGAATGATGCTCCTGTCGCCGACAGCGGTGCGGTACTGGGGACCGAGGATCTGCATTATCGCTTTAGTTGGCAGGACTTTAACGTGCACGATATCGACAGCGATACATTGAGTATTCGTCTGAACTCCCTGCCTGTTGCCGGTGAGCTGCAATATAACGGCAGCCAGGGCTGGCAGTTGGCCGAGCAGAGCCAACAATTAAGCCGAGAGGAGATTGATGCAGGCAAGCTGCGTTATCTGCCAGGGGCCAACGAATCTGGTTTTCCCGGTGATGTTAACCCGGGTACTGGCAACCGTTTACAGCGCTATGCCGCCTTTGATTACCAGGGGTTTGACGGTGAGTTATACAGCCGCAATGCCACAATGAGTATTCAGATTACCCCGGTTGCCGATATGCCGTTGCTGGAACAACAGCTGCCAGCCGATAAGTTTGGCGCCACGGCCAAATTGTTTAACACCCACTGGGAAAGTGTGGTCAACCGTAATGCTAACCGCAGCCTGTTGCCCGCATCGGAACTGGAAGGCTGGCAGCTGGTGAAAGAATCCGGTGAGGATGAGCGCGGCCAGGCCGCCTTTGTGATCTGGTCGGATGGCGACAAGATGCGGGCAGCGGATAACAAACGCTATGCCGTACACGCAGCAACTGGCGGGGGTAACTGGCTGGAACTGAGCGACAGTAAAGGCGATGGTCATCAGACGTTTGCCATTGAGCGCACAATACCAACCCTGTCTCAAGCCAGCTATCAGTTAAACTTTGATTATGCGGCGCATCTGGGCTTTGACCCACGCTTCAGTGAAATCGGCATTTATCTGGATGATGTTAAAATCGGCGGCTATAGCCATAGCAGCCCCAACCATGAACTGCACTGGCAGCCGGTTAGTATTAGCTTTGATGGAAACGGCCAGGCCCGGACACTGAAGATCATGATAGAAAGTGAGGTGGCCGGTGCCAATAACCATCACGATGCCGAGGATGACGAACACAGTAACGGACGTGGAGCAATGCTGGATAATATTCAGCTAATAGAACGTCTGCCGCTGAATGTCGGTTATCAGGATAAGGCCATTAACCTTGCTGAACTGGTTGCCGAGCTGCAGGACCACGATGGTTCGGAACGTCTGGCACTCTATATCAGCGATCTGCCAAAGGGCAGTGAACTGAGTGATGGTTTTAATACCTTTAGCGCCAGCGCGGATATGCACAGTGTCGATATCAGTGGCTGGGAGCTTAGCCGGTTGCAGATTCTTCCTGCCACAGGCTATCAGGGCAGCTTTGTGCTACAGTTAGAAGCCCAGGCCACCGAGATCAGCAACGGTGCCCAGGCCAGTCGTTATGATAGCCTGAGCATCAGCGTGTTGGCTCCGGCCCTGGTCGAGAGCACTTATGATGAAGAGCACGACACCTGCCAGGATACGTCATCCGAAATCCATCTGGACGTTGAAAACGAACAGGCTAGCTGGGGGGTGAATATGTTGGATCTGCAACATAAACCCAAAGATCCGGACTTATCCCGCGTGGTGATTGACTGGACAGCTAAACATCAGGACTTGTTTGCTGCTGATGATAAGGATGAGGAAGAAAAGGTTTATTCCGAGCGGCGTAGCTGGCTGGGTGAATTTTTAAATGTGAAAACGGAAGGCAAGCGTTCTGATCTGGCTAAGCAAACAGGTTTGAAGGTCAGTATCAGTGATAACGTTAAGAAATCCAAACGATGACAAGGAGCTAAGATGAGTTATGTCGTTATGATCTGGGAACAACCAGAAAACCAGGCATTGCCGGAAACCGCGGAGCAGGCCTGGGAAATGGTCCGTGCCTTACAGGAGTCCGAGGAGACTAGCCAAAAGCTGGAGGACTGGGCCAAGGATGTCCGGGAATCGGGCTTTTGCCCTTGTGTGATGTGCCAAGAGACGGGTAAAGGCGAGGGCTATGACTGTGCCTGGCTGGAGGGGCCGCCGCGTGCCGGCGGTAGTCTGGTATGTAACCAGGGGATAGGTTTAAGTGCAACGGAGGCGAATCCGATGATTTTGCTGGTAGAGAAGGCACAGGCGCATGGTCTTCATGTGCTGGACCCCAGTCGGGGCAGATGTATTTGTTTGACGGCACGCCCCGGCCGGTCGAAAGCGCGCCCGAGCCGGAATATGAGTTACCCCGAGCTTCCAAAGTGAACGGTGCTATCTATGATGCGGTTAAACCGTTGATGGTGGCCCATGGTTATAAGGGAAATAAAAAAGAGTATGTGTTCACGCGGGAGATCGATGGGGGACGGCACGAAATTCATATTAATCTTCGACATAATCTCTGGCCGACTGAAATTGGTATCTCGGTATATGTGGTAACGAAATTTACTGCGATTGAGGATATTCATACCCGATTTGGTCGTGAATCCGATTGGACGTCGGGGGGGGGGATAGGCTTACCTCAGAGATACTGGATGATGAATACTAAAGACCAAAATAGTGGTTTTTATAGTATAACGTCACGAAAACATCTGGACGAAGTGATTGGGTTGATCAAACAGGCCTTAGAAGACAAGTTGTTGGCCTATCAGGACAATATGAATAGTATTTTTGATTATGATCAGCAGGCAAATGCTTTGTATTATGCGGAAGATCCGAATCCCTATGTAGATCGGGACCATTATGATCATCATCCGTATCCAGTCATTGCGCGAGGAATTGATGGGTCTACGGTGGCACTGGTAGCCGCGCATTTATCATCCAATCCGTATTTTGAGCGTATGTGTGAGGAGAGGCTCCGTCGTTATCCTAAAGAGTTTATTCCTACCTTCCTGAAATTTGTTGATTTTCTCAAACAGCAGCCACGGCTTGAGAAAGCTTAGCTTGTGATATGGTGAAATAAAACCCGAGAGCATGTTGCTGGTCTTGGGTTTTCGATAGGGAAACTAAGATGAGTTATGTCGTTATGATCTGGGAACAACCAGAAAACCAGGCATTGCCGGAAACCGCGGAGCAGGCCTGGGAAATGGTCCGTGCCTTACAGGAGTCCGAGGAGACTAGCCAAAAGCTGGAGGACTGGGCCAAGGATGTCCGGGAATCGGGCTTTTGCCCTTGTGTGATGTGCCAAGAGACGGGTAAAGGCGAGGGCTATGACTGTGCCTGGCTGGAGGGGCCGCCGCGTGCCGGCGGTAGTCTGGTATGTAACCAGGGGATAGGTTTAAGTGCAACGGAGGCGAATCCGATGATTTTGCTGGTAGAGAAGGCACAGGCGCATGGTCTTCATGTGCTGGACCCCCAGTCGGGTCAGATGTATTTGTTTGACGGCACGCCCCGGCCGGTCGAAAGCGCGCCCGAGCCGGAATATGAGTTACCCCGAGCTTCCAAAGTGAACGGTGCTATCTATGATGCGGTTAAACCGTTGATGGTGGCCCATGGTTATAAGGGAAATAAAAAAGAGTATGTGTTCACGCGGGAGATCGATGGGGGACGGCACGAAATTCATATTGATCTTTGCTCTAACCGCTGGCCGATTGACATTGGTATCTCGGTATATGTGGTAACGAAATTTACTGCGCTTGAGGATATTCATACCCAATTTGATCGTGAATCCGATTGGACGGGGGGGGGGGTAAGATTATCTCAGAGAGAATGGATGATGAATACTAAAGACCGAAATAGTGATATTTATAGAATAACGTCACGAAAACATCTGGACGAAGTGATTGGGTTGATCAAACAGGCCTTAGAAGACAAGTTGTTGGCCTATCAGGACTATATGAATAGTATTTTTGATTATGATCAGCAGGCAAATGCTTTGTATTATGCGGAAGATCCGAATCCCCATGTAGATTGGGACCATTATGATCATCATCCGTATCCAGTCATTGCGCGAGGAATTGATGGGTCTACGGTGGCACTGGTAGCCGCGCATTTATCATCCAATCCGTATTTTGAGCGTATGTGTGAGGAGAGGCTTCGTCGTTATCCTAAAGAGTTTATTCCTACCTTCCTGAAATTTGTTGATTTTCTCAAACAGCAGCCACGGCTTGAGAAAGCTTAGCTTGTGGTATGGTGAAATAAAACCCGAGAGCATGTTGCTGGTCTTGGGTTTTCGGTAGCGAATAGCTCTGATCTTCCCAGCAATGTCGTCGTTAAAAATTTGATCCAGGCTGTCGGCAAGGAAGATACGTTCTATCCTGCGGTTCGTTGACTTGCATAATCTGCACTATGTAGTCACCGTCTGGCAACAATCAGAAAATCAGCTAAATTAGTGGGTGAAAGGTACGTTTGTCAGCCTATATAACCAGATATTCTGCTAAAGTTCGTTTCATTGCCCGGTTAATATACAATGTAGCCGGTGTTAAAACAGTGTAAATAAAAATAAACTGGTTATGATTAAACAATGGATAGTTGTACTGTTATTTGCGGTTACTTCGACCAATGCCATTGCAGCTCAGATAGAGGTGTTTGATTGTCTGATTGAACCGGCACAAATGGTTGAAATTGCCAGTCCGGTTAGTGGTATGTTGGATAGGGTGTATGCAGGCAGGGGCGATATCGTAAAGCGAGGACAGAAATTGGCTCATTTAGAGTCATCTGTAGAAGCAGCGGCGCTTGAATTAGCTCACTTCAAATCGGAAGCAACGGCAGCACTTGATTCGGCACACTCAAAAGTCGATTATACCCAGCAGAAGTTTAAGCGTCATCAGGATATGCAGACGTTGAATTTTATGTCGGTACAAGAACGAGATGATGCTGAAAATGAAATGAAACTTGCTGAAGGTGAACTGAAACAAGCTCAGGAAAGTAAAGCACAGGCTTTTCTAGAATGGAAGCATCAGAAGGCACTGCTGGCACAGCGTACCGTTTATAGTCCTTTTAATGGTGTGGTTGCCAGGCAAATGGCATATCCAGGAGAAGTGATAGAGCCCAGTGGTGATAAAAAAGTGATTATGACTTTAGCACAGCTGGATCCGTTAAAAGTCTATGTCATTTTACCTGCAGAGAAATTTAGTTATGTAGGTAAAGGAATGACTGTCACCGTTAAGCCGGAGATGGCTTCTGAAACAGATTATCAGGCCCAGGTCAGGGTAGTTGATCGTTTGATTGATGCAGGAAGTGCTACTTTTGGTGTTTTTCTTGAGTTGGAAAATCCTGGTATGAAGATTCCTTCGGGAATTCATTGTCAGGCATCTTTTGATTTTAAAAATAATTAAAAATTTAGGGAGTATTCGTGTTGCAAGTAAAACAGATATCGGCTGTTTGGCTGTTATCGGGCCTGTTGTATCAAGGAGGGGTGCAGGCAACGAGCTTTAGTGAAACTGTTGAATTGGCTTATCAATATGATCCTACGCTACAGATTGCAAAAACTGAGTTTGTGGCAGCTAAAAAACGAGCACTTCAGGCGAAAGGTGCGTTATTACCTCAACTTTCATTAACGGCGAATACACATCTTAATAATCGGGAGTATGAGGTACGTGATAATTTTAATACCGTCACTGAGGACCGATACAATAATCATCAATTAGATTTGAGCTTGCGTCAGGCAATCTGGCGCCCAGAAGAGCGTATCGCCAGTGAACAGGCTGATAAGCATTCATTGCGTGCTTATTATCAGTATTATGCGGCACAGCAGGATTTGTATATGCGGCTGGCTAAAGCATGGTTTGATGTGATGCATGCATACGATGTTTTGCAATTTGCTGAAGTTCAACAGCAATTAACACAATATCAATTACAACATTATTCTCAGGCATTATTACAAGGTATGGCTGCTCCTCAGATTTTAGAAGAAGCTAATGCCAAAAATGCACAGGCAGACGCAGAGTTGTTTGCAGCAGAAACCGAGTTGATGCTAAAAAAAATCACGTTAACGCAATTAATTGGCAAGGAGCTTGACTGGCATGTCTTGACTATTGCTGAGCCCTTCAATATTAAAGATCCTCGCAATTCGGATATGAATGAGTGGTTGGCCACGGTGGAAAAAAATAGTCCGGTAATGCTGGCAGCACTTGAAACATTAGAAATAGCGGAGGAGGAGATCGAATTGCAGCGTGCGGGGCATCAGCCCAAAATTGATTTGGTTGTAAATTTTAGTGATGATGCTCAAGGGGCGGGTTCTTTTCCGGGGCAGAACGGATTTGATATTCATCAGCGTCGTTTAGGGCTTGAGTTATCTATGCCTTTATATTCCGGTGGTACACAAGTGGCGAAGACGGAAGAATCGGAAGCGTTAAGTGAAAAGGCTGGTCTGGAATTAAAGCAGGCGCAACAAAAATTGCAATTACAAGCTCGCCAGGCTTGGTTAAGCTGGTCGTTGAACCAGACTCGCTTGAATGCGATGCAGCAGCAATTCAAATCAGCTCAGTTGAATGTTGAGGCCGCAAGAGCGGGTATAAAAAGTGATTTACAAAAACAGATGGATTTGATTGAACAGCGTCAGCAGTTAATGGCGGCTAGGCGTGATATGAATCAGGCGGTATATCAAGTCATTATTAATTATCTTGAGTTGAAGTTTGTTGCCGGTGTTTTGAATCAAGCCGATTTTAAATTAGTTGACCAATGGTTATCTGATGAGCAAGTTGATGAGCAAGTTGATGAGCAAGTTGATGAGCAAGTTGATGAGCAAGTCGATGAGCAAGTCGATGAGCAAGTCGATGAGCAAGTCGATGAGCAAGGGAGCATTTTGACTTAATGCAAGAGCGTAGCAGTTTCTACCCGTTTTAAGCCGTTTATTCAATAGTGGTGTACTTTGTGCACCACTATTGAATAAACGGCTTATCTGGTGCATAGAATGCCTGCGTCAATTGTGAGTGATATCTTATGCAGTTGTGCGCTAGTCATTATGTTTTACCCAGTTAATTGGTATTACCTAAAACGAATGCGGAAATAACATGGCTAAAGTAGTTATTGAAGAAACTCTATGGCATGTTTTTGCTGAGAGCAAATCACAGGATGCTCGTTACCATGCCTGGCTTGGCTTGATGTGTCATCAATTATCAGAGGTGTCTGCAGCCGTTTTGTTATGGGAAAATACCCAGCAGCAGGCTTATCTGCCGGCAGCCGTGTGGCCTGATTCGCAGCAAGATTTATCGGATCTTAGTGCGGTGGTTGAGTTGGCTATCACTAAACGTAAAGGTAAGGTGCGTACTGCAAATCAGCAGATTCATGTTGCTTATCCAGTAGAAATCGGGGAGCGGATTATTGCGGTTCTGGTTGTGGTGGCTAAACCACGTCCGCAAGCTGAAATTGATCAGTTATTGCGTCAGATTCATTGGGGGAGTGCCTGGGTTCATGATATTTTTTTCCGTAACGAGTTAGATGGGGTAACCCAGAAAAATCAGCGTATTGGCTCGGTTATGGAAACGCTTGCTATTGTTTTGCGCCAGGCCAGTATGCAGCAGGTTTTATTTGATTTGGTTAACCGCCTGGGAGCTGATATTAAGTGTACACGCGCGGCTATAGGTTTGGTGGAAAAACAACGTGTTCGTGTTGCTGCATTATCTCACGCGGCATGGTTTGAGAAGAACACGGACATTATGAAGCGTTATGCGGCAGCGATGGAAGAGACTCAGGATTTAGATGAACAAATTCGCTTTCATTATCAGCCTCGTGATAATGATGATAATTTGCAGCAAATTTATCCGCAACACGGGTTGTTGGCAAAAGAAAGTGGTGCGCATTTTATTTTATCTTTACCGCTAAAGTATCAAAACAAGATGGTTGCTGTTTTATTGCTTGAGCGCGATCAGAACCTCCCTTTATCTTCTATGCAAATGGATTGGTTGGCAGCATTAAGCGGTTTGTTACCTGCGGTTATTCAACAAAAAAAACAGGCCGAGCGGAATTTATGGCGCCATTTTCTGGATAGCTGGCAGATGTTGATGACTCGTTTACTCGGTCCTGGTTTTTTAGTTTGGAAGTTTTGTGCATTTGTTGCTTTGGTCGTTATTTTAGTCTTTGCATTTGTTGATATTGACTATCGCGTTAATGCTCGAACGGTTCTGGAGGGTGAGGTGCAATTAACTGTTGCGGCACCGTTTGAGGGTTTTATCCGTGAAAGTCAGGTGCGAGCCGGTGACCTGGTCAGCAAAGGGCAGTTGCTGTGCCGTTTGGATGATCGAGACTTATTGTTGGAACAACATAAATGGCAAAGTGAAAAAGTGCAATATAGTCGGCAGTTGCGAGAAGCTATGGCCGAACATGATATGTCTAAAATCAAGGTGTTGGGGGCTCAAGTAAAACAGGCTGAAGCACAGCTTGCCCTGGTGTCAGATCAGTTGCAGCGTATTAATATTCTTTCTCCCATTGATGGCTTGGTTATTTCTGGTGATTTGAGTCAGTTAATTGGTTCACCGGTAGATAAAGGCGACTCGTTGTTTGAAGTGGCACCGCTGGATAGTTATCGAGTGATCATGCAGGTAAGTGAGCAGGATATGATGCATATTGCAGAGGGGCAGTTGGGCAAGCTGATTATTGCGGGTGTTGTTGAACAGCCAGTTGATCTTGAGTTGACTAAAATCACCCCTATTGCCATTGCTGAAGACGGGGAGAATTTTTATCGGGTTGAGGCTAAGCTTGATAGTGCTCCAGCCTATTTTCGTCCTGGAATGGAAGGCGTAGGTAAAATTAGCACTGGGGAACAGCCGCTTTGGTGGGTGTTAACTCATCAGTTACGTGCCTGGTTGCGAATTAGCTTGTGGAAATGGATGCCATAAATGGGGCAGAATAAACGTACTGTTTTTAGCTCGCTTTGGCATAATGCAGCGCATTTGAAACCGCGTTTATTACCGCATACGCGTTTTTATGCGCATGTATATCGAGGAAAACGTTGGTATATATTGCAAGATAGTTCGAGTGGACGTTACCACCGTCTTTCACCTGGCAGTTATCATTTCTTACGAAAAATGAATGGCAAGTGTAGTGTACAACAGCTTTGGGATGAAGCTTGTAAAGAAGGTGGTGATTCGTTACCGACACAAAATGAGGTGATTGAGCTGCTAACGCAGTTACATAGTAACGATTTGTTGTTATGTGATGTTACTCCTGATGCGGCAGAGTTATTTCATCGCCATAAGAAACGAAAATGGCAAAAATGGAAGCAATGGTTGATGCAGCCAATGAGCTTGAAGTTTCCTTTGGTTAATCCTGAACGTTTTCTTGATCGTTATGTGCCGTATATAGTTTGGATGTTTAGTGTTAAAGGGGCTTTGCTGTGGTTACTGGTAGTGATTCCAGCATTAATATTGGCAGGGCTGCATTGGGAACAATTGTCAGAAAATGTTTCTGATCGAGTATTAGCCACGGATAACTTGTTTCTGTTGTTTATTATCTTTCCAGTTATCAAGTTATTACATGAGCTTGGCCATGGATTTGCCACAAAGGTGTGGGGGCTGTACATGAGATGGGGTTGATGTTTCTGGTTTTTGCTCCGGTACCTTATGTTGACGCATCATCTTCTTCTGCATTTCATTCAAAAACACGACGTATGTTGGTTTCCGCTGCTGGGATGCTGGTGGAATTATTCCTAGCCGCATTGGCAATGTATGTCTGGGTATTGGTGGAGCCTGGGACCGTGCGATCGATTGCATTTAATGTGATGTTAATTGCAGGGGTCTCTACGGTGCTGATTAATGGTAATCCATTAATGCGTTATGACGGCTATTTCATTTTGTGTGATTGGATAGAAATTCCCAATCTGGCAAAACGTGGGCAGCGCTATTTAACGTACCTTTCTGACAGGTATCTATTGGGAGCCAAGGAGGTTATGCCTCCTGATGAAACGTTTAGCGAAAAATTATGGCTGGCTAATTATACGGTTATTTCCTGGTGTTACCGTATGTTTATTATGGTAACTATCCTTTTATTCATTGCGGGTAAGTTTTTTATTATTGGGGTGGTGCTGGCATTATGGGCGGCATTCAATATGTTTGTCGTTCCTATATGGAAAGCGGGTAAGCATTTGTTAGAGAGTTCGGCGCTGCATTTATATCGATCACGTATTTTAAAATCGGTTATGTTGTTCGTGGTAACTGTCATTGTTTTTATGGCCGTTGTTCCTTTGCCTTTGCGTACACAGGCCGAGGGGGTTATCTGGCTAAAAGAGCCTGCCTTAGTAAGGGCAGGCGCTGATGGTTTTTTTGATCAGTGGTATGTGAACTCTGGCCAGTCATTGCAATCGGGAGTGCCATTGATGGTACTGAGTGACCCTATGCTAAATGCTGAAAAAATGCTGGCTGAAGCTAAAGTTGAGGAGGCATTCAGTAAATATTATATTCAGCAATTTAAAGATTCTGCTGAGGCAGGTTTATTATTTGAAAAATTAGAATATGAGCAAAAGGCATTACAACGTATTAATGAACGGTATCAGTTGTTAACCGTTTCTAGTGAAATTAATGGGCGACTGGTTATACAAAATCCTGATGATATGCCTGGGCGTTATTTTAAAAAAGGGGAACTGCTTGCTTATTTAATGAATGCGAGACATATGATTGCTCGCGTTGCAGTCAGTCAGGATGATGTCGATTTAGTGCGTTCTCGTTTGCAAAGTATTGAGTTGCGTTTTGTAGGAGACGTCGAGTCATCTTATTCGGTAAAGTTGTTAAGGGAAGTGCCTGGTGCTTCAGACAAATTACCTAGTCCGGCATTGGGGCGTAATGGTGGTGGAGAATTGGTCACGGACCCTTCTGATCAAGAGGGAACTAAAGTATTAAGTCCTGTTTTTATATTTGATTTAAGTTTGCCTGAAAATATCAGTACCGATATGTTTGGGAGTCGTGTGTATGTACGTTTTGAGCACGGTCCAGAGCCGTTGGGAAGTCAACTATACCGGCGCTTACGTCAGCTTTTCTTGAGTCGGTTTAATGCTTAATATTTCTGCATTTATTCAGAACCAAAATATTCTATTGGCTGATGGTATTTGTGTTGAGCGAGCTTATCAACGAGAGCTGGCCTTTGAGGAATACTTGCGCCTATGGTTGGCTCGAATCCCTAATATGGGGCACTACCAACGTTTGCTTAGACGTTTTGTTAATCAGGTAAATCTACTTGAGGCAGAAATTATTGCTTGTTCTGATCAGGAGCTCATTGCGCGATTGCAACGTTATGGGCTGGCGATGCGTAAGGAGGGCTTTGATGGAAATGCATTGGTCGGAACATTTGCAGTTATTCGTGAAGCTTCTCGTCGTTTAAATAAAATGCGTCATCATGATGTGCAACTGATGGGGGCATGGGTTATGTTGCACGGCATGATTGCCGAAATGCAAACGGGTGAAGGTAAGACATTGGTAGCAACATTGGTCGCATGTGCGGTTGCTGCAACCGGTGGATGTGCTCATGTTGTGACGGTCAATGACTATCTGGCACAGCGGGATGCGCAGTTAAATCAGTCATTATTTTCCTTTTTTGGCCTGTCGGTTGGGGTCATTCAGGAAGGTATGGAGCCAACTGAGCGCAGCCAGATTTATCGTAACCAGATAGTCTATGTCTCAAACAAAGAGATTGTTTTCGATTATTTGAAAGATCGTATTGTCATTGGGAGTTGTCTGGCAAATCACCAGGCTTTACAAAAGGTTTATAAGCCAGATTCTCAGAACTATACTCAATTAATTCCTGGGTTATGTGTGGCAATTGTTGATGAAGCCGATAGCATTCTGGTCGATGAGGCCAGAACACCTCTGATTATTTCTGAAGAACAACCGGATGAGTATGGAATGCCATTATATCAAATGGCTTTGGAGATTTCCGGCAAGCTTGAACGTAGCCTTCATTTTGATATTACCGATCATAATGAGGTCTGGTTAACTCGGGGGGGAGTGACCTACTTGGCAGAGTTAACTCGTGAGTTATCAGGCATCTGGACGTCTTCAGTATGGCGTCGAGAATTAGTTGAAAATGCGCTTGCTGCATTACATTGCTTTCAGCGGGATACGCACTATCTGGTGATTGATCAGAAAATCCAAATTGTTGATGAGTTTTCCGGGCGAGTAATGCAGGACCGCTCATGGGAGGGGGGCTTGCATCAGATGATTGAAGCTAAAGAGGGGTGTGAAATTAGTGGCCGACGTAAAACATTAGCTCAAATTACTTATCAGCGTTTTTTTCGGCGTTATTTATTGTTATGTGGAATGACTGGAACGGCCCAGGAGATCCGACTGGAATTAAAGCGGATCTATAATCTTGATGTCGTAACGATTCCAACCAATCTGCCATCTCAACGAAAATACTTACCAGTAAAGTGTTGGCGTACTAGTGAACGTCGCTGGCATGCCGTAGCAAATCATGCATTGGCAATGCATCAGCAAGGTAGGGCTGTATTGATTGGTACACGATCAGTTGAAGCTTCTGAGCGTTTGGGAGAATTTTTGCAAAAATTAGATTGCCCGCATCAGGTTCTTAATGCAAGAAATGATGAGGAGGAGGCGAATATTGTGGCTCAGGCCGGACGATCTGGGCAAGTGACCGTTGCCACCAATATGGCGGGAAGAGGTACTGATATTAAGCCTGAAGATGGTGTCATTGAATTAGGAGGGTTGTATGTAATACTGACAGAATACCATGAATCGTCACGGGTTGATCGACAGCTGTTTGGGCGAAGTGCCAGGCAGGGACAGCCAGGTTGTGTTGTTGCCATGGTGAGTTTAGAAGATGAATTATTTCAACGTTTTGCTCCCACATGGTTAAATATGATTATAACGAAACTGCCTTCACAATCATGGCTGATGCGTTGTTTACTCAGTCCGCTGCGTATACTGTCACAGTATGCGGCTGAGAAACATAATGCTCGAATACGTATCGCTTCACTAAAACAAGATAAGAAACATCAGGACTTGGTTGCATTTGCAGGTGAGATGTAAGCCACTATTGGGGGAAAAAACGAAGAAATGTCAAAAGTGATGATTATGAACTTTTTCTGTCTATAAATTGAGATATGGAGGGTAGAAACAGTGTATTACTACACCATTCCCCCCTAAGAACTGTACGTGCGAGTTTCCCCGCATACAGCTCAAGCCTCTGCTAAGGCGCTAACCCAGCGCTACAACTGTATTGCATCGTAGGCAGCCCCATGACAGCTAAGGTGTCGCATCATAAGATTGCTTGCAGCATCTGTCCCGCCATCCGATTTCTTCACAATATATTGGATAACCCAAGGGCGTTCCTTTGTGATTGGATCGTAACAGTGAGAGCAGTTTCCATTTTGATGAGACCATACGCGATAAAGCCTCTTACGACCATGTGATGAGAACGGTAGCTTTTTAACCCAGCGGGCTTCAAAGTATGGTTCCCACTTAGGATCATAAGGGTTAGCATCTGATCTGATTTTGACATGCCGCTGTATTGGCGTGTCAGCCTCCATCACTAAGGTAACTACCTTTTGACGCTTACTATCTTCTTTAGCTGAGAACACCCAGTTTCGGTTGGCTTTGGATATAAAATACTTTCTTTTTACCCAGCCAGCACCTTTACTTAGGTGCCTTCTCTTAGCCCACTGCCATAGCGTTGACCAGACTTGTGCATCGTTACTCGCAAAAACATCCTTAGCGACTATGTGACGATGGTAATTTACCCAACCACGTAAGACGGGATTGAGTAACCTTATCAAACTCGCCTGCTTAGCCGTCTTGTTGCTTTTGATGATCTCTCGGATTTTATCAAGGTGTCCTTTGATATTCGATTTTGATGGTTTCATTAATAGCTTCCCACCATACTTTCGAATGTTCCACCCGAGGAAATCGAACCCGTCCTCAATATGCGTTATTTTAGTTTTTTCTGGCGAAAGCATTAAACCTCTTACCAAGAGAAATTCAACTACCGCAGGCTTAACTTCTTGCTCAAGCCACTCTTTCGAATGACCTGTAATAATGAAGTCATCTGCGTAACGCACCATGTTCATTTTCAAGCCCATCCATTTTGCTTTTGGAAACTTCTCCGTTAGCATTTTTTCCAAGCCATCAAGTGTCATATTTGCCAATACAGGGCTGATGATTCCACCTTGAGGTGTGCCCGCATTAGTAGGGAAGAGTTCATTTTGATGCACAAATCCCGCTTTGAGCCATTTCCTTAGAATCGTTTTATCCGTGGGGATATTATGTATCATCCAGTCATGACTAATATTATCGAAACAGCCTTGAATGTCACCCTCTAGTACCCATTGTGCATTCGCTTTCTGTGCAAGGCACCGAAAGCATTGTTCCCCTGCATCCGCAGTAGACCGTTTTGGCCTGAATCCGTAAGAATTCAAGTCAGCAGTGGTTTCTGCGATGGGATCTAGCGCCAGCAGATATAACGCTTGCATGGCGCGGCACTTCATCGTGGGTATGCCGAGTGGTCTTTTCTTGCCATTTTTCTTCAGAATGAATAATCTCCGAAGTGGAAGAGGCATATAGCCATGTCTCTTCAACGATTTTATTGCGTTTATCTTTGCTTCTGGTGTTTTCCACGTAACTTTGTCTACACCAGGGGTCTTGCTGCCTTTATTCTCAGTCACTCGTTTAACCGACATTGATCAGCCCCTGAACGAAGAATTTTGATTTTCCCCCAGCCTTCCAATTTTTATCTGATTTCCAGTAAAATCCCGCCATAAAAAATATGGGAATACATATGGAAATCAGTGTAAAGGTAACCTTCCGGCAGGCTAGCTCAACTTTCAAGTTTCTCTCTGTTTTAATGCATCTGTCTTAACGAACAGGAGCATTTTATGACACATTCTGATTCTATTACTGAAGTGCAGCAACGCTTTGCACAATGGCGCCAGTCGCGTTCTCGAGGGAATGCACGGATTCCTGATGGGCTGCGCCAGCAGGCGGTGGCGCTGTGTGATCGGTATCCGATAGTTCAGGTCACGCAAGCATTGCGGATTAATCATGCCATGATTAAGGCATGGCGTCAGACAAATGATACTGCAACCTTTGTTCCACTGGATCTTACCGTTGAATCACCGGATACCGTGCAGCTGTGTTTGCTACATCCGAATGGTATGCGGCTTCAATTAACCGGCCTGGATCAGGCGCAGTTATCACGTTTGTTTTCCCAGTTTATGGCGGTGCCAGCATGATTCAGTTGAGTCTACATACGTCGATTTTACTGGCGCTTGAGCCGGTCGATTTCCGCAAGGGCATGGATGGCTTTGTGGCCTTGTGTCAAAGCCAGTTGCAGGCTAATCCACGGGATGGGCGTTACTTTGTATTTATTAATCGCAATCGTACCTTGCTGCGCTTGTTGCATTACGATGGCAGCGGGTATTGGCTGGCAACCAAACGCTTGTCTAAAGGACGCTTTCCTGGCTGGCCGGCGGATGTTTCTAACCCGGCAACCGCCTTGTTGGCAACCCAGTTGCGCCCCTTGCTTGCCGGTTTATCATGGAATAAAGCTTGATGAATGCGACAAATTTCCGTATGGTGCCGCCCTCAAATAAGGAACCCCGTGTGAGCGCAAAAGTACAAGATATCGATATTGAGGCATTGGATGCATTAATCCAACGTCTGGAGCAGGCCAAGGAACATCAGTTGACCTTGGATCCGGCGGATATCGCCTTGTTGATCGCCGCCTTGCAGACACTGGCACATGTGCAGACGACGTTATCGAATAAAGACATTACCCTGTATAAGCTACGTAAGCTGCTGGGGATTGTGGCCTCATCGGAGCAGCTGAATAAATTACTGCCACAAACCAAAGAACAGCGTCGCCAGGATAAAAAACGCGCGCAGCAAGATAAGCCCACACCGCCGCCATCGGTGCCACCTAAATCCATTCACCATGCACTAGAAACGGTGAGCAAAGGCGAGCGTTGTCCAGAATGTGAACAAGGAACCTTATACAAATATGAGCCCGCCGTTTTATTGCGCATCAGCGGCCAGAATCCCTATCAGGCCGAGCGCCATATTATGGAACGCTTACGTTGCAATGCGTGCGGTGCCTATTTCACTGCGCCATTGCCAGAAGCCGTAGCCAAAGATGGGGAGGCAAACCAAAAATATGGCGCAACCGCCCGTTCGTTGATGGTATTGAACAAGTATTATATGGGCCAGCCGTTTTACCGCCAGGAGAACCTGAGCCAGATGCTGGGCATGACCATCAGTGCATCGACCCAGTTTGATCAATGCGAACAGGTTGCCAATGCGTTACAACCGGTGTATCGAACAATCGTTCAACTGGCTGCAGATGCCAAGCGCTTTACCATTGACGACACCAGCCATCGGATTCTGACCGAAACCGAACGACTCAAACCCGATCGAAAAACCGGCAAGAACAAACGCCGTACCGGGGTTAATGCCTCCGGATTGATCGCCACATTGGACACCGATCAAATCGTGGTGCTGATTCAGACCAACATCGGCCATGCCGGTGAATGGTTAGATGAGATTCTTAAGCCGAGGGCAAGCAATCTATCGCCACCATTGTTGATGAGTGATGCGTTGAGTCATAACCGGCCCACGGTTACCGAGGTAATCCATGGCCTATGCAATGCCCATGGTCGGCGTCAATTCGTGGACATCATTGAATCCTTTCCGACGGCGGTGCCACCGGTATTGGAGCAATACAAACGGATCTGGAAATATGATGATAAGAGCCGGGAGCAAGGACTATCCCCTGAACAGCGACAGGCTTACCATCTGAAGCACAGCTTACCGGTGATGGCCGCGCTCAAACAACAGTTTGAACAGCAATTGGCATCGAAAGACGTGGAAGAAAACAGTGGTCTGGGTCAGGCGATGGGTTATTTTATCCGTCACTATGACGGGCTGACGCAATTCTGCCGTGCCCCCGGTATGCCACTGGATAATAACCGGATGGAAACCGAACTCAAGGTGCTGATTCGCAATCGCAAGAACGCGTATTTTTACAAAACACTCACCGGTGCGCACATTGGTGACATGCTGATTTCAACCATCACCACCTGTATCCACAATAGCGTCAACCCCTTTGACTACCTGACCTGGGTACAGCAAAACAAGGCATTGGTGAAACAAAACCCCCACGCCTGCTTGCCGTGGAATTATCAACAAACCGCTGAGAAAATCGCGGCATAACAGATAAATCATTCCCAATCACGCTAACCTGCCGGAAGGTTACGTGTAAAGCGGCTGGATCATCATGGCATTGTCGCCGGTATTATTGATGACTTGGGGATTGTTGAGTTAATTGATCAGCATCTCCCTCAAGATGAGCAGCAGGATATCACGCCAGGAGAAGCCATTAAAGGTATGATATTGAATGGGTTGGGATTTTCTAATAGACCATTAACACTTACGCCTCAATTTTTCATCAACCTACCCATGGAGCACTTATTCCGGGAGGGGTAACCGCAGAACATTTTAATCGTCATAAGCTGGGCAGAACATTAGACCAATGCCATCAATTTGGCTGCGAAATGCTCTTTTCACTTTGTTCACAGCAAGCCTGTCAACGTGAGCAAGTTGATCTAAGTTGTCGCTCTTTAGATAGTACCAGCTACTCATTAACCGGACGCTATGATCAGCAGACAGAAGAAGAACTCGAAGAGCAGCCCATAGAAATCAAACATGGCTATAGCAAAGATCACCGACCGGACTTAAAACAAGTGGTACAAGAGATGATTGTTAGTCAAGATGGGGGTATCCCTTTGCTCAGTAAAAGCTGGGATGGAAATGCATCAGACAATACGATTTTCAAAGAACGTACGGAAGCACTGATTGAGGCTTTTCAGGAAACAGAGACACTCCAGGTTTTAGTGGCGGACAGCAAGCTTTATCATAAAGATAATGCGGATTTTATGAAGCAATTAAGGTTTATCACACTTGTTCCTTCCACCGTGAAGCTTGAACAAACATATATTGATCAATCATTTGCAAACACAGGCTCAGGCTGGACTGTGATTGATAGTAATTACCAATATCAGGCTTACTCTGTAGAACATATGGGCATTGCTCAACGCTGGTTAGTGGTTCATTCACAACAAGCAAAGGAACGTGCAGAAAAGAGCGTTGTAGGCTTGGTTGACAAAGCCGAGGTTACGCTGCAAAAAGCACTATTTCACCTGCAGGCAGAACGGTTTGCTTGCCAAGCCGATGCGGAAAAAGCATTGCATCAGCTAGAGAAAAAATTGAAGTTTCATTCGTTAAGCAACATTAGCTATGTTGAACATAAGCAATATGAAGGTGTAGGTCGCCCCAAAAAAACGGCGAAAGTTAAAGCCAAATTATGGCAGGTAACCGCAAAATATCAACGCGACGAGGCTATGATTCTACATAAAATTAAGCAGAAGTCCTGCTTTGTTCTGGCCACCAATACCACAGAGCAAGAGGTTGATAATGAAGAACTATTAACGCGTTACAAAGCCCAATCCAAGGTTGAGTCGGGTTTTCGTTTTTTGAAAGATCCGATCTTTTTTGTCGCCTCATTTTTTATTAAAAAACCCAGTCGAATTGATGCCTTGCTGATGATTATGACGTTATCATTATTGGTTTACTCAATTGCCCAGCGCCGTTTGCGTGCGAATATGGCAAAAGCAAAAGCAACCATCCCTAATCAAATTCGCCAAGCAACTGCAACGCCGACATTGCGTTGGGTATTTCAGTGTTTTGAGGGGATCCATCTCATTTACAGTACCAGCAGCAAGGATAACTTATCGGGAAAACTGGATAACTTGAATGAAATTAGGTTATGTGTAATCAGACACTTGGCGGGAAGGGTCGCCTATTATTATAAAATTCAAGAAAATGGTATGGGGGGCTGATCAATGTCGGTTAGAATCAAGCCCTCAGCACAATTTAGCGATGTTCTTCACAACTTACTGTATGAAGCGGCACGAATAACGCTAACAAGCAGCACTAACAGAAGGAAGAAAGATGGAAAAGAAACAAGCCTATGACTATTTTTTAGGGAAATTACAAGCAAAAATGATCGCTCTCAATCATCAATGTGACGAGGTGGGTTATGAGTCGCCTCAGTTTAAATCATTATCCAACGGTAACCTTCCGGCAGGTTAGCGTGATTGGGAATGATTTATCTGTTATGCCGCGATTTTCTCAGCGGTTTGTTGATAATTCCACGGCAAGCAGGCGTGGGGGTTTTGTTTCACCAATGCCTTGTTTTGCTGTACCCAGGTCAGGTAGTCAAAGGGGTTGACGCTATTGTGGATACAGGTGGTGATGGTTGAAATCAGCATGTCACCAATGTGCGCACCGGTGAGTGTTTTGTAAAAATACGCGTTCTTGCGATTGCGAATCAGCACCTTGAGTTCGGTTTCCATCCGGTTATTATCCAGTGGCATACCGGGGGCACGGCAGAATTGCGTCAGCCCGTCATAGTGACGGATAAAATAACCCATCGCCTGACCCAGACCACTGTTTTCTTCCACGTCTTTCGATGCCAATTGCTGTTCAAACTGTTGTTTGAGCGCGGCCATCACCGGTAAGCTGTGCTTCAGATGGTAAGCCTGTCGCTGTTCAGGGGATAGTCCTTGCTCCCGGCTCTTATCATCATATTTCCAGATCCGTTTGTATTGCTCCAATACCGGTGGCACCGCCGTCGGAAAGGATTCAATGATGTCCACGAATTGACGCCGACCATGGGCATTGCATAGGCCATGGATTACCTCGGTAACCGTGGGCCGGTTATGACTCAACGCATCACTCATCAACAATGGTGGCGATAGATTGCTTGCCCTCGGCTTAAGAATCTCATCTAACCATTCACCGGCATGGCCGATGTTGGTCTGAATCAGCACCACGATTTGATCGGTGTCCAATGTGGCGATCAATCCGGAGGCATTAACCCCGGTACGGCGTTTGTTCTTGCCGGTTTTTCGATCGGGTTTGAGTCGTTCGGTTTCGGTCAGAATCCGATGGCTGGTGTCGTCAATGGTAAAGCGCTTGGCATCTGCAGCCAGTTGAACGATTGTTCGATACACCGGTTGTAACGCATTGGCAACCTGTTCGCATTGATCAAACTGGGTCGATGCACTGATGGTCATGCCCAGCATCTGGCTCAGGTTCTCCTGGCGGTAAAACGGCTGGCCCATATAATACTTGTTCAATACCATCAACGAACGGGCGGTTGCGCCATATTTTTGGTTTGCCTCCCCATCTTTGGCTACGGCTTCTGGCAATGGCGCAGTGAAATAGGCACCGCACGCATTGCAACGTAAGCGTTCCATAATATGGCGCTCGGCCTGATAGGGATTCTGGCCGCTGATGCGCAATAAAACGGCGGGCTCATATTTGTATAAGGTTCCTTGTTCACATTCTGGACAACGCTCGCCTTTGCTCACCGTTTCTAGTGCATGGTGAATGGATTTAGGTGGCACCGATGGCGGCGGTGTGGGCTTATCTTGCTGCGCGCGTTTTTTATCCTGGCGACGCTGTTCTTTGGTTTGTGGCAGTAATTTATTCAGCTGCTCCGATGAGGCCACAATCCCCAGCAGCTTACGTAGCTTATACAGGGTAATGTCTTTATTCGATAACGTCGTCTGCACATGTGCCAGTGTCTGCAAGGCGGCGATCAACAAGGCGATATCCGCCGGATCCAAGGTCAACTGATGTTCCTTGGCCTGCTCCAGACGTTGGATTAATGCATCCAATGCCTCAATATCGATATCTTGTACTTTTGCGCTCACACGGGGTTCCTTATTTGAGGGCGGCACCATACGGAAATTTGTCGCATTCATCAAGCTTTATTCCATGATAAACCGGCAAGCAAGGGGCGCAACTGGGTTGCCAACAAGGCGGTTGCCGGGTTAGAAACATCCGCCGGCCAGCCAGGAAAGCGTCCTTTAGACAAGCGTTTGGTTGCCAGCCAATACCCGCTGCCATCGTAATGCAACAAGCGCAGCAAGGTACGATTGCGATTAATAAATACAAAGTAACGCCCATCCCGTGGATTAGCCTGCAACTGGCTTTGACACAAGGCCACAAAGCCATCCATGCCCTTGCGGAAATCGACCGGCTCAAGCGCCAGTAAAATCGACGTATGTAGACTCAACTGAATCATGCTGGCACCGCCATAAACTGGGAAAACAAACGTGATAACTGCGCCTGATCCAGGCCGGTTAATTGAAGCCGCATACCATTCGGATGTAGCAAACACAGCTGCACGGTATCCGGTGATTCAACGGTAAGATCCAGTGGAACAAAGGTTGCAGTATCATTTGTCTGACGCCATGCCTTAATCATGGCATGATTAATCCGCAATGCTTGCGTGACCTGAACTATCGGATACCGATCACACAGCGCCACCGCCTGCTGGCGCAGCCCATCAGGAATCCGTGCATTCCCTCGAGAACGCGACTGGCGCCATTGTGCAAAGCGTTGCTGCACTTCAGTAATAGAATCAGAATGTGTCATAAAATGCTCCTGTTCGTTAAGACAGATGCATTAAAACAGAGAGAAACTTGAAAGTTGAGCTAGCCTGCCGGAAGGTTACATCCAACGACATAGCTAAGGTAGGAAGCTTACTTGCAGCACTAGATGATATGGCAAATATGGTTGACGGGGTATGAAGTCCAATGGAAAAGGTTCCATTGGACTTCATACCCCGACACCCTCCCAGGGCAAACGCATTTAAATCTTCATGAAAATACGACCTTAGCGCGAAACGCATCGTTTAACGCAGCTTTTTGCATTTTACGAGGTACACTGCGTTTGCTTCCCTCTCGTTCAAACAAGCCTAAACACAAATGTCGCAAAGAGGTCATAATGGCTGGCGCATTATTTTTCCGGATGCGACTTTTGTCTTCGTTCATCGAAACATCTAAGCGCCAGTGCAGTTGATTTTCTATTCCCCAGTGACCTCGCACTGCGGCAGCAAAGCGTTCTGCTTGAGCGGGAATCGAGCAAATAAAGTATCTTTGTTCAATGGTGTGTTTGCCATTGTTTTCACTCTCTCGCTCAACCATCCCGATACTCGTTAATCCCTTCCAGTCGTTGGGGGTCGGTAGTGTCTCTAAACACTCTGTAATCCAATAACGTCGAGTTTCTAATCGACCATGACCTTTGTCTGTTTCTTCAAAATATTGATATTCAACTTTTTTGAAATCTGCTTGCCGCGCTACCGTAAAAAAGTCTTCAACCGCTTCAGATAGTTTTTCCTGATTACCTTTCAAACCAAAAATATAATCACCCTGTTGTTCTTTGATTTTTTTGGCTATTTCCTTTTTGTAACCCATCGCATCAATCGTGATGATGCAGCCTTTTATCTCCAATAAATCCAGTAGCTTGGGGATAGCGGTAATTTCATTGGACTTCTCATCCGTTGCGGATTGGCCCAATACTAAGCGATTCTTGCTCGCCCAGGCGCTCACCATATGCAAGGGTTGACGATTGTTTTTTTTATCTCGTGAACCTCGCGCCGTTTTACCATCAATACTGATAAATTCGTCCCCTAATTGCTCAACAACGCTATCTGTCCAGTTTATAAAACACTCAGTAAATTTTGCCGGAGAAATACGCTGAAAAACGTAAGAAATGCAGTCATGTGACGGGATGCCATTTGCTAATGGTACATATTGGCGTAACCAGTCGATTTTATCTTCACCAAATCCTGCGATCTCCTCCCAGCCTTTGGCGCCGCTAACCATGGCACAAACGGCTAAGACAACAATATCTATTAGTTGGTGACACTTGTTTCGTTCAATGCGTGGGTCTTCTAGCTCGGAAAAGCATTCAATTAGGGTATGACTCATGAATTGGGCTGCCAAAAACTGCCATTTTCTGTAATTTACTGTTTTAGCGCAAGTTTAAATGCGTTTGCCCTGTCGAATTCGCCGCTCAGGCAATATCCCCGTCAATATACAACCATTGCTCATCCTCTTGGCAAAAACGGCTGCTTTCGTGTAGCCGGTAGGCTTTGCCGTTTACCTTGTAACGCGCCACAAATTCAACCAGGGCACGTTGTGGGTCCTGGCTATCGGGAACAAAGCGTTTAAGCTGCAGCCCCAGCCATTGGCAGGGCGGATCATCGGCTAGATTTAAGGCATCCGGGCGGGTGGATGAATGCCAGGTAGTTAATAAATAGGCTTCATTACCCTGGGTATAGGCGGTATATCGGGAACGCATTAATGCTTCGGCATTAGGCGCCGGGATGTTATCGTCGAGATGGCGTGCGCAGCATTGAGGGTAGTCGTGGCCGCTGCCACAGGGGCAGCGGCTATCAGCGGTTGCTGTTTTTTTGCGTTTCATTCAGACCAATTCCGCCCAGAGGTCGTGGGTGTCGGAGTCGGTAATGCGTACCGATACCATATCGCCGGCCTGCAAATCATGGCCGTCGGTGATATACACCAAGCCGTCGATTTCCGGGGCATCGGCATAGCTGCGTGCAACGGCCCCTTCTTCATCAATACTATCTACCAGTACCGTCATGTTGCGGCCGATTTTACGCTCCAGTTTTTCGGTGCTGATATCGGCCTGAACCATCATCAGTTGTTCCAGGCGTTGTTCTTGTACTTCCAGGGGCACATGGTCGGGCAGTTCATTGGCGCTGGCACCGTCTACCGGTGAATACATAAAGGCGCCAACCCTGTCCAACTGGGCTTGTTTCAGGAAGTTGAGCAGTTCTTCAAAGTCTTGTTCGGTTTCTCCGGGGAAGCCGACAATAAAGGTGCTGCGAATCACCAGCTCGGGACAGATCTCACGCCATTTTTTAATACGTGCCAGGACATTTTCACTGCTGGCCGGACGCTTCATCAACTTGAGAATGCGTTGGCTGGCATGTTGGAACGGGATATCCAGATAGGGCAGAATTTTACCTGCCGCCATTAATGGAATGACTTCATCGACATGCGGATAAGGGTAGACATAGTGCAGCCTTACCCAGACTCCCAGCTCTCCTAATGCGGTAGCCAGTTCGGTCATACGGGTGCGTATTGGCCGTCCGCCCCAGAAACCGGTGCGGTATTTGACATCTACGCCATACGCGCTGGTGTCCTGAGAAATGATCAGCAGTTCTTTGATGCCGGCATCTACCAGGTTTTGTGCTTCCTGCATCACCTCACCGACCGGCCGGCTGTCCAGATCGCCGCGCATGGACGGAATAATGCAGAAGCTGCATCTATGGTTGCAGCCCTCGGAAATCTTGATATAAGCATAATGCTCGGGAGTCAGGCGCACGCCTTGTGCCGGTACCAGATCCTGGAACGGATCATGTGGCTTGGGCAGGAGCTGATGCACCGCGGTCATGACTTCTTCGGTGGCGTGTGGTCCGGTAACTGCCAGCACTTTAGGGTGGGTCTGTTGTACGATGTCTCCCTTGGCGCCCAGACAGCCGGTGACGATGACCTTGCCGTTTTCATCCAGTGCCTCACCTATGGCCTCCAGCGACTCGTCAACCGCGCTGTCGATAAAACCGCAGGTATTAACGATGACTAGATCCGCATCGTCATAGCTGCCCGACATCAGATAGCCTTCGGCCCGCAGTTGCGTCAGAATCTGTTCCGAATCTGAGGTGGCCTTGGGGCAGCCCAGTGAAATAAAACCAATTTTTTGTGGAGAATTGTTTGACATATAACTTCCTGAGTGGGGTGGATCAATGTTGATGCAATGTGAGCAGACCCACCAGATAGATAGTAGCAATACCGCTACCGATTAGTGTAACCTGCTGAATAGTATCAGATAGATGTACTTTCTTGTGCAGGCCCGGGATCAGGTCGGCAACCGCGACATAAATCATGCTGGCCGCAGCCAATGATAACAAATACGGTACCAGGCTCTGTAGCGATTGCAGCGCAAAATAGGCCAGTATCGCGCCGACCATGGTGGCCAGGCTGCAACATAAGTTGACCACCAGGGCCTGGGTTTTGCTGTAACCATTGTGTAGCAGAATGACAAAATCGCCGACTTCCTGCGGGATTTCGTGGGCAATAATGGCCAGTGCGGTGACCATGCCCAGATGAATGTCGGTCATAAACGCGGCGGCAATAATCACGCCATCGACAAAGTTATGAAAGGAATCGCCGACGATAATCATGACATCGCTGCGTTGCGTGTGTTGTTCATGCTGATGTTGATGTTGATGATGGTCCTGAAGTCCTTCGTGCGCTTCACAATGGTCGTGATGACAGTGGCGCCAGAGCAGCAGTTTTTCTAGGGTAAAGAAAATCAGGATGCCGATTAATACGGTGGCGCTGACCATGCTGATATTGCCATCGCTCAGTTCTACCGCCTCGGGCAGCATGTTTAAAAATACCGCACCCAGCAAGGCCCCGATCGCATAGCTGACCAGTGAATTGATAAGTTTGGTGTTGGCATTAAAGGCAAATAACGCGGCGCAAAGTATGCTTAATACCGCACCCGCCAAGCTGGCCGCAAAAATCCATTGAAGAACTGACATGACAAAAATTTACAGGAATAGGGCGCGGATTATACCAAGTTGGCGCTTAATTGGAGTTGTCTGCTGAAAAAAGGGGTATATCCGGCTGTTTTGGCCGATGAACAGTCGTTATATTGGGGACGGAGCGTGGTAGTATTAGCCGAGAATTAGTTATTCTGCAGACTGAGGTAGTGATGAGCGACAAAATTGAATTGACCTTAAATGAGGCCCGGGTATTGGGGGTGTTGATTGAAAAAGAGAAGACGGTGCCGGATACCTATCCCATGTCGGTGAATGCAATTTTGTCGGGAGCGAATCAGAAAACGGCCCGTGATCCGGTGATGGCATTGAGCGAGAGTGAAGTGGTGGAGGCGATTGAGGGCTTGAAGCGTCATACCTTGCTTGCTGAGCGCAGTGGCGGACGGGTGATGAAATATGCACAGAATGCGCGCAAGGGATTGCATTTGCCCGAGCAGTCGGTGGCTGTTTTAGCGGTGTTAATGTTGCGCGGTGCGCAGACCTCCGGTGAGCTGCGCCTGAATTGCGATCGGATTTATTCATTTGGTGATATTTCTTCGGTTGATGCTTTTTTAGATGAAATGGCGGCCAGTGAGCAGTGCTGGGTGGTCAAACTGCCGAAACAGCCCGGTGCCAGAGAGCATCGTTGGGTGCATCAGTTATGCGGTGAGATAGACGCTGAGAGTTATGCTCAGGCTCCGGCAGTGGCCGCTGCGGGCAATGCCAATCTGGCGCAGGTATATGATGAAATCGATGGGCTACGTGCCGAAGTGGCGTTATTAAAGCAGCAGTTACAGCACATTCAGGCCGAACTGGGAATGGAGTAACTGTTGTATGTCTGATTCAGAAAATAAGCCAGAAAAGGTGGGTGCGCAGGATAATGCCTTGTTATCTGCAGAGCTGACGTGTTTGAAGCGGGATTTCAGGCTGTTTAAGCAGATTTTTCTGCAAAGTCGTGAGGCAATACTAATTACCGATCCACAAAATCGTATCGTTGATGTGAATCATGCGTTTGAAAAACTGTCTGGGTATGGGCTTGACGAGGTGAAGGGTAAAGACCCTAGAATTCTGGCCTCTGGACGCACTTCCAGCAACGTGTATCGGCAGATGTGGCAGGACCTGGAGTCGCAAGGCGTCTGGCAGGGCGAGTTATGGGATCAGCATAAAGACGGGCATTTTTATCCTAAATGGTCGACCATTTTTCGGGTGTGTGATGATGCCGGTCAACTGGTAAATTATGTGGCCAGCTTTGTTGATACCAGTGAGAGCAAGGCGGCGCAGGCAGAAATTATGTATCTGGCGCAGTATGATACCTTAACGCGGTTGCCCAACCGCGCGACCTTGTTGAAACGTTTGGGCCGTGAGATTGAGCAGGCGGCTAGAAATGAAGAAATACTGGCGGTGGTATTGTTGGATCTGGATGGTTTTAAAGATCTGAATGATGCTGTGGGTCATGAAGCGGGTGACCGACTGTTGGTACAGGTGGCGCAACGCATTAAATCCTGTCTGGGGCCGGGCGAGCTGGTGGCTAGGCATGGTGGGGATGAGTTTGTGGTGGTGGTGACCGGAACCGATGATATTAATCAGATTATTAATGTGGTAGAAAAAATCCAGAATACGCTGGATATTAGCTATGACATCAGTAATTTTCAGTATCAGGTCAGTGTCAGTATGGGGATTGCGTTATTTCCCGATGATGGCTTGTCGGTAGAAGAGTTGATCAAGCATGCCGATGTGGCCATGTATCAGGCTAAAAAGCAGGGCAAGAACAGTTACCGCTTTTTTGATGCCGAAGAAAATCGCCGGCTATATGAGCGCTTTAATCTGGTGCATGAAATGAAAAAGGGGCTGGATAATGAAGAGTTTATGCTTTATTTTCAGCCCAAAATTGGCGTTGAAAGTGGGCGCGTAAGCGGGGTGGAGGCCTTGCTGCGCTGGCATCGTGCCGATGACAGTTGGGTTTCTCCCGGGGTATTTATTCCAATTGCCGAGGAAAGTGGTTTTATTCTGCAGCTGGGCGATTGGGTGCTGCAACAGGCCTGTAAACAGCTCAAAGTCTTTTACGAGCATGGTTTGGAGGATGTGCCGATTTCGGTGAATCTGTCTGCGGTACAATTTGGGCAAAAAGATCTGGCTAAATGTCTGGCCGATCTGATTGCGGTCGAGGCATTTGAGCCGCAGCGGCTGGAGTTGGAAATTACCGAGTCGGTAACCATGAGTGATCCGCAGACGGCTACCGAAACCATGATGGTGTTACGTGAGATAGGTCTGAATTTATCGTTAGATGATTTTGGGGCGGGCTATTCTTCATTAACCTATTTAAAACGTTTTCCGGTGTCTACCTTGAAGATTGATCGTTCATTTGTGAAGGATATTGAGACCGATCATAATGATGCGGCAATCTGTTCGGCCACGATTGCACTGGCGCATTCCATGGGGCTGCAGGTGGTTGCCGAAGGGGTGGAAACGGAACCTCAGTTGAGATATTTGCGCCAGCTGGGCTGTGATGTGATTCAAGGGTTTTATTACAGTAAACCCTTGCCTGCGGATCAAGTGATTGCGTTTATCAAACAACATAATCAGCAGGAAAATACATAATAATTATTAAAGTCAGTAGGATGATTTTGTCTAAATTTTCAAAGAGTGGGATATTATGAAAGTTCTTGAGCCTTGTACGCTGGTGATTTTTGGCGCGGCAGGTAATTTAAGTCGTAAAAAGTTGATTCCATCTCTGTTTCGTCTGGAAGTGGCGAAGCGTTTGCCGGAGAGAATGGCTATTCTGGGGTGTGGTATTGAACCCAGGGAGCGGGAGGCCTGGTTAAAAGAAGTGGAAGACATGCTGAAAAATGCCTGTGCCGACTGCTTACAACCGGAAGCATTGGAGCGTTTTTTCTTGCGTGTGCATTACCATACCAGTGCGCCGGGAGATACCGAAGCCTATAAAGATCTACAACAGCTGATTGAAGATAACCAGGAGGTGGATTTTCCTCCGAATGTGATTTATTACATGTCGGTACGCCCGGCGGAGTTCCCCTCTATTATCGATAGTCTGGGTAATGTTGGCTTGCTTAAAGAACGAAATGGCTGGCGCCGTGTGGTGATTGAAAAACCGTTTGGTTACGATCTGTTAAGTGCGCAGTCATTGCAGCGAGGTCTGTATAAGCATTTGAATGAGCCGCAGATTTACCGTATCGACCATTATCTGGGTAAAGGTACGGTACAGAATGTGATGGTATTCCGTTTTGCCAATATTCTGTTAGAGCCTATCTGGAATAATCATTATATTGATTATGTGCAGATTACCCATTCGGAAACCCTGGGCATCGAAGGCCGGGCCGATTATTATGAAGGCTCGGGTGCGCTGCGCGATATGATTCAGAGTCATTTGATGCAGTTGCTGGCGCTGGTAGCAATGGAGCCGCCGGTCAGTATGGCGGCCGAACATTTGCGTGATGAAAAGGTCAAGGTGTTAAAAGCCGTCAGGCCGATTACCCAAAGTGCGGTGCATGCCCATGCTTTTCGTGGTCAATATTCCAGTGGCACCATTGATAATAAGCCGGTAGTGGGCTATCTGGATGAGACCAATGTGGATCCCGACAGCACTACCGAGAGCTATGCTGCGTTAAAACTGTTTGTCGATAACTGGCGCTGGGCCGGGGTGCCGTTTTATCTGCGTACCGGTAAACGTATGGCGGCAGACAGTTCGGCGATTTATATTCGTTTTAAAACACCGCCACAGGATTTATTGCGTCATACGCGCAAAGGACCGGCGCGCCCCAACTGGGTGCTACTCGGCATTCAGCCACATGACTGTCTGAAGATGGAAATGCAGGCTAAGGTGCCGGGGTTGGATGTGAATACCCGGGGTATCAGTCTGGATGCGATGTACCGTAAGGATGAGGACGAAGATTTTGATGCTTATGCCAGTTTGTTGCTGGATGTGATGCAGGGCGATCATTCGTTGTTCCTGCGTATTGACGAGGTCGAGGCGGCATGGCGTATTGTTGACCCTATCCTTAAGGTCTGGTCTATGGAGCGTGACTTTATTAATACCTATTCTGCAGGTAGCTGGGGGCCGCGCGGCACCTATCGCTTATTTGATCGCGAGGATCAGTTCTGGCGACATTCGTTAAATCTGGATGGGGCAGATCTGCAGCCTTATTGATGTATCGTTAAGGCCGGTTTTTCCGGCCTTATTTGTTTGGGATAAGCGAGAGATGAAGATGCAAATTGTTAGCGGTGATATTGGAGGAACCAAAACCCGGCTGGCGTTGGTGGAAGTCACCGGTCAACGGGTGGTGTTATTGAAGCAGGCGCGTTATATCAGTCGCGACTATGCGAATTTTGAACAGGTATTACAGCAGTTTTTGGAACAGGTGGATGCCCGTGTGGTATTGGCGTTGGGCATTGCCGGCCCGATTAAGGGGCGACGGGTTGAAACCACCAATCTACCCTGGGTGATTGATGCGGATGAACTGGTACAGCGTTTTGCGTTGGCAGGGTGTTATTTATTAAACGATCTGGAGGCAATTGCCTGGGGGATTCCTGCGTTGAATCAGGAGGATGTGTGTGTCTTGCAGGCCGGTGATGAAAATGCGCAGGGTAACCGGGCGGTGATTGCCGCCGGTACCGGGTTGGGGCAGGCCGGGTTGTTTTGGGATGGTCAGCGTCACCATCCTTATGCGACCGAAGGCGGGCATGCCAGTTTTAGTCCGGGCTGCGAGCAGGAATTTGCGCTGCAGCAGTTTTTGCAACAACGCTATTCACATGTTAGCTGGGAACGTGTGGTTTCCGGTATGGGCTTGCCGTTGTTGCATATTTTCTTATCCGAATATCATCAGCAGGCGGTTCCCAAATGGCTGGTGGAAGGTTTGCAGCAGGGGGATGCCGGGGCGGTGATTGCTGAGGCGGCACTGCAGCATCAGGAACCCATGTGTGTGGAAACTTTGCGCTGGTTTTTGCGTCTGTATGGCGCGGAGGCCGGAAATCTGGCATTAAAGACCATGAGTCGTGGTGGCATATATATTGCCGGCGGCATTGCCCCTAAACTGCTTGCCCAGATTCAAGAGGGCGGATTTTTACAGGCTTTGTTGGGCAAGGGGCGCATGCGTCCGTTATTGGAGGCAATGCCGATTAAGGTGATTTTGAATGCGGATGTGTCGTTATATGGGCCGGCGTTATATACCGTAAACCAGGAGAAAGAGTTATGACAGCGCGCTTAGCCAATGCTGCGGCAGTAAACATTTGTGAGGATATGGCTGCACTTAGTGTGGCGGTTGCGCAACGTATACAACAACTGGCCTCGGAAGCGATTGCCGAACGCGATGCGTTTCATCTGGTGTTAACCGGAGGCAATACGCCTAAATCCTGTTATCAGCAGTTGTGTCGTCTGGCGCTGGATTGGCGCCGGGTATATATTTACTATGGTGATGAGCGCTGTGTGCCCGTGGGGGATGCGCAACGTAATGATTTAATGGCGCAGTGCTCGTTGTTGCAGCATGTACCGGTGCCTGCCGAGCAAGTGTTCAGTATGCCGGCCGAGCTGGGCGCCGAGGCCGGTGCTGCCGCATATGCCGAAACCATACGCGGCCGCCAGTTTGATCTGGTGTTGCTGGGTATGGGCGAAGACGGGCATATTGCCAGTCTGTTCCCCGGACAGGCACAACTGGCCAGCGAACAGCCCACGGTGGCGGTACTGAATTCTCCCAAGCCTCCGCCCGAGCGTGTTTCTTTGGGGCTGTCGGTGATCAATGAGGCCAGAAACAAGTTGTTTTTGCTGGCCGGTGAGGGTAAGCGTCAGGCGCTAGGGCAACTGTTGCAAGGCGTTGATCTGCCAGCGGCCAGAGTGGCGGAGGCCGAGTGGTATATGGATAGTTGTGCATGGCCGGGAGAACAATAATGCGTATTGCAGGCCGTGGTCTGGTTGTGATCTGCTGTTGGCTGTGGTGGCTGGGGGCGGCTCAGGCCGAGTCCATGCAGCTGGCCGATCATCCGCTGGTAAACAAAATCTGGGATATGCAGCAGCAGGTTTATCTGGATGATAAGGTGTTGCTGCATAGAATTAAACAAGCGGATATTGTGCTGATTGGTGAGACACACGATAATCGCTTGCACCATCAACGTCAGCAGCAGCTATTGCAGCATTTGCTGGATGCCGGACATAGGCCGGCGCTGGTGATGGAACAGATTGATATGACTCAGCAGACGCGTATTGATGCGTTGCTGCAGGCTGATGATGCAGATAAGGCCGAGCAGCTGAGTGCATTGGTGAATTTTGGTAACCGGCAGGATTATCGTGGGCTGCTGGAAAGCGCGCTGGAGTATGCTTTGCCGGTGGTGGCTGCGAATATTTCCCGGCAAGCACTGCGTCCGGTGATTCGTAACGGTTTGGTGGAATACGATACGCAACGTATACAGCAGCTGGGGCTGGAGGCGGTCTGGAATGATAGCCGGCAACGCTATTTATATGATCATATGAAAGGGGTGCATTGTGGTATGTTGCGTGATGAACTGCGTGTTACCCTGTCGCAGGCACAGCGTCTTCGCGATGCGGTGATGGTGGATAATACGCTGCCGTATCTGCAGCAGGGGGTAGTGGTGATCACCGGTCGTGATCATGCACGCAATGATATTGGTATGCCCTTGTATTTTGCGCTGAAGGCCGCAGATAAACGACGACTTGCTATTGGTCTGGTTGAGGTGAGCGCGGGTAAGGATGACCCGGCATTTTATCAATCCATGAGTGCTACCGAACAGGCGCCGTATGATGTTATCTGGTTTACGCCGCGTATGCCACGTGAGGATCCTTGTGCCGGGTTTGATAAACATCAGATGGCTACTAAGCCAGCCAAGGGAGAATAAATGGCGCAATTGTTTGATGCGATCAGCAAAGGTTTGCGGGACGTTTTTCAGTTCCAGGTGTTATGGATTATGATCTGGCCAATGCTGGCCGCGGTTTTTCTATGGGTTATTCTTGGGGCGCTGTTATGGACTACATTTGCCGGCTGGATTGAGGCTGGATTGGTCGCAATCGGTGCCCAGGCCTATCTGCAGGGACTGGAGTCGGACTGGATTGCGAATGGTGTTCAGGCCTTTTTGCATCTGTTGCTGTTTGTGCCGCTGGTGTTTTTGACGGCGTTACTGATTACCGCGATTTTTGCGATGCCGGCGCTGATTAAGCTGGTGGCCGAGCGCCATTATCCTGAACTGGTGCGCGAATGCCGTGCCAGCCTGATGGCTAATATTGTGAATGCGCTGGTGGCGATTGCCATCTTTGTGTTGATCTGGGTGGTGTCATTGCCCTTGTGGTTATTTGGCGTGGGGTTTTTGATCCCGCTGGTTGCGGTGAGCTATTTGAATCAGCGCTTGTTTCGCTTTGATGCCTTGTCCGAACATGCCACCCAAACCGAGCGTGAAACCTTGTTTAAGCAATATCAGGGCAAGTGGTGGGCGCTGGGGGTGATGACCGCATTGCTGCAGTTTTTACCGTTGGTGAATTTGATTGCGCCGGTGGTTACCGCGCTGATCTTTATCCATTTTGCGCTGGCACGTCTGCAGGAATTGCGGGCCAGCTCAGTGCCGCAAGAAATTGTATTGGATGTGAACCCATAATGTTACAGGCGGTGTTGGCTGTCAGCATAGGGGCTGCTTGCGGCGCCTTGTTGCGCTGGGGGATGGGGCTGTGGTTGAACAGCTTGTTTCCGTATTTTGCCTTAGGGACGCTGGTGGTCAATTTGCTGGGAGGCTATTTGATCGGCCTGGTGCTGGCCGGATTTGCATTATTACCCGAGGTGGCTCCGGAGTGGCGGTTGTTGATCGTTACCGGTTTTTTGGGCAGTCTGACAACCTTCTCCACCTTTTCGGTCGAGGTGATTACCCATTTGCAGCAGGAGCGTATTGTACTGGGACTGTTCACCATTGTGACGCATGTGCTGGGCTGTTTGTTGTTTACCGCATTAGGTATGATGACCGTTTATACCCTGAAAAAAATGACAGCCGGTTGATGCTTAAGGAACTTGTCGTGGTTTCAGGGTTCTACCCGATAGCTGGGAGATATTTTTCTATATCTGGTTATGAAAAGGTTGTGTTCATCCGCTAATTAGTATTAAGCTTATAACCACGGATTAGCAATTTGCAGGCTGAACTTGCATCTCCTGTGAAGATAGAAACTAATGAAAGAGGTAACGTCATGAGCATCTTTACCCATTATCAGAATCGTTTCGAGGAAGGTCGGGAAGAAGAACTGACCTTGCAGCAATACTTGGAAATTTGCAAAAATGATCCTGCTGCCTATGCTTCTGCCTCGGAGCGCATGTTGCTGGCGATTGGAGAGCCGGAGCTGATAGATACGCGTAATGATCCTCGTTTGAGCCGGATTTTTGCAAATAAAATGATCCGCATTTATCCCGCATTTAAAGATTTCTACGGCATGGAAGAGGCGATAGAGAACATTGTTTCTTATTTTCGTCATGCCGCTCAAGGCCTGGAGGAAAAGAAACAGATTTTATATCTGTTAGGCCCGGTTGGTGGGGGTAAGTCTTCATTGGCCGAAAAACTCAAATCGCTGATGGAGAAAATTCCGTTTTATTGCATTAAAGGCTCGCCGGTATTTGAATCACCTTTGGGGTTGTTCAATCCAGAAGAAGATGGGCAAATTCTGGAAGAAGATTATGGTATTCCGGGCCGCTATCTAAAAGGAATTATGTCGCCCTGGGCGGCAAAACGTCTGCAGGAATACGGCGGCGATATCAGCAAGTTTAAGGTAGTGAAGGTGCATCCTTCGATTCTGCATCAGCGCGGTATTGCTAAAACCGAGCCGGGTGATGAGAATAATCAGGATATTTCTGCGCTAGTGGGTAAGATTGATATCCGTAAGCTGGAAGAATTCAGTCAGGATGATCCGGATGCGTATAGTTATTCCGGTGGTTTATGTCTGGCCAACCAGGGCTTGCTGGAATTTGTTGAGATGTTTAAAGCGCCGATCAAGGTGTTGCATCCATTGTTGACCGCCACTCAGGAAGGCAACTACAAGGGTACCGAAGGCCTGGGGGCGATTCCGTTTGAAGGGGTGGTGTTAGCCCACTCGAATGAATCGGAGTGGCAGGCATTCCGCAACAATAAAAACAATGAGGCTTTCCTGGATAGAATTTATATTGTTAAGGTGCCCTATTGCCTGCGCGTGAATGAAGAAATCAAAATTTATCAAAAACTGCTGATTAACAGTTCATTGGCCGAAGCGCCGTGCGCTCCAGATACCTTGAAAATGATGGCGCAGTTTGCGGTGTTGTCGCGTCTGAAAGAGCCTGAAAACTCCAGTATTTTTTCAAAAATGCGGATTTACGATGGCGAAAACCTGAAAGACACCGACCCCAAAGCCAAGTCCTATCAGGAATACCGTGATTATGCCGGTGTGGATGAAGGGATGAATGGTTTATCCACCCGTTTTGCATTCAAAATTCTGTCCAAGGTGTTCAATTTTGATCATGCCGAAGTGGCGGCCAATCCGGTGCATTTGTTCTATATATTGGAACAGCAGATAGAGCAGGAGCAGTTTCCACATGAGACCGAAGAGCGTTATCTGTCTTATCTGAAAGGCTATCTGAGTTCCCGTTATATTGAGTTTATCGGTAAGGAAATTCAGACGGCTTATCTGGAATCCTATTCTGAATATGGTCAAAACATATTTGATCGCTATGTGGTCTATGCTGATTACTGGATTCAAGACCAGGAATACCGTGATCCCGATACCGGCGAGATTTTCAGCCGGGCATCGCTGAATGAAGAGCTGGAAAAAATTGAGAAGCCTGCAGGTATCAGCAATCCTAAGGATTTTCGTAATGAAATCGTTAATTTTGTGTTGCGTGCCCGCGCCAATAATGGCGGTGCCAATCCGCTGTGGACCAGCTATGAAAAGTTGCGTACGGTGATTGAGAAGAAAATGTTCTCTAATACCGAAGATCTGTTGCCGGTGATTTCATTTAATGCCAAAGCCAGCGGTGAAGACCAGAAAAAACATGAAGACTTTGTTGAGCGCATGATGGAAAAAGGGTATACCCGCAAACAGGTGCGCTTGTTGTCCGAGTGGTACTTGCGGGTAAGGAAATCGTCGTAAGGGAGATGCCCCTTGACACAATATATAGACAGAAGACTTAACGGCAAGAATAAAAGTGCCGTTAACCGGCAGCGCTTTATCCGTCGTTTTAAAAAACAGATTAAGCGCTCAGTCTCTAACGCTATTGCCGGACGAAATATTTCAGATATTGATAAGGGTGAAAATGTCAGTATTCCTAAGAAAGATATTTCCGAACCGGTAATCCATCATGGTCAGGGTGGCTATAACAACCGTATTCACCCGGGTAATCAGGACTTTGTGACCGGCGATAGAGTCAAGCGTCCCCCTAGTGGCGGTGGGCAGGGACAGGGCGATAATGCCAGCGATAGTGGCGAGGGTGAGGATGAGTTTATTTTTGAACTCAGCCGGGAAGAGTTTCTTGAATTTTTCTTTGAAGACCTTGAACTGCCGGATCTGGTCAAGACTAAACTGGCCAAGGTGGAAGCCTTTAAAACGGTACGTGCCGGTCACACGCCGGTGGGGGTTCCCTCGAATATTAATATCGTGCGTTCGATGAAAGGGGCCTTGGCCCGGCGCATTGCGTTACAGAACCCGCATAAGCATAAATACAGGAATAAGCTTAAAGAGCTTGATGCCTTGGAAGCGGAGCCGTCGGTTGATGAGACCCGGGTTAAACAGCTAATCGCCGAACTGGAGGCCTTGGAACGTAAAATACGGGCGATTCCGTTTATTGATGAGTTCGATCTTAGATATAATAATCTGATTAAACAGCCTAAGCCGACAACTCAGGCGGTGATGTTCTGCCTGATGGATGTCTCCGGTTCCATGGATCAGATGAAAAAGGATATGGGCAAGCGTTTCTTTATGCTGCTGTATCTATTCTTATCGCGTAACTATGAAAAAATAGATATTGTGTTTGTGCGTCATCATACCGTTGCCGCCGAAGTGGATGAGCAGGAGTTCTTTTACAGTCGTGAAACTGGTGGCACCATTGTTTCCAGTGCCCTGGATATGATGAACGATATTATTCGTGATCGTTATCCTTCCGAGGATTGGAATATTTATGCGGCTCAGGCTTCGGATGGTGATAACTGGAGCGATGATTCTCCCAAGTGTCGTGATCTGCTGTTAAATCAGATTATGCCGCTGGTACAGTATTATGCCTATATTGAAATTACCCAGTATAGTCATCAAAGTTTGTGGATGGAATATCAGAATGTGCAGCAGGAATATCCTAATTTTGCGATGCAGCGTATCGAATCGCCGGCGGATATTTACCCTGTGTTCCGTAAACTATTTCAGAAGAAGGTAGCGTGAAAAAGAATAAACCTATATCGACTACCTCTGAATGGACGTTTGATTTAATCAAACAATATGATGCCGAAATCAGTCGGGTCGCCAAACACTATAAACTGGATACCTATCCTAATCAGGTAGAGGTGATTTCTGCCGAACAAATGATGGATGCTTATTCATCGGTAGGTATGCCGGTAGGCTATCACCACTGGTCTTATGGTAAGCAGTTTCTGGCTACCGAGAAAGGCTATAGGCGTGGGCGTATGGGCCTGGCTTATGAAATTGTGATTAATTCCAATCCCTGTATTGTTTATCTGATGGAAGAGAATACCATGACCATGCAGGCGCTGGTCATGGCGCATGCGGCTTATGGGCATAATTCTTTTTTTAAAAATAACTATTTGTTCCAGACCTGGACCAATGCCGATTCAATTATCGATTATCTGGTGTTTGCCAAAGACTATATCAGCCGTTGTGAGCAGCGCTATGGTGAGGAAGAGGTAGAGGCATTGCTGGATTCCTGTCATGCCTTGATGAACTATGGGGTAGATAGATATAAACGGCCCTATAAACTGTCATTAAGTGAAGAAAGTGCTCAGCAAAAACAGCGTGAAGAGTATCTGCAGCTGCAGGTGAATGAACTGTGGCGCAAAACCGTTCCTGTGGCCAGCAAGGATGAAGAAGAGCAGCCCGAGATGCGTTTTCCGGCTGAACCACAGGAAAATATTCTCTATTTTATTGAAAAACATGCGCCGTTGCTGGAACCTTGGCAGCGTGAGGTAGTGCGTATTGTGCGTAAAATCGCGCAATACTTTTATCCCCAACGTCAGACTCAGGTAATGAACGAAGGGTGGGCAACCTTCTGGCACTATACGATTTTAAACCATCTGTATGACGAAGGCCTGGTCACCGATGGTTTTATGATGGAGTTTCTGCAGTCCCATACCAATGTGGTTTACCAGCCGCCATTTAATAGTCAGTATTATTCCGGGATTAACCCGTATGCGTTGGGTTTTGCCATGATGTCGGATGTCAGGCGTATTTGTGAGCATCCAACAGCGGAAGATAAGGAATGGTTTCCCGATATTGCCGGTAGTCACTGGGTAGATACCCTTGATTTCGCCATGCGAAACTTTAAGGATGAAAGTTTTATTTCACAATATCTGTCACCCAAACTGATACGTGACTTTAAGTTGTTTTCGGTGATTGATGACGATCATCAGAAGGAGCTGGAAATCGGTGCTATTCACGATGACAGCGGCTACCGTTATGTGCGCGAAAAGTTATCGGCTCAGTATAATCTGGGCGATATGGTGCCGAATATTCAGGTGTATAACGTTGATAGAAGAGGTGACCGTTCGTTAACCTTGCGACATACCCAGCACAACCGGCGTCCCTTGGATCCAGAGTCTACTCAGGAAGTATTAAAGCATCTGGCCAGACTTTGGGGGTTTGATGTGCGTATAGAAACCGAGTTTGAAGGCGGTAATGTTAAGGTTACCCATGAACTCAAACTGAGTGAGACGGAAGCCGATAAGGAGTAATCACGCGGTTTGTATGGGGTAGACACGATAGTTTAATGCGGTGTGTGGTTGGAGGCGCAGGCTTGCATGCCCGGCTATTTCGGTTTAAGCTTTGTGCTACATAGCTTAATCTTATGGCTCACCCTGTATGTCTGCCAGACTCAGGTAGTGTGCCGCTTCTAAACAACACAACCTGCGGTAGATAACACCATGTAATGCTTACCACGAATAATGATTTGTAAAACACTCGTTTGATCGCGAGGGTTTTGGTACGTCTGTTATTTGGAGTAAGGATTATGCATTCCCGAGTTAAATATCCTCGTACCCCACATCTGCCCTGGTCGCCCGGTGCGAGCAGTGACGACACCCGTATGCTTGATACGGCAATGTTTGCGGGCAGGGAAGTGGTGGTGACCGAGAAAATGGATGGTGAGAACACCACCCTCTACCCCGAGCATTTACATGCCCGTTCGCTGGATAGTCGGCATCATCCGTCACGCGACTGGGTGAAAGCCTGGCATGCGTCGATGGCGCATGATATTCCGCCCGGCTGGCGGATTTGTGGCGAAAATCTGTATGCCCGCCATGCTATCGCCTATAGCCAGCTGCTCAGTTATTTTTATGCATTTTCAATCTGGGATCAACACAATCGTTGTCTGAGCTGGGATGAAAGCTTACCGTGGTTTGCGCTACTGGAAATGGCCTCGCCAGCGGTGTTATATCGAGGTGTCTGGGACGAAAAACAGATGCGTAGCCTGCAGTTTGATACCGATAGCGTGGAAGGCTATGTGGTGCGGCTGGCCGATGGCTTTGCCTATGAGGCATTTGCCGACAGTGTGGCCAAATGGGTGCGGCCGAATCATGTACAAAGTGATACCCATTGGATGCATGCCGCGGTGGTGGCCAATGGGCTGGCAGGAGGTGGGACATGAAATCGTGGTTGGCTGCACTGGCTCAACAGGCCGAGCCGGATATTGATGAATGTATCACTCGACTGGGCGGGATAATTCCTCGCTTGCATGATCTGGTTGGGGTGGCACAGGATAAACAATGGCATGCCGAAGGGGATGTGTATATTCATACCGGTATGGTGTTGCAGCAGTTATATGCGTTGTTACGTGGTCCGGCCCGCCATATTCAGGGTGAGGCACGTCAGGCGCTGATTCTGGGAGCCTTGCTGCATGATGTCGGCAAGGTGGTGCAAACGCGTGAGTTGGAAATTCGCGGGGTATTGCGGTTGGTCAGTCCGCGCCATGAGGCGGAAGGACGCTCCTATCTGACGTTCCGTCTGATGGAGTTGCCACTGTCGTTTGAGGTGATTTATCGGGTGCTGGGGCTGGTGGGCGAACATCAGATGCCTAAGTTACTGGTGGTTAAAAATCGTGAGCGACGTGACTATCTGGCACTGTCACGTCGGGCGGATGTAGAACTGCTGTATTGGCTGGAAGTGGCCGATATGCGGGGTCGCATTTGTCCCGACCTGGAGACGCAACTGGATTATCTGGAGCAGTTTTGCCTGTTTGCCGAGGAATATCGGGTATGGCAACAACCGCATCAGGTGTATTCGGAGTTGCAACATGCATTTTCTGCGGAGTCGCCAGCAGCGGCCGCGTATTTGCATGCCAATGCCTTATACGATATCGAACAGGGGCTGATTGCGCTACCGCAGGAGGCGTTGGCACGGCATTATCAGCATAAAAACCGTCATAGCCGGTTAACCGTGTTATGTGGACCAAGCGGGGCAGGTAAGTCCAGTTGGATTGCACGTGACTGTCCGCAGGCGGTGTTGATTTCGCTGGATATGTTGCGTGAAGAGGTGAATGGGAATCGGGCAGATCAGCGTAATCTGGGGCGTATTTTGCAGCTGGCTAAACAGCGGTTGAAAGCCGCTTTGCGCCAACAACAGGATGTGGTCTGGGATGCGACCAATTTGCGTTATGATTTTCGTAAGATTGTCTGTGATCTGGGGCGGGACTATCATGCGCTGGTGACCTTGGTGGTGTTTGTGATGCCAATGGCTGCGTTTGCTGCCGGTAATCGTAATCGTCACCATCAAATACCGCATAGTGTGCTGCTGGAACAGTTGGCCTGTTATGAGTTTCCTACCGTAGATGAGGCGCACCGGGTGTTATACCTGGCTGATAAGGGGCGGGTACTATATCGGGCAGGCTATTTACCCACTAGTGGCAAATATCGCAAGTAGTCATCTTATCACCGTCTTTCATCACCCCCTACGTTCTTTTAAATAATTAAACAATCTAATGCAATAATCGAGTAGCGCGGTAATATTCATCTGGTTGATAAAAAGGATACAAGCCGATGAATACAAACACTGTTGCCAATGCCATGAACGAAGCCAACTACCAAACGAGAAATCTGGATCATCTCGGCTTAGTGGCTGCTCAGTTTGATGAGCTTGGGCTGGTTGAATTAATTGACAGCCTTATTATTCAAGACCGTACGAGTCGAAATGTATCCGTAGGTCAGGCAATTAAAGCCATGGTTATCAATGGGTTGGGATTCGCCAATCATACGCTATATTTGATGCCTGCCTTTTTTGAAGACAAACCCGTTGAGCGCTTAATGGGTCAAGGCATAACGGCCAGTGATATTAATCAGAATTTGCTTGGGCGAAGCCTTGATGTCATTCATGAGTTTGGAGAAACACAACTGTATGCAGCACTTTCTACTCATGCCGTTAAACAACTTGGCTTATCCTGCTCAAGCACTCATATAGATAGCACCAGTTTCCATGTGGATGGTGACTATAACAGCGGCTCGGAATCAACGGAAGGCTTGGTTCAAATCACCAAAGGCTATAGCCGGGATCATCGTCCGGATCTTAACCAAGTGGGTTTGGAGCTGATTGTTGAAAACCAGGCGGGAATTCCTTTGATGATGCAAGCGCTCAGTGGTAATAGCAATGATAAAACAAGCTTTAGCGAAGCTATTGATACACACATCAAGCAACTACAAACGCATTTGGATGTTGAATATATCGTTGGAGATAGCGCCCTATATACCGCAGAAAGTCTGGGCAAGATGACCGACATATTCTGGATTAGTCGCGTACCAGAAACCCTGGAAGATGCTCAATATATGATTGAGCAGGTAGGTGAAGAACTCATGCAAAACCTTACCGAAGAAGCGAGTTGTTCTGTCTGTGTAAGCTATGCCGGTATTAAACAACGCTGGTTGATCACGTATTCACCCGAAGCGTATTCACGCGCCGTCAAAACAGTCAACAAGCAATGTGCTAAAACCAGCGATCAAGAATTGAAGCAATTTAAGTCTTTGTGTAAACAAGAGTTTGCTTGTGAGGCGGATGCTAACAAGGCCTTGATTATGCTAAAAAAGAAACTAAAATTAACGGAAATCCATGAGGCTGAGCTAAGTAAGCAGCCGCGATTCAATCAAAAAGGACGCCCCGCTAAACATGCTGAACCTGACTTTTTTGTTTGGCAAATCACCGGACAAGCGGCGAGTCTCATCGCGCAACGGGAAATGAAGGTTCGGCGTAAAAGCTGCTATATTTTGGCGACCAATCAAATGGACGATAAAGCGCTTAATGAAGAAGCATTAAAACGCCGCTATAAGCAGGATCAGCAAAAGGTTGAGCGAGGCTTCCGTTTTTTAAAAGATCCCCAGTTTTTGGCATCAACGCTGTATTTGAAGAAACCCAAGCGCATTATGGCTTTGCTAATGGTGATGACACTCAGCTTATTAATCTATGCAACGCTGGAGCATCAAATTCGCTCTGTACTTAAACAAGCCAATGAAACCTATCCTGACCAAAAAGGAAAACCGACATCCACTCCCAGCGCGCGGTGGATATTTCAAAGTTTCAGTGGCATACACGAGCTAACCGTGAAACAGAATACAGTAATGATTTTAAACATAAAAAATCAGCACCAACGACTGCTTAAATTACTTGGGACATCGTTCCAGAAAATTTATTCTGGAACGATGGTGTTGGGGTGATGAAAGACGGTTAAAACCTTATTGGATGCGTTTTTAACCAAGAGGCAACTGCAGGCGCGGGCCAGGTAGGTAACACCTGCAATCGGTAGATTGGGCAGCTAAAGAGGAAGTAAAGCGATACTGACCCCGATAATTATTTTTAAGACATGCGGCGGAATACGCGGTGAAACTGCTATTCCGCCCTACGCTGACTATGCTTAAACAAGCTATATAAACTGAAAAAGTTTTTAAAGGCCTCATATTCATTACAAGAACAAAAAAGGACTATTTGTGCCCAATTTTGATTTGTCGTAATGCTTTTTTGTCGCGCAAGCCAGTCTTGAAATAGCATTAGTTCATTTAAACCTTCGCTTGAATTTTCTTTACCTTGCCCCAAAAAGTACCCATTAAGAAATACATGCAAATAATTAATTGATGGCGAAGCTAAATACATACTTGGCCTCTTTTCTATTTCACATAACAAATCATTCAATAACATATACTTAGTGCAACCTTTAAAATTTAGACTCTATAATATTAAAAGAATTAATATCCCCATAAATAGTATGAAATTGTTCTTTCCATTGTGCTTTAGGGATTCCTTGCTTGTGAATATTATCAATAATCATTCCGTCAACTTCTACAGCCCAATGTCGGCCGTTTGTAGAAATATTTGTACCAAGGCCATCATGCCAAACATTAATCGGGCCACCAGCATCTAACTCTAGAACCTTCCCTTTAATACCTTTTGATTTAAGTGAACTAGCAATTTCATTAGCACAACTATCACACTCGAATAAGTCGTATTTTTCTGCAATTTTTGAAGCTTCCTTCATTGCATTGTCTTTGCATAATGATTTTAGCTTCTCTACACTTTTGGCTGGAACGTGTACGCAGTTTAGTGCTGTTTCAAGAAGTGCAAAATTACCAGATGCAACAGATGTAATAATTGATGCTTGACAACTATCCATGCCTCGAAATGCTTTTCCTAAAGCATTTTTCAACGCTTGCTTTGCAACATCACGTTCGGCCGACAATCCTAAAGAGTCAAACCAACTCAGCGGATTTCCATACACATACCCATAGGTATTGAGTCCACCCGCCAAACCTATTGGATCAGAGGTGATATACCGCCCGGTCTTAGGATCATAGTCCCGGAAGTAGTTGTAATGCAATCCACTTTCTTTGTCGTAGTATTGACCTGGGAATCTCAGGTTAAATTCTAATGGGGCTTTGCCGGCCGGGCTTTCGTTGGCGGGGTTGTTGCCGAATGGGTCGGTGTTGTCCCAACGCCAGCGTTCGTCGCCGTTGTCGTCGGTGAGTACGCGGGGGGTGTTGAGGTGGTCGGTGTGGATGTAGAACACTTGTTCGTTATCCAGCACTTTGATGGTGACGGTGTCGGAATAGGTAGCGGCGCCGTGGTTGTCGGTGGCCAGCGCGGTGAGTTGGTATTCGCCCACCTCGGGTTGTTGCCAGGTGAGGGTGTAGGGGCTTTGGTTGGTGCCGCCGATGAGCAGGCCGTTTTGGAAGAACTCGACCTGTTGAATGGTGCCATCGCTATCGTAGGCGCTGGCTTGCAAGGTTACGTCTTCGCCAAATTCAAATTCCTGATTCGCCAGCGGCAGCATCAGGTTGGTTTGTGGCGGATCGTTAGAAATGATCACCAGGTTTTCGGTACTGGCACTCATGCCTAAGGTATCGGTGACCTTGGCAACAATGCCGTAGGTGCCGGGGGCAACATTCGCCCATTGAAAGCCATAAGGGCTTTCGGTGCTCACGCCAATGGATTGGCCGTCGGCGACGTATTCCACCTGGGCAATGCCGGTGTCGCTGTCGTAAGCATGCACTTGCAAATTAAAGGTGGCCGGGGCGGTGATCACGGTGTGTTGGGCCGTTTGCCATTGAATGGTGGGGGGCTGGTTGACCTTGCTGATGAATTTCTCCACCACCTTATCGGGCGCATTGGCGGTGACGTTTTGTTGGGCGTTGCTTTGCCCGTTGTAGGCCGCATCGCCTTCGGTAAACATTGGCGCACCGGGGCCGTCTTTGTACGGGTTCTTGCCGTTGTTATCATCCTTGCCGGCAAACGAGATGGCCGGCAGGCACAGGATGAGCAGCAGCATTAAAAAATACAATGGATGCCGGGTGTTGGTCAGGGCGTGGGCGTTGCAACGTGTGATGGCGTTTGTTGTTTTCATCGTCCGTCCCTCTTTAAGGTTTCAACACAGCCAGGGGCAGGTTACCCAGGTATAGGTACTCTTTGTCGAATGCATCGCTGTTGGGCGGCCCCTCGGCAATCAGCTGACCGCTGGCGTTGTAGTGGAAGAGCGTTTCTTCCCCGCTGCTGGAAACCTGCTTGCGTACCCGCTGGCCTTGGGCGTTTAAGGTGTAGTTAATGATGGTGTTGTCAGTTTCCACCTCAATTAAGCGCCCGCGTGCGTCATAGCTGTATTGGTGCTTGGCATCTTGCAAGGTGGCGCCGTTGGCATCGTATTGGAAAGGCGTGGCGGGTTGATCGCCTTGTTGCAGGCTGGCGAGTTGGTTGCTGCTATCGGCCGGGGTGTAATAATCGATCAGGCTGCCGTTGCTATGGCTTAAGCGGTTGCCCACTTGGTCATAATCAAAGCCTTGCAAAGCACTGCCCAGTTGCATGCCGGTTAACCGGCCCATGCTGTCGTAATCATAATCGGCGGTCAGGCTGCCGTGGGTCAGGGTATCCAAGCGTCCGGCCAGGTCATAACTCAGGCTCACCGGTTGTTGGTTGAAGCTATAACCGCTGATTCGGCCATCGGCATCGTAGTCGCGTTGATACAGCTGACCGTTACCAAACACCAGGCTGCGCAAGCCGCCAAAGGGTTGGTACTGAATGTCGCTGGCAATCACTTTCTCTTGGTCATTCACTGTGGTGCGCACCTGTACCACACGGCCTATCCCGTCATAGTCATAGTTAACCCAACGCCCGGACGGATATTGATAGCCGGTCAAGCGGCCTTGCGCATCGTATTGATACGCAAGGCGATAGCTCAGACCCAACACCGTGCGCTGTTCCATTACCAAGCGACCTTGGTCGTTGTAAAAATAGGCAGTTGAACCGGTATGGTCTTGCATGCGGCTCAAGCGGCCCAGGGCGTTATTGCCTTGGTCGTATTCATACACCACATTTAACTGGCTGTCCTGGTCATAACTGATCTGGGTTACCCGGTTGAGCGCATCGTACTGATAACGCACCACCTGGCCTTTGGCATCGGTGTGTTGCAGCACATTTCCGGCGGCATCTTGTTGTTGGGTGCTGATACCGGTATCGGGGCTGGTGGTCTGGCTTAAGCGGCCTAAACCATCACGCACATAGGCGGTCACCAATTGACGCGGATCACTGACCGAGATTAATTGATCTTGCCCATCATAATCGTAATCCGACACCCCGTTATCGGCCGCAGTATGGCGGATCAAGCGGTTCAACGCATCGTATTGATTAACACTGCTACCGGCGGCATCGCTCACTTGAGTCACGTTACCGACATGGTCATAGCTATAGACGGTGGTTTGGTTGTAAGCGCCGATGTCTTTCCACAAGCGGTTTAAGGTGTCGAATTCGCGACGGTGTTGGTACACCACATTGCTACCGCGGTCGTACACGGTTTCGGCGGTGCGATTACCGGCAGGGTCTAAGGTATAGCGTATCCAGTTGCCTTCACCGTCTTCAATGCGCACTAAACGATGCGCATCATCATAGCCGTAACTAAACACCGCGCCATTAGCATAGCTCACCTGTTGCAAGTTGCCGTTGGCATCATAGCGGTAATGATTGGTTTCGCTGCCGGTGCTGCTATGGGCTAAACGGCCGCGGGCATCATAGCCCAGCACGGTGATGCGGCCATTGGCGTCGATCAGCTTGCCGGGGCGACCATGCGCATCGTAATCACTAAGTTGGCTTTCATGACCGAGGGCGTTAATGACGTTGACTAAGACACCATCTTGATAGCGGTAATCGGTCACATCCATCACATCACTACGCGGTCCATCGCGTTGAATCACTTGGCCGTGGTCGTTATAGGCAAAGCTGACGCGGCGCGGTTCACCCACTTGGCCGGCATTAAAGCCTTGGCTGCCGTTGTTATCCGCAGTCGCCATCTGAGTCAGGGTGTTGAGATTGCCTTGGGCATCGTACTGCATCACCGTGCGCTGTAACGGCGCGGCCACTTCGGTGGGTAAGCGGTAATCGGCATGCCAACGGGTGCGGATCAAACGTTCGGTGTTACCTGATGGCGTATAGCTGGCTAAATCGGCAGGGCAGCTATTGCCCGGTGCTAACCCTTCCAGGCGAATAATGGGTAAATTACGCGCGTTATAGTGAATGCAGGTGGTGTTACCGTTAAAGTCGGTGCGGCTAATGATATTGGCATTGTCATCATAACCATAGCTGGCGGTACAACCGAGACAGGGTTCGCCCTCAATACCGGTATTGCGTACCATACCCTGCACGGTACTAAAAGTGTAATCACGGGTTACGCCCAACACATCGGTCACCTGGGTCACGCGGTTGCCCTCGGCATCGGGTTCGTTATAGACCATTTCCACGCGATCAATCTCGCTATCTATCGCTCCATGCTCCGACAAAATCGCCCGACCATCCGCATCATAGGCCCAGCTGGCATAACGTACCCCATTATCGATCATCCCGGTTAAGCTGTGGGTGTAACGCACACCACTGGCTGGACTCTCCGACACCAACCCAGCTTCACCGTACACATACTCGCGCACACCGCCATCGGGATAGGTGACCGAGGCCAGGTTGTTATCGGCATCATACGTGTAAACAAAGCTACTACCGGCCGGATCAATCACCTCGCGAACACGATCCTGCGCGTCATAATAAAAGGTTAACGTGCGGCCAAACGGATCACTCACCGTTTCTAAATGGCCTTGAGCATCATAAGTTAAGGTTTGGCTGAGTCCGGCGCTATTGGTTACCGATTCTAACTGACCACGGCTGTTATAACGTTCCACCTCATCAGCGGCATTGGTGTAGATCCAGTCCGAGACGGCATCCCCACTTAAGCGTCCCACCACATCACCATCACCGGTCCATACCCCATCCACCAGACGGAAGGTAAACTCCTTGGCATCCGCCCGGCGTACCGATACCGTGCTCGCATCACTCACCACCATCGCTCTATCCAGCCCCGCATTCCAATGCGCGCCCCAATGCGTAGCCTCCACCACCTCCGGCGTGGTGCCACCGCTGTTATAAACGCGGACTAAGGATAACGGGAACGGACCGGTACCGACATAATCGACTTCGCGTTGGAATTTATGGCCGGTGCCGGCATTACAAGGATTCGTACCCGCAGCAGATTGGGCGCAGACCATGCCGGTGTTGGATTTTTCAGTGTCAAACAGTGCATCAGACGCAATGCCAGGGGCTAGGATTTTATAAACTGATATTTGTCTTTGGCTAACACCGACACCTGCATTTCCCCAGTAGGCATAGCTGATACGCGTGCTGCCATTGCTACTGGGCTCTCGGGTTGATTGCATGTAATGGTAATACTTAAATCCACTGCCAAAAGTAAACGGCTCCGGTGGGGTTTTAAAGTTTGGCCTATTGTTTAGAAGAACGGTGTCAAAAATGTAAATTCGTCCAAAAGCAGACGTATAAATCCGCATTTTTTGAGCAATCATCTTATCCATTAACGCGTTGTATTGCTCGGGTGTTGGATACTCAGTGGTAAATAGAGTGATGGTGTGTTCGCGAGGTAATCCACCATAAATATAATAGTTATGCCAGTTCCAGATGCCACTCGCCCTATATCCTGGAATTTTTCCAAGCTGCTCTTCAATTGTAATCGTTGCGTCAGGATATTGTTGCTTGAGCTTTTCAACGGCCTGTTCTGCGTAAACCAAGTTGTAATAATTTTTATTCAGCATATCCGACCATTGATCGGCAAATGCAATAGGAGATAGACCAACAGCCAACCAACAAACGGTGAGCTTGAGCAACCTTTGCGGTTGCATTGAAGGCGCATTTTTATCGCTTGGTGTGAATGCTCGTCTCATATTGCTCCCCTGTTTTTATTGAGTCCTTGGACTGACCAACAATTTCAAACGTGTTTGGGGAGCTATTCAACCAAAGCTAATTTCAGATGGGTATTGTACTAAAGGGCATGTTTTGCCCTTTTGGGCATGGGAGGTTCGTTGTTAGGCATGAGCGGTAGGTATAGTTTTTAGTGTCTATATCTTTGGGTATAGATCATATAATCCATAATATATAGGTTTTCCTTCAAGCTGTAATTTTCTGTAGGGGTTCAGATGAAGAAATGACAAAAGTGACGATTCTTAACATTTTTTGTCTATAAACTGCGACATTACGATTACATAGACAAAGTAAGGCGTTTTTTATAAAAATTGTAACCAGTTGATTTTTATAGATCGAGGTTCAGAATGATCACTTTGGGGGATGCTTCGTTTTTCCCCGATGAGCTAACGGAGTTTTAGACCCAACGGAGCGTCCTAATCGTGAGTTGCCCCGATAACCAAGTGACCGAACAAATCGTATTCAATCCGTATCTCATAAACACGTTTGGAATTTTCCCAACGGAGAAGAATCATAACGTCGGCCATTCGACTAAACAAGCCACTGGTAAATACCGATGAGGCTGGTCGCGGTGAAGGCCATCTGCATAGTCACCAGGCTATGTGTGCGCGTCCGCAGGCCAAACGCAATCCAAAACACATTCGACAGTAAGAACAGCGCGAAGCCCCAGCCGGAATAACGGTTATTTAATGCTAATAGCAACGCCCCCAAGACACCCGTGGCGCAACCGGCCCACTCCAGCCACTTTAGCGATCGTTTTTTATCGTCCTGATCCAATACGATTTCCATACCTTGCCCCCTCTTGATTATTTCAGCCGCTTTCGTGATTGCCTGCCCGTCATACCAGGTCGCTTTGCGGGTGTCATCGCGTGATTTCAGCGTACCGAGCTCGGGATAGGTACACCCCATATAGGCCTCAATCGCCACTTGATGGGTATAGGAAGTTGCAAACGCGTCCACATTGTCATTCACAGCTTCCACCTGTTGGCCACCTGAATAGCGGCGGCCGGGAGATAGTGTTAGCGGCTTAATGCAATGCCTGATGTACCGATTGTTTGATACGGCGCAGTATCATATAGACAATGGCAACCACAATGGGGATGGCCAGACCGGTGGCCAGTTCGGCATTAATGCCCAGGCCGGCGGCTTTTAATGCTTTGAATCCATAGCCGGTTAATCCCAGCAGGTAGTAGCTTAATACCACAATGGACAGGCCTTCTACGGTTTCTTGCAGTCTAAGTTGTAGATGGGCGCGCTTATCCATGGATTTCAGCAGATCACGGCTTTGCTTTTCCATGGAAATTTCAACCCGGGTGCTCAATAATGAGGAGGCGCGCTGAACCCGAGTGGATAAGGTTTCCAGTTTGCTGTTGACCAGTTGGCAGGTGCCCATGGCAGACGACAGACGTTGTTCCATAAATTCACGGAACATTTGTAAGCCTTGTATGCGTTTTTCACGCAGCTCGGAAATGCGTAGTTTAACGATTTCATAATACATGGATGACGCATTAAAGCGTTGGCTGGTTCTGGATAAAATTCGCTCAATTTCTGCGGCCAGCTGGGTGAGTTCTTCGACCAGCTTTTGCTCATCTTCGACACCGCTAAGTGTGTGGTGCGTTTCTATTAGGTCGGCCAGACGCTCGTCAAAATCCGCCAGTTGTGGAATATGCGCACGCATGGTCGGTACCGGCAGCATGGCCAGTATGCGGTAAATTTCAATATCCAGCAGGCGTTTTACCAGGCGGCCGGCCTGACGAGGGCGCAGGTTAACATCGTGAATCAGAATGCGGCTGAAACCATCGGCATGAATTTGATTGTCGGTACAGGCGACGGCTGCACCGGCCGCTACTTCGGCGCCGCTGATGGTGTTGGATGCAAACAGTACCGACAGTTCCTGTAAGGTACGCATGGGTTTGCTTTTATTTTCCAGTGCAATATGTGTGGCCGAAATGACTTCTCCAGGCAGTTGGGCCAGCCAGTCTTTAGGTACACGATTGATTGCCGGATCATCAAATGGTTTGTCAAACGGCGCGCAGTGATAGAAGCTATAGGTTGAATAATCGGTATGGCGTTCCCAGTTAAAACGGAAAATACCCATGTCGGCACTGAAGTGCGCAGCATGTTCTCCAGGAGCGGCAGCGCCAAAGCGTTCGCATAGCTGAGTAATTAAGGTGCGTTCACGCTCGGCTTGATCGCTGTCCAGTAAGACGGCAATATTCGATATCTGAGTGGGGGCTTCAAGAAATTCGGCAGCACCGGCATGCAGTTCGCTGTGAAGCTTAAAACGTTTGTGGTGCATGCTCAGGCCCAGCATGCTACTGGCGCCGGCGGCTTCATCATTCATAGGGTTACCTTAGGTGTTAAGTGGGATATCTGGCTAATATGGTTATCATCTGTTGAATTTCAATAATAACGGCTGTGAATTGGCAAAAAATCTATGCATAATGCGACAACATGGGCTTGATTCACCGAATAACGACGGGGAGAAAATAATGACGGAACATCAATGTGAGGCTTGCCGGGTGGATGCCGAAAAACTGGATACGGCACAAATTGAACAGGCATTGAATGGTCTGCCGGGCTGGCAATGGCTGGATGAAGATATCGATAAATTACAGCGTGTCTATACGCTAAAGGATTTTGTTGCTGCCATGCAGTTGGCCGAACAAGTGGCACAATTGGCCGAAACGGTGAATCATCATCCGCAGCTGATTGTGGAATATGGGCGGCTGACGGTCGTTTGGTGGAGTCATAAGATCAAGGGGTTGCATGCGCTGGATGTTGAGATGGCCCACCGTACCGATAAGCTGCTGCCGTCTTAGCCGCAGGCTGTTGTGGGTGGGTTGATACGCTGGATTATTCCATCAGACCGCGGATATGCTCGCCAGCGCTGAGAGCCAGTGCGTCCAGGTCGTAGCCGCCTTCCAGTATGGAGACAATTCTGCCTGCGGCGCTTTGCCGGGCCAGTTGTTTGATTTCCCGAGTCAGCCAGATATAGTCGTGGTGATTAAATAATAACTGTGTCATGTCATCATCCTGGTGGCCATCAAATCCGGCGGAAAGTAATAACAGTTCTGGCTGAAAGCGGCGTAGTGCTGGCAGCCAGTGTTCCAGGGCGGCTTCTCGCAGTTGCCTGCCGGTGCTATAGGCGGCCAAAGGAATGTTGATAATGCCGTCCCTTACCTTGTCGGTACCGGTAAAGGGGTAGAATGGATGTTGAAAGAGAGAACACAGCATCACCTGCGCGTTGTCGGCAAAGATTTCTTCCGTGCCATTGCCGTGGTGTGCATCAAAGTCAATGATGGCAATACGCTGTAATTGATACTGGCTTAATGCATGGCTGGCTGCCAGCGCAATATTGTTCAACAGACAGAATCCCATGGCTTGTTGACGTCCGGCATGATGTCCCGGTGGTCGGATGCAGCAAAAGGCATTACTCGCCTTTTGCTGCATTACCAGATCCACCGCCAATATGCCGGCACCCGCGGCATGTAGCGCCGCGTCAAGACTTTCCGGGCTGATAACGGTGTCAGAGTCAATGGGATGATGTCCACAGCTGGGAAGCTGCTGGTGTAAATTATCCAGATAATCGCTGGGGTGTACTTTTAACAGCTGTTTCTGGCTAATTCTAGGTGCGTCATGCAGATCCAGTAGTTCAAATAAACCATGCAAAATCAGATAATCCTGAATGGCATCCAGACGGCAGTTGTTTTCCGGGTGGTCTGCACCTGCGTTGTGTTTATGACATGCGGGATGGCTGATAAAAGCGGTTTGCATAGCGGTTTCCATGTTCAATACGGTGTTATCATTATCATACACAAATAAAACGACGGATTGAGAGGGGAATAGAGATGAGTGAGCATTATCTGAATACCTTATTTTCGGCCAAATCTGTAGCGGTTTTTGGTGCGAGTGACAGAACAGATTCAATTGGTCAGATTGTTTTCAGCAATATGCTGGAAAATTTTCAGGGAAAACTGTATCCGATCAATCCCAAAAATCCCGAAGTGCAGGGCCAGCAGGCTTATGCCAGTATTGCCGATATCCCGGGCAATGTTGAATTGGCGGTGATTGCCACCCCCCCTAAAACGGTGCCCGGAATTATCGATTCCTGCGGACAGCATGGGGTCAAGGCGGCGGTAATTATTACCGCCGGCTTTGGTGAGGCAGGTGAAGAAGGGATTAAGCTGGAAAAGCAATTGCTGGAAAATGCGCGCAAACACAAGATCCGTTTGATTGGTCCTAACTGCCTGGGGATTATGCGTCCGGCGACCGGTTTGAATGCCACCTTTAATAAGGGCAGTGCCAACCCCGGAAATATCGCATTTGTTTCTCAATCCGGCGCATTATGTACCGCTATTCTGGATTGGGCCAAGGGCAATGATGTCGGTTTTTCCAGTGTGGTTTCCATGGGCTCCTCAACCGATGTCGACTTTGGTGAGATTCTGGATTATCTGGTGTCGGATGTCGCCACACAGAGTATTTTGATGTATATCGAGGGTATCCGTAATGCGCGCAGTTTTATGAGCGCCTTGCGAGCGGCTGCCCGGGTCAAGCCGGTGATTCTGGTCAAAGTGGGGCGTCATGCCGCCGGTTCCAAGGCGGCAATGTCACACACCGCCTCCCTGGTGGGGGCCGATGATGTGTTTGATGCCGCGGTACGACGTGCCGGTGGGGTGCGCGTATTGTCGGTAACTCAGCTGTTTACCGCGGCGATGGCCTTGTCGTGTGGTTTTAAGCCTACCGGCAGTCGTCTGGCGGTTGTAACCAATGGTGGCGGGCCGGGGGTGATGGCAATCGATAGAGCTGCCGACCTGGAGTTGGATATCGCCGAGTTGTCCAGCGATACCATTACTTATCTGAATCAGCATCTGCCGCCTAACTGGCCACATGCCAATCCGGTAGATGTGATTGGTGATGCACAGGCGGATCGTTATCAGCATGCCGTCAAGGCCTGCCTGGAGGATAGTAATGTGGACGGGGTGCTGGCAATTTTGACGCCGCAGGCGATGACCAAGCCCCATGAGACCGCTGAGGCACTGGTGGATCTGGCCAATACCCATAACAAGCCTTTGTTGACCTGCTGGATGGGGAATGAACAGGTGGCCTCGGCACGCGAGGTTTTTGCCAAAGCGCATTTGCCGCATTTCCGTACCCCGGAACCGGCCGTGGAGGTGTTTTCTCATCTATCGGCATATTACCGGAATCAGAAGTTATTACGTCAATTACCGGATTCTACGGCCGAATACCGGGCGCCCAATATTAAGAGTGCCAATCTGATTTTAGAAGGTGCCATTCAGGAACATCGTAAGGTGCTGACGGAAATGGAATCCAAGGCACTGTTATCCACCTTTAATATTCCGGTTGCTCAGACCATGATTGCGCATTCTCCGAATGAGGCATTGTTGATTGCCCAGCAGATGGGCTTTCCGGTGGCGATGAAGATTAATTCGCATGATGTGAGCCACAAGAGCGATGCCGGAGGGGTGATACTGAACTTACGCGATGCGCATGAGGTGAGAGCGGCTTATCCGCACATTATCGATAATGTTAAAAACTATAATCCGCAGGCGCGTATTAATGGTATTTCCATTGAGCCTATGATTCAAAAGCCCAATGGTCGTGAGCTGATGATAGGGGTGACTACTGACCCGGTGTTTGGTCCGGTGATTACCTTTGGTGCCGGTGGGACGACGGTAGAAATTATGGGCGATAGAGCGGTTGCCTTACCGCCGTTAAACCGCTTCCTGGTCAAAGATCTGATTCGGGGAACGAAAATTGCGAAGATGTTGAAAGCCTTCCGTCATATGCCAGCGGCAAATATTCGCGCACTGGAAGATTTGCTGCTCTGTGTTTCGGATATGATTTGTGAACTGCCGTTGATTCAGGAGCTGGATATCAATCCGTTGATTCTGGATGAGAGCGGTGCGCTGGCGGCCGATGCGCGGGTGATTGTTGAATACCGTCAGCCAACCTCAGATCGTTACTCGCATATGGCGATTTCTCCTTACCCCAGCCATTTGCTCAGTCAGTGGCAGCTGGCCGATGGGACCGATATTACCATTCGCCCGATTCGCCCGGAAGATGCCGAGCTGGTGAAACGCTTTGTGCGCGACCTGTCTGAAGAATCAAAATATTTCCGCTTTATGAGCAGTGTGCGTGAGCTGACCGATACCATGCTGGTGCGTTTTACGCAGTTGGATTATTGTCGTGAAATGGCTCTGGTTGCGGTGGTTAATCAGGGGGGGGAAGAGGTTGAGCTGGGTGTGGCGCGCTATATTCTGAATCCAGATGGAAATACCTGTGAATTTGCGGTGGTGATTGCCGATAAATATCAGGGTAAAGGCCTGGGGCAAAAACTGACCGTGGCATTAATGGATGTGGCGCGTAACAATAAAATTGCACAGATGCATGGTGAGGTGCTGAAAAATAATACCAAGATGATTAAGATGATGAGTCGGCTGGGCTTTAATTGTGTCGACAGCGATGATGATGAAGATATTGTGATGGTTGATAAAACATTGTAATACCTTTAATCAAGATCAATACGGCCGCTCACTTTTTAGTGGTTTGTGCTTGATCTTGATCAGTGATCGTGATGCAGTATGGGGGTGGAATAAGCTAACCCTCAGGTTATACTCGGAGTCGGCCTGGGATGTTGTGGCCGGCCGTTTTCTGTTACTGCACGGAGAAGGGGAGTGGGCGCATTAATGCAATACGACTGGCTGGATGTCTTGCCTTTGCCTCATTTGTTGGTCGATAAACAGCAAAGGCTGCTGTCTTGCTCTGCGGCATTAGAAGAACTGTTGCATGGTGAATGCGGCTCCTTGGAGAATCTGGAACAGTTATGGCTGCAGCTTTGTCCGGACGCCGACTATCGGCAAATTATCACCCGGCAATTCGATAGGCAATGGTCTGCCCTGTGTGCGGGAGAGCCGGTTGAGGCTGTCGAGCTGACTGCCTGCGCTTTTGATGGTATTCATCAGACCCTGCGTTTTACCCTGGGGCGCTATCGGCAGCATGTACTGCTGTGTTTGCAGACGCTAGATAGTCTGCCGCTGGAGCAGCTGTCGTTGCAGGTGTTTTTAGATAACTGCAATGATGCTTTGCATGTTCTGGATGTGAAGGGCAATTTAAGGCTGTTCAGTCGCCGTTTTGCCGCATTTTTGGGCTATTCTCATCACATCTTAAAATCGCTGAATGTGGTGGATTGGGATGTGGATATGAGCGCGGAACATTGGCAAGAGCTGATGCAGCAGCCGTTGATTGTGCCGTTAACCGTAGAAAGCCGGCATCGCTGTGAAAATGGTCAGATCCGGCATGTAGAGGTGACCGTGAGTCGTATTCGGTTGGATGATGGCTTTTATATTCTGGCCTCCAGTCATGATATTACCGAACGTAAAGCGACACAGGCCTTGCTGGAGGCGCGTTTACGTCTTTCTGAAAAATCGTATGCGTTTTCTTTGCATCAGCTGCTGGTGGCAACGCTGGATGAGGCCGGTGATCTGACCGATAGCCCGATAGGGTTTTTCCATTTTCTGTTGCCGGATCAGCAGACGCTGACACTGCAGGCCTGGTCGACGCGTACCACGGCCGAATACTGTCATGCCGAAGGTGTCGGTAGGCATTATGATGTAGACGATGCTGGTATCTGGGCCGATTCGGTACGATTGCGTCAAGCCATTATCTGTAATGACTATGCCGCTGCAGAAAAGAAAGGCCTACCGGCCGGGCATGCCGAGGTGTTGCGCTTTATTTCGATTCCTATTTTTCGCGAAGGTATGATTGTTGCCATTATCGGGGTGGGTAATAAGGCAACCGCCTATCAGCCGCAGGATGTCTCTCAGGTGGAAACACTGGCCGATTTGGCCTGGGATCTGGCGGTACGTAAGCAGGCGGAAGATCAACTCAAGGCCAGTGAGCTGCGTTTTTATATGGCGATGGAGCATACACCGATTGGTATCGCGCTGATTTCTCCTGAGGGGAAATGGCTGCATGTGAATCCCGCCTTGTGTGGCATCGTGGGGTATTCGGAAGAGGAGCTGATAGGCCATGCGGTATTGGAAATTACCCATCCCGATGACCACTCGGCGACAACCCATTGCTTTGAGTTGGCATTGAGTGACGATGGGGGCAGTTATGCCCTGGAAAAACGTTATTTCCATAAACATGGGCAGATTGTCTGGGTGGAGCTGAATGTCGCGCTGGTTAGAGATCCAGAGGGGCCGCCGTTATATTTTATTGGTCAGGTACAGAATATTACCGAGCGCCATCAAGCGCAGTGGGAGTTGCGTGAGAGCCGGGATAGGCTTAAAGCTGCCGCCTCGGCCGGGATTGTCGGGGTCTGGGAGTGGGATCTGCAGACGAATCTGCTCAACTGGGATGCGGTGATGTGTAAATTGCATGGTCTACCGCCGGACTCGCGGCAAAACTATTATGCTTTCTGGTGTGAGCGTATACATCCTGCCGATGAAAAATTATTGCGACAACAGTTATTGCGGGTTAAGCAGGGGGCTCAGGAATTTAATGCCGAGTATCGTGTGGTTTGGCAGGATGACAGCGAGCACTTTATTAAATCGGCCGCACATTGCATCCGCAATCCGCAGGGGGAACTGATTAAATTAATCGGTATGAATTATGACTTGACCGAACAACGCCAGACCCAGCAGGCCTTGCTGGAGGCTAAAAACCATGCGGAGCAGGCAAGTCGCACCAAATCGGATTTTCTGGCGAATATGAGCCATGAAATTCGCACTCCTATGAATGCGGTGATGGGGCTGACGCAGTTATTACTGGATACCGAGCTGAATACCCGTCAGCGTGATTATCTGTTCAAGCTGAATGCGGCATCACGTTCATTACTGGGGATATTAAATGATATTCTGGACTATTCCAAAATCGAGGCCGGTAAATTATCGCTGGAAAACATTGTTTTTGAGCTGGATGAGGTGCTGGAGCATTGTGCCAACCTGTTTTCATTTACCGCCGAAGAAAAGGGGCTGGAGCTGGTTTTTGAAGTTGCTCCAGATATTCCAGCGGTTTTACAGGGCGATCCGTTACGCTTGAAACAGATTATTAATAATCTGTTGGGTAATGCACTTAAATTTACCCGTCAGGGATATGTGCGTCTGGCATTAGCACTGGCGGATAAAAAAGGCCAGCAGGTATGTTTGCAATTGACGGTCAAAGATAGTGGTATTGGCATGTCTGCCGCACAGATAGCGCATTTGTTTGAAGCGTTTGAGCAGGCGGATAGTTCTACCAGCCGGCAGTATGGTGGCAGCGGCCTGGGGTTGACCATCTGCAAACGTCTGCTGGATATGATGGGGGGAGAAATACAGGTAAACAGTCAGCCGGGACAAGGCGCCTGTTTTACCGTTACATTACCGCTGCAGGTGGCGGCAAACAGGGATATGCCGCAGCTTAGTGAGCTGGCGTTAATGCATGTTTTGTTGGTGGAAGAGCAGGTGGTGTCAGCCCAGGTGCTGGTGAATATGCTGGAGGGCTGGGGCTGTCGGGTAGATTGGGTTAACAGTGCCGAGCAGGCATTAAGTGTGGTCAAACGAGATGGGATTACAGATTATCAATTATATCTGGTGGATTGGCGTTTGCCGGGTATCGATGGTCGTGCTTTGATTCACCGTTTGCGTCAATTGGAACAAAGTCGCCCCGATTATAACGCCCAGGCGTTGATGCTGATGATCAGTGCTTATGCCGATCAGGAACTGCAGGCGGGCTTTGAAGGTGAGTTGGATGGGGTGCTGAATAAGCCGGTATTGCCCTCACAGCTGTTTAATTTATTAATTAACAAACGGGACCATTTAACCAGCGGAGGCTCCGCCAGTGAACTGCAACAGGCACAACAGCGTTTACAGCAAATCCATCAAGCCAAGGTGTTGCTGGTGGAAGATAATTGGACCAATCAGTTAATTGCTAGAGATATGCTGCGTAAAATGGGATTGCAGGTGACGGTAGCCAATGACGGGCAGCAGGCGCTGGATTTGACCGGCGAGCAGCATTTTGATGTGGTGCTGATGGACTTGCAAATGCCGCATATGGATGGGCTGACGGCCTGTCGCTTAATGCGTCAACAAGCCGACTGCAGGCAAACCCCGATTATTGCGATGACGGCAGCGGCCATGCTTACCGACAAACAAGCCTGTCTGGATGCCGGTATGAATGACTTTGTCGCCAAACCAATTGACTTGCCCAGCCTGGTGGAGGTGTTATTACGCTGGGTGGCTTCGGTGGTGCAGCCATGGTCCGAGCTGCAAGGTCAGGCTTTTGAGTTGCCCGGCTTTGATTTGTATCATGCGGCAAAGCGTATGGGAAACGATTGGCAGTTGTTGCGTCAGGCCGTGCAGCATGCGGGGGAATATTTTACATCGGCACAGCAGCAGCTGGCACAGGAGCAAGGGAAACTGAAATCCAGCGTATTGCCGCGTTTGCTACATACGATAAAAGGATTGGCCGAATCGGTGGGTGCGTTGGCGTTGCATACGCTGGCGGTCCGGCTGGAGACGCGAGCGATGGATTTGACCGCCGAAGATATACAGCAGTTAACCGAGTTGTTACATCAGACTGCTACACAGATCACACAGTTGCCACCAGCGGTGGGTTATGAACTTGCCAATGCTGGTGATCTGAGTATGGTGTTAACCCAGTTATTAGCGACCTTTAAGCGTTCGGGGTTTGTTACCCCCGAGCAATTGGAGCAATTGCAACAGTTGCTGACGGAAGAAATGCAGCCGTATTATCCCGTATTGAAACAGTATATTGAGCAGTTTGATTATTCTATGGCGACCCAGCAGATCGAGCAGCTGGCGGCTAAATATGGATTGTCTCTAGAGCAATAGAAAAGGAATGGTTATGCCGGCAGCGCGTTATTCACGTAATAAACCTCTGATTCTGATTGTAGATGATACGCCTGCCAATATTCAGGTGATGGCGCAGGCGTTGGCACCCTATTATGAATTGCAGGTGACTACCCGGGGAGCGAAAGCACTGGAGCTGCTGCAGCGGGAGGAAAAACCGGATCTGGTGCTGCTGGATATTATGATGCCGGAAATGGATGGCTATGAAGTCTGTACCCGGATTAAAAAAATGCCCGAATTGTGGGGAATTCCGATTATTTTTGTGTCGGCCAAAGGCGAGGTGGTTGATCAGCAACGTGGCTTTGCGTTGGGAGCGGTGGATTATATTACCAAGCCAATAGAAATTCCGTTGGTGTTGGCCAGGATTAAGGTACATATTCGTCTTAAGTGCCAGGCCGAATGTCTGGAACGTATGGCCATGCTGGATGGGCTGACCGATATCCCGAATCGTAAATCTTTGGAAAATACCTTGCAGGATGAAGCTAAGCGCGCCAGCCGTAGTGGTAAACCGCTGGCCTTGTTAATGGTGGATGTGGATCATTTTAAAGCGTTTAATGATTTTTATGGGCACGGCGCGGGCGATGAATGTCTGCGTAGTGTGGCCCAGGTGCTGGAATCCAGCCTGAACCGGAGCAGTGATTTTGTGGCCAGATACGGGGGTGAAGAATTTGTTGTGGTGTTACCCGAATGTGATGCCGAGGGTGCTTTGCGCATTGCCAGACAGCTATGTCGGAATGTGGAAGCATTGCATATTCCCCATGCCAAATCAGCCACGGTCGAGCATGTTTCGGTCAGCATAGGCTGCGTCAGCCGCACCCTGGAAAATGATGCCAATATCGATAACCTGTTAAAACAGGCAGACATCGCCTTATATCAGGCTAAAGAACAGGGCCGTAACCAGGTGGTTGAGTTATAGTGTTTTTCTCTAAACCTACGAAAAATCCAGTGCGGTTTTTGGCATAAAAAACCAGCCTATATGAGGCTGGTTTGGGGGTAAGGCTGCAGTTACCATTGCAGACGAATGTCACCGCTGGTTCGGTGTTGCGTCTTTAGTGGTTCGACGTTTTGATCGATTTGCTGATACACGTTGACTGCCGGTTGGATTGTTGCATCGCGACCTTGGATAAAACTTTGTTCTGCTACAATGATCTTGTATGCCTTGTTTAATGCCAGAGCCCGTTCGCGTGAGGGGGTGATTAATTCATGGACATCGGCTGAGGTGACTTTGCTGACATCAAGCTCACATGCCTGGGTATAGAATTTACTGCGCATTTCTGCATTCTGACGGAATTCATCACCACCGCAAACGCGTTCCAGATATTGGTGAATTTCTCCTTTAGTGGTGCCAAGTGTCGGTGCATCCGGCATGCCTTTAAGGTTGATATAGCCCCATCCGGCGGCACCATCTACCTTGCGAGGGAAGGCAAAGGTCTGGTCTATGGTGGAACCTATGCTGGTGTGACCTCCATCTCCAGCGCCACGCCAGGGCCTCGCATGCCGCTTGAGGTCGAACAGCAGTGCAATGCCCGCATTGTCGATGGTCTTGAGGTCCGAGGCATCGATGACGACGCGACGCTCGGCGTTGCGGGTCAGGGTCGCCAGCGCTTCTTCCCAGATCGGGCCGACCGTGTAGGCCGTGATGCTCCCGCTCAGCGCAAAGGTGACCGCGTCTTGGTCACCGGTTGCGGCAGCGGTTGGGGCAGCGGTTTGGGCCGTTGTCGCGGTCATGGGAAGGTGCTTGCCCTGGCCCCTGTTGCAACGCGCATCATGTCCATGTCCGAAGCAATGCTCCCACGGCGCGGCTGTCAGTGATTGCCGGCCGACCGAGCGGAGTCGAGCCAATCGCCGATCCGCGTCGCCCAATAGGTCATGGCCTTCTTGGTGTAGGCCCAGGTGTTGAACGAATCCGCGAAACCACCGACGCCTTTGCTCACCGCGTTGCCGACGCCCGCGCTCAAGTCGACGTTGTATTTCTTCGCGGCTCGGGTCTCGATGAAGGCGGCCACCTGACGATTGCTGCTGCTGTCCAAGGCCTCCATCTCGACGGACGCCTCGCCGACGAAAGGTGAGCTGCCCGCATCGCCGCCCAAGGCGCCGATGCCGGCCTCGGCAACGCCTCCGAATGGGACAGCCAAGGTGACGACGGATGCCTCGGGCTTGTTCGGTACCAAGTCGGTGACCGCGACCCGCAACCGCAGAACGCCCGGTCCCGGCTCGCGCACCACTTGGTATTGCCCGCGCAGCTGCTTGACGATCGCGTCGTGGAAGTAGTCCGCGAGCGCCTTCATGCGGGTCGGATCGATTTCACCGCGCTGCGCATCCTGTTTGAGGTAGATCTTGATGCGATCGACCATGACCTTGTCGTAGGCGGCAATCTGTGCGGCGGGCTCCGACCAGCTGTAGGCATCGGAGCCCGGCTTCTGCTTGAGCTTGCTGTAGTCGCTGAGGAACCCGACGGATTGATAGTCCCCGAAGGTTGCCGCCATCGTGTTGGCGGATAGCGCCAACAGCGCCGCGGCGACGAGTGTCTTGATTCGCATGCGTCGTGTCTCAGGATTGAATTGCGTGTTATCGGCCCAGCGAGTGTAACCGGGTCAAGAGCGGCACCAAGCGGAATCGATGTACAAATCTTGCACTCCAGCCCGCCGCATCCTCCATACAAGCTTTTCGGGCGATCTGAACGGAGAAGAAACCCTCCAAACGCCGAGTCTGTTCGGCACTCCGGGCCAAAGTGCAAGAATTGAACCCAGTTAGCGCGCCACCGTCGTGCGAATATCGTATACCTTCAATTTGCTAAGACCCGCAGCCCGATAAGCTATCGGCGGCTGCCCCATTCGCCTGTCACTCGGCAACGACCGCGCTTTTCGCGACAACAATTCATTGGTAAACGCCCAATGTTGCTCCGCGTCCTGTGCAAATCGGGCAGCGAACCGAGTCAAGGCGGCTATCGTCTCACCTTCCTCGCCTTGTCGACCAGGAGCATTATCCATGAAGAAACAGATTCTGTTGATGATGCCATCCGACACTAGCCGCAACCGGTCGCGCTGGCCGAAGCGAGTCCGGGCGGCTTTCAGGTGGAGATAATGACCTGTAGCTCTCCCGACACCGAGTCATAAAGAACCTGATTGCTCACGTCAGCGTCGCGCTCGACACGGTGAATGGCGACGGCGAAGTCGACTACTACAGCGGCAAGAGTGGCATCGCGGCGGGACGGTTGAACTGGAGCACTCGCGTACTCCGTGCGCGGTTCTGGCGCGTCCCGGACACGACGCCCGGGGCCGGTACGCGCTGGCCAGGCGTTTCGTAGGTGGAAAGGTTCCGTCACTGGGATGGCAGGCGGGGCGGGCGCGTTGGTTGGCCGGCGGCGACAGCAGTTTGACGCTGCAGCCATTGGCGCTCGAGGGCAGCAAGGGGCTGGTGTCGCCGCTGGTGTGTCGTATCGTACTCCCTTAAACCTGAGCCGACGGTAAAGTAAGCGTTGGAGAGGCGAGGCCGACGCAGAGCTCGGCGTTGCCGCGTGCGCGACGACCGAAACAGACGGATTGGCACTTTCAAAAAAAACCCTCTGGATCACAGCGGAGCTTGCATTTGGCCAAGGTTGAACACCAGCGACGAATCAGTCGCTTCATCCGTCGTGTAGCCCCGGGCGTCGACAATCTTTCGCATTACCGGATCGCATGGTTGCCCAGCGACATCGGGGCGGGCCTGTCGGTGGCGGCCGTGGCGTTGCCCGTCGGTATTGCCTATGCGGACTTGGCGGGTGTGCCCGCGGTCATGGGTATGTACGCGGCCATCTTTCCGCTCTTCGCCTATGCCTTGTTCGGCTCCTCGCGGCAACTGATGGTGGGTCCGGATGCAGCCACCTGCATGATGATGGCAGCCGCCCTTGGACCGCTCGCGGCTGGCGATCCAGAGCGCTATCTGGCGCTCGTGATCGTGATGACCCTCACCGTCGGCCTGGTCTATTTG